>NZ_JBFPFO010000006.1:0-257525 GCF_047977865.1 Curtobacterium sp. LFS079
CCCACGCCGCCCGGGTTCCCTTGGTGAGCGCAGCGAAGCAAGGGAGGTGGCGGTTGGGCCCACGCCGCCCGGGTTCCCTTGGTGAGCGCAGCGAAGCAAGGGAGGTGGCGGTTGGGCCCACGCCGCCCGGGTTCCCTTGGTGAGCGCAGCGAAGCAAGGGAGGTGGCGGGGATTAGTAGCGGTAGTGCTCCGGCTTGTACGGGCCTGCCACGTCAAGGTCCAGGTATTCGGCCTGTTCCTTGCTGAGTTCGGTCAGTTCGACGCCGAGGGCGTCCAGGTGCAGGCGGGCGACCTTCTCGTCGAGGATCTTCGGCAGCACGTAGACCTGGTTGTCGTATTCGCGTTCGCCTTCGGGCTGGTCGCGCTTGGTCCACAGCTCGATCTGGGCGATCGTCTGGTTGGCGAAGGAGTTGCTCATCACGAAGGACGGGTGGCCCGTGGCGTTGCCCAGGTTCAGCAGGCGGCCTTCGGAGAGCACGATGATGGAGCGTTCGGCGCCGGTGCCGGCGTCGAAGACCCACTCGTGGACCTGCGGCTTGATCTCGACCTTTTTGACCCCGCCAACCTTGGCCAGGCCGGCCATGTCGATCTCGTTGTCGAAGTGGCCGATGTTGCCCACGATCGCCTTGTTCTTCATGCGCACCATGTCCTCGGCCATGATGACGTCCTTGTTGCCGGTGGTGGTGATGAAGATGTCACCCTGTTCCAGCACCGTTCCGAGGCGGGCCACCTGGTAGCCGTCCATGGCGGCCTGCAGCGCACAGATGGGGTCGATTTCGGTGACGATCACGCGGGCACCCTGGCCGCGGAGCGCTTCCGCGGCACCCTTTCCGACGTCGCCGTAGCCGCAGACGACGGCGACCTTGCCGCCGATCAGAACGTCGGTGGCACGGTTGATGCCGTCCGGCAGGGAGTGGCGGATGCCGTACTTGTTGTCGAACTTGCTCTTGGTGACGGAGTCGTTGACGTTGATCGCCGGGAACAGCAGCTTGCCCTGTTCAGCGAGCTGGTAGAGGCGGTGGACCCCGGTGGTGGTCTCTTCGCTGACGCCGCGGATGCCGGCGGCGATGCGGGTCCACTTCTGCGGGTCCTTGGCGAGGGCTGCGCGCAGCACGCCGAGGATCAGCGCGTACTCTTCGGGGTCGTCGTCGGTGGCTTCCGGGACGGCACCGGCGGCCTCGAACTCGACGCCCTTGTGCAGCAGCAGCGTGGCGTCGCCGCCGTCGTCGAGGATCATGTTGGGGCCCAGCTCCGGGTTGCTGTCGGCACCGGGCCAGGTGAGGATCTGCTCGGCGGTCCACCAGTACTCATCCAGGGTTTCGCCCTTCCAGGCAAACACGGGCACGCCCTGCGGGTTCTCCGGGGTGCCGGTGCCGACGACGACGGCGGCAGCGGCTTCGTCCTGGGTGGAGAAGATGTTGCAGGAAGCCCAGCGGATTTCCGCGCCCAGTGCGGTCAGGGTCTCGATGAGCACGGCGGTCTGCACTGTCATGTGCAGCGATCCTGCGATCCGGGCGCCTTTGAGCGGCTGGCTCGGGCCGAATTCGGCGCGCAGGGACATCAGGCCCGGCATTTCATGTTCGGCGAGGCGGATCTGGTGGCGGCCTGCCTCGGCCAGGGAAAGGTCGGCAACCTTGAAGTCGAAAGTCATGGATGTCCTTAGGTAGAACCGGTTACGGCTGGAACGGCTGGCGGGTCAGGCTTTGCGGGGAGCGTCGTGCTGGGCGGATCCGGCGGAGTCCGCCGCGGCCAGCAGTTCCGGCGGGAGCAGCAGCGGGATGCCGTCCTGGATGGTGTAGCGGGGATTCTTGCCGGTGGCGTCCGCCTCGGCCGCTACCAGTTCTTCGCCTTCCTGGACCAGCGCTGAGCCGGTGACCGGGCAACGCAGAATGGACAACAGTTCAGGACTGACTTTTGGCATGGCTGAAGCTCCCTGGAAGGCACCATCTCGTGGGTGCCGGTGGCGGACCGGATGTGCAGCTTCCAGCGTACAGCCCGGCCACAGAGCGGACGATTGACTTTACGCCTCAGGAAGGCTCACGCAAGATGCGCAGGTGCCCGCGGCGGGTCCCCTCGACGAGCGGAGGTTCGACGGCGTGCCGTGCGGTCCGCTGTTCGGAAACGTCCGGCGCGGCGGCGGCTTCGCGGACGGCGTTCGCCAGGGCCAACAGGTCGTCGGGACCGGGTTCGGGCGGAGTGGAAGGCATCGCAAGACGCAGTACTTCCCAGCCACGCGGCACCGTCAAGGAGCCTGCGTGCTGGGTGCACAGGTCGTACGAATGCGGCTCGGCGTACATCGCCAACGGCCCCAGCACAGCCGTGGACTCGGCATAAACGTACGTCAGCGTGGCCACCGCGGACTGGCGGCAGGCTGACCTGGAACATTGGCGAATAGCACCCACAACATCCCAGATTAGCCGGTGCAGGACGACACGCGGCGCATTGGCCGCCTGGCGCGGATTATGTCGCATTGCCTTGACAGGGCCCACCACGTCGGCGAGGGCCCCGAATCGAAGCGGAGCGAGATTTGGGAGCCGCCTGGGCCCACGTCGGCGAGGGCCCCGAATCGAAGCGGAGCGAGATTTAGGAGCCGCCTGGGCCCACGTCGGCGAGGGCCCCGAATCGAAGCGGAGCGAGATTTGGGAGCCGATGGGGACTAAAGTCGATGTATGCAGTCACAGCACCACAGCCCGGGCTTCACGATCAGCCTGGGCGAAGCCGGCGGCAGCCCTTCCGGCTCTCCGGTGCGCAGCTTCAGGCAGCGCCGGCGGAACCGTCATGGCCGGGGGCAGCGCGGCGAAGTCATGCTTCCAACTCTTCCGGGCTACCGCAGCAGGGCCGAACGCTTTGATGACATGGTCCTGGACTCGGCGGAACGGCTCCAGGACATGTGGGGCCAGCAGCTCAGCGGTGTGTCCTTTGCCGTGGAGGAAATCCCGCCGAACCTCGAGCAGCTGGTTGCCGAGGGCGGAGCCGCACCACTGGGTGCCTGCAGCAGGGCCACCGGCACGGAAGGTCCGCTCATCACCGTGTACCGCCGCGTGGTGGAGCACACCGCCGGCGGCCGGGAAGACCTTCAGGACCTCATCCATGACGTGGTGGTTGAATACACCGCCGAGTACCTTGGTGTCCCGCCCGAGTCCCTGGATCCGGTCTACCGCCGCCGCTACCAGTAGGCCGGCGGACGGCGGGTGCTCAGCAGCCCAAGGGTTCCTTAGCAGCCCAGGTTTCTCAGTAGCCCAGGGTCACCGCGACCTTCTCATGGCCCAGAGCTCCCTGCTGGATGGACACCACCGAGATCCCGGGGCCCTTTTGTTCGCCAAGGAGCACGGCCCCGTAGGCCGGGTCACCTGAGGCGGTCACGACATAGCCGATCACCGCCGGTCCCTTGGCCGTGTCCGGAACGCCGATGACCGTCGTCGTTCCTCCCGCGATGTCCACGGACTCGGCCTTGCCGAGCTTGCCGTCGACCGTCACGGGAGTGTAGCTCACGGTGGCCCTGCCGTCCGGGACACCGAAACTCAGGTAACGGCGCCCGCCTTGGGGCACGGCCACCACGTGCTGGCTGCCGAGACGGACAGCGGCCGGCGACCAGGCAAAGTCCATGGGGGCCGATTCACCCGGATTCCCGAGCATCCGGACAGCCGCGGCAAATGGCACATCCGAGGTGACGCTCACGGTGTAGGTCCCTGCAGGGACGCCGGTGAGGGCAAGTTCGCTGACTGATCCTGCCTTGGCGGTCAACGCTCCGCCACCTGGCAAGACCTGTTGCCCGTTCGCTCCGAAGAGCTTGACGTCCAGGACGGCGTCAGCAGCCCCGGGGACGGTGATTTCCAGGGCAGGCACTGCGTCCGCAAAACCGCTCTTGCCGCTGAGCGCCTTGATGGTTTTTGGGTCCTGGATGACAACTCCGGCCATCACCTGGGAATCTGCCGGCCCCGCGCCCGGTGCCAGATGCTCCACACCGCCGGAGACAAGGCCGCGCAGCACGCTCTGTTGGACTGTTGCCGCCACCGGACCACCGCTGCTGCGCACGTGCACGGAGAGGCGCTCCTCGTTCGAGGCGAGGCCGGCGAGGTTGATGGTGCGGCTGCTGTGCGGCGAAACCAGGAGCCCGCGGCTTCCGGGCGACTGGATCCGTCCCTTCGCACCCAGAAGTTCAAGGTTGACCGTGGCTGGCGTCCCCGAGGCGTTGCTGAGGTTAAGCAATGCCGTGCGCCCCACCGTCGTGTCCGCTCCGAGGAGCCAGAAATCGTTCGAAGGCTGCTGGCATTGGGCTGCCGCGAGGCCGCGCAGGTCACCGTCCTGCGCCGAGTAGCTCCCGACGGCGGCCATCGCTGCCTGCTGTTCGCCCGCGGGTGCGGCGTCGAGCACGGTGACCTTGGCCGCGGCTTGCCCGACCGTTGCGGCTTTGAGCGCCGGCGGCCCGGGCGCGGGCGCGGGGGTTCCCTTCGGTGCTTCCGAGACGGTCCTGGCAGCGCTGCCGTCCAGGCCCGCCACCCGGCTTCCTGGCAGGACCCCCGTGCCGTCGCTGAGCACCAGGGCGTCCAGCCTGTTTTTTGCCGTCCGCGAGACCGGGCTGAATTGGGCATCGGTGCCGGCGGCCGTTCCTTCGGGCAGCACGGCCGGGCCGGGGCACACCATCGTGCTGAGCCCTGCCGGAACGTCGGACAGGCCTGCCTGCAGCGTCCTGCTTCCGGCGGGTTGCGGGAGGACCGACGCCGCGGAGACCAGGCCGGCTCCCCCTGCAAGGAGGAGACCGGCGGAAAGCAATCCGCCCACGATCCCGCGGCTTTGCCGCTTCTTTCCGGGCTTCACTGCGGCTTTCTTCACTGCGGCTTTCTTCACTGCGGCTTTCTTCACTGCGGCTTTGCGGGCTTCGGTCCTGTTCTCCTTAGACACTGCTGCGCTCCTTGGTGGCGGCATGCTGTTCCCGGCCGCGTTCCTGGGTGGTCCGGGCGGGCTTTGGACGCCGGGCAGGCATCGGAATGGCCAAAAGCGCCGTCAGGCCGATCACCACCGCCTGGAGGGCCCCCAGCCATGGCTCCCACGGGCTGAGGTAGCGGACATCGAGTTCGCCGCCGCGCGCGGGCAAGGTGAAGGACTGGGCCCAGCCGGAGGCGGTGGCGGTAAGGCGGCGCCCGTCCAGCCACGCTGTCCATCCCGGGTCGAACCGTTCGGCGAGCACCAGCTTCCGGCCTTCGGGTCCGTCCGGAACCGATGCGTCCACGTTGTTCCCCGATGACGGCAGCAAGGCCGCCACGGCGCCCTTGGGGTTGATGATCCGGGCGCGGTGGGCGGTTTCGGCATCCTGGGCAGCCGCGTCGCTAAGCGGGGTGATCCGCCACAGCCAGCCGGCGTCGGTCTGGCCGACGGCCACCAGGCCGGGCACGGCGTCGATTCTGTTCGCGGTCAGCTGCGCGGCGGCGTCCGTGGCCTTCAGGACCACGAAGCCGGCACCCAGCTGTTCCAGGGCGGGCCGAGGGTCGACCCCGGTACCGGCCACGATGGTGGCGACGGCGGTCCGGATCGAGGCCGTGGCGTCGTCGTCCCCCCGGACCTGCTCTTTCCCGGGAGGCCCGCTGATCTGCCGGGCTGCCGCGATCGTGGACAGCGAGTCCAGGGTGGTTCCGGCGCCGCGCATCAGGGCCGAGGTGTATCCGCCCTGTTCGTCGGGGGTGATGACAAGGGTGTTGCTGCTCTCCGGGCCCCGGCCATGGTCGACAGCGGTGGCCGGCAAGGTGCGCTCAGCGGCGGGCTGGATCAAGCGCGCCGTGCCCAGCGCCGCAGGGCTGTAACCGGTGCCCGAATCGGGCAAGGCGTTCTGCGTGGCCCACACCGCCATCCCGGCGAGGGGACCTGCCACCAGCAGCGCCGTTGCCAGCCCCGAAAGCCAGGGAAGCACCGCGGCGCGCCCGGAAGTGAAGCTTCCGGCTGCACCGGCGGGGCGCCGGCCGGCAAAACGGAGCAGGTTATCGGCTCCGGCCAGTGCGGCACCGAGCAAGGCGCAGGCCGCAGCGGAGACGGCGGGACCGCTGAACGGCGTAACGAGTGTGTTGCCCGCCAGGGCCGTGGCAATGTGCCCCGACGCCCAGGACCATGCCAGCAACAGGACCGCCGCCAACCACAGCATGCGGGTCACCCTGGTCCGCCGGCCGGGCACGAAGAGCGCGGCCACAGCCAGGATCAGCAGCGGTGCGCCGGTCAGCAAAGCCAGCAGCAGCGCCCAGGGCACCTCCGAGGGGCCGAACAGCGGAAGGTTCGCCAGGCCGCCGTCGGGCATGAATTCCAAAGGCCGGCCGAGCAGCTGCTGCCAGAGCGGAGCCGCGCGGGAGCCCAGCGGCACGCCGGGGTCCGCAAGCAAGGCACGGGGGCGGTCCAGCACGGAGATGCCGAACGGCAGCAACAACGCAACAGCCGGAAGCAGCGCCCACCAGACGGTCCGCCCGCGGCGGCCCAGGAGGAGCCCGCAGAGGACGATCAGGAGCGCAAGCGGCAGGAACAGCGACGGCGCACAGGCGGTCACGACGGCCAGGACCAGTCCCCCGGCAGCCGCGGCCGTCCAGGACGGCGTGCCGTTGCTTCCGGGCTTGCCTGGGAGCTCTTTCGCAGGAACCGTGCCCGGCACCCGGTCCCTGGCGATGGCACGCTGCGCGTGCCTGCCGGCCACTCCGCTGCGGCCCCGGGCCGAGCCGGTTGCCCGGAGGAGGGCCAGAAGCAGCAGCGGCATCATCACATGGGCCAGCAGCGCTCCTGCCCGTCCCTGGTTCAGGGCCACCTGCAACGCCGGTGCGGCTGCCCACAACAGGGCGGCGATGAAGCGGAAGCGGCGCAGGCCGGTCAAGGCGCCGGCGGCAAACCAGGCGCCGAGAGCGGACAGGGGCATGGCCAACAGCAGCAGCCAGCCCATCGCCCCGTTTCCGCTGCCGCCGCCGATGACGGAAAGCAGCCAGAGCACATACGCGAAAGGATCGCCATGGCCGGGCAGGCCGGCACCGAGGCCGATCCACCAACTGGAGGCGGTGCGCCAGATTGCCGCCGGATCCGTGGAGAGCGGAAGCAGTGCGCCCCCGGTGACCGCGGATGCACCGAACACGCCCAGCAGGCCCGCCACGGACGCAACCAAGGCGATGGCACCGGCGGCGATGGCTCCGGTGCCGATCCAGCCGCGCTCCTTGGTGGCAAGGGCAGCGAAGTCGTCCCCGGCGTCCCCGTTTGGCTCGCTGTGCAGCAGGTCCTGGGACAGCCGTTCCGGCGAGACATCCTCTTCCTCGTCCACACCCAAGGCTTCAACCAAGGAACGCCGGTGTGCCCAGACTTCCCGGCGGGGTGTCTGCAGGCTGCGGATGACTGAACGGCGCACCCGGCGGGTCTGCGCGGCGGTCCTCCGGGCCCGGAGCAGTGCCGCGGGCCGGATGAGGCCGGCCACGGTGGCTCCGAGCTGGGACAGGCCGCGGCCCGGTTCCTTGACCAGGATGCTGAGGACAAAACGCAGGATGCTGCCGAGCAGCGCCCCTCCCGCGTGCAGGGGCACGGCCCACGCCGGGCAGTGCTTGAGCCGCAGGTGGATCTGCGCCTTGCGGGCGGCCACCGGATTGGCCAGGGCTTCCGGGCGGCCGTCCACGTGGTACATGCGTGCCGAAGGGACCACCACCACGCGGTTTCCGGCCAGCCAGTTGCGCCAGCAAAGGTCGACGTCGTCGCCGACGCCAGGCAGCGCGGGGTCGAAACCCTGCATCTGTTCCCAGACATCCCGGCGGACCAGCATCCCCGCAGAGTTGACGGCGAACGTGTCCGTGCGGCCGTCGTACTGGCCCTGGTCGAGTTCGTCGGCGTCGATGAGGGTCAGCCGTTCGGCCCAGCGGCTCGTGGACAGGCCTGCGTCGATCAGGCGGCGTTCGGCGTCCCAGTCCAGCTGTTTGCAGCCGGCCACGGTGACAGAGGGCGCGCGTTCGACGGCGAGCAGCAGCTCAGCGAGGGCCTCCGGTGCCGGAGCGGCGTCGTCGTGCAGCAGCCAGATCCATTCCGAGGATGTTCCTTTGGCCGGGGCCAAGGCGGCGAGGCCTGCCTTGGCGGCACCGCCGAACCCGGCCTTCGGTTGGCTGAACGTTGTGACATTGGCCTTGCCCAGCACCCGCTCCAGCAGTGCTGCCGAGTTGTCGTGCGAGCCTGTATCAACACCAATGGCGGCATCTGCCGGACGCGTCTGGTCCAGCAGAGCCGCCAGGGTTCTGGGGAGATAGCTAGCACCGTTGCGGGAAACCACAACGGCAGTAACGTGTACCGCTTCGAGAATCAGACCGCTCGCTTCCTCAACCGCCGGCGCTCCCGCTCTGAGAGCCCGCCCCAGATGCCAAACCGCTCGTCGTTGGCCAGTGCGTATTCAAGGCATTGTGCGCGGACGTTGCACGCGCCGCAGACCTTCTTCGCATCGCGGGTCGACCCGCCCTTTTCGGGGAAGAATGCTTCGGGGTCCGTCTGGGCGCAGAGCGCGTCGCCCTGCCATCCCAATTCGCCCTCGTCGTCGAAATCGGCCAGGCCCGGAAGACCGATCCACAGCGGCTGGGCCGGTGAACTGGCCGGCCGGTGGAGCTCCATGGGCGGGTCGTCGAGGCCGTCCGTGCCGTCGTCGCCCAGCAGGCCCTCATTTTCCTGTGCTTCGTGTTCGGCCAGCAGCGCCGTCGCCTGGTCCTCCAGCGACTCCCTCGTCGCCTCGAGGTACCGTTCCGCCGCGGCAGGATCAGCAGGATCCACGTACCAATCGCCCGGAACTTCCCTCGAACGGTATTTCACCGACGCAATTCCTGCGACGGCTGCATCTTCCTGGATTCTCAACGCTTGCCCCATGGCGTCCCTCCTGATGTTGCAGCCGCTGCCTGATGGTCCGGCACTCGGTGTGTACGCGATAACTGCGCAGCGGCGATTGATTTCTAATTACACGCGTGTAACTACCGGGGCGTCAAGCCGCGCCGGGATAATAATCACCACATGCCCGCGTGGCGCGCCGCGCCACGCCCGGGATTTTTCCGTCCGATCCGCGCGGCGCCGCGAAATCGGAAGCAGGGTTGCAGTTAATGCAAACTTTCATTGAATTTCCGCGGATGACGGATTGCTTCGCGCGTCCGCCCAACGGGAGGCGAGTGGCGCAAATCACAGCCACCGCAGCGTCCGGATCCCCGGCGCGCACCTGTCCGCCCCGTGGGAAGATTTAGCCATGAGCATCCCGGCAATGAACTTGATGACTGCGCTTCGCTCCGGCCACGCCACCTCGCCCCGCCTGACCTGGTACGGCCCTGACTCCGAACGGATCGAACTCTCCGGCCGCGTTCTGGACAACTGGGTGGCGAAGACGGCCAACCTCCTTCAGGACGAGCTCGACGCCGGGCCGGGCATTTCACTGCGCCTTGAGCTGCCGGCCCACTGGAAGTCGCTCGTGTGGGCACTGGCGGCCTGGCAGCTGGGCATGGAGCTGGTGCTCGACGGCGGCCCGGCGGACCTGCTCGCCACGTCCAGTCCCGGGGACGCCGCGTCAGGGGACGGCGGGTCCGGGGACACCGCCGGCGGCGGAACCGCCGCCGGTTTCGAGGCCGTCGTCGCCGTCCCGCTTGCCGCGCTCGCCATGCGTTGGCCGGGAACACTGCCGCCCGGCGTGCTGGACTACGCGGCGGAGGTGCGCTCCCACGGCGATGTGTTCATGCCTTACTCGGAACCGGAACCGGGCCTGTCCGCGTTGCGTCTTCCCGGCCGGGGCTTCAGCCACGGTGAACTGCTGACCGGGTTCGCTGCGGCAGGACCGGCTGCGGCCGGCGACGAAGAAAACGGGACGGTAGCCGATGAGGGTGCGCGCATACTGGTGCGCGCCGCGGACGGACTGGATGCCGCCCTGGCTGAGGCCCTCGGCTGCTGGGACCGCGGAGGCTCGATCGTGCTGGTGCACCCGGACGTCGAGGTGACGGAGCACCTCCTGAAGAACGAACGCGTCAGCGGCGTTTGAGGGATTCCGGGTCGCTGGCCTGGTCCGCCTCGGCTTTGGCCTTGTGGTGGAGCTCGATGAGTTCGTGGTCGTGGGAGAACTCCGGTTCTTCGTCGAGTTCCTGGTTGAACACGAGGAAGCGGTAGGCGAAGAAGCGGACCACCGTGGCTACGAGGATGCCGAAGACGCCCGCCGCAAACAGCAGGTTCTTGTCGGTGATGTGCAGCCAGTAGTTGGCGATGAACGTGAAGCCGGTGGAGATGCCGATGCCGATGCCGTTGATGATGGCGAACATCACGAATTCCCGGAGCACGTTGTCCTGTCGGCGGTGCCGGAAAGTCCAGAAACGGTTGGCGACCCAGGAGAAGATGGTGGCCAGGAGCGCGCCGACGAAGCGCGCCTTGGACGGGCTGTCGGACATGGGTCCGTGCATCAGGTAGTACGTGAGCCCGTTGTCGATGACGAACGCCACACCGCCGACAGCGCCGAACTTGGCCACCTCACGCCAGAAGAGCGAGGCAAAGCCGCGAATGCGATCTGCAAGTGTGTTGATCATGACCCTCCATGGCCTGGTGAATTGGGGCCGACGGGCCGAAGCACCATTTTAGCGCCGTTTCCTTGGCACAAGCTGCAAAGAGTGTGCCCGGAGGCTCCTTTCCGCCCCGTCATGCGCTGCCCCGGGCGGCATGGAATCCCGTATCCGGCCTGCTGTTCGGTAGGCTAAACCCTGTGACTTTTCCTGTTATTGGCGTTGTTGGCGGCGGCCAGCTCGCACGAATGATGGCCCCGGCAGCAACTGCCCTAGGTTTCGAGCTCCGTGTTCTCGCCGAAGGCGAGGACGTCTCGGCGGCCCGCGCGGTAGCAACCGCACCGGTCGGTGACTATAAGGACCTGGACGCCCTCCTGGAGTTTGCCAAGGGCCTGGACGTGATGACATTCGACCACGAGCACGTCCCCACCGAGCACCTGCGTGCGCTCATCGACGCCGGAGTCAACGTCCAACCCGGCCCGGACGCCCTGGTCCATGCCCAGGACAAGCTGGTCATGCGGGCGGCCATCGACCGCCTCGGCCTGCCCAACCCGACGTGGGCCGCGGTGCACACCATCGCCGAGCTCGTGGACTTCGGCACCGAAACCGGCTGGCCCGTGGTCCTGAAGACCCCGCGCGGCGGCTACGACGGCAAGGGTGTCCGCATCGTGCACTCCCCCGCCGAGGCCGAGGAGACCGCCGGCTGGTTCGACGCCATGAGCCCGCTGCTGGCCGAAGCGAAGGTGGACTTCAGCCGCGAACTGTCCGCGCTGGTGGCCAGGACCCCGGGCGGCGAATCACGCGCCTGGCCCGTGGCCCACACCGTCCAGGTGGACGGCGTCTGCGACGAAGTCATCGCACCGGCACAGGACATCCCTGTCGAAGTGGCCGCCGCCGCGGAAGAGGCCGCGCTGCGGATCGCCGAAGAACTCGGCGTCACCGGCGTCATGGCCGCCGAGCTCTTCGAAACCCCGGGAGTCGGCGTCGGCTTCCTGATCAACGAGCTGGCGATGCGTCCGCACAACACGGGCCACTGGACCCAGGACGGTTCCGTCACCAGCCAGTTCGAACAGCACCTGCGCGCCGTCCTGGACCTTCCCTTGGGGGCCACCGACGTGCTGGGCTCGGTCGCCGTGATGAAGAACTTCCTGGGCGGCGAGAACCAGGACCTGTTCAGTGCCTACCCGCAGGCCCTTGCCTACGAGCCTGCCGCGAAGGTGCACTGCTACGGCAAATCCGTGCGCGCCGGCCGCAAGATCGGCCACGTCAACCTCGTGGGCGATTCCGTCGCCGAACTCGACACCATCCGCCGCCGCGCAACCGTGGTGGCCGGCATCATCCGTGACGGCCGTGTGCCGGCTGAATTCCCCGAGGAGACCGCATGAGTGCACAGAACGCCGCCCCGATCGTAGGCCTCGTGATGGGCTCGGACTCCGACTGGCCCGTCATGGAAGCCGCCGCGGACGCGCTTGCCGAATTCGGCATCCCGTTTGAGGCCGACGTCGTCTCCGCCCACCGGATGCCCACCGAAATGATCCGCTACGGGCAGACCGCCCACGAGCGCGGCATCCGGGTGATCATCGCCGGAGCCGGCGGCGCAGCGCACCTGCCAGGCATGCTTGCTTCCGTCACCCCCTTGCCCGTCATCGGCGTGCCCGTGCCGTTGAAGACCCTTGACGGCATGGACTCCCTGCTCTCCATCGTGCAGATGCCTGCCGGCGTTCCGGTGGCCACTGTGTCAATCGGCGGCGCACGCAACGCCGGCCTGCTTGCGGTGCGTGTGCTCGCGTCCGGCAACGATGAACTTGCCGCCCGGCTTCAAGGTGAGCTCCTGGAATTCGCGCGGGAACTGAACAACGTGGCTTCGGCCAAGGGCGCCAAACTGCGCGACAAAGTCGCCGAAGTGTTCTCCCAGGACAACGTGTCCGCCCGGAGCAGCCACTAAGGGAGGCCTCGCCGATGAACAGGAGCCAGGCCAGCAGCCAGACCAGCCCGAAGCAGCTCACCACCACAGCGACGCTCACTGACCCGGTCCGGTTCCCGGCCTCGGCGAGTGCGCCTGTGCGGACCAAGCGCGCCTTCGTCCTGATCCTGATGACACTGCTCCTGCCGGGCAGCGCGCAGGTGGTGGCAGGTGACCGGAAACTGGGCCGCATCGCGCTTCGGGTCACTTTCACGGTCTGGGCGCTGGCGCTCCTGTTGCTGGTCCTGGCACTGTTCAACCGCTCGCTCCTGCTGGCCCTGTTCACGCATCCGGTGGCGTCCCTCGTGCTGATCGTCCTCCTGGTGGCCCTCGCCGCCGGCTGGGCCCTGCTTTTCGTGAACACCTTCAGGATCATCCGCCCGGTGCTCCTGGCCCCGGGCATGCGGCCGATTGTGGCCGTTGCGCTGGTGTTCTCCCTGGTGCTCAGCAGCGGCACCCTAAGCTACTTCGCCTACGTGCTGAACGTGGGCCGGAACGCCATCGGCAGCATCTTCGCAAACGGCCCGGCGCTGGAGCCCGTGGACGGACGCTACAACTTCCTCATGATGGGCGGCGACGCAGGTGACGGCCGCACCGGCCGGCGCCCGGACAGCCTTTCGGTCATGAGCGTCGACGCCGAGACGGGCGCAAGCGCGATCATTTCGGTGCCGCGCAACCTCCAGAACGCCCGGTTCAGCGAGGGCTCCCCGATGCGCAAGATCTACCCCGACGGCTACAACTGCGGCAACGAGTGCCTCATCAACGCCATCAACACCGAGGTCAGCAACAAGTACACGAACCTGTACCCTGGCGTTGCCGATCCCGGGGCGCAGGCCACCATGGAAGCCGTCTCCGGAACCCTCGGCATCACCATCCAGGCCTACGTGGTGGTGGACATGGATGGCTTCTCCAAGCTGATCGACGCCATGGGCGGCATCCGCATCAAGGCCGGCGGCTGGGTGCCCATCAGCGGCCCCATGCTTCCGGGCAGCGACAACCGCCACGTCAAGCCGGACGGTTGGATCCCCGCGGGCGAACAGAAGCTCAACGGCTTCCAGGCCCAGTGGTACAGCCGTTCCCGCGAGAACGTTGACGACTTCGCCCGGATTTCCCGCCAGCAGTGCGTGCAACAGGCCATGCTCAAGCAATTGGATCCGGCCACGCTGCTGTCCAAGTTCGAAGCGATCGCCAACGCCGGTACCAAGGTAGTGGAATCCAACATTTCCTCCGCCCAGCTTGGCAGCTTCGTGGACCTGGCCATCAAATCCAAGAGCCAGCCGGTATCCCGCCTCACCATCGGCCCGCCGGACTTCGACGCCGGTTTCTCCACCGCGCCGGACTTCAACGTCATCCATGAACGCGTCCGCAAACTGCTCCAATCCAAGGCGGGCCCCAAGGCCGGCGCTGTGCAGGAAGACTCTCTTGCCGGCGTCGGGCAGTCCGCCCCCGGCAGCGGCCCCCAAGCGGGCGGTGTCCCGGCCCGGGTGGCTGCGGAGACGCCGCCCGGTGATTTCACCCCGGTGACCACCCGTCCGGACGGCCAGCCGATCACGGCCGCGTACCTGAATTCGCTCTACGACATCCAGGACTATGCGACGCTTGAACAGCTCTTGGCCAACAACGGCCAGTGCCGCCCCCTGTAGTCCCTCCTTTCAGCGACAGTCCCTTCCGTGACGGTCCCTTCAGTGACAGTCCCTTCAGTGACAAGGATCCCTGCCCGTGTACCAGCTTGAGAACGTCCTGCGCCCCTACGCATGGGGCTCGACGACGGCGATCTCCGCCCTGTTGGGCACCACAGCCTCGGGCGGCCCGGAGGCCGAGTTGTGGATTGGCGCTCATCCCGGGTCACCGTCGCTCGCCAGCCGTGCGGGATCCTCGAAGGTGCCCCTGGACGCCTTGATCGCCGAAGACCCGGAGCACTTCCTCGGGGCGGCCAGCGTGGCCGAGTTCGGTCCGCGGCTGCCGTTCCTCGGCAAGCTCCTGGCCGCGGAGAAGCCGCTTTCCCTGCAGGTGCACCCGAGCCTTGAACAGGCCAAGGAAGGCTTTGCAAGGGAGAACGCCGCCGGTATCGGCCCCGACGCTCCCGAGCGCAACTACCGGGACGACAACCACAAGCCCGAGATGATCTTCGCCCTCACGCCCTTCCAGGCCCTGTGCGGTTTCCGTCCGGCCGCGGAATCGAGGGCCATCTTCGTCCACCTGGCCGGCCTGGTGGAAGCCTCCGGGGCTGCCACTGCCGTGCTCCGGAACGTCATCACCGAACTCTCCAAGCCGGATGAATCCGAGGCGCTCGGAGGTGCATTCAGCGCCCTCATCTCCGGCGGGGATGCCGTTTCCGACGCGGTTTCCAGCGCGGTTTCCAGCGTCGTGGCCGCGGCCGCCGTCAACGCCGCGGATCGCGGCGTGGCCGACTCCCTGGGCCCGCACGCCACCGCGCTCTCGGCAATGATCGGGATCGGCAAGGAGTACCCTGGCGACCCCGGAGTGCTGATCTCGCTGATGCTGAACCTTGTGTCCCTGGCCCCCGGGGAGGCGATCTACCTGCCGGCCGGAAACATCCATGCATACCTGAAGGGCCTCGGCGTGGAGGTCATGGCGAGCTCGGACAACGTGCTGCGCGGCGGCCTCACCCCCAAGCACATTGACATTCCGGAACTGATGAAAACCGTGGATTTCGCGCCGATCGGCGTTCCGCGGGTTGCGGCTGTCACCTCCGGGCTCGGCCAGGAACTCTATGTCCCGCCGTTCCGCGAATTCCGGCTCCAGCGCATCGAGCTGGCTCCCGGGGCGGAACCGGTGCCGCTCGCGCAGTCCGGGCCCGCCGTCGTCGTGGTGGTTGCGGGTGCCGTGCTGCTCGACTCTCCCAAGAGCGAACTGCGGCTGGCGCGCGGCGGCAGCGCCTTCGTCCCGGCGGCGGAGGATCCTGTCATGGTGCACGCCGAGTCCGGTGCGTCAGCGAGCAGCGTGGCGTTCGCCATCACCACGAGCCTGGAAAGCTGAGCCATGGAGTTTTTCCTGCAAAGCCCCGCCTGGGCCGACGTCCAGCGCGCCCTCGGCCGGACGGTCCACGAGCAGTCAGGCCCGGGCTGGCATTTCCTCGCCGTGGAGGAGAAGAACCCGGCCGGCAAGGTCCTCTACGCGCCCTACGGCCCGGTGGCCGAGTCTGTTGAAGCGTTCGACGCCGCCCTGGCCGCCTTGCGCGGCATCGCCCGCCGCAGCGGGGCGGTCTTCGTGCGCCTCGAACCAGTGAGCGCGGGTTTCGGCGTGGACGAGGCGCCGGCGCTGCTGCGGGCCCGGGGCATGCAGCCGGCACCGGCAAACCAGCAGCCCGAGCTGAGCTGGATCGTGGACCTTGAGGGCGACTTCAAGGACGTCCTGGCCGGCATGAAGCCCACCAACCGGAACCTGTACCGGAACATCCACAAGAAGGGCGTCACTTTCCGTTCCTCCCAGGACCCCGCCGAGATCTCGGTGCTGCTGGACTTCCTCCACATGACGGCAGCCCGCAACGGATTCAAGCCGCAGAGCGATGACTATCTGGGCACCGTGGCTGAGTCCCTGCTGCCTGCCGGCGCGGGCACCCTGTTCATCGCCGAACTCGACGGCGCTCCGATCGCCGCGGCATTTGCCTACGACTCCGCAGACACGCGCACCTACGCGCACGCCGCGCTGGACGACAGCCGCCGCAAGCTCAGCGCCGGGATCCCGCTGCTGGTCACCCTCATGGCCGATGCCAAGGAGCGGGGCCTGAAGCACGTGGACCTGTGGGGCGTCGCACCCGAGGACCAGCCCGACCACAAATGGGCGGGCTTCACCGCGTTCAAGAAGTCCTTCGGTGGGCGCGAGGTGGCGTACCCGGGAACCTGGGACCTGCCGGTCAACAAACTGCGATACGGCGCCTACCAACTGGCCCGCAAGATGCGGGACAAGCTCCGCTAGCCTCGGGCGTCCTCCGCGCGAACGTACAGTTGAGGCCCCGTTTTCGGCGATTTCGGGGCCTCAACTGTACGTTCGTGCGTCCCTCAACGGAGCCGCGCCCAGGGCTGCACGGACTTTCTCGAGCAGGAACGGCCTGTCGCCTTCAAGGTCATCTTTGCTGACGCGAATTTCCCGCCAGCCCAGTCTCTCCGTTGTTGCCTGCCGCTTGATGTCGCGCAGGTACTGTGTGGATTCGCCATGGTGGCCGCCATCGTACTGGAGGGCGATCCGGCTATCCGGATAGGCGGCGTCGGGCCATACCGCAGCTTGTCCCCAGCTGTTCCGGATGATCTGATTCAGCACCGGTTCTCCAAGACGGGATCTCGAAAGGATGAGCCGCATCCTGGTTTCCTGGGAAGAGTCGGCACCCACCTTTATGTCGGGCAGGGCCAAACGGGCAGTCCTTATTCCGCGCATTCCGGGGTGCGCAGCCATCATCCGCCGAAGCTCCTCAATGGTGGTTATCGCCGTTTTCGGTCGCGGATGTTCCTCGTCATGGCTGACTACGAAAGAGTCTCCGAGAGCGATCAACTCGTCAACGTCCAACAATGCTGCCAGATCCAGCCACGTCCTGGCAGGCGAAGTGACCCGAACGCCGTCACGCACCAGCACCTCGCCCGGCAGGAATGTCATCCGGTGACCGACCACATTCCGGCGTCTTGGTTTGCCGTCGTTGCGGCCACGCGCCACGTGGATTCGCCAATCAGACTGCATTCTGCCGGGCAGGCTGCCGTCCCACACGTGAACGGCGGAGTGATGAGTAACCACCGACGAACCGTCCAGGCCGGTGTAGGCACGGAGATTCGCGGAAGGTTCCGAAGCGCCGTACAGGGGGAGCCGGATTCCGCGCGATGGGATGAAAAGATCAGGCTGCCGAAGGCGTTTCCGACCGAAGCCAAGCTCCCTCGCGGAGGCCGCGGTGAAAGATCCGGACTGCAAAGCATCGGGCAAGGGCTTTCGTGGCATGCCTCAGTGTGACCCGTCCGGCGGGGCCGAAGGAGGTTATCCACAGGCACAGGTCCGAGCTCCGGCGCGAACGTACAGTTGAGGCCCCGGAATCGCCGATTTCGGGGCCTCAACTGTACGTTCGCGCTCAGGGAGCGGGAGCCTTAGTTCTTGCGGGCGTAGCCTTCCCACTTGCTGGCGTGGTGCTCGGCGTCGACGAAGCGGACGGTACCGGACTTGGAGCGCATCACGATCGACTGCGTCACCACGCGGTCCTTCTGGTAGCGGACGCCGCGCAGCAGGTCGCCGTCGGTGATGCCGGTGGCGGCGAAGTAGCAGTTGTCGCTGGTGACGAGGTCGTTCGTGGACAGCACGCGCTCGAGGTCGTGGCCGGCGTCGATGGCCTTCTGCTTCTCTTCGTCGCTGGTGGGCCACAGCCGGCCCTGGATCACGCCGCCCAGGGACTTGATCGCACAGGCGGCGACGATGCCTTCGGGGGTGCCGCCAATGCCCATCAGGGCGTCGACGCCGGTTCCGGCACGGGCCGCGGCGATGGCACCGGCGACGTCGCCGTCCATGATGAACTTGGTGCGCGCGCCGGCTTCGCGGATTTCCTCCACAAGCGGACGGTGGCGGTCGCGGTCAAGGATCATGACGTTGAGCTGGTTGACCTTCACGCCCTTGGCCTTGGCGATCAGGTGCAGGTTCTGCTTGACCGGCAGGCGCAGGTCGACCATGTCCGCGGCTTCCGGACCGGTGACCAGCTTCTCCATGTAGAACACGGCGGAGGGGTCGAACATTGAGCCGCGTTCGGCAACGGCCAGCACGGCGAGGGCGTTGTTGATGCCAAGAGCGGTCAGGCGGGTTCCGTCAATGGGGTCGACGGCGACGTCGCACTCCGGGCCCGTGCCGTCGCCCACGCGTTCACCGTTGAACAGCATCGGGGCCTCGTCCTTTTCGCCTTCACCGATGACCACGACGCCGTTGAAGTGGACGGAGTGAAGGAACGAACGCATGGCGTCGACGGCGGCGCCGTCGGCCTTGTTCTTGTCGCCGAAGCCCACCCAGTGGCCACCGGCGATCGCCGCGGCTTCGGTGACGCGGACGAGTTCCAGTGCGAGGTTGCGGTCCGGCTCATCGCTCCCGACGGCGAGGGACGGGGATATCGTGGAATACTGCTGGGACATTGCTGCTGAAGACACGTGAACCTCTTCTTCGATGACGATTCAGGAACCGAACTCATGGGACGAAACTCGTGGGACCCGAGCAGCCGCTTGGCAACTTCGATGTTTCCCCTGGAATCGATCATAGTCTGGGCGCCACGGCGCGGCCATGCGGCGTCCACGCCCCGGAACGGCCCTTCCCTGATCGCCCTGAATGTGTATTCGCCGCGCGGATGAGGGACTATTGAAGGGTGAGCGAAAAGCAGGACACCCCGGTTGCCGAGTCTGTACGCGACGAAAAGGCAACCGGTCCCCAGGACCCCGGACAGTCCGCCGTCAAGCCGGTTATCGCGGCAAAAGCGGCAAAACGGGCCAACGCCTCGGTGATCGGCATGGTGATCGCGCTTCTGGTCTGCGTCCTTGCTTTCCTGCCGATCGTGCTCATGAACCCCACGCCGAAGAGCGACGGCTACCGTCCGGACATCGATGTCGCCGCCATCGCGGCGAACGCCAAGGATGTGGCGGGATTCACACCCGTAGCCCCGGACCCCGGCGACACATTTCGTCCGAACTACGCCCGCTGGGAATCGGGCAGCGGCAGCGGCGTGCCCACTTGGGAAGTGGGTTTCCTGACCCCCAAGGAATCATTCGTCGGCCTGGTCCAGACCCGCAAGGCCAACCCCACCTGGCTGCTGCAGCAGACGAACAACGCCCCCGTGACCGGAAAACGGAACGCCGGCGGCCACGACTGGGAGCTGCGCGACGCCGGGAAGGGCAACCGCAGCATGGTTCTGCAATACAAGGGCACCACGATCATCCTGAGCGGTCCGGCGAGCCTGGACGAGATGTCCGCATTGGCCGCCGCCGTCGTAAAGTCCGCCGACACAGTTTCACCCGCGCCGTCCGCCACCCCGTAAAGTAGCGGCGTGGCTACCTACCTGACTCCCGCCCTTGCCTGGCGCAGACTCCGCGAAGGCAACGAGCGTTTCGTATCCGGCGAATCCCAGCACCCCAACCAGGATGCCTCCCGCCGTACGTCCCTTATTGAGGACCAGCATCCCTTTGCGGTGATCTTCGGCTGCTCCGATTCCCGCCTCGCCGCAGAGATCATTTTCGATCTCGGCTTGGGCGACGCCTTCGTGGTGCGCACCGCCGGCCAGGTGATTGACGACGCCGTGCTCGGCTCCCTGGAATACAGCATCTCCCAGCTCCACGTCCCACTGATCGTGATCCTCGGCCACGACAGCTGCGGCGCCGTGACCGCGACCAAGGCCGCCGTGGAGACCGGTGCGATGCCAGCCGGCTTCATCCGCGACCTCGTCGAACGCATCACCCCTTCGGTGCTGACCTCCCTCCGGAACGAACAGCACGATGTCAACGACATGGTGGTGGAGCACGTGAAGCAGACGGCGGCCCGCCTGGCCGAGAGCTCGCGTGTGATCTCGGACGCAATCGAGGACGGACGCACCGCCATCATCGGCCTCTCCTACAAGCTGGATGAGGGCCGCGCGGCGCTGGTTTCCGGAATCGGCCAGCTTTAGCAGACGGCGTTAAGGCCCGACGGCGGCGCGCCCCTTCCACTGCCAGCGCCGCCGTAGCCTTGCGTTCGGGTTTCGGCTGGGACGGCCGCCCGCAATAAGCTAGCCCCATGACTTCCACTCAAGAAACGAATGCTGAGTTCCGCATCGAGCACGACACCATGGGTGAAGTGCGCGTTCCCGTGAACGCTTTGTACCGTGCCCAAACGCAGCGCGCCGTGGAGAACTTCCCGATTTCCGGCAAGACCCTCGAGCGTGCCCACATCGAGGCCCTGGCCCGTGTGAAGAAGGCTGCCGCACTGGCCAACGCCGAACTGGGTGTGCTCGACGATGAGCTCGCCGAGGCTATCGCCGCCGCCGCCGATGAGGTTGCTGCAGGGAAGTACGACGGCGACTTCCCGATCGATGTCTTCCAGACCGGTTCGGGCACCTCCTCGAACATGAACACCAACGAAGTGATCGCAGAGCTCGCCACCCGTGCACTGGCCGCCAAGGGCAGCGACAAGGTTGTCCACCCGAACGACCACGTGAACGCCTCGCAGTCCTCCAACGACGTGTTCCCCACCTCGGTGCACGTGGCCGCCACCTCGGCGTTCATCAACGACCTCATCCCGGCCCTCGAATACCTGGCTGCCTCGCTGGAGCGCAAGGCCGTGGAGTTCAAGGACGTCGTCAAGTCCGGCCGCACCCACCTCATGGACGCCACCCCGGTCACCCTGGGCCAGGAGTTCGGCGGCTAT
Source organism: Curtobacterium sp. LFS079 (assembly GCF_047977865.1). Lineage (NCBI taxonomy): Bacteria > Bacillati > Actinomycetota > Actinomycetes > Micrococcales > Microbacteriaceae > Curtobacterium > Curtobacterium sp. LFS079. The sequence goes on from NZ_JBFPFO010000006.1 coordinate 20,830, forward strand.
GCAGCACAGGTGCGCTACGGCATCGAGCGCATCAACGCGGCGCTCCCCCGCGTTGCCGAAGTTCCGCTCGGCGGCACCGCCGTCGGCACCGGCATCAACACCCCGGCCGGCTTCCCTGAGCGCGTCATCGAACTGCTCTCCGCCGACACCGGCCTGCCGCTCACCGAGGCCCGCGACCACTTCGAGGCCCAGGCCAACCGCGACGGCCTGATCGAGGGTTCCAGCCAGCTGCGCAACATCGCGATCTCCTTCATGAAGATCAACAACGACCTCCGCTGGATGGGTTCCGGCCCCAACACCGGCCTCGGCGAAATCGCTATCCCGGACCTGCAGCCCGGTTCCTCGATCATGCCCGGCAAGGTCAACCCGGTCATCTGCGAAGCCTCCATCATGGTCTGCGCCCAGGTCATCGGCAACGACACCGCCATCGCCTGGTCCGGCACCAACGGCGCCTTCGAACTGAACGTCGGCATCCCGGTGATGGCCGCCAACCTGCTCGAGTCCATCCGCCTGCTGGCCAACACCAGCCGCGTCATGGCCGACAAGATGGTCGACGGCATCACCGCCAACGTGGAGCGAGCCCGCTTCCTGGCCGAGGCCTCCCCCTCCATCGTGACCCCGCTGAACAAGTACATCGGGTACGAAAACGCCGCCAAGATCGCCAAGATCGCCGTCAAGGAGGGCCTGACCATCCGCCAGGCCACCGAGAAGCTCGGCTTCGTCGGCGAAGGCGAAGGCAAGGTTTCCGAGGCCGATCTCGACAAGGCCCTGGACGTCACCACCATGACGGCTCCGGCCCACAAGGCCTAGGTCCCCAGCGCCTCCCAAAGGCACGACGGCGGCCGGCATCTTCCCAGCGGAAGGGGCCAGCCGCCGTCGGCGTTTCCGAAGCCGAGGTTGCTACATGTGCGTGAGCGGGCCGGAGTCGGTGAGCTCGACGGTGCCGTGGCTGTTGCGCAGCAGCAGGGTCGGGCCATCCAACGTCCAGGTGACCGGCTGTTTGAAGAGCTCATGCGTCCAGTTTTCGTACCCGCCTTCTGTAGCTGGACAACCCATTGCCGTGGCAATGATCCGGCCCGGGAGCCAGCGGTTTCCGTCGACCTTGACCTCCACCCCGAGGTTGTTGCAGGGCGTCTTCACCCCGACGGTCCAGGTCCCGTTGACGAAGACCATGGAAACTTCAAGGGGCTCGCTTTTGAGCCACGCGAGGTCGCCGGTGGCATCCCGGCCGCCGGTCGAGCGGTAGAGCCTGCAGCCCAGCGGTCCGCCCTCGCACACCGGTCCGGGCACGGGACCGGTGGGGGTTCCAGCGGCGGAGGAGGAGAGTGATTCCTCCGGAGGCGGCGCTCCAGGCGCATTGCCGCAGCCGGCCAGGGCCATGAAGACAAGAATCAGTACCGTGAGCCTGGAAAAGCCGTTGCGCACATGCATGAAAGCCCCCAAATGTCTGCCGGCGGTTCGCCGCTAGGGGACCAGTCTTCTCCCTTCGCCGCCATGCCGGGAAGCACAACCGCGTTGCAATCCAGCGGGCCAGGTCACGGCTCCGGAACGGCCGCCTCCAGCTTGTTACGCTGGAACGGTGAGCCTGGATCCCGATGAATCAACAAGCACCAGCCCCGCCGTCCGTTGGGGACTGGGCGCAGTGCTGTTTGCGCTTCTGGCCGTTTCCATGGCCTTCACCTCGGGCGGCAACGCTGCGATGATCACCGGGGCAGTGCTCTGTGCGGCGGCCGCATGCTTTGCCGGCTACCGCGCCCTCAACGCCGGAAAGGGCCGCTCCTAGCCGCCCTACCCCGGGCCTGCGGAACGCGCAGGAGCACCCTCTGAGACGGCACGCCGCACGCGACCACTCCCCGGACGCCGGGAAGCCACAGCGGGCCCGGGCCGCGCACTGGTTCAGGCGGGCAGCACTGCCATGGCCGCGGCTGCGCCCGCGAGCATGAACGGTCCGAAGGGAATCGCGGAGCGGAGGGTTCCGCGCCGCGCGGCCAGGATAAGCAGGCTCCACACCCCGCCGAAGAGGAACGCCAGGAACGTCCCGGCGAAGATATGCGTCCAGCCGAGGTAGCCCAGGTAGAGGCCCAGCACCCCTGCGAGCTTGACGTCCCCGAATCCCATGCCGGGCGGGTGGATCAGCCGAAGCACGAAATAGAAGAGCCACAGCACCGCTCCCCCGGCCACGACCCCCAGGACGGGCACGCCGAACAGGGCGGCTCCGGCGTCGGGCATTTCCTGTACCGCGCCGGAAGCGGCAACGGCGAGCGCGGCCCCGGCGAGCAGCAGCCCGGCGATCCCGTAGGAGGGGAACACGATCCGGTTGGGCAGCAGGTGGTGGCGGACGTCGATGATGGTCAGCCGGACGGCCATGACGGCGAAGTAGAGGCACGCGGCCAGGACCAGCCAGAAGGCCACGGGGCTGGCGCTCCACAATTCACTGAGTCGTCGGATCACTCTCGGATGCTATCCGTTTTGCCGGCGGAGCCGCGTGGGCCGGGCCGTATCATGTGGATATGGGGCGCTACAGTGCAGATTCCGGGGGCGGAAATACCCCCGACATGTCCTCCACATTCCGGAACCTTTGCCGGTCTTCGCCGTGGAAATGGACCAGCCTCCGCTTCGAATACCGCGACCTCCCGGGAGACGGAAGCGGCGCCGTTAAGGCGTGGCTGCGCCGGCCGGGCGCGCTTCGCCTTGAGAGCGCGGACGGCATGCTGCTGCACTCCACCACGGGCATCAACGACTCGCGGGACAGCTTCTACGTCCGCTCCAGCCGCAGCTCCTGGCTGCTGCCGGCGCACCTGGTGACTCCCGTGTACGACGGCGCCGGGCTGGTCCGCCGCCGGCCGGAAGCCGCGTACGGGGAGCCGTCCTTCGGGAACGGCCGCCTGGCGGCGGCACTCGATCCAGTGGAGCTTGCGGGCAATGCCCCGGTGCCGATCGAATTCCCGGAAAGCAATCCCGTGGCGCTCGGCCCGGTGCGCGAGGTGGACCACGAGGGTCGCCCGGCCTTGGAATGCGTGGTGACCCCCGGGACCAACTACACACCGGCGGACGCGGCTTCTCCCCTGTGCCAGCCAGGCCGCACCCGCCTGAGAGTCGACGCGGGCACGGGCGTGTGCGTGGCGAGCGAGGCGCTCGACGGCGGCGCCGCCGGCACCGGACACTGGATCCGCATCCTGGGCGTGGACGAATACATGCTGGACGACCTGTTCCTGGCCGAATCCATGAACCTGAGCGACGTCCGGCAGCACATCACCTGGGAGCCGGGAGCGCAGAGCGGCTGATCCCAAACGCGCTAGGGTTCTGTGATGACCTCGCTTACGGACCTTTGGCCTGCATTCGGGCTCACTCTGACCACGCCCCGCCTACAGCTGAAGGCCGTGCAGGACCAGGACATCCCGGCATTGTTCGACGCCGCGCTCAGCGGCATCCACGAACCCGGCCGCAGCCCCTTCAGTAGCCCGTGGGCGGAAGTGCCGGCAGACGAACTTGGCCCCAACCTTGCCCGCTGGCACTGGACCTGCCGCTCCACGACGACCCCCGACAACTGGACTCTCCTGCTGGGCATCTGGCACGAGGGTGCACTCATCGGCTGCCAGGACATCGGCGCCAAGGATTTCAAGGTCCTGAAGACGGTCGGCACCGGCTCCTGGCTGACGCAGTCCGCCCAGGGCCAGGGCCTCGGCAAAGAGATGCGTGCCGCCGTCGTGAGCTACGCTTTCGACCACCTCGGCGCGGAAGTTGCCGAGTCCGAAGCCGCCGCCTGGAACGAAAAGTCCCTGGGCGTCTCCCGCTCCCTCGGCTACGAACTGAACGGCATCCACCGCACCAACTGGGGCCCGAAAGTAGAGGACGTCCAACGCGTCCGCGTCACACCGGAAGCCTTCAAGCGCCCCGACTGGACCCTAAAGGTACAAGGCCACGCCCCCTTCGCAAAGTTCCTGGGGCTCTGAGGGTAGCGCCGAACAAGAGGCGACGAACGCACGAGACGGGACGGCGGTCCTTCGTAAAGGAGCGCATCGCGGTCGATCGCGTCGTGTAGGTCGCTCAGCGACCGAAGCGGCGCCTATCGGCCGTGTCTAAGCGACGGCGAAGGGCCGTCTCACGTCGAACCCGACAACGGAGCGGCACCCAGATGAGCGTCGCTCCGTTGAAGGATAAATTAACCCACCAGGGTTAAATCTCCGCCCCTTCGAGCAGTTCCGTGACAAGCGCCGCGATGGGCGAGCGTTCTGAGCGGGTCAGGGTGATGTGGCCGAACAGCGGGTGTCCCTTGAGGGTTTCGACGACGGCGGCAATGCCGTCGTGCCGTCCGACCCGGAGGTTGTCGCGCTGGGCGACGTCGTGGGTGAGGACGATCTTGGAGTTCTGTCCGATGCGGCTCATCACGGTGAGCAGGACGTTCTTCTCGAGCGACTGGGCTTCGTCGACGATCACGAAGGCGTCGTGCAGGGAGCGGCCGCGGATGTGCGTGAGCGGCATGACTTCGAGCATGCCTCGGTCCATGACCTCCTCGACGACTTCCTGCGATACCAGTGCGCCGAGTGTGTCGAACACGGCCTGTGCCCACGGGTTCATCTTTTCCGACTCGGAGCCGGGCAAGTAGCCCAGTTCCTGGCCGCCGACCGCATAGAGCGGACGGAAGACGATCACCTTGCGGTGTTCCCGGCGTTCCAGGACGGCTTCGAGGCCTGCACAGAGCGCCAGGGCGGACTTGCCGGTGCCTGCCCGGCCGCCAATGGAGACGATGCCCACGGAGGGGTCCATGAGCATGTCGATGGCGAGCCGCTGCTCGGCGGAACGTCCGTGTAGGCCGAACACGTCGCGGTCGCCCTTGACGAGGCGCACCTGCTTGTCCGCGCCCACCCGGCCGAGGGCAGATCCCCGGTTGGAGAGGAGCACCAGCCCGGTATTGACGGGAAGTTCGGCCGCCGCGGGGATGAAGACGGGCTCGTGGCCGTAGAGGGTGCCGATTTCCTCTTCGCTGGCTTCCACTTCGGCCACGCCGGTCCAGCCGGAGTCCTTCACGAGTTCGTTGCGGTACTCGTCGGCAAGCAGGCCCATCGCCGAAGCCTTGACGCGCATGGGCAGGTCCTTGGAGACCACCGTGACGTTGTGGCCTTCGTTGGCCAGGTTCTTCGCGACGGCGAGGATGCGGCTGTCGTTGTCCGCGCCGCGGAATCCTGCGGGCAGGACCTCAGTGGAGATGTGGTTCATTTCCACGCGGAGAGTTCCTCCGTCGCTGCCGATCGGAATGGGCGTGTTGAGTCCGCCGTGTTCGATGCGGAGGTCGTCGAGCAGCCTCAGTGCCTTGCGGGCGAAATAGCCAAGTTCGGGATCGTGGCGTTTGCCTTCGAGCTCGGTGATGACCACGATCGGCACAATGACCTCGTGCTCGGCGAAGCGTAGCAGTGCGCGCGGATCGGAGAGCAACACGGAGGTGTCAATCACATAGCTTCGGCCGGCTGCTTTTCCGGCCTGCGGAGCCTTGGCTTTAGGGCTCCGCTTGCTGCGAGAGGTAGCTGCACTTTCCCCGTCGGAAACGATTACGGGCAGTTGCTCGGAAATAGCCACATCGACTCCAGCCCCGGGCGTTCGCCCGGCTTATTCGTGAGGCGGCTCGGCCGAAGGCCGGGCTCGGCCCTCCACGTATAAGGTGCGATGTTTCGCTCCATCTACTGGCCTCCCCGATCAGCGGGCGGTTTTGCCTGCTGATGGGATTAACGTATTCCCGGGCATTTACATTTCCGGTGACAAACTGCGGCGATTCGTGTGTCCGCGATGTGAACTTCATGTGAACCCCGGCCCACCGGCGTCGGGCGTCCGACAATGCGGAGGTCAGGCGTGCGGTGTCAGGCGCCGAAGCGCCGCTGCCGTCCCGCATAATCGCGCAGGGCCCGCAGGAAGTCGATCTTGCGGAAGGCAGGCCACAGTGCCTCGCAGAAGTAGAACTCGCTGTAGGCGCTCTGCCACATCAGGAAGCCGGAGAGCCGCTGCTCTCCCGAGGTGCGGATCACCAGGTCCGGGTCAGGCTGGCCGCGGGTGTAGAGGAAGCGGGAGATGTCGTCCACGGACAGTTCGTCCGCGACCTCTGCCATGTCGCGCCCCTTGGCGACGGCGTCGTGCAGCAGTTCGCGGACGGCGTCGACGATCTCCCGGCGGCCGCCGTACCCGACGGCGACATTCACGTGCAGCTTCTCGCGCACCGGCGTGCGGGCGGTGAGTTTGTTGAGCCGCTCGGCGAGGTAGTCGGGCAGGAGCTCGGGGGCGCCCAGGGCGTGCACCGAAATGTCGGGGGCTTCGTCGAGGCGGTCCATGGTGTTGGCGATGATCCCCATGAGCAGGTCCAGTTCTTCACCGGACCGGCTCATGTTGTCCGTGGAGAGCATGTAGAGCGTGACCACTTTGACGCCGAGTTCCTGGCACCAGCCGAGGAACTCGTGGATCTTGTCCGCACCGGCCTGGTGGCCCTCGCTGGTGGGGGCGTTGAACTGCCGCGCCCAGCGGCGGTTACCGTCCACCATCACGCCGATATGGCGCGGAATTTTCTCTGTTTCGAGGGAGCGCAGGAGCTTGCGTTCGTAGAAGCCGTAGAGAATCCCGGGCAGCTCCATCCGGACGTTCACCTGGCTTCCTTCGCTCACAGCAGACCCGGGCCGGGCGCCGCGGGTGCACCACCTAGGCTACCGCCCCGGAGCGGGAAGGACATGCACGCGCTGTCGTGAAGCGCAGCCCACACAAGTTACCCGTTGGTAACTTACCGGATCGTAGCTTACCCTTTAACAATGTCGGAGCTTCTCTTGGCCAAACCCCTCTGGCGCGGCTGGATCCATGCCGCAGCCACCCCGTTCGCCATCGCGGCAGGGATCGTGCTGGTGTCCCTGGCCCCCGGCGCGGACCGCAAAATCGCCTCCGCCATCTATGCCGTCACGGGTGCCCTGCTGTTCGGGGTATCCGCCGTCTACCATCGCGGCAACTGGCGGGATAAGCCGCGGATGCTCCTGAAGCGCCTTGACCACAGCAACATCATGCTGGTGATCGCCGGCAGCTACACGCCGTTGTCCTGGTGTTTGCTGGAGCGCCCCACTGCCGTGTTGCTGTTGTGGCTCATCTGGAGCGGTGCCGTCCTCGGAGTGCTGTTCCGGGTCCTGTGGACGCATGCACCGCGCTGGCTCTACGTGCCCATTTACGTGGCGCTGGGTTGCGCCGCGGTGTTCTTCCTTCCGCAGTTCTTCGCCGCCAGTATTCCGGCGGCGGTGCTGATCTGTGTGGGGGGCGCGTTCTATATTGCCGGGGCCGTGTTCTACGGGTTGAAGGCACCCAATTTCCGGCCCGGCGTCTTCGGCTTCCACGAGCTTTTCCACGTCTTCACCGTGTTCGGGTTCGCGGCACACTTCGCTGCGATCATGGTCGCGGTGCTGCGCTGATCCGCTGAGTCAGCCCCCCGGCAGGAAGTATGAGCTGCCATCCGGCGCCCGCTCCACCAGCCCCGCGTCCACCAGGTAGCGGCGCAGCATCACGTGGTCGTCAGTGTATTCCGCGAGGCGATCGTTGAAGCTGCGCTCGTTGATCGCCTCGCCCGGCGCGAGGACCCGTTCGGTGATCCATTCCAGGAGCATGCGCCGGGCGTCCTGTTTCCTGGGGTACCTGTCGATCCGCCCGTTGCGGAGGAAACGTTCGACGCCGGAGCTGCCGCCACTCATGTGCCCAGCCTAGCCTTCGGGTTCCGTCCCGGCTCCGGCAATCGCAGCCAGTTGCTCCTCGAGTTCCGCAAGCGAAGCCACCGGCCGCCGGCACACCATGCCCCGGCACAGGTACACCTGGGGCGAACCATCCGCCGTGGCGCTACGGTGCTCCAGGAGCGGAACCCTGTCCTTTTCCGGAACCGGCCCGCCGCCGTCGGGATCCTGCTGCACGGCAATGACCAGCCCCGGGCTCGGCGAGAGCAGCAGGCGGCGGTGCAGTTCCCGCCGTGCGGGCCCGTCCGGACCCGCGACAGCGGCCTCCAGCGGCCCGGCCAGGGCGGCTTGCGCGGTGGCCAGGAGCCAGCCGGCCACCCGGGGGGCGCGGGTGGCGATCGGTGGAAGGAGGTTCAGGATGTTCCCGGCCATCACGCGTTGCGCATGCGAGCCGGAATAGGCCGCGGATGACAGCAGCGCCCCGGCGAATGCGGCCGCACCGCTGGGCGCGGCATTGTCGAAGGGATCCAGAGACGGTTGCTCGCCCTGCGCCCGGAGCACCTGCCCGGACTCCCCCGCCGAATCGGACAGGCGCCCGCCGGCCGCAAAGCGGGCCGCGGCTTCCGTGAGCAGATCCTGGGCGAAACCGTACCAGCGGCCGCGGCCCGTGACGGCGTAGAGCGCCAGTAGGCCGTCGGCGCAGAAGGCGTAGTCCTCCAGCAGGCCGCCGATTCCGCGGGCCGTCCCTTCGTGCGAGACCCGGCTGAGGCGCGGGCGGCCGGTGTGCGGATCCGCGCCCCAGTGCACACGCTGCAGGTACCCGGCGATATTCTCCGCCGCGTGGATGAAGCGGGGTTCTTCGAGGATGGCCCCGGCGTCGGCCAGGGCGGCGATGGCCAGTCCGTTCCAGCCGGCCACCACTTTGTCGTCCCGCTCGGGCTGGCTGCGGTGCGAACGTGCCGCCAGCAGCACCGGGAGTGAACGCTCCCACAGCGCGGCTTCGGCGGCGTCGAAGTGTCGGCCCGGATGAAGCGGCGAACCGTCGGCGGACACCGTCCCGCGGGCGGCGACGTTCATCAGCCTGGCCACTGCCGGCCCGTCACCTGGCCCCAGGGCCTCCTCCAACTGGGCTGGGCTCCACAAGTACGTGGCCCCCTCGTGGTGGACGCCGTCGACCACGGTGTCGGCATCCAGGGAGGAGGCGAGGCCGCCTTCCGCCTCGGTGCCTTCCTCCAACGTGCCTTCTTCCAACGTGCCTTCTTCCAACGTGCCCAGGCCCAGCGCGTCGATCATCCACGCCGCGGCTCCCCGGGCCACCGCTGCGGCTTCGTCGGCCGGGAAGACGGCGTCGCCACCCAGCCGGACCCAATGGGCGTACACCCGCACCAGCTGGGCGTTGTCGTAGAGCATCTTCTCGAAATGCGGAACGGACCAGTCGGCCGTCACGGAGTAGCGGGCAAAGCCGCCGTCCAGCTGGTCCCGCAACGCTGAACGGGCCATCGCGGCGAGGGTGCGGCCGGCCATGTCCCGCGCCGCGTCCGAGGTTTCAGAGGGGACCGCCGCGTGCCGGATGAGGAACTCCAGCACCGCCGACGGCGGGAACTTGGGCGCGCGGCCGAAGCCGCCGTCGTCGGGGTCTTCCGAGCGCGCCAGCACCTGGACCGCGGCGGCCAGCAGCCCGGCGTCGAGCGGTTGCGGCACGGCGTCGAGGACGACGGCGGCACCCGCCTGGGCGTCGGCCATCCCGGCGGCGAGACCGCGGGCATTCTGCACGACGGCGTCACGGCGTTCCAGCCAGGCCTCGCGGACGGCTTCGAGCACCTGCCGGAACGAGGGGCGGCCGGGCAGCGGCGCGGGCGGGAAGTAGGTTCCGGCGTGGAAGGCCAGCCCCTCCGGGGTGAGGAACACGGACATGGGCCAGCCGCCTTCGCCGCTGATTGCCTGGGTGGCCGCCATGTAGACCGAATCGACGTCCGGCCGCTCCTCGCGGTCCACCTTGATCGCCACGAAATGGGCGTTCAGGTAGTCGGCCGTGTCCTGGTCCTCGAAGGATTCATGGGCCATGACGTGGCACCAATGGCAGGCCGCGTAGCCGATGGAGAGGAAGACTGGAACGTCGCGGCCCGCGGCCAACGCGAAGGCGTCGTCCCCGAAGGGCTGCCAGTGCACCGGGTTGTGCGCGTGCTGGCGCAGGTAGGCCGAAGGCTCGGAGCCGAGGACGTTGAAGCTCCCCGGCGCGTCCGGACTACGGTCCGGGTCGGCGGGTTGCCGGTCAGCGGGTCGCTGGTCAGCGGGTTGCTGCTCCGCCATCACCATCGGCCTCGGCATCGGAACCGCCTTCGGCAGCAAGGCGGGCTTCTTCAACCTGGGCACGGTAGCGGACCCGGCGGATCCTGCGGACCATGTCCACGATCAGGAAGGTCGTCAGCACCACAATGAACGCGGTCAGGATGAAGCCCCAGGTACCGGGAGTCACCTGGTCCTCCGACAGGCCCGGCCGCAGGGACGGAGTCGGCGAAGGCGCCGGGGTCGTGGCCAGGGCGAGGAGCAAGTGATGCACGGTTCAAACCTTCTGTGGGAGGTGCTGGCTGCCGGGCGGCGTTTTCCGCACCTGATTTCTACGTCTGATAGAAATCGCCTGGCACGTTCTATCTTAGCCCTGCGAACAGGTCCTTTTCGGGCAGTTCGGACTCGACCCGTGAATGCACCAGGGTGTAGTCCTCCCACGGCCACACCGTGCGCTGCAACTCCGGCGAGACGGCGAAGAAGAAGCCCTCGGGGTCGATCTGGGTGCGGTGGGCCCGGAGCGCATCGTCACGGAGCTCAAAATAGTCCCCGCAGTCAACCTGGGTGGTGGTCTGGTGCGCGGGCGCCGCCGGGGTGTGGCCTTCGGCGTCGGCCTCCAGCCAGGCGGCCAGGCGAGCGGCGTAGGGAGACTGCAGGCCGGCCTCCTCCAGCGCGAAGTGCAGGGCGCGGAACCGTTCCGGGCTGAAGGCGCGGTCGTAGTAGAGCTTGCTAGGAGCCCAGGCCTCCCCGATGCCTTGGTAGCGCTCGGGGTCGCCGGCCGCGTGGTATGCCTCGACGGCCACCTTGTGGGCCATGATGTGGTCCGGGTGCGGGTAGCCGCCGTTCTCGTCATAGCTGAGGATGACGTGCGGCTTGAAATCGCGGACCAGGCGCACCAAGGGCGCAGCGGCCCGTTCCAACGGCTGGAGGGCGAAGCAGCCCTGCGGAAGGGCCGGCGTCGGATCGCCTTCGGGGAGCCCGGAATCCACGAAGCCGAGCCACTGCTGGCGGATGCCCAGGACCTTCGCGGCCGCGTTCATCTCCAGCCGGCGGGCGCCGGCCATGTCCCGCTTGGGATGCGGAGCATCTTCCATCCCGGGGTTCTGGATGTCCCCGCGGGAACCGTCGGTGCAGGTCGCCACCATCACCTCGACGCCGGACGCGGCGTACATCGCCATGGTCGCGGCGCCCTTGCTGGATTCGTCATCCGGGTGCGCGTGGACCGCAAGCAGCCGGAGCGGGGTGTCGGAGCTGGTGGATGTGCTCATCCTTCAGGCGTTCCTCTTTCTGGGTGCTGCCGGCGGGGGTGCTGCCGGCAATGCTTCGTCCTGCTGGCGGGGTGGCAGGTGATGGGCTGGTGCAAGGGTGTTGCCGGACGCGCACTAAACTGGACAGGTGACTTCGGAAGACCCATCGGCTACCGCGCTGCCGGCAAGTACCAGCCTAGCCAATCGCTACGGCGGCCAAAAGCGACGCCTCGGACGCAAAGGAATGCGGAACCTGGTCATCGCCGCGCTTCTGTTGGGCATCGGGTTCATGGCATGGATCGCGACCAGCAACGCCACCGCTCCGGTCACCTTCAAGGACATCGGCTACCACGCCACGGACGCCACGCAGATCGACGTGGATTTCCAAGTCACCAAGTACCCGGGTGCGACGGCAAAATGCGCCGTGAAAGCCTTGGATTCCAAGTTCGCGGTGGTGGGCTGGAAGGTCGTGGAGATCGGCCCGAACGAGCCCAAGGACGGCGCGGACGGCGGGCGCACCACCATCCACCGGCTGGCCCTACGGACCGAGTCGGAGGCAGTCTCCGGCCTCGTGGACAATTGCTGGATCACGGACAGCGGCCACTGATCAGGTGTGACCCGCGACTCCTTTGGCTTTTGGTTTGTCCATAGGATTGACTACACTGGATCAATACCTCTACCCCGCTGAGCTGGTTACTGAGTTCCACGAGTGGCCACCACTGCGGGGTCTTTTGCTTGCAGATCCATAAGGAGAAGTCCGTGTCTACCACCAACAGCGCAACTGCAGCGTGGCTTACCCAGGACGCATATGACCGCCTGAAGGCCGAACTGGAGCACCTGTCCGGGGCCGGCCGTGCGGACATCGTCCAGAAGATCGAAGCTGCGCGTCAGGAAGGCGACCTGAAGGAAAACGGCGGCTACCATGCCGCCAAGGAAGAGCAGGGCAAGATCGAAGCCCGCATCCGCCAGCTGACCGTACTGCTGCGCGATGCCCAGGTCGGCGAAGCACCGGCCGACGACGGAATCGTCGAACCGGGCATGCTCGTCGTGGCCCTCATCGCCGGCGATGAGGAAACCTTCCTGCTCGGCTCCCGCGAGATCGCAGGGGATTCCGACCTCGACGTGTTCAGCGAGAAGTCCCCGCTCGGCGTCGCCATCATGGGCCACAAGGAGGGCGACAAGCTCAGCTACACCGCCCCCAACGGCAAGGTAATCCCGGTGGAGATCGTTTCCGCCAAGCCGTTCACCGGCTAAGCACCCGTTAAGGACGACGCCGGCCCTCCCCTTTTTGCGGGAGGGCCGGCGTTTTGCGTTACGGCGTCTTGGGCCGGAGCAGCACCGCGGCCAGGACGCCGCCCGCCGCCCCGCCGAGGTGCGCCTGCCAGGACACGACGCCCATCACGCTGGGCAGTATCCCGAAGAGGATGCCGCCGTAGGCAAGGAACAGCACCACCGAAAGCAGCAGCTGCCACCAGTTGCGGTTCAGGACGCCGCGCACCAGCAGGAAGGCGAACAGGCCGAACACGAGCCCCGATGCGCCGACGGTCACGCCTGCGCCGATCAGCCAGACCGCCACGCCGGACCCCAGCCAGCTGAACGCCAAGGTGGTCAGGAACACCCGGAGGCCCGACAGGAACACCAGGAATCCGAAGATGATCAGGGGCAGGGCGTTGGAGAACAGGTGGCCGAAACCGGCGTGCAGCAAGGGGAAGGTCAGGATGTCCAGCGCGCCGTCCGGGCTCCGCGGGCGCAGCCCGAACGTGCTGTTGAGACTGTGGCGGAGCAGCGTGTTGATCAGCTCGATCACGGCCAGCAGCAGCACGAAGCCGCCCATGAGGAGCAGCCCGCCTTTGGCGCGCGCCGCGAGGGACTCCTTCCCGGGCGCGGACGGCTCCGGGGTGCTGGCGCCCAGGTAAGACATCCTGCCGCCGTCAGTGCACCACGATCGGCTGGAAGCCTTCGGCCCGGAGCGCGGCGAGAACCTGCTTGCCGTGTTCGTGGCCCTTGGTTTCCAGGTTGATGGTGATGGAGACATCACCCATGCTGATGGCGCCGCCCACCCTGGTGTGGTCCAGGCCGGTGACGTTGGCGTCGTTCTCGGCAATGATACGGGCGATGGTTGCCAGCGAGCCGGGGCGGTCATCGAGCATCATGCGCACGGTCATGAAACGTCCTGCTGCCGAGAGGCCGCGCTGGATCACCTTGAGCATGAGCATGGGGTCGATGTTGCCGCCGGAAAGCACCACGGCCACCTTGCCGGGATTCTCGATGGTGCCGTCCATGAGCGCGGCCACGCCCACGGCGCCCGCCGGCTCCACTACCATCTTGGCCCGTTCGAGCAGGAAGATCAGCGCCCGGGCGAGGGAGTCCTCGCTGACGGTCACGACGTCGTCGACCAGTTCGCGGATGATGCTGAAGGGCAGCTGCCCGGGACGTCCGACGGCGATGCCGTCCGCCATCGTGGACACCCTCTTGAGCGGCACCAGGGCGTCGGCGGCAAGCGAGGGCGGGTAGGCCGCCGCGTTTTCGGCCTGGACGCCGATGATCCGGATCTCGCGGCCGAGTTCCTTGGCCTTGGCCTTGATGGCCACCGCGACGCCGGCCAGCAGGCCGCCGCCGCCGACCCCCATCAGGATGGTGTCGACGTCGGGGACCTGTTCCAGGATTTCCAGGCCGATGGTGCCCTGGCCGGCCACGACGTCGACGTTGTCGAAGGGGTGCACGAAGACGGCGCCGCTTTCGTCGGCGTAGCGCTGGGCCTCGGCGAGTGCTTCATCGACGTTGTGGCCGTGAAGCACCACCTCGGCCCCGTGGCTGCGGGTGGCGGCGAGCTTAGGCAGGGCCACACCAAGCGGCATGTAGATGCGGGCCTTGATGCCCAGGCTCTTGGCAGCGACGGCCACGCCTTGGGCGTGGTTGCCGGCCGAGGCTGCCACCACGCCGCGGGCCTTCTCTTCGGCCGAGAGCCGGGCCATGCGGACGTAGGCGCCGCGCACCTTGAAGGAGCCGGCGCGCTGCAGGTTCTCGCACTTGAAGAACACCTCGCCGCCCACCATGGCGCCGAGCGCCCGGGAGGTTTCGATGGGAGTCCGGGTAATAATGCCCTCGAGCAGCTCCTGCGCCTTAAGGACATCGTCCAGGGTGACGGGCAGGGTTTCGAGGGTGTTCACGGATTACTCTCCTTTGTCGGTCTCGGCTGCCGGGTCCTGGCCGTGGCCTGGCCGGGCGGCCGCTTCATGGGTGGGGGCATCATTGCCGCCCGGGAACTGCTTGCCGTTGTGCGCGGGGCGCAACGCGGCAGGCCGGGTGTCCTTGATGTTGGGATCCTGGTCAGGGTCCTGCACCTCGGCTCCGGCCTCCCTGTAGGAGGCGGACAGTCCTTCATCATGTTCCCACGTCCGGCCGGCAATATAGCGAACCGCCGTGTTTGCTACGGCCAGCAGTGGCACGGCGAACAGGGCACCGGGGATCCCGGCAAGGTAGGAACCGGCGGCAACGGAGAGGATCACGGCCACCGGGTGCAAGGACACCGCCTTGCCCATGACGATCGGCTGCAGGATGTGGCTTTCCAGCTGCTGCACCAGCAGCACGATGCCAAGCATGATCAGGGCGTTGACCCACCCGTTCGCCACCAGTGCCAGCAGGACGGCGATCGCACCGGTGACGAGGGCACCCACCACGGGGATGAAGGAAGCGATGAACACCAGCACGCCCAATGGCAAGGCCAGCGGAACCCCGATGATCGCGGCACCGGCGCCGATGCCCACAGCGTCCACGAAGGCCACGAACATCTGGATGCGCACGTAGCTGACCATGGACGCCCAGCCACGGCGTCCCGCCCCGTCGGTGGCTGCGCGGGCGCGCTTGGGCAGCAACCGCACCAGGAAGCTCCAGATCCGTGAGCCCTCAAGCAGGAAGAAGATCAGGATGAACAGTGCGAGCACCAGCCCTGCGGCAAAATGGCCCGCGGTGCTGCCGAAGGACAACGCCCCGCTGAGGATGCTGCTGCTGTTGTTCTGCAGCGCGTTGACGCCGTCTTCGATGTACTTATCGATCTGGTCGGCCGTAATGTGCAGCGGCCCGTCGGAGAGCCAGGATTGGACCTGCTGGATGCCGGTCAGGGCCTGCTGCCACAGTTCGCCGAAGCCGGTGGCGAGCTGCCGGCCCACCAGGGCCAGTGCGCCGGCGATCAGGCCGATGAAGCCCAGCACCGTGACCGCAACGGCGAGGCCCTGGGGCATGGCTTTGCGCAGCCAGGCCGTGACCGGGTGCAGCAGGCCGGCCAGCAGGGACGCGACCATCAGCGGGATGATGAGGAAGCTGACCTTGGACAGGAGCCAGATGAACGCCCCGCCCACCAGCATGATCAGCCCGATCCGCCAGCCCCAGGCCGCAGCGATCCGCACACCGTAGGGAATGTCCTGTGCAATCTCGTGTTCGGACAGCCGGGGCGGAACCACCGTGGGTCGGGCGGGCGGAAGGGAGGGGGTGGCGTCTGGTGTGGGCCTCATGCCCCCATAATTCCGCAGGCGGGCGTCTATGGGAAACCGCCTGGCCCGGAGGGGGAACCGCTCAGATGACTGCCGAAATCCCCCAGCGCATGGTGAACGACGCGCCGGGCTCCAGCCAGCGGAGGCCCTCACCGGTGTTGAAGGCATTCGCCGGGCCGGTCATGGGCTCGATCGCCACCGCCTTGCTGCGGCCCGGGAAATTGCCGGTAACGAAGACATGCACGTAACCGCAGCCCTCGTCCTGTTCAAGGGTGACGCGTCGCCCGTCCGGCGCGCTGAGCACATGCCGGGCCACGCCGCCGTCGAACACCAGGTCCGTATAGGCGACGTCGATGTCCAGGTCCGCGACGGCGGCCCCGCCGCCCAGCGCGTACGCGCCGTCCGCGGGCGTGGCACTGCGCGGGATGAGCCGCTCGTCCGCCACGAGGCGGGTGGCCGCCTGGACCGTCAGGAGCAGTTCCTCCGGTGCGACGTCGCCGAGGCGAAGGTACGGGTGGGCGCCAAGCACGAACGGCGCCGCGGAATGCGAGTCGTTGATGAAGGTCTGCGAGACCCGCAGGGCGAGGTCCGCATCGAGTTCGTAGCTCACCCGGTGCCGGGCCAGGAAGGGGTAGCCGTGCTGCGGGAAGATCACGGCTTCAAGGGTGACCGAGAATTCGTCTTCGTCCACCAGCGCGTAGGAGGCGTTGCGCAGCAGGCCATGGCTGGCGTTGTTGCGGCCCACCTCCGTGATGTCCAGCTGCTGCTTGGCACCGTCGAGGTACCAGACGCCGTCCTCTACGCGGTTGGCCCACGGCGCCAGGGTGATGCCGGTGGCGCCTGGTGGGATTTCGTCGTCGTTGTAGCTTTCGGTCAGCTGCACGCCATTGCGGCTGAAAAGGCGCAGGCCGGCGGCAAGTTCCGTGACCACGGCGAGCGCGTCGCCGCGTCGGATCTCGTACTGGCGGCCGCTGGCAAAGCGGCGCGATTCGGTCTTTTCACCGGCAATCTCGGTAGGCATGGCATAACCGTACTGCATCGACAGATGTGATGTTTTGTTAATTAATTTGCACTTTTGGTTAGTTGTGGGATGATTGTCGCATGACTCGCCTTAGCAGCACTTTCCTCGCCGACGGCCGGGAGCTGATGTATTTCGACGACGCAGGCACGCCGCCGCGGGACCCCGCCTCCCTGGTGGACCACCGCGCGCTGCCGCCGCGCGCCGAGCCAGGCGAAGTCCGCTTCGACGCACTGAGCGGTGACTGGGTCGCCGTCGCCGCCCACCGCCAGAGCCGTACGCACCTGCCGCCGGCGGACCAGTGCCCCATCTGCCCCACCACGCCGGACAACCCGTCGGAGATCCCGGCGCCGGATTACGACGTCGTGGTGTTCGAAAACCGCTTCCCCTCGCTCGGCCCCGCAACGGGAGAATTGCCGGAGGCCCCGGACAACGGTGGTTGGGGCCATAGCGCACCCGCCTACGGCCGATGCGAGGTGGTCTCCTTCACCCCGCAGCACACCGGCTCCTTCGCCGAACTCAGCGAACAGCGCGCCCGCACAGTCATCGAAGCCTGGGCGCAGCGCACCGGAGCCCTGAGCGCCCTCCCCGGAATCAAGCAGGTCTTCCCCTTCGAGAACCGGGGTGCGGACATCGGCGTCACGCTGCACCACCCGCACGGGCAGATCTATGCGTACCCCTACGTCACCCCGCGGGCCAGGGTCCTGGCCTCCGCCGCAGCCGCGCACTTCGAGCGAAACGGCGGCAAGGAGACCCTGGCCGCCTCCATCCTCCGCGCCGAACGCAGCGACGGCAGCCGCATGGTCCTGGAGGCCGGCCACTTCAGCGCATACGTCCCCTTCGCGGCCCGCTGGCCGCTGGAAATCCACCTCGTTCCGCACCGCCACGTCCCGGACCTGGCGGCACTGAACGGCGAAGAGCGCGATGAACTTGCCGTGGTGTACCTGGAACTGCTCAAGCGGCTGGACCGGCTCTACCCCACGCCCATGCCGTACATCTCTGCGTGGTACCAGGCCCCCTTGGAGCCTTCCCTGAGGGATTCCGGCCAGTTGCACCTGCAGCTGACGTCCCCGCGCCGTGCCGCGGACAAGCTGAAGTTCCTCGCCGGTTCCGAAGCGGCCATGGGAGCCTTCATCAACGACACCACCCCCGAAGCCGTCGCCGAAAGGCTCAGGGCAGTTGCCAGCCCTGTCTTCGACAGCAACCTCCCGGAAGGAGCGCGCGCATGACCCGCACCCGGGCCGTCCACCAGATAGACGGGCAGCTCCGCAGCGGCCTCGCCGCCCGCTTCGAAGAGGCTTTCGGGACACTGCCCGACGGTGTCTGGCAGGCGCCGGGGCGCGTGAACCTGATCGGCGAACACACGGATTACAACGAGGGCTTCGTGCTGCCCTTCGCGATCGACAAGACCGCGAAGGTGGCCATCCGCCTGCGCGGTGACTCCACGGTGCGGTTGCTGTCCACCTTCGGGGACCAGGGCATCGTGGACGCGGACCTGGCCGTGCTCACCCCCGGTTCCGGCAAAGGCTGGAGCAAGTACCCGCTGGGCGTTGCCTGGGCCCTGCAGCAGCGTGGCCTCACGGTCCCGGGGTTCGAGCTCCTCCTGGACTCCGATGTTCCGCTGGGTGCCGGACTGTCCTCGTCCCACGCCATCGAATGCGCCGTCATCAGCGCCTTGAACGAACTCACCGGCGCGGGGCTGGCCGCAGAGGAAATGGTGCTGACCACCCAGCACGGCGAGAACGGCTTTGTCGGCGCCCCGACCGGCATCATGGACCAGTCCGCGTCCCTGCGCGGCAGCAAGGGCAAAGCCGTGTTCCTGGACTGCCGGGACCAGAGCGTGCAGCTGGTCCCCTTCGACGCCGAAGCCGCGGGCCTGGTCCTGCTGGTGATCGACACGAAGGTTTCGCATTCCCACGCCGACGGCGGTTACGCCTCGCGCCGCGCGTCCTGTGAGCTGGGTGCCCGGCTCATGGGCGTCCCGGCGCTGCGCGACCTCGGGGTGGAGCAGCTCGACGACGCCGCCCGGATCCTCGACGATGTCACCTTCCGCAGGGTCCGGCACGTAGTCACTGAGAACGCGCGTGTGCTTGAGACGGTGGAACAGCTGGCGGCAGGTGGCGCGGGCAGCATCGGCCGTTTCCTGGATGCCAGCCACGTGTCGATGCGCGACGACTTCGAGATCTCCTGCCCGGAACTGGACCTCGCCGTCGACACGGCACGGGCCAACGGCGCCATCGGCGCGCGCATGACCGGCGGCGGTTTCGGCGGCTCTGCGATCGCCCTGACCCCGGTGGAACTGGAGCAGCAGGTGCGCGACGCCGTCGTGCGGTCCTTCGCGGACGCCGGCTACACCGCACCGGACATCTTCACGGTCACCCCGGCCGCCGGGGCCTCCCGCCTGGCCTGAACAGGCGCGGCCCGGCAGCCGGGCGCGGGCGTAAGCTGGGGCCATGACTGAGGCTGTCATCGTGTCCATGGTCCGCAGCCCGATCGGCCGGGCCTTCAAAGGCTCCCTCAAGGACGAGCGCCCGGACGACCTGGCCGCAGCCATGGTCACCGCGGCGCTGGCGAAGATCCCCGCGTTCGACGCCGGCGCGGGTCCCGGCCTCGGACTGGACGACCTCTACCTGGGGTGCGCGGAACCCAGCGGCGAAGCGGGCTCGAACATGGCGCGCGTGGTGTCCGTGCTGTGCGGGCTCGACTACGTGCCTGCCGTCACGGTCAACCGCTTCTGTGCGTCCAGCCTGCAGACCCTCCGGATGGCTTTCCATGCAATCCGGGCCGGGGAGGGCCATGCCTTCCTCAGCGGCGGCGTCGAGTCAGTGTCGCGGTATCAGAACTGGGCCGGTGCCGGGGAAAGCGACGCCGGGGTGCACAACCCGCGCTTCCAGTCCGCCAAGCAGCGCACCGCGGCCCGGGCAGCGTCCAACACTCCGTGGACGGACCCGCGGCTCGGGGACCGCCTGCCGGACGTCTACATCGCCATGGGCCAGACGGCGGAGAACGTCGCCACCACCTACGGCATCAGCCGCGCCGAGCAGGACGAATGGGGTGTCCTCAGCCAGAACCGTGCCGAGGCCGCGATTGCCTCGGGATTCTTCAGCCGCGAGATCACCCCGTACACCCGCAAGGACGGCACCGTGGTGGAGCGCGACGATTCGCCCCGCCCGGGAGTGACGCTGGAGGCCGTCAGCGCCCTGGAACCGGTCTTCCGCCGCGGGGGAACCGTCACCGCCGGCAACGCCTGCCCGCTGAACGACGGCGCGGCCGCCGTCGTCGTCATGAGCGACTCCCGCGCTCGGGAGCTCGGCCTGACACCGCTGGCGCGCATCGTCTCCACCGCGGCCAGCGCCCTCTCCCCCGAGATCATGGGAATGGGCCCGGTGGAATCGACGCGACGCGCACTGGACCTGGCTGGCCTGACCATGGCTGACATCGACCTTGTGGAACTCAACGAGGCCTTCGCCGTGCAGGTGGTGGCCAGTGCGCGCGAGCTGGGCATCGATCCGGAAAAACTCAACGTCCACGGCGGCGCAATCGCCCTGGGCCACCCCTTCGGCATGACCGGGGCCCGGATGACCAACACCCTGATCAACGGCCTGCGCGAACGCGACGGCACTTTCGGCCTGGCCACCCTGTGCGTGGGCGGCGGCCAGGGCATGGCCGTGGTGTTCGAGCGGCTGAGCTGAGCCGGACAACAGAAAGCCGGACAACAGAAAGCGAGGGCCCCGCCGAAGCGGAGCCCTCGCCGTGTTTGCTGATGGCTAGTCGTCGCCGCGCAGGATGGCCAGCAGACGGATGATTTCCACGTACAGCCACACCAGGGTGACGGTCAGGCCGAAGGCGGCCGTCCAGGAGTAGCGCTCCGGGGCGCCGGCGCGGACGCCTTCCTCGATGCTCGTGAAGTCCATGATGAGCGAGAACGCGGCCAGGCCGATGGCCAGCAGGCCGACGAAGACACCAAGCGGGATGCCAAAGATCTCAACGCTCGTGCGTAGGCCGAAGGGTTCGGTGACGGCACCGGTCAGCATCAGCACCATGTTGATCAGGGCGAAGACGGCGTAGCCGATGAGGGCGATCATGAAGAAGCGCATCGCCTTGGGGGTGGCGCGCACCTTGCCGCTCTTGAAGAGCAGGAGGGTCACTCCGGCTACCGCCAGGGTGCCGATCACGGCCTGCAGGCCGACGCCCGGGAACATGCCGTCCAGGATGCGGGTGAGACCGCCCAGGAACAGGCCCTCGAGGCCGGCGTAGGCCAGGATCAGGGCCGGGGACGGCTGCTTCTTGAAGGTGTTCACCAGCGCCAGCACGAAACCGCCGAGGGCGCCGGCGATCATCAACAGGCTGGCGGTGCCCATCGGCACGAACAGCGTCACGGCTGCGCCGAGCACCACAACGGCGAGGCAGGCAGCTGTCTTGATGATGACGTCGTCGAACGTCATGCGGCCGGTTTCAACCGGACCGGCGGCGGGCCGGTTGTACATGTTCTGCAACTGATCAGCGCTCAGGTACGGATTCTGCACAGTCTGGGTCTGGGCATAAGGGTTCTGGCCGTACGGGTTCTGGGCGTAGGGATTCGCGGGGACAGGTGGTGCCTGCGTGGCCCCACGGAAATTCTTTCCGTTGAAGATCGGGTTGCCGCCGAGTGCCATGGTGGAATGTCCTCCTGAATAAGGGCGAAGTGATAGTTCACGCTACCAATTCCTACGCACAGCCCCTCCCGAAAGTTCCGCATGGGTACGGGACAGCACAGTTGTTATCCGATCGCGACCCTCTGGACCCCTGCGCACAGCATTATTCACGCTCGCTCGGCGGTAGCATAAGCACGCATGGGTGATGCAAGTCACACAGCGGAGGCTACGGAAGCTGTGCGCCGAGCCCATGACCGTTCGCACCGGCTGCAATGGCGCACCGGGACCACCCCCAATGTGGAAGGTTTTCCATCTTGAGAAGCACAAGCAGAGAGCGGTCCAAGAGACCGCACGCGGGACTGCGGCAAGTCATGGGGGCGCTCCTTGCGACCCTCGTGGCCGGACTGCTGCTGGCAGGGCCCGCCGCGCAGGCAGTCACCCCTTCGCCTTCGCCGTCGCCCGCTCAGCAAGGTTTCCAAAACAACATCAGCGGCTTCCTCCGTGACGACGCCCGTGCGCCGATCCCGGGCGTCCGGATCACCGCCAAGGGCAACAACTTCGAAGGCTCGGCGACCTCGGGAGCCAACGGCTCGTGGAACATCCCCGTGCCGTCCAAAGGCACCTACTCGATTGAACTCGACACTTCCACCCTGCCCAATGGCATCAAGCTCGCCGAAGGCCAACAGAATCCGCGCGATGTCTCCTTCAGCCAGACGTCCAACCTCTCGGTGATCTTCGCCTTCGGCAAGGGCATCGTTGTCCAGGGCCAGGACTTCGGCCAGGACCTGCTCAACCGCCTCGTGGCCGGGGTGAGCTTCGGCATGCTCCTCGCCCTGGCGTCAGTGGGCCTGTCCCTCATCTTCGGAACCACGGGCCTGACCAACTTCGCCCACGGCGAGATGGTGACCGTCGGCGCCCTCGGCGTCTTCGCCTTCAACGCCTTGGGACTGCCGGTCTGGCTGGCCATCGCGCTTGCCCTTGTGGCTGGCGCCGCCTTCGGATACCTCCAGGACGCTGCGCTATGGCGACCATTGCGACGCCGCGGAACAGGCCTGGTGCCGATGATGATCGTCTCGATCGGCCTTGCCCTGGCTGCCCGGTACGTTTTCCAGTTCTTCTTCGGCGGCGACACCCAACAGCTCCCCGGCGCGCAGGTCACGGACGTGCAACTCGGGCCGATCTCGGTGTCCCCGAACACTCTCTGGTCCCTGCTTATCTCCGCCGTGGTGATCGCCGCCCTGGGCCTCCTGCTGCTCAAGACCCGGCTCGGCAAGGCCACCCGTGCCGTAGCGGACAACCCGGCACTCGCGGCGGCCTCAGGCATCGACGTCGACGGCGTCATCCGGATCGTCTGGGTCGTCGGCGGCTTCCTGGCCGCCCTGGGTGGCATCCTCTGGGCCTACTACCGCCCCGGCGTCACCTGGGACATGGGCACGCAGATCCTGCTCGCCATCTTCGCCGGCGTGACCCTCGGCGGCCTCGGCACCGTGTTCGGCGCCCTGGTCGGATCCCTGGTGGTCGGCATCTTCATCGAACTGACCAGCCTCGTGCTGCCACCGGACCTGAAATACGTCGGCGCTCTCGTCGTCATGATCGTAGTCCTCCTCTTCCGTCCGCAGGGCATCCTCGGCCGGCGTGAGCGTGTGGGTTAGGAGCAAACAATGGATTTCGGAAACATCCTCTCTCTTGCGCTCGGCGAAATCGTCGCCCCGACGACGGCGGCCTACGCGCTTGCCGCGCTCGGCCTCGCCGTGCATTTCGGCTACTCGGGCCTGCTGAACTTCGGCCAGGCCGGTTTCATGGCGGTGGGCGCCTACGGCTTCGCCATTTCCACGCTGACCTTCAAGGTCCCGTTCGTGGTCGGGTTCCTGATCGCGCTGCTCTGCGCAGTCATCTTCGGCCTCCTCCTGGGTGTGCCCACGCTGCGCCTGCGGGCCGACTACCTGGCCATCGTCACCATCGCCGCGGCGGAAATCATCCGGTACATCGTCACCACCAATACCCTGTTCCGGGTCACCGGTTCCGCGGACGGCCTGTCCTCCTTCCAACGGGACTTCGATTCCTTCAACCCCTTCCCGCCCGGAACCTACATCTTCGGCTGGAGCAACCGGGACTTCTACGTCCGCGTCGTCAGCTGGATCCTCGTGACCGTATGCGCGGTGATCGTCTGGCTCCTGATGCGCAGCCCTTGGGGACGGGTGCTCAAGGGCATCCGCGAGGACGAGAACGCCGTCCGTTCCCTGGGCAAGAACGTCTACGCCTACAAGATGCAGGCACTGGTAATCGGCGGCATCCTGGGCACCCTGGCCGGGCTCCTGTTCACCCTCCCCCGCGGATCGGTGCAGCCGGCGAACTACGCAACCGAGCTCACCTTCTTCCTGTGGACGGTCCTCCTGCTCGGCGGCATGTCCACGGTGCTGGGCCCGATTGTCGGAGCCATGATTTTCTGGGTCGTGCTGTCTCTGACCCAGAACCTGCTTGCCGGACTCATCGAGTCCGGTGCGGTCACGTTCCTCTCGATCGTCCAGGCCGGCCAGCTGCGATTCATCCTGGTCGGCGTCGCGCTGATGCTCCTGATGGTCTTCAGGCCGCAAGGCGTCTTCGGTAACAAAAAGGAGCTGGCGTTCGCATGAGCCCTTCCCACGCCGTCGGCAACGACGACAACATCGACTACATGACAGACTCCCGGGCAATCGCCGTCGGCGAAAACCTCCCGGGCTGCAAGAAGCGGGACCCGATCGTGGTGGCGGACAACGTCTCCCGGAACTTCGGTGGCATCAGCGCCGTCGACGTCGAGCACCTCGAAATCCCCAGGCATAAGATCACCGCACTGATCGGCCCCAACGGCGCCGGCAAGACCACCCTCTTCAACCTGCTGACCGGCTTCGACACTCCCAATTCCGGGGCCTGGACCTTCGAAGGCAACAGCATCGCCGGCGTCTCCTCCTACAAGTTGGCGCGCATGGGCATGGTGCGGACCTTCCAGCTGACCAAGGTGATGGGCAAGCTGACAGTGATGGAGAACATGCGGCTTGGCGCGTCCAGGCAGCCCGGCGAACGGCTCTCGAAGGCCCTGTTCAAGAACCTCTGGGGCGGCCGGGAACGGGAAATCACCAAGCAGGCAGACGTACTGCTGGAGAAGTTCAAACTGGACGCCAAAAAGGACGATTATGCGGCATCCCTGTCCGGCGGCCAGCGGAAGCTGCTGGAAATGGCCCGTTCCTTGATGGTGCAGCCCAAACTGGTCATGCTGGACGAGCCCATGGCCGGCGTCAACCCGGCGCTCACCCAGTCCCTCCTGGACCACATCAAGAACCTCAAGGCCGAAGGCATGACCGTGCTGTTCGTCGAGCACGACATGAACATGGTGCGGCACATCGCCGACTGGGTGGTGGTGATGGCCGAAGGGCGGATCGTCGCCGAAGGCCCCCCGGGCGAAGTCATGAAGGACCCCGCCGTGATCGACGCGTACCTGGGCGCCCACCACGACGTCGACCTCGGCGATGCTGAAGGCATCCGGGAACTCGAGGCTGAACTGGAAGCGGACGAAGAATCGATCGTGGGCACCGAGGACGCCGGCATCATCGCGCCGGAGGTCATCGAAGCCCGTTTGGAAGAGGAGGAAGGCAAATGAGCGCCACCAGCGCCATGCCGGCTGCCGGCAGTACGCCCACGGAGGACGCCGTCGTCAAGGTCACCGACCTCGTGGCCGGCTACCTGCCGGGGGTCAACATCCTCAACGGCTGCAGCATCGAGGCCCGCAAGGGCGAACTGATCGGCATCATCGGACCCAACGGCGCCGGCAAGTCGACCTTGCTCAAGGCCATGTTCGGCCTCGTCAAGGTGCACTCGGGTTCGGTGGTGGTGCACGGCAAGGACCTCACGGGGCTGAAGGCCAACAAGCTGGTCTCGCAGGGACTGGGCTTCGTACCGCAGAACAACAACGTGTTCGCGGCACTGACCATCGAAGAGAACCTGCAGATGGGCCTGTTCCAGCGGCCCAAGGCGTTCGCGGAGCGCTTCGACTTTGTCACCGAGCTCTTCCCGGAACTTGGCCGCCGCCGTGCGCAGCGCGCGGGTTCACTCTCCGGCGGTGAACGCCAGATGGTGGCCATGGGACGGGCCCTGATGATGGATCCGGCCGTGCTGCTGCTGGACGAACCCTCGGCAGGCCTCTCCCCCGTCAAGCAGGACGAGACCTTCCTGCGGGTCCACGAGATCAACCGGGCCGGCGTGTCCGTGATCATGGTGGAACAGAACGCCCGCCGCTGCCTGCAGATCTGCGACCGCGGCTACGTCCTGGACCAGGGCAAGGACGCGTACACCGGAACCGGCAGGGAGCTCATGAAGGATCCCAAGGTCATCCAGCTGTACCTGGGCACCCTTGCAGACACCGTGGAGGGCGAGGGCCCGTAAAGCAGGCACACACAAAAGGTAAGCCCCGGAGCGAACGCTCCGGGGCTTACTCTTTGTCCTGGACCTTCTCCTGAACGGGCCGGCTTACAGCTTGCCGAACTCTTCCTGGACCGGGCTCAAGGTGTTGTCATCCTTGTACTCGTAGATGCCGATGTAGGCTTCCGTGGGGTCGCCGGCGTCGGAGAATGTCACCGGACCGGACTTGCCGTCGTAGTCGATGTCCTTGCCGTTGCGCAGCAGTGTCACGCAGGAAGCGAAGTCCGAGCACTTCTCGCCGCCTTCGGAAACGTCCTTGAGCTTCTTGGCGATGTCCACGCCCTTGGTGCTCTTGGCAGCCTCGGCGGCCAGTGCGATCAGGTTCACGGCGTCATAGGACTCGCCACCGTAGGTGAAGTCCTTCAGCTTCGGGTCCACCGTCAGGAGCGACTTCTTGAATGCGTCCTTGGTGAAGGTACCCGGGAAGGTGCCGTGTGCCCCCGTCATGGTGCCGGCCTTGAAGACCTTGCTGTAATCGGAGGTGTTGCCGTCCACCAGGAACAGCTGATTGCCGGGGATGCCCTTGGCAGTCAGCAGCGGGATGATCGACTTCGCTTCGTCGAAGGTGATCAGCACGATCGCGTCCGGCTTGGCCGCAACGACCTTGTCCACCTGGGCCTGGAACTGGGAGTCTCCGGTGTTGAAGAGCTCTTCGTCTACCACCTTGCCGCCGGCGCCCTCGAAGGACTCCTTCACATACTTCTGCAGCCCGGTTCCGTAAGCGTCGTTAAGCACGATCATGCCGACGGTCTGGACGCCGCAGGTGGCGATGTAGTTACCGAGGACCTTGCCCTGCAGGACGTCCGACGGGGCGGTGCGCCAGTAGAGGCCCTTGTCATCCCAGGCGGTGAAGTCCGGGGAGGTGTTGGCGGGCGAGAACTGGATGACCCCGGCTCCCGTGATCTGGTTGATCACGGTCTTCGACACAGCGGACGAAGCGGCACCGATGATGGCCTGCGCTCCGCCCGCCAGCAGGGCCGTGGTGGACTGCGTGGCGGTGTCAGTCTTCGTGTCGCCGGAATCGCGGTGGGTCACCTGGATCGGCTTGCCCAAGACACCGCCTGCTGCATTGACTTCCTTGACGCCAAGGTTCACACCGGCGATTTCGGGCGGGCCGAGGAAGGCCAGGCTGCCGGTGGTCGGCAGCAGGGAGCCCAGCTTCAGGGGAACGTCGGTGGTGGTGGCCGACGGCGGCACCGGGCCGGTGGACGGCGCTTCGGTGCTGCTGGCGCTCGCGCTTGCGGTCGGTGCCGGGCAGGAGATGGCTCCGGCTGCCGGGCCGCTGGACGACGATGATGCGCTGGGTGCCGGCGAACCGCCGCAGGCCGTAGCCAGGAACGCGACACCGATGCCAAGCACGGTGAGCTTGGCTGCACGCGGAGCCGCGTGGGAAAGGTCAAACATATGTTTGTCTCCTCGATCGAAGGTGCGAACTGCCTTTGATGCGATAGATCAGGTAGTCCCTGAATACGACTCAAACTAGTGCAATCAGACCGGGAAGATAAGTGAATCAGGTCACATCCCTATAACACTCGTTGCCTCTGGGGAATCCTCTTCCGGGCGCACGGGTAGTGTCTGAATTTTGTGTGCTTTCGCGGGAAATGCGGCGGTAATGGTCCTGCCACGGCGATGGTGCCCCAGCAGGGACTCGAACCCTGACTTTGCGGATTTTAAGTCCGCTGCCTCTGCCAATTGGGCTACTGGGGCGCCCGCACAATCCTAACCCAGCGCCCGCCCGGTACCCCCGCCCGCTAGAGCCGCTCGAAAGGTGCCGCGTAGCGGAAGGTGCCCCTGACGCCGTCGGGCTGGCCGCCGTCGGGCATTCCGGGAAGCGGCAGCACCTGGAAGTGCTCACCCCAGGCAGGATCGGGAGCCTCGATGCCCACCGCGGCCGCCGGAACATAGCCGAAGCGCGGGTAGTACACGGTGCTTCCGAGCAGGGCGATGCCCGCCTCCCCCGCGGCCTCGGCGCGGCGGGCGGTTTCGCGCAGGAGGGCCGAACCGATCCCGCGCCGCTGCAGGTGCGGTTCCACGCTGATGGGGCCGAGCCCCAGGAAAGGGGTCCCGCCCACGGCGCCGCGGGTGCTGATGACATGGCCCACGATCTCGCCGCCAAGCTCGGCCACGATGCTGAAATCGGGGAGGTACTCCACGCAGTCGAACAGTTCCTTCAGGAGCGCCACTTCGGCCGGGGTACCTTCCACCGGGAGGCCAGTGACCGGGCTGATGGAGAAGGCCGAAGCAGTCAGGGCCAGGATCGCGCCGCGGTCCGCCGGGACTTCGCCGCGCAGTACCAGCCCTTGCTGCAGCAGAGTGAGGACCTCCATCGCATGTGCCGCCTGAGCCGTGGGCACGAGGAGGTGGTCGTGGTGGAAGCCGGCCAGGACGTTGCAGCTGATGCCGGCCGCGCCCAGCGCGGAACTGACGGCGGCCGTCAGGCCCACGGCCTCGAGCGCGGAATGCACCTGCAGGGTGATCCAGGCGGCCACGAAGTCGTAGGACAGGCCCAGCCGCTCGGCTTCGTCGCGGTGCAGCACCACCGTGAGGCCCTCGGCTTCGCGCACGGCGGCCTCGATGCCGCCCTCCAGCGGCTTGCCGTGCGGCCAGAGCGCGTAGACATAGTCACCGTCACGGAGCACGGGATGCATGGACCCCAACAGAACCATCAGATCAGTTTCGCCTGCCATGGCAGACAGTCTATGGCCGGGCTTGTGCCCGGCAGATACGACGACGGCGGCCGCCTCCCGTGGCGGGAAGCGGCCGCCGTCGTTGGAAGGGGCCTTATTAGGGACTTACTTGGCGTCGGCGGTAACCGGCGCCTTGTCCTTGTCCTTCTCCTCGGCCGGAGCCGCGGGCGCCGGAGCGGCAGCGGGCTTGGGGGCCGGGGTGGCGGCAGCCACGAAGGCGCCGCGCGGGTTGTCCAGGTCGATCAGCTGGGTGGTGTCGCGCCCCGCGAAGAAGGCCAGGATCCAGCCGAAGATCACACGGAACTTGCGCTCGACCGTGGGCATGGCCAGGCCGTGGTAGCCACGGTGTGCCAACCAGGCGAGGCCGCCCTTGAGGCCGATGCGGCCAAGGATGTTGATGTTGGCAACGCCCTTCCATTCACCGAAGCCGGCCACAGCACCAAGGTTCTTGTGCTTGTAGTCAGCCAGCGGCTTGTCCCAGCGGGAAGCCCACAGGTTCTTGGCGAGCTTCTTGGCCTGGCGCAGCGCGTGCTGGGCGTTCGGCACGCAGGTGCCGTCCGGCAGGCCCTTGCCGGTGAGGTCCGGGACGGCGGCGATGTCGCCGGCAGCCCAGGCGTTGTCGACGATGCCCTCGTCGCCGCCGATCCGCAGGTCCGGGAGGACCTTGACGCGGCCGCGCGGTTCCAGCGGGAAGTCGGTGGAGCGGACCATCGG
The DNA here is from genome assembly GCF_047977865.1 of Curtobacterium sp. LFS079. Classification (NCBI taxonomy): domain Bacteria; kingdom Bacillati; phylum Actinomycetota; class Actinomycetes; order Micrococcales; family Microbacteriaceae; genus Curtobacterium; species Curtobacterium sp. LFS079. Next base: position 50,037 of record NZ_JBFPFO010000006.1, read on the forward strand.
GTTGGCCTGCACACCGGCGGCCCACACCAGGGTGTCCGCGGCGACTTCCTCGGCCGGGGACTTGTCCGGCATGTTGATCAGCTTCAGGGTGCCCTCGGCGTTGTCGAGGGAGGTGTTCAGCAGCACCTCGATGCCGCGGCTGCGCAGGTGCTCAACAACCCACTCGGCCTGCGGTGCGGTGACCTCGGGCATGATGCGGCCCATGGCTTCAACCAAGATGAAGCGGACTTCCTCCTGCTTGATGCGCGGGTTGTTCTTGACCGCGGCGCGGGCGAGGTCCTCCATTTCGGTGATGCACTCGATGCCGGCGAAGCCGCCGCCCACGACCACGAAGGTCAGGGCCTTGGCACGCTTTGCGGCGTCGGTCATGGTGGACGCGGCTTCGATGCGCTCGAGGACCTTGTTGCGCAGCGCAACGGCTTCCTCGATGGTCTTCAGGCCGATGCCCTTGTCCGCGAGGCCCTTGATCGGGAAGGTGCGGGTGATGGCGCCGGCGGCCAGGACGACGTCGAAGTACGGGATCTCGAACGGAGCGCCGCCGTCGGCCGGGGCAACAACCGCGGTGCGGTTGGCGTGGTCGATGCTGGTGACGCGGCCCTGGATCAGCTCGGTGTGCTTCAGGTGCTGGCGGTGGGAGACGACGGCGTGGCGCGCCTCGATGTTGCCACCGGCAACTTCCGGGAGGAAGGGCTGGTAGGTCATGTAGGGCAGCGGATCGACGACGGTGACGATGCCACCGGCGTTGGCGATCTTCTTCTGCAACTTCAGTGCGACGTACAGGCCGACGTAACCGCCGCCGACGACGAGAACACGGGGACGGTCAATAAGCTCAGGGGTGGGTGCCATGAATCCAGAATAGCGCACTTTGTGAAAATCTTCACTAACTAGTTCCGGGGGCACTCCCGGACAGCTTGTCCAACTACTTTCGGGAGCCCGGTTCAACGGTATCGAGGCTGCCGGTTTCCGGTTCCGCCGGGGTACTCCGGTAGACCCGGCGCAGTTGCATCCCGGCCCCAGCCACGATGGCGATGAAGAGTACCCCGAAGCCCAGGACCACGACGCCCGGAAGGGCAGTTCCGGCGTCGGCCGGGGCCTTGGCCGACGGGACCGTGGGATCCGGCAGGGTCGGTTTGGCGCTCGCCTTCTTCGTCGGGCCCGGCGCCTGCGTGGGAGTGCTGAAGTCCCCGCGCCTGTGGACGCGGATCCAGTCGTTGATCGAACCCAGCGGGTTGGCCTTGGCTTCCGGGACGCTGGCAATCAGGGCAGCCTTGGCGTCAAGCACACCGAAACCATAGATCGGGTCCTTGCCCTTGACTCCGGCGTCCTTCGCCGTGCTGACGATCCGGTTCACCACCTGCTTGGCGCTCATGCTGGGCCACTTGGAGCGGATCAAGGCGGCCACGCCGGAGACGATCGGTGTGGCCCCGGAGGTTCCTGCCCAATCGGCATAGCTGCCGCCCGGCATGCCGCCGATGAGTTCTTCCGCGGGCGCGGCGACGCCGATGCTGATGCCCTGCGACGACGAATCGACGCTTGCCTTGCCGTCCCGGTCGAGTCCGGCCACGGTCAGCACGCCGGGGATGGTGGCGGGCGCACCGACCTGCACGTTCCCGCCTATGCGGTTGCCTGCGGCGGCAACGATCACCACGTCCTTCTGTTCGGCGTACAGGAAGGCAGCGTCCCAGCTCTGCGGCCATTCCGGCGACGTGCTGCCGAGGGAGATGTTGATGACCTTCGCGCCGTGGTCCACCGCCCAGCGCACGGCCACCGGGATCTGTTCCTGGTCGCTCTTGCCCGCCGGGTTCGCCGAACCAAGCCAGGTGGAGACGGAGAGGATGTCCGCTTCCGGGGCGACCCCGATGATGCCTTCGGGCCCTCCGCTGCTTGTTGCGGACGAGGGTGGCGAGGCGGAAGGGGTGGCCTTCTGGTGGCCGCGGCCGGCGAGCAGGGTGGCAACGAGGGTGCCGTGTTCGGGTTTGGCGCCGATGCTTTTCTGTCCGTCCGGGTTGCCCGCCCCGGAGACGTCGGTACCGCCTACCAACGCACCCCTCAGGTCAGGGTGCTTCCCATCCACGCCGCTGTCGATGATCGCGACCTTCACCCCGGCACCCTTGGACACCTTCCAGGCTTCGGCGATGCCGGATTCCTTGAGCCAGTATTCCTTGTCCCGCCAGGTATCGGCGGCGGCAGGCGGCGCGGTGGCCAGTCCGCCGGCAGCCAAAGCCGCGGCGAGCCCGCTGGCGGCCAGCAGGCCGGCCAGCGTGGCGGAAAGGGTGCGGTGGCGCCGTCGTGGTCCAACTGCTTCCGGGTGCGTCATCAGCGGATCCCCCATCACTGAATACTCAGCGCAATGCCGTCTAGGATGTCGTGTTCGCTGGACGTGGCACCGGTGATGGTTCCAGCGCTTTCCCGCGCGAGCCGCTGCAGGATGCGCCGCCAGACCAAGGCGCCGGCGCCGATGACGTCCACCCGTCCGGGGTGCATGTACGGCAGTTTCGCCCGCTCTTCGCGGCTCATTTCCAGCAACTCCGTTGCGGCCTTGCTGATCTGGTCGAGGTCCAGTGTGGCGCCGTGGATCCGGTCGGGTTCATAGCGTTCCAGGCCAAGCGCGTGCGCCGTGATGGTGGTGATGGAACCGGCCACGCCGACGACGGCGGTGCTGCGTCCCAGCGGAACGGTCTCCGCCGCGAGGTCGATGGCGGAGTCGACGTCGGCTTCCGCGGCGGCGATTTCAGCTGCGGTGGGCGGATCGCTGCGCAGGTGCCGTTCGGTGAGGCGCACGCAGCCGATGTCCACCGACTTCGCCGCGATCACGCCGTCGGCGTCGCCGAGCACGAATTCCGTGCTGCCGCCGCCGAGGTCCACGACCAGCACAGGGTCCTTGCCGCGCGAAGGCAGCACGCTGCTGGCCCCCGCGAAGGACAGCGCGGCTTCCTCGTCACCGGAGATGACTTCCGGTTCCACCCCGAAGAGCTCGCGGATGCCGTCGACGAAGACCTGCCGGTTGCGGGCGTCGCGGCTGGCGGAGGTGGCGACGAAGCGGACTCCCCCGGCTCCGTGCTCCTCGATCAGCCGGGCGTAGTCGCGGCTCGCCTCGAACGTCCGTTCCAGGGCTTCCGGCGCCAGTTCGCCGGTGGCGTCCACGCCTTGGCCGAGGCGGACCACGCGCATTTCGCGCACGATGTCGCTCAGCGGGGCGCCGTTGCCACTGCCGTTGACGTCGGCAATCAGCAGGCGGATGGAGTTGGTGCCGCAGTCAATCGCAGCGACGCGCTTCATGCGGAGCCTTCTTCCGTGGGCCGGGATGCGTCGTGGGACTTGCGGACGGGTGCGGGACGGCCCACGATCCCGGGCAAGCCCTGCGGACCGTGCCGGCTGAGGTCCTTGGACGGCGCCTCACCCGCGGTCTCCCACGCGCCGGCGCAGTAGCAGCGGTCCTTGGTCCACCACTCGGCGATGGCGTCCAGCGCCTCGTCGCCCAGCGGGTTGACGCCGGGGCCGGCGGCCAGGGAATGCCCCACCAGCACATGCAGGCATTTGACGCGGGTGGGCATGCCCCCGGCGGAAACACCGGCAATTTCCGGAACCTCGCCCGTGCCCGAGCGGCCGGCGATCTCGTTCCGGGCCCGCAGGTAGGCCTCGTGCGCGCCGCGGTAGGCCCCGGCGAGTTCCGAATCGGCGGCGAGCCGGTCGTTCATCTCATTCATCGTGCCGCTGGCCTCCAGGCGCGACACGGCCGACGTGATGACCGGGTGCGTCAAGTAGAAGGTAGTCGGAAACGGGGTGCCGTTGCTCAGCCGGGGTGCAGTTGCGGCCACCAGCGGGTTGCCGCAGACGCAGCGGGCGGGAATTTCCACCACATCGCGAACGGGCCGGCCGAGTTGGCGGCTCAGGACGTCCAGGTCATGTGCCGAGGGCATGCGGGATTCTTCCGTCGCAGGGGCCGTGTTCTCTTGCACTGGCTCTGCCACCTTCCTGCCCTGTTCTGCCGTTCCCTCAGGGCACGACGGCGGCGGGCACCGCGTCTAGTCTGTTGCCGAGCGTCGGATTGACTCCCACAGGCCATCCACCCAGGGCAGGTTTCCCGGGGTTCCGGACGCTCCGTTGCCGGTGCGGCCACCGGGGGTACCGGCGGGAACATCCGCACCAAATACCCAGTAGCCCGTTTCACCCGGCATTACCATGTTAATGCGGTCGCGCGCCTGCTGTTTGACGTAGTTGGGGTCCTGCCAGCGCGAGATCTGATTTTTCAGGTCTTCCTGTTCGGCCTGCTTGCCCGCGATTTCGGCCTCCAAGGCGGAGATCTCAGCGCGCTTCTCCAGGAAGATCTTCACCGTCGGGGCCAGCAGCACCGTGATGGCTACCAAGACGACGGCCAGCGCCAGCATGCGACCAGAGAAGGCCTTGGCCGGGACCGGATCATCCCCGTTCCTGGCGGCGCCGCTGGCTTTGCCGCTCGTTCTGGAGATCACCGGCTCCGGCGGGGCTTTGGCCGAGGCGGCCTTCGACGCCGGGGCCTTTGGCTTTGCGGCCCTGGCATCGTTTGCTTTTTCCGCTGCGCCTTTTGTTGCCGAAGCACTGGCGGCGGGCGACACCTGGGCAGGGTTTCCCGGGGCCGGGTTTGCCTTGCGGGACTCGCCGAAATCCGCCCGGATGACATCGCCGCCGTCGGCCTTCTGCTGAGGCCGGCCGAGGGCGTCAGCGCGGGGGACCTTGGGACGGCGGGTTGCCATGACACTCCTGTACTGCCTGTTGCATGCCCGGCGGCTTGCTGCGTTCGAGGTTCCGCACGGCCGCCCGGATCGCGGGTGTTCCCTTAAACCGAACCGGTGGCCATGGTCTTTCCACCATAGCCACCGGTCAGCCGTTTTCGCGGATGCTAGCCCTTGAAACGCGGGAACGCGCTGCGGCCGGCGTAGCGTGCGGCGTCGTCGAGTTCCTCTTCGATGCGCAGCAGCTGGTTGTACTTGGCAACGCGCTCGGAGCGGGCCGGGGCACCGGTCTTGATCTGGCCGGCGTTGGTGGCGACCGAGATGTCAGCGATGGTGGTGTCCTCGGTCTCGCCGGAGCGGTGCGAGGTGATGGTGGTGTAGCCGCTGCGCTGTGCCAGGGACACTGCGTCCAGGGTTTCGGTCAGCGAACCGATCTGGTTGACCTTGACCAGCAGGGAGTTTGCCGTGGCGGCGTCGATGCCCTGCTGCAGGCGCTCCGGGTTCGTGACGAAGAGGTCGTCACCCACCAGCTGGACCTTGTCACCGATGGCGTCGGTGAGGATCTTCCAGCCTTCCCAGTCGTTCTCATCCAGCGGGTCCTCGATGGAGACCAGCGGGTAGTCGGCAACGAGCTCGGCGTAGTAGGCGCTCATGTCTGCCGCGCTGAGGGCCTTGCCCTCGAACTGGTAGGCGCCGTCCTTGAAGAACTCGGAGGAGGCAACGTCCAGGGCCAGGGCGATGTCCTTGCCCGGGGTGTAGCCGGCATTCTTGATGGCTTCCTGGATCAGGTCCAGGGCGGCGCGGTTGGAGGGCAGGTTCGGAGCGAAGCCGCCCTCGTCGCCCAGGCCCGTGGAGAGGCCCTTTTCCTGCAGCACGGACTTGAGGTTGTGGTAGACCTCAACGCCCCAGCGCAGGCCTTCGGAGAAGGTCTCTGCACCGATCGGGGCGATCATGAATTCCTGGATGTCGACATCGGAGTCGGCGTGCGAGCCACCGTTGAGGATGTTCATCAGCGGGACCGGCAGGACATGGGCGTTCGGGCCGCCCAGGTACTTGTACAGCGGGAGGTCGGCGGAAGCGGCGGCGGCGTTGGCCACGGCCAGGGAGACGCCCAGGATGGCGTTGGCGCCGAGCTTGGCCTTGTTCGGGGTGCCGTCCAGGTCGATCATGGCCTGGTCGATGCTGCGCTGGTCGGTGGCGTCGAAGCCGATCAGGGCCGGGGAGATTTCGTCGATGACGGCGTCGACGGCCTTCTGGACACCCTTGCCGAGGTAACGGCCCTTGTCGCCGTCGCGCAGTTCGACTGCCTCGTGCTCACCGGTGGAGGCACCGGACGGAACCGCGGCGCGGCCGATCTGGCCGTCGGAGAGCAGTACCTCTACTTCTACGGTCGGGTTTCCGCGGGAGTCAAGGATCTCGCGGGCGTGGATGGCATCGATAAGCGCCATGGATTGCTCCTTATGGTGAAGCGATTTACTGGGAATCTAGAGGGAAAGTCTCGACGTCCTCGTCGGCACTAGCCTAGTCGAGAGTGGCCAAGGTTACGGAACGGTTTCCTCGGAAGCACCTTCCGGGGTTCCTCCCCCGTGGCCCTGGTAGCGGCGCACTGCCCCGCGCAAGGCCCGTTCGGCGTCGAATCCCCGCTCCCGCGCCGCGGCGGCAACGGAGAGCAGGTAGTCGCCGAGCTCCGCTTCCGTCGCGTGGGCCGGGACGGGAACGACGGCGGCCGGTGCGGGAGCTGCGGTGCCGGCCCGCGCAGCCCGGTCAAGGGATTTCTGCGCGAGCGCTAGCGCCGGCAGGTGCGGCGGGATGCCTTCAAAGGGATCGGTGCGCCCGGGTTTTTCGGCTTTCTTGACGGCATCCCATTTCTGCACGATTTCCTCGACCGTGGCCGGGAACGAATCCTGCAGGGCGCCGTCGGGCCGGAACACATGCGGGTTGCGACGGACCATCTTCTCCGTGATGGCGCGGGCCACATCATCGAAATCGAAGCGGCCGTGTTCCTCGGCGAGCCGGGCATGCAAGACCACCTGGAGCAGGACGTCGCCCAGTTCGCCGGCGAGTTCCTCCTCCGTGCCCGCCTCGATCGAATCCACCACTTCGTAGGCTTCCTCGATCAGGTACTCAACGAGCGATTCGTGCGTTAGGGCGCCCATCCACGGGCAGTGCTCGCGCAGGGCCGCGATGACCTCCACCAGGCGGGACACGGCTCCCCCGGGGGAAACATTCCCGGAGGAACCGTGCATACCGTTTTCCGGATGGTCAGGCGGCAAGGTTGGCGTAGGCGTCGTTGATGAACTCGACCAGTGCTTCCTTCTCGTCCAAGGACAGGAAAGAAGCCTCGGCTGCATTGAGGGTGAGCTCCAGCAGGTCGTCGAGGTCGTAATCGAAAGTCTCCACCAGCAGCTCGAACTCGTCGGTGAGGGTCACGCCGCTCATGAGCCGGTTGTCGGTGTTGACCGTGACATTGAAGCCCAGCTGGTACAGCATGTCGATCGGGTGGCTCTCGATGCCTTCGCCGAAGCCGGCAATGGCACCGGTCTGCAGGTTGGAGGACGGGCAGATCTCCAGGGCGATGCCGCGGTCGCGGACCCAGGTGGCAAGTTCGCCGAGGGTCACCATGCCCACTGCTTCCTCGCCGTCGTTCTCCGGATCCACTTCGAACTCCACGGAAATATCCTCGGCGATCCGCACGCCGTGGCCCAGGCGCAGGGCGCGGCCGTCCACGAGCGCGGAGCTGATGCTGTCCAGGCCCGCGGCCTCGCCTGCATGCACGGTGGCCGGGAAGTGCTGCTCGGCCAGGTAGGTGAAGGCGTCCTTGAAGCGCGACGCCGGGAAGCCGTCCTCGGCACCGGCGATGTCGAATCCGACGGCACCGGTTTCACGGTGGCGGACGGCGAGCTCGGCGATTTCCTGGCTGCGGTCCGCGTGGCGCATGGCGGTGATGAGCTGTCCCACCTGGATATCGCGGCCGGTGGCGGCCACCGCTTCAACGCCGGCCTCGATGCCTTCCTGCACGGCGTCCACGACCTCGTCCAGGGTGAGGCCCTTCTGGAGGTGCTGCTCCGGCGCCCAGCGCACTTCACCGTAGATGACGCCGTCGTCCGCGAGATCCTCGACGAATTCCTTGGCGACGCGCACCAGGGCTTCCTTGGTCTGCATCACCGCGACGGTGTGGTCGAAGGTCTCGAGGTAGCGGACCAGGGAGCCGGAGTCCGCGGACTCGCGGAACCATTCGCCCAGTGCCACGGGATCGGTGGACGGCAGGGTGTGGCCAGCGGCTTCGGCGAGCTCAATGATGGTGGCCGGGCGCAGTCCGCCGTCCAGGTGGTCGTGAAGGGAAACCTTGGGCAGGCTCTTCAGATCGAAGTCAAGGGCAGGGGCGGCGTCAACGATGGGTTCAGTCACGGTCTAAGGGTAGTGCCAAACTCAGCCGGCGTCGGGAATCCGCGCGGCTTCGGGTTCGTCGTGCACGGCCGGTTGGGCGGCAGCCGGCTCTTCGGCGGCCTCGTTCGCGGCGTCCTTCTTTTCCAGGCGCTTGTGCCACCAACGGAGCGCATGGTCCACCACGAAGCCGAGCACGACGGCGAATGCCACCGCGATGCCGACGCCCAGGAGCGGGTTGTTGTGCACCCACTGCCCAGCCAGCAGGCCGACGCCGATCGAGTAGCCCACCCAGGTGAGGCAGGCGAAGGCGTCCAGGAAGAAGAAGGTGCGGTGCCGGAATCCGGTCTGGCCCGCCACGTAGTTGACGGCGACCCGGCCCCAGGGAATGTAGCGGGCGGTGAAGATGAGCACGGCGCCGCGCTTGCCGAGTTCGTACTGGGCCCAGGCGAACATTTTCTTGACCTTCGGCCGGCGCATCCATTTCCAGCGTTCCAGGCCGATCTTGCGGCCCAGCAGGTAAGCCATGTTGTCCCCGGCCATTGCGCCGACGAGGGCAGTGGCGCCGAGGATCCAGAGGTTCGGCTGACCGTGGTGCATGGAGAGGGCGGACAGGCCCACGATGGCCGTTTCGCTGGGCAGGATCGTGGCGAACCCGTCGATGAAGAAGAACACCAGGAGTATGGGGTAGATCCACGGTTGCCCGGCGGCATGCTCAAGCATCTGGTTCAGGAAATCCACGGACGACGGCTCCTAGTAATGACCGGGCGATCTGACCGGGGGAAGAAGGGCTGGACAGCTTGTCCCAGTGTCCCACGGCCGGTGCGCCGTTCGCTACGCCCCGGCCGCGGGAATCACCGCTTCAACGCTATCCCGGGAGGCAGCATCGGCGGCTCCCCCTGCGGGGTGATCTTCCGGCGTCGGGCGCCTCATACCCAGGGTGGAGTCCGGGCGCCAAAGCCTTGGATCAAGGAACGTCCAGGTCCTCGGGCAGCGGACCGCGCACTTTGCTGATGATCCGGTCCACGATCACGCCAAGGATGATGGCCGCAATGATCGCGATCACGGCGCCCAGCAGGTGGTTGTGTTCGAACCACTGGCCGAAGAAGGCGCCGATCCCCACCGAGTAGCCGGCCCACAGCACGGCCGACAGCCCGGTCAGGGCGATGAACTCCCCATGCCGGAAATGCGTGGCACCCGCGGTGAGGTTGACGGCCACCCTGCCGATCGGAATGAAGCGGGCCACCAGGATAAGCGAGGCTGCCCGACGGCGGAGCTCCCGCGACGCCCAGCGGAACGCCCCCTGCATGCGCTGGGTCCGCATCCAACGCCAGCGCCGGGTCCCGATCTTCCGGCCAAGGAGATAGGCGATGTTGTCGCCGCTGAAGGCACCGATGGCGGCCACCAGTATCAGCAGCCAGGCGTTCGGCATCCCGGCCGTGACGGAAACCGCGGCCAGGCCCACCACCACGGACTCGCTGGGGATCGGCGGGAAGAAGCCGTCGATCAGGCAACAGGCGAGGACGAGGAACAGGACCCAGGGTTGCCCGGCGGCCGCGAGGATGAAGTCATTGATTGCCTGCACGGTTTCCTAACGAGGAGTCTGGGCGTGGTGTTCCTGGCCGGTCCGGTCCTCTGGAGTCCGGCCCAAGGAAATCCGGTCCTATGAAATCCGGTCAAGGATCAGCCGCTGTGCCGGGCGGGAGCCTTCCGGGCCTATCACGACGGCGTCCTGCAGCGCCTCCTTCGCACGCTCAAACTTTTCCGGGGTGTCGGTCAGCAGGGTCATGAGCGGTTCGCCGGCGCGCACGTAGGCGCCGGGCTTGGCGTGCATCCGCACCCCGGCACCGGCCTGCACGGCGTCTTCCTTCCGGGCGCGGCCGGCCCCGAGCCGCCATGCCGCGACGCCCACGGAAAGCGCGTCCAGCTCCAGGAGGACGCCGTCGGCCGGTGCGTAGATGACCTCGGACTCCTTCGCCACGGGCAGCGCGGCCCTCGGGTCGCCGCCCTGGGCCTCGATCATCCGGTTCCAGGCGTCCATGGCGCGGCCGTCTTTGAGGGCGGCGGCGGGGTCGGCGTCGTGGATTCCGGCGCAGGCCAGCATTTCTTCGGCGAGCCGGACGGTGAGTTCGACGACGTCTTCCGGGCCGCCGCCGGCCAGCACCTCGACGGACTCTTCCACTTCAATGGCGTTGCCCGCCGTGAGGCCCAGCGGGGTGTCCATGTTGGTCAGCAGGGCCACGGTGTTGACGCCCGCGTCCTTGCCCAAGGCGACCATCGTCTCAGCCAGCTCCCGGGCCCGTGCCTCGTCCTTCATGAAGGCGCCCGAGCCCACTTTGACGTCCAGGACCAGCGAGCCCGTGCCTTCGGCGATCTTCTTGCTCATGATCGAGGAAGCAATAAGCGGGATGGCCTCGACCGTTCCGGTGACGTCGCGCAGGGCGTAGAGCTTCTTGTCCGCCGGCGCCAGGCCGCTGCCGGCCGCGCAGATGACGGCGCCCATGTCCTGCAGCTGGTCCATGATTTCCCGGTTGCTCAGGGCGGCGCGCCAGCCGGGAATGGACTCGAGCTTGTCCAGGGTGCCACCGGTGTGGCCGAGGCCGCGGCCGGACAGCTGCGGAACGGCCACCCCGAACACGGCGACCAGTGGCGCGAGCGGAAGGGTGATCTTGTCCCCCACGCCCCCGGTGGAGTGCTTGTCCACGGTGGCCTTCACGCCGCCGTCGGGACGCCGCAGGCCGGAGAAGTCCATCCGCTCGCCGGAGGCGATCATCGCCGCCGTCCAGCGGGAGATTTCCTCCCGGTTCATGCCGTTAAGGAGGATGGCCATGTTCAGGGCGGACATCTGCTCGTCGGCAATGACGCCGCGGGTGTAGGCGTCGATGGTCCAGTCGATCTGTTCCGGGGTCAGGGTTCCCTTGTCCCGCTTGATGGTGATGATCTGTACTGCGTCAAACGGTTCGGCGCCGAATGCCTCACTGCTGTTCATGCTTGTCCTCCAGGTTTTCGGGGCCAAAGGCGTCGGGCAGCACCTGGTCCATGCTCCGGATGCCGCTGCTGGTCATGAGCTGCATGCCGGGTGCCCGGAATTCATACAGCAGCTGCCGGCAGCGGCCGCAGGGCATGAGGACCGCGCCGCTGGCGTCAACGCAGTAGAAGGCAGCCAGGCGCCCGCCACCGCTCATGTGCAGTTCTCCCACCAGCGCGCATTCGGCGCACAGCGTCAGGCCGTAGCTGGCGTTCTCCACATTGCAGCCGCTGACGATCCTGCCGTCCTCGGTGAGGGCGGCAGCCCCCACCGGGAACTTCGAATACGGTGCATAGGCCTTCCGCATCGCGGCCACGGCGGCGCTTTCCAGCGCTCTCCAGTCGATGTCCGCCATGCTCAGCCCTTGACGTACGGTATGCCGCTGGCTGCCGGGGGCCGTGACCTGCCCACCAGCCCGGCGACGGCGAAGATCGTCACCAGGTAGGGAAGCATCGCCATGAACTGGCTGGGCACGGGGGTGCCGATGATGCCCAGGATGGACTGCAGGTTGTAGGCGAAGCCGAACAGCAGGGAGGCCAGGAAGGCACCGATCGGGTTCCATCGGCCGAAGATCAAGGCTGCCAGCGCGATGAAGCCGCGGCCGCCGGAAATCTCCTTGGTGAAGGAATCGATGGTTACCAGGGTGAAGATGGCACCGCCGATGCCTGCAATCGCGCCACCCAGGGTGACGTTCCAGAATCGCGTGGCGTTGACGTTGATGCCCAGGGTGTCCGCCGCTTGCGGGTGCTCGCCGACGGCGCGGACGCGCAGGCCCCAGCGGGTCTTGAACAGGCCCACCCAGACCACGGCGACGGCGACGTACATCAGGTAGCCGGCCACCGATTGTTCGAACAGGATGTGACCGATGATCGGAATGTCGGACAGCAGCGGGATCGGCAGGATGTCCAGGCGGGCCGGGGTGTTGAACAGTTCCGGATCCGGTGCCATGACCGTGCCGAAAAGGAAGCCTGTGAGGCCCGAAACCAGGACGTTCAGGACTACGCCCACGATGATCTGGTTGACGAGGTACTTGATGCTGAACACGGCCAGCACCATCGACACCATGGCCCCCGCGACCGCCGCGGCGAGCAGCCCGATGTACGCGTTGTGGGTCACCGTGGCCACGAGGGCGGCGGTGAAAGCACCGCCCAGCAGTTGGCCTTCGATGGCAATGTTCACCACGCCCACCCGCTCGCAGAGCACGCCGGACAGGGAACCGAAAACCAGCGGCACGGCCAGGGTCACGGAACCGGCAATCAGGCCGGCCAGCGAGATCGAGGGTTCGCGCGCGCCTGCGACGATCCACACCAGCAGGGCGAAGACAAAAACCACGGCGAAGACGATCGGCAGCCACTTGGGCGAGCGCTCTCCCCTGCTCCACATGTAGACGGAGTAGGCGGCCATCGCCAGGAGGAGGATTGCCAGGACGATCCCTCCGGCCTGGCCAGGAATCTGCAGCGCGGGAAGGGCGATTGCGTCGCCCTGCTCGCTGATCTTCATCTCGGCGGTCCTGCCGGGCCCGAGGAAGCCGAAGAACACCAGGGCCACGAGGGAAAGCACCCCGAGCGAAACGGGAACCTTCAGCGACGGGCGGACCGCCGTCGTCGGCCCTGCGGCGCCGGACGCCGGCTTGGGCGCGGTTGCGGTGGTCATTTGGCACCTCCGGTGGCGACGGCGGCCTTCGCCGCAGTCTTGGCACGCTTCTTCCTGGCGGGGTTCAGCCCGAAGATCGAGCGGATCAGCGGAGGAGCGGCGATGAACAGGACTATAAGGGACTGGACGACGAGCACGATGTCGATCGGCGTGCCGGTCTGGATCTGCATTTGCACGGCACCGGCGCGGAACGCTCCGAACAGCAGGCCGGCGAAGAAGGTGCCCCATGGGGTACTGCGTCCCAGGAGCGCCACGGTGATCGAGTCGAAGCCGATCTGCGCGGCGACGCCGTCGGTGAGAACCTTCTCCGTGCCCGCCATCTGGGCGATCCCGCCGAATCCGGCCAGCGCCCCCGCCATCGCCATCACGAGCACGGTGGCCCTCTGGACGTTGACGCCGGCAGTCCGTGCCGCCGCGGGGTTTGCGCCGACTGCCCGGAACTCGAAACCGATGGTGGAGCGGTTGAGCAGCCACCACACCCCGACGGTCAGTGCCACGGCGACCAGGAAGCCCAGGTGCAGCCGGGAGCCGGGGATGAGCTGCGGGTAGACCGCAGTGTCATCGAGTCTTGGCGAAATCGGACTGTTGTCGCCAGGACGGCGGAAGGCGGCGGTATTGAGCAGGAAGTCCAGCAGGAACAAGGCTACGTAGTTCAGCATGATGGTCACGATGACCTCGTGCGCGCCGGTCCTGGCCTTGAGGATGCCGACGATGCCGCCCCAGATGGCACCGCCTATCACGCCCATCACGATCACCACGAGCAGGTGCACCACGAGCGGCAGGTGCCAGGTAAAGCCGGCATAGGCGCCGAGCGTGGCGCTCATGATGATCTGGCCCTGGGCACCGATGTTGAAGAGGCCTGCCCGGAACGCCAGCGCGACGCCAAGGCCGGCACAGATCAGCGGGGTGGCCACGGTCATGGTTTCCAGCAGGGGCGAGAAACCTTGCCGCGGGTTGAACACGGAGCCTTGGAAGAGCGCAACGTAGCTGCGGGTCATGGCGCTCCATAGGGCGCCCAGGAAGTCGCTGGGCCGGGCGAAGAAGTAGCCTGCGGTCTTCGTCACGTTGGCGTCCGTGCTCGCGATCAGGATCCCGCCCAGCACCAGGGCGACTACCACCGCCAGGACGGAAACGAAGCCGTTGCCCATGACGATCCGGCGCAACAGGCTTCCCTCCGCGTGGCCGGTGTCCCCGCTTTGCGTGAAGACCGGCACGAGCGACGGTTCCAGGGTGCCGCCGGCTGTATCAAGCGCGACGTCGGCGGCCTGGACTTCGGCGCTGGACTCCCTTTCGGAGCCGGCCTGGGGAATAGGGTCCTTAGTTGTCATCGGAGCCTCCTTCGGGGCCCACCCCGGCCATCATCAGGCCGAGGGTGTCTCGAGGGGTTCCGGCGGGGACGATGCCCACCAGTTTGCCCTTGTAAAGTACGGCGATTCTGTCGGCCAGTTCGACCACCTCGTCGAGTTCCGTGGAGACGATCATCACGGGAGTGCCGGCGTCGCGTTCGGCTACGATCCGGCGGTGCAGGAACTCGATGGAACCGACGTCGACACCGCGCGTCGGCTGGCTGGCGATAAACAGGCGCAGCGGCCGGGACAGTTCCCTGGCCATGACCACCTTCTGCTGGTTGCCGCCCGAAAGCGTCCCCGCTGCCGAGCCTGGCGAGGGAGTCCGGATGTCGAACTCCTTGACCTTGGCGGCGGCGTTTTCCGCCACTCTAGCGGGGCTCATGCTGACTCCCCTGGCGAAGGGTGCCTGGTCATAAAGGTCCAGGACCAGGTTTTCGGCCACCGAGAAGGGACCGACCAATCCGTCGTGGGTGCGATCCTCGGGGACGAAGCCGACGCCGGAGCGCAGCACCTCCTTGACCGGCAGGCCGAGCAGTTCCTTGCCGTCGAGGGTGACGGATCCCGCCACGTGCTCTTGGACGCCGAGGATCGCCTCGGTCAGCTCGGTTTGCCCGTTGCCTTGGACGCCGGCGACGGCAAGGATCTCGCCCTGGGCGATCTCGAAGCTGATCCCGTCCACCACGTTGGTTCCGTTGGCGGCCCGCACGGTGAGGTCCTTGACCACGAAGGTGGTTTCCTTGGGCTGGGCGGTGGCCTTGTCCAGGGTCAGGCTGACGGGGCGGCCCACCATCATGGACGCCAGCTCCGTGGGCGAGGCCGTCGGCGGGGCGTCGCCCACCACCTTGCCGCGGCGGATCACCGTTATGACGTCGGAGACGGCCTTGACCTCGCGCAGCTTGTGCGAAATGAAGACGATTGACGTTCCACCCGCTTTGAGCTGGCGCATGATGTCGAGCAGCTCATCGGTTTCCTGCGGGGTCAGCACGGCGGTGGGCTCATCGAGGATAAGCACCTTGGCCTGCCGGACCAGGGCTTTGATGATTTCGACGCGCTGCTGCACACCCACAGGCAGGTCTTCCACGAGGGCGTCGGGATCGACGTCGAAGCCGTATTGGTCCGAGATCTTGCGGATCTTCGTCCGGGTCTCCTCGAGGCTGAGAACCCCGCCAAGCGTGGTCGGCTCGGCTCCGAGGGCAACGTTTTCGGCGACCGTGAAGACCGGTACCAGCATGAAGTGCTGATGGACCATTCCGATGCCCGCTGCCATCGCGTCACCCGGTCCGCGGAAGGCCACGGCTTTCCCGTCCACCAGGATCTGGCCAGCCGTCGGCTCGTACAAGCCGTACAGCACGTTCATGAGGGTTGATTTTCCGGCCCCGTTTTCACCGAGGAGGCAGTGGATCTGGCCGGATTCGACGACAAGGTCGATGTCTTGGTTGGCGTAAAAGGATCCGAAGGCCTTCGAAATCCCCTTCAATTCGAGTTTCACAACTCCCACCGTTCTTTGAGTCCGAAAGACGGCCGCACTGGTCGTTCGCAGAACTTGAGCACAGCCTAGTTTGGGCAAAAACATGCCGCCAGTACCGAGGGCCGGTACCGGCGGCGTGTTTGCTGGAGTGCCTACTTCTTGGGGCTGGCCTTGGACTCGACCACAAGCTTGCCGGAAACAATATCGGCCTTCAGGGCGTCCAGTTCCGACTTGGTTTCCGCGGAAACAGCGGAGTCGAGGTCGTGGAACGGGGCGATCGCCACGCCGTCGTTGGCCAAGGTACCGACATAGGCCTCATTGGAGAACTTGCCGTCCTTGTCGTCCTTGACCACGACTCCAACGGCCTCGTCCATCTTCTTCACGATGGACGTGAGCATGAGGTCCTTGTACTCCGGTGCTGTCAGGAAGCCATCGGAGTCGACCCAGATCAGCTTGACGTCCTTGCCTGCGGCTTTGGCTTCCTTGAGCGCTGCGCCGGCGCCCTTTCCGACCGGACCGGCAACGGGCAGGATGATGTCCGCGCCCTGGTCCAGGAGGTTCTTGGTGACCTGCTTGCCGGTGTCCTGCTTTTCGAAGTCACCGGTGAAGGACCCGTCCTGGGTGGTCTTGTCCCAGCCGACCACCTGGACGCTCTTGCCCTTGGCCTTGTTGTAGGCCTGGACGCCGTCGTAGAAACCGTCCATGAAAATGGTAACGGTGGGGATCTTCTTGCCGCCGAAGGTGCCTACCTTGCCGGTCTTGGACGTTGCCGCTGCCGCGTAACCCGCCAGGTAGGCGGCCTGTGCGGTGTCGTAGACAATCGGCTTGATGTTGGCGATCGGCTTGTCGTACGCGAAGTCGATGATCGCGAAGTGCTTGTCCGTGTTATCGGCGGCGGCCTTCTTGGTGGCGTCGCCGAGGAGGAAGCCGACCGTGACGGTGAGGTTGCAGCCGGCGCTCATCATGCCGTTGAGGTTGGTCTCGAAGTCGCTGTTCGACTTGGATTCGGCCGATTTGAAGTTGATGCCGAGATCCTTCTCCGCCTTTTTCATGCCGTCGTAGGACGACTGGTTGAAGGACTGGTCGTCGAAGCCGCCGGAGTCGGAGACGATGCATCCGGTGTAGTTGCTGGCCGTCTTGCCGCCGGAGCCGGCGTCCGGGGCTGCGCCACAGCCGCTGAGCATGAGGGCTGCTGCACCTGCGGTGGCGATGCCGGCAAACGAACCGCGCTTGAGGGTGGCACGCAGTGATTGCTTCAATTTTCCTCCAGGAAGAAAGTGATTGATGCTACGACGGTGGGTCAATGAGTGTCCGTTTCGAAGACTCGGGCCTGAAATTCTGTTTTCACTGATGCTTCGCAGCATGCGCGGGAGCGCACTGATGTATCAAACACTAGTGGCGCAGGCCACACCATGGCATAACAAAAGCCCAACGATCCGCGGATTGTTGGGCTTTTGTTACTTTGCAGTAGGCGGCGTGCGCGAGGGCTCAGATCCGCACGAGCATCTTGCCCGTGTTGGCTCCATCCAGCAGGTCGATGAACGCCTGGGGCGCGTTCTCCAGCCCGTCCACGACGGTCTCGTCGTAGCGCACGGTTCCGTCCGCGAGCCACGCCGCCATCCGCCCGGCGAATTCTGCCGCATGCTGGCGCTGCCCGCCCACCAGGAATCCCCGGAGCGTGAGCTGCTTGCCGATCGCCACGGCCAGGTTGCGCGGGGCAGCGGGCGGCTCAGTCGAGTTGTACTGGGCGATGGCCCCGCACATGGCAACCCGGCCTCCGGGGTTCATGAGAGCGAGCGCGGCCTCGAGGTGTTCGCCGCCGACGTTGTCGAAGTAGACGTCGACGCCGCCCTCCCCCGCGGCAGCTTCCAGCTGCTCCAGCACAGGGGCGTCGCGGTAGTTGAACGCGGCGTCGAAGCCCAGTTCCAGCAGGCGTTCCACCTTCTCCGGCGTTCCGGCACTGCCGATCACCTTCGAGGCACCCATCGCCTTGGCGATCTGCCCCACGATCGAACCCACTGCGCCGGCGGCGCCGGACACGAAGACGACGTCCCCGGCCTTGAATTCGGCCACCTTGAGCAGGCCGGCGTAGGCGGTCAGACCGGTCATCCCCAGCGCCCCAAGGAACGCCGAATGCGGTGCCAGTCCGGCCGGTACCGGCGTCGCCGCAGCGGCGTCCACCACCGCGTACTCCCGCCAGCCGCTCTGGTGCACGACGACGTCGCCCGGCTTGTGCGCGTCCGAACGGGACGCGATCACCTCACCTACGGCCCCGCCGTCGAGCGCTTCATCCAAACGGAAGGGGGCCGAGTACGACTTGCTGTCGTTCATCCGGCCGCGCATGTACGGGTCAACGGACATGAACTCGTTCCGGATCAGGAGCTGCCCGTCCGCCAGCTCGGGGATCCCGGCCCCGGCGAGGCGGAAATTTTCCGGCACGGGGCGGCCCTGGGGTCGGGAGGCGAGCTGGATCTCGCGGCCGTTCAGCGGAAGGGGCTGGCTCATGCGGCCACCTCCACGAGCTTGATGTCGACGTCGATGTTCCCGCGCGTCGCGTTGGAGTAGGGGCAGATCCGGTGGGCCTTGGCCACCAACTGTTCGGCGGTTTCGCGATCGAGTGCCGGGAGCGCGATCTCTAGCTCGGCGGCGAGGCCGTAGCCTTCACCGCCTTCAAGGGCGCCGAAATGGATCCTGGCAGCGACCGCGGAATCACTGAGGTCCACCCGCGCCTTGCGGCCCACCAGGCGCAGCGCCGAGTGGAAGCATGCGGCGTAGCCGGCAGCGAAAAGCTGTTCCGGGTTGGTGCCTTGGCCGTTGCCGCCGAGTTCCACGGGGCTGGCAAGTGCCACGTCCAGCTTGCCGTCCTTGCTGCGTGCGTTGCCGTCGCGGCCTTCGCCGGTGGCCAGGGCCTCCGCGGTGTAGAGGGTTTTCACAGTTTCTTTTCCGTTCTTCGGATTTTTGGGGTCTTCTTCGCGGGTTGGACTAGTGCTTGTCCGCGTCCTGCAGCGCAGTGGTGAGCCGGAGCAGGGTTCCATGCAGCTGCGCCAGCTCGCCGGCGCTCAGTCCGGCGGCATCAGCGAGCCGCTTGGGCACGGCGGAGGCGCCTTCGCTGAGGGCGCGGCCGGCGTCGCTGAGGTGGACCTCGACGCGGCGTTCGTCTTCAACCGAACGACGGCGTTCCACGAGTCCGATCGCCTCCAGCCGCTTCAGCAGCGGGGACAGCGTGCCGGAGTCGAGCCCCAGCGCGGCGCCCAGTTCGCGGACGGTACGCGGCTCCTCTTCCCAGAGCACCAGCATCACGAGGTACTGGGGGTAGGTCAGCCCGAGCGATTCGAGCACGGGCCGGTAGACCGCCGTCGCCGCCTTCGAGGCGGAGTACAGCGCGAAACAGACCTGGTGGTTCAGCCGGGGTGCGTCACTCATGAAAAAAACAATAGACCACAATTAAATTGTGCACAACTCAATTCAGCCAAAGGGAAGCACGAACGTACAGATGAGGCCCTGGAATCGCAGGATTCAGGGCCTCAAATGTACGTTCGCGCTGGAGAAACGGGACTAGAGGTCGCGGATGGTGCGCAGGGCCGCCGCCGCGAGGACCTGCACGGCGTAACCGAGGGCCCGCTCGTCCACGATGAAATCGCCGCGGTGCAGGTCGTATTCCTCGCCGCCGGGCGTGTGGGTGCCGAGCCGCATCATGGCCCCGGGAAGGTCCGCCAGGAACCAGGCAAAATCCTCGCCGCCCATGGACTGCGGGGTCAGGACCACCGCATGCTCGCCGAGTTCGGCGCGGGCGGCGGCTTCGATGATGGCGGTTTCATCCTCGGAGTTGACCACGGGCGGAACGCCGCGGGTGTGTTCCAGGTGCACGTCCACCCCGTACGGTGCGGCGATCTCGCGCACGACGTCGTCGAGCAGTTCGCCCGCATCGTGCCAGGCGTCGCGGTCCAGGCAGCGCATGGTGCCCGCCATGTAGCCGCTCGCCGGGATCGCGTTGGGTGCCGAGCCGGCCGAAATCTGCCCCCAGACCACGGAAACCCCGCTGCGCACGTCCACCCGGCGGGACAGGACCGCGGGAACGTTGACGGCGATCTGGGACAGCGCGAAGACAAGGTCCTCGGTGAGGTGCGGGCGCGAGGTGTGGCCGCCGCGGCCGGTCAGCTCGATCTTGATGGTGTCCGAGGCAGAGGTGATCGCGCCGATGCGGGTGCCGATCTGGCCTACGTTGATGCGCGGGTCGCAGTGCAGCGCCATGATCCGCGGCACGCCTTCGAGCACGCCCTGCTCGATGCAGGACAGCGCCCCGCCTGGCATGGTTTCCTCGGCGGGCTGGAAGATGATGCGCACGGTTCCGCCGAGCGGCCTCAACTGGTGCATGCCGTGCAGCACCAGCGCCACGCCCAGCATGGTGGTGGTGTGTACGTCGTGGCCGCAGGCATGGGTGACGCCGTGGTTCTTCGAGGCGAAGGGAAGTCCCGTTTCCTCGATGATCGGCAGGGCGTCGATATCGCCGCGAAGGGCGGTGGCGACCGGCCCCTCCCCCACGTCCACGGTGAGGCCCGTTCCTTCGAGCCGGCGGGGCTTCAGCCCCGCGGCCTCGAGCCGCTCCACGAGCTTGTCCGTGGTGCGGAATTCCTTGAAGGAAAGCTCCGGGTGCGCGTGCAGGTCCCTCCGGAATTCCGTGAGTTCCGGCAGGAGTTCCTCGAGCCATGGACCCACCACTGGGGTCGGCTCGGTTTCAGTAGTGAAATTGCGCACCTCACAACTCTAGCCACCCCGGCGCGCCGCGGACCGAAAGAGGTCTCTTGGTTACGAGATCGTGCCCTTACGGAGACGGTTACGCGTCTAGAGCACGTCGGTGTCGCCGCTGGCCTTGAGCGCGTCGACGGCTCCCTTGACCCGCTGGGCGTGCTCCTTGGTCGTGACCAGCAGTGCGTCCGGGGTATCGACGATCACCACGTCCTTGATGCCGATCAGGGCGATGACGCGCTTCGTGTCGGACACCACCACGCCGCTGGCGTTCTCGGTGAAGACCCGGGCGCCGTCGCCGAGTACGGTGACCTCGTCGACGTCGCCGGCGCTGTTCAGCCGGCCGATGGCGGCAAAGTCACCGACGTCGTCCCAGCGGAAGGCGCCGGGCACGACGGCGACATCGCCCGCCGCTGCCGCCGGTTCCGCCACCGCGTAGTCGATGGCGATCTTGGGCAGGGTGGGCCAAACCCGCGCGGTGACGTCGGCACGTTGCGGGGTGTCCCACGCGGCGGCGATCTCCTGCAGGCCGGCGAAGAGTTCCGGCTGGTTCGCTTCAAGGTGCTTGAGCATCAGCGCCACCGGCGCCACGAACATGCCCGCGTTCCAGACGTAGTCGCCGGCCTCGAGGTACTTCCTGGCAACGTCCTCACTGGGCTTCTCGACGAACTCGACCACGGCGTGGGCATTCGGTGCACCGTCAACGTCAAGCAGCTTGCCGCTGCGGATGTAGCCGAAGCCGGTGGAAGGATGCGTCGGCTTGATGCCGATGGTGACGATCTTCCCGCTTGCCGCCGTGTGGATGGCTTCCCGGACGCTGTCCTGGAAGGCGTCGTCCGGGCTGATGACCTGGTCCGCGGCGAAGGAACCCATGATGGTGTCCGGGTCACGGCGGTGCAGGATTGCCGCTGCCAGGCCGATGGCTGCACCGGAATCCTTCGGCTCGCTTTCGAGCACAAGTTCGTCGTCGCCCACTTCCGGGAGCTGGCGGCAGACGGCAGTACGGTGCGCGACGCCGGTGACCACCAGCACGCGGTTGCCGGCGAGGGGTTCGAGCCGGTCGTAAGTGGCACGCAGCAGGGTGCTGCCGGAACCGGTCAGGTCGTGAAGGAACTTCGGCGCGGCGGCACGCGAAAGGGGCCACAGGCGTGTCCCGACTCCACCGGCCGGGATGACCGCGTGGAAGCGGCTCAGCGGGGATTCGGGGCGGGAAGCATTGTCTGTACTCACCGCCTTACCTTATCCGACCGCGCCCACATAAACCGCTTTGTGGTGTTCGTCTCATATGCGAATGTAAAAGGCTGAAAACAACGCGGGAAACATTGGATTTCGCGAGCGGGGTAGGAAGACCTGAATTGAATAAGCTGTGAGCGAAGCCTAGATTTAGGCTGAGCTACGAGTGCTCTCGCAGCTGGCGTTCCCCCGCATGGTCCCGTGCCAGCGCCGCTGTGATGCAGGAAGGTTTATTCAGTGCCGACAAAACCAGCTGGCACCTTGTACCGCGGCCGTGAAGGCATGTGGTCCTGGGTTGGACACCGTATTACGGGTGTTGTGATCTTTTTCTTCTTGTTGGTCCATGTCCTGGACACCTCACTGGTGCGTGTGTCCCCCGAGGCCTACACGGCCGTCATCGGCGCCTACAAGAACCCCCTCATGGCCTTGGGTGAAACCGGCCTTGTCGCAGCGATCATCTTCCACGCCTTCAACGGCCTGCGCGTGATCGCCGTCGACTTCTGGAAGAAGGGCGCGAAGTACCAGCGCCAGATGCTGTGGGTTGTCCTCGCGCTCTGGCTGGTGACCTTCGCAGGCTTCGCCATCCGCCACCTGTCCCTCGCATTGGGAGGCCACTAAGCCATGACAGCCATCCAGTCTCCCCGCAGTGGAAACAGTTCCGGCAAGATCGCGCCGCAGTACAAGCGCACCGGCGGCAGCAAGGGCAACTTCGAAATGCTCGCCTGGCTGTTCATGCGGCTTTCCGGCGTCGTCCTGGTGGTGCTGATCTTCGGGCACCTCTTCGTGAACCTGCTGGTGGGCGAAGGCATCCACGCCATCGACTTCGGGTTCGTTGCCGGCAAGTGGGCCGATCCGTTCTGGCAGTTCTGGGACCTCGCCATGCTGTGGCTCGCGATGCTGCACGGCACCAACGGTGTGCGCACCATCATCAACGACTACGCCGAAAAGGACGCCACCCGCTTCTGGCTCAAGGTGGTCCTCTACGCTGCGAGCTTCGTCATCGTCATCCTCGGCACCCTGGTGATCTTCACCTTCAACCCGTGCCCCGTGGTCGACGGCGTCCAGCTGCCGGGCGGTTTCTGCCCCGCGCCGTAGCGCTCCTGCCGCGCTGCCCCAGGCGGCGCCCACACTGGCGGAGCAGCTCCGCTGACCATCTGACTTTTGAGAGAAAGAGCATCCGGTATGCAGGTCCATAAGTACGACGTCGTTATTGTCGGTGCCGGTGGCGCCGGCATGCGCGCCGCGATCGAATCCGGTCAGCGCGCGCGCACCGCGGTACTGACCAAGCTTTACCCCACCCGTTCCCACACGGGTGCCGCACAGGGCGGCATGTGTGCAGCCCTGGCAAACGTTGAAGAAGACAACTGGGAATGGCACACCTTCGACACCATCAAGGGTGGCGACTACCTGGTTGACCAGGACGCAGCCGAGGTCATGGCGAAGGAAGCCATCGACGCAGTGCTGGACCTGGAGAAGATGGGCCTGCCGTTCAACCGCACGCCCGAAGGCCGCATCGACCAGCGCCGCTTCGGTGGCCACACCCGTGACCATGGCAAGGCCCCTGTGCGCCGCGCATGTTACGCAGCCGACCGTACCGGCCACATGATCCTGCAGACGCTGTACCAAAACTGCGTCAAGCACAACGTTGAGTTCTACAACGAGTACTACGTCCTGGACCTCCTGCTGGTCGAAGAGGACGCGGTCCGCGAGGACGGTACCCCCTACAAGCAGAAGCGCGTAGCCGGTGTAGTGTCCTACGACCTCGCCTCCGGCGAACTGCACGTTTTCCAGGCCAAGTCCGTGGTCTTCGCTTCCGGCGGCGCCGGCAAGGTCTTCAAGACCACCTCCAACGCCCACACCCTGACCGGTGACGGCATGGGCATCGCCTTCCGCCGCGGCATCCCGCTGGAGGACATGGAGTTCTTCCAGTTCCACCCGACCGGCCTGGCGGGCCTCGGCATCCTGCTCACCGAGGGTGCGCGCGGCGAAGGCGCCATCCTGCGCAACTCCGAGGGTGAGCGCTTCATGGAGCGCTACGCCCCCACCATCAAGGACCTGGCACCGCGTGACATCGTGGCACGGGCCATGGCCAACGAAGTCCGTGAAGGCCGCGGCTGCGGCCCGAACAAGGACTACGTGCTCCTGGACCTGACGCACCTTGAGCCGGCGCACATCGAAGCCAAGCTGCCGGACATCACCGAGTTCGCCCGCACCTACCTCGGTGTGGAACCGTTCACGGATCCGGTACCGGTGTTCCCGACCGCGCACTATGCCATGGGCGGCATCCCCACCAACATCACCACGGAGGTCCTGCAGGACAACGACACGATTGTCCCGGGCCTGTTCGCCGCCGGTGAGGTTGCCTGCGTTTCGGTCCACGGCTCCAACCGCCTCGGCACCAACTCCCTGCTGGACATCAACGTCTTCGGCAAGCGCGCCGGCATCGCCGCCGCGGAATACTCCAAGACGGCCGACTTCGTGGAACTCCCTGAGGATCCCGAGGCCCGGACGCGCGGCATGCTTGATGGCCTGCTGGGCGGCACGGGCACCGAACGCGTGGCCCAGATCCGCAAGGAACTGCAGGACACCATGGATGCCAACATGCAGGTGTTCCGCACCAAGGAATCCCTGGACCGGGTCCTCAGCGACATCGCATCGTTCGAAGAGCGCTACAAGAACGTGGTTGTCCAGGACAAGGGCAAGCGCTTCAACCTGGACCTGCTGGAAGCCGTCGAGCTTGGCTTCCTCCTGGATATGGCGAAGGTCATGACCGTGGGTGCCCTGCACCGCGAAGAGTCCCGCGGCGGCCACTACCGCGAAGACTTCCCTGACCGTGATGACGAGAAGTTCATGAAGCACTCCATGGCCTACAAGGATTCCTCGGTGACCACCGAATCCTCGGCCGAGTCCGTTGCGGGCATCCGCCTGGAGACCAAGCCCGTTGTCTTCACCCGTTACGAGCCGATGGAGCGTAAGTACTAATGACGAGCGAAATGGCTGAGCCGGCCTCGAAGATCGAGCTTCCTGCGGGCGTTGGCGGGGGCGGGGAAATCCCCACCTTCAACATCACCTTGCGGGTCCGCCGCTACAACCCGGAGGTCTCCGAAGAGGCTGCCTGGGAAGACCACCAGCTGACCATGTACGGCACGGACCGCGTGCTGGACGCCCTGCACAAGGTCAAGTGGGAGATCGACGGTTCGCTGTCCTTCCGCCGCTCCTGTGCCCACGGCATCTGCGGTTCCGACGCCATGCGCATCAACGGCCGCAACCGCCTGGCCTGCAAGACCCTGCTCAAGGACCTGGACACGTCCAAGCCCATCACCGTCGAGCCCATCAAGGGCCTGCCGGTCGAAAAGGACCTGATCGTGGACATGGAGCCCTTCTTCCAGTCCTTCCGCGAGGTCATGCCGTTCCTGATCAGCAAGGGCCACGAGCCCACCAAGGAACGCCTGCAGACCATCGAGGACCGTGCGCGCTTCGATGACACCACCAAGTGCATCCTCTGCGCGGCCTGCACCTCCTCCTGCCCGGTGTTCTGGACCGACGGCCAGTATTTCGGCCCGGCCGCAATCGTGAACGCCCACCGCTTCATCTTCGACTCCCGTGATGACGCCGGCGACATGCGCCTGGAGATCCTCAACGACAAGGAAGGCGTGTGGCGCTGCCGCACCACCTTCAACTGCTCCGAGGCCTGCCCCCGCGGCATCCAGGTCACCCAGGCGATCGCAGAGGTCAAGCAGGCCATCCTGGCACGCAAGATCTAGCGGTTCCCCCGAGGACAGCAGTACAGCCCGACGACGGCGTCCCACCCTCCGGTGGGCCGCCGTCGTCGGCGCTTAATCACCCAAGCCCCTGCCGGCAGTACAAGACGGCGGGACCTACGAAAGGCGGACAGGTGTCCACATCCGTGAAGGTCAGTTTCGAAGGCAGCACCGGCGCACTGTTGGCCGGCATCCTGGACGTGCCCGAAGGCCCGGTACGCGGCTGGGGCCTGTTCTCGCACGGCCTGACCCTTGGCAAGGACAGTCCGTCCGCATCGCGCATCTGCAAGGGCCTGGCGGAGCAGGGCGTGGGCATGCTGCGCTTTGACAACCTCGGTCTGGGCGATTCGGCCGGCGACTGGTCGGACGGCTCGTTCAGCGTGAAGGTGGCGGACACCGTCAAGGCGGCGGAATTCATGCGCAGCCAGGACAAGGAGATCTCTCTGCTCGTCGGGCACTCCTTCGGCGGCGCGGCGGTGCTGGCGGCCGCGGGCAGCCTCCCGGAGGTCGCTGCGGTGGCCACGGTGGCCGCACCGTTCCAGCCGAAGCACGTGGAGCACATGTTCGACGCCGAGGTGGGAACCATCCTCACCGAAGGCAGCGCCGAGGTGAACCTGGGCGGACGGCGCCGGGAGATCCGGCGGCACTTCGTGGAAGACATCGAAAAAGCGGACCTGCGGGACTGCATCCGCACTCTGCACCGGCCGCTGATGGTGCTCCACTCCCCCACGGACAACACGGTGGGCATCGAGAATGCCAGCGAAATCTTCCAGACCGCGCGGCATCCGCGCAGCTTCGTCTCCCTGGAAGGGACCGAACACCTGCTCACGGGCAAAGGACAGGCGGCACGGGTGGCGCGGATCATCTCCGCGTGGGCCGGCCAGTACCTGGATAACTAACGCGCTTACAGCCGTACCGGCCGCGAGCCGAGCGTCTGGGACTTCCTGTGCTCCGGCTTGCCGAGGTCCGCCTCCCGGATGGCGGACCAGGCCGCGGAGAGCAGGTAGACCTGACTGACCAGGTTGAACCAGATCAGCAGGCCGATGATGATGGCGAACGGCGCCAGGATGGGATTCTGGCCGGCACGGGCCAGCAGTTCGGTGCTGAAGACCTGAAGCACCGTGGTTCCCGCGGCCGCCAGGACCGTCCCCTCAAGGAACGCCCGCCTGCGAAGGTGCAGGCCGCCGGCCAGGCGGAACAGCATCGCAGCAGTGGCCCAGTTCAGCAGGAGTGGCACCACGAGCTTCACGGCGCCAACCAGTGGCCCGGCAATCTGCTGGTCCAGGCCAAGCAGCCCGATGAACCAGTCCGCCGCGGTCCCGAAGACGATTGAGACGCCCGAGCTGGCAACCAGGGCCACGCCCAGCAGCAGCAGGGTGCCGGCGTCTGACAGCTTCAACAACACGGGGTTCCGCTTCAGCGGAGGCAGGTCCACCACTCCGCGCAGCCCGTCGCGCATGCTCGCGATCCAGCCGAGCGAGGTGAACAGGGTGACGGCCGCGGCGATCACCGCCGTCAGCCCGAGCCCGCCCGGGTTGAGCAGTTGGTGCGGGTCGACAAGTCCTTGGCCGCCGCCGACCTTCAGCAGCCCCGGGGCGCTTTTGGCAATGTTGGCAACGATGGCGTCCACGAGGACCGGCTGGCCGGCAAGCACCAGGCCCGCGATGGAAAAGCCGGTGGCCAGCAGGCCGGTGATGGAGAAGAACATGGTGAAGCCGATTCCCGCGCTCATCAGCGGGCCGTGGGCGAGGCTGTAATGCTGCCAGACGCGCATGGGCCGGAACACGTTGAGCCGGGCCAGCAGGAGCTGCATGAGCGCGAGCGGCCGGGCCGTGATTCCCTGCCCCGAGCGCCGGGCCTTGCCCCATTCAAGCCTGCGTTGGATCAGGACCGCGTTGAGCTTGCTGAGTTCGGTGGGCAGCGGCGGATGTTCAGCCCCGTTCAGGGCCCTGGTGGGCAGGCTTTTTGTGTGATGCGACGGATGCTGCCTGGACGCTTGCCCTTTGGTCAGTCGCCGCTTGCTCAGTCTCTGCTTCGTCAGTATCGCCGCCAAAGTCGAATTCTTCCCGTAGCTGCCAGATCCCGTTGCTGTCGTGCTCGTAGAGTCCCATGCTAGCCACAGGGAAGGTGACGCTGTAGTCCTTCAGGACGGATTCGGCTTCGTCGAGGTTTTCCGGGGCGACGTCGTGGGCGACGGTGACGTGCGGGTGGTACGGGAAGGGAAGCTCGCGTTCCAACGGGCCACTTTGCAGTTGTTCGTGCAGGCTGACGCACTCGCCGAAGCCGTCCTCGACCTTCAGGAAGACCACCGGGGAGACAGGCCGGAAGGAGCCGGTGCCGGAGATGGTGACACTGAAGGGGGCCTGGCGGCCGGCGATGCTGCGGACGTGGCGGGTGGTAGCGTCCCAGTCGCGGGCGGGCGTGGTGGTGACCAGGGTGATGTGCGCCGGAATGACCCCGGCCATGGGGTCGCCGAAGGACGCCCTCCATTGCTGCAGTTCCGCCGCTATGTCCGGCGGGAAACCCAGGATGACGCCGACGCTCGGGTTGTTGCCGGCGCTTGCCTCTCCGGCCAAGGCGCCCGCGGCCGGGCCGGGTCCCGTGGAACGGGAACCGGCTTCGGCCGTGAGCTTGCTGGCAGGGCACATCGGTTTAGCGGGATCCCTGCGGACCGCCGTAGGGCAGGAAACCGACTTTTGCGTAGACGTCGGCGAGCGTGGCCGAGGCGATCTCGCGGGCCTTGTCCGCACCGTGCGCCAGGAGGCGGTCCAGTTCGGCCGGGTCCGCCAGGAGCTCGTGGGCCCGTTCGCGGATCGGTGCAAGGTGGTTGGTGACCAGTTCGGCGAGGTCCACCTTCAGGTGGCCGTACATCTTGCCTTCGTAGGCTGCCACGATTTTTTCCACCGGCTGTCCGCTGATGGTCGAGTAGATGGTGAGCAGGTTGGAGATCCCGGGCTTGGCCTCGCGGTCGAAACGGATTTCCGTTTCGGTGTCCGTCACCGCGGACTTGATGCGCTTGGCCGTGATCTTGGGGTCGTCCAGCAGGTTGATCAGGCCCGCCGGGGATTCGGCCGACTTCGACATCTTCGCCGTGGGGTTCTGCAGGTCGTAGATCTTGGCGGACTCCTTCTGGATGAAGGCCTCCGGCACCTGGAACGTCTCGCCGAAACGGGTGTTGAAGCGCTGCGCCAGGTCCCGGCTGAGCTCAACGTGCTGGCGCTGGTCTTCGCCGACCGGAACGCCGTGCGGCTGGTAGAGCAGGATATCCGCGGCCTGGAGGATGGGGTAGGTGAAGAGGCCCACGCTGGCCTGATCCGTGCCCTGCTTCTGTGCCTTGTCCTTGAACTGGGTCATCCGGGAGGCTTCGCCCATGCCGGTGATGCAGTTCAGGACCCAGGCCAGCTGGGCATGCTCGGGGACCTGGGACTGGACGAACAGGGTGCACTTGTTCACGTCCACGCCGCCGGCGATGTACTGCGCGGCGGTAACGCGGGTGCGCTTGGCCAGCTCAGCAGGGTCCTGCGGCACCGTGATCGCGTGCAGGTCGGGGATGAAGAAGATGGCGTCGTACTCGTCCTGCATCCGGACCCAGTTGACCAGGGCCCCGATGTAGTTGCCCAGGTGCAGGGAATCGGCGGAGGGCTGCATGCCGGAGAGCACGCGGTGCTTCTGGCCGGCGGCGAGTTTGGTGGACGTTGCGGGCACGGCAACGGTTTCAGTCGTGAAGCTTGTCATGGAACACTTTCGGGAAGCTTAGAGCCGGTAGTCCACTACCAGCGGGGCATGGTCGGAGAAGCGGGTGTCATATGACGCAGCCCGGTCCACGACCGCCACGACGGCGGCGTCGGCGAGTCCCGGGGTGGCCATGTGGTAGTCGATGCGCCAGCCTGTGTCGGTGTCGAAGGCCTTGCCGCGCTGGGACCACCAGGTGTAGGGGCCGTCAATGGCTCCCGCCAGGCCCCTGTGGACATCCCTCCAACCGATTTCCTCGCCGAAGAAGCGGTCGAAGTAGGCACGTTCCTCCAGGAGGAAGCCTGCCCTCTTCGTGTTGCCCTTCCAGTTCTTGATGTCGAACTCGGTGTGGCCGACGTTCAGGTCACCTACCACCAGCGCGTGCTCGCTGTGCTTGGCCAGTTCCGGCAACCGGTTGACCATGACGTCCAGGAAGCGGTACTTGTCCACCTGCTTGGGCGTGTCCACCTCGCCGGAGTGCACGTAGGCGCTGACCACGGTGAGGGTGGTGTCTTCGCCTGCCGCGGTCTTGACGGCGTAGTCTGCCTCGACCCAGCGACCGGCGGTGGCGAAGTAGTCGTCCCCGATGCCCACGCGGGCGGCCACGGGTTCCTGACGGGAGGCAATGGCCACGCCCGCGCGGCCCTTCGCCTCGGCCTCGGCATGCAGGATGTGCCAGCCTTCGCCGATCAGTTGACGGACGACGTCGTCAGGCGCCCGGACTTCCTGCATGCACAGAATGTCCACCTCGCGGGGTTCCAGCCATTCGGCCATGCCCTTCCGGTAGGCGGCGCGGAGGCCGTTGACGTTGACCGTTGCGATGCGAAGGAAATCCTTCTTCAATGCCGAGCTCACCCGCCTACTCTAATCGATGATGGTGCCGGTCACGGGCTCGCCGGAATCGCCGGGAGTCTTGATCATGTCCCGCGCGTTGGCGGACGTGATGGCGATCGTCTCCAAGGCCCGGTTGATGGTGTCCTGGCTGGCCGCCTCGCCCTTGGCGCGCTCGTCCTCGATCACACGGACCTGCACCTGCACGATCTTGAAGGAGTGGTCCAGCTTGAGGTCGCGGATCTCGTCCGCTTCGCTTCGCTCGGAGACCACGCGGGTGCCTCCGTGGTCCGCGCTCGACGACGACGGCGCCCGGCCGGCTGCGGCGTTGAAGGCATTCTGTGCCTCGGTGAGCTTCTGGCCGGCCCTGCGCGCGGCCTTCTGGATGCTGAAAACCACGAAGGCGGCAAGGAGCAGCCAGCCCAGGGAGATGACGGCGACAATCCAGCCCACCACGTCGTTCTGGTTGGCAGCGAAGATCACGGCCACCAGGAAGGCGATGAGCACTACGGTCATGCCGAGCCCGCCGATGCGGAAGCCCCTGAACAGGCCCTGCGCCGGGGACTGTGACGGAACGGAGGACGGAGAGTCGCCAAGAGATTGCATTCCCCTATTGTCGCAAACTCCGCAGGCCGCCCTGGCCGCTTCCACCTCCGGCGAACACGGCCTTCCGGACGGCCGATCGGGGCCGGGGGCGCGTCAGCTGCCTGCCGGCTTGGTAGCCTTGCCGTCGAGCCAGAGCTCGTTCGAAGCATCGCTGTGGGTTCCGCCCGAGCCCACGTGTTTGTCGCTGATTTTGGGACCGTTCTTGATGACATGGACCAGCGCCATGGCGTGGCCCCTGCCGAGCCCGAAGTCCTCCTTCAGCCAGTCGACGATCGTCCCGGCCTTGGTGCCTGGTGCATCGAAGCCGCGTTCCCGCGCCAGCTCGACGAGTTGGCGGGGCGTGAGGCCTGTTTTGTCCTCTATCGCGTCCAGGTATGCCTGAAATGACATTCCACTGATCCTTTCCCTCGGTGTTGCTGGCCGGTCCGGGTCCAAAAAGTGCGGCTACTTCAGGAACAGCTTGCGCAGCCGGCCCGTGGTGAGCGATACCCCGATCAGGATCATCGCCAGGTAGTAGCCGATGTGGACCGCGGTGGCGGGGCTGAAGGCGCCCACGCTGATCTGCCGCAGCAGCTCCACGCCATGCCAGAGGGGCATGGCCTGGATGAACAACTGGATGCTTTCCGGGTAGACGCTCAACGGGTAGAACGTGGCGCTGAACAGGAACATCGGCAGCATGAAGAAGTTGATCCAGTCCATCTGCTGGAAGGTCTTCATGAAGCTGGTGATGCCCATGCCCAGGCTCGCGAATCCGAAGGCGATCAGCAGCGAGGCCGGGATCATCAGCACCGCCCAGAACGTGGTGAGCAGTCCCATCACGCCCATCACCGCGGTGAATCCCGTGGCGTAAAGGAGCCCGCGGAGCAGTGCCAGGAAGATCTCGCCCATGGCCACGTCCAGCGGGCCCAGGGACGTGTAGAGCATGCCCTGGTACAGCTTGGCGAAGTTCATCTTGAAGAAGACGTTCCAAGTGGAGTCGTAGACGGCGCCGTTCATGGCGGAGACGGCCAACAGGGCCGGCGCGATGTACGCCGCGTAGCTGATCATCTGCCCGCCCGGGCCTTCCACGTCACCGACGATCGAGCCGAGTCCCACGCCCATGGCGATCAGGTACAGCACCGGTTCGAAGAATCCCGAGACAAGGATCAGCCAGGTGCTGGACTTGGCGGCCATGAGGCCGCGCGCGACGACGGCCTGGACGTTGCGCGAATAGAGGGCACCGAACTTCCGCCGCCGGGCGGCCTCGGTGACGCTGTGCGGCCCGCCCGGGACCCCGCCACGTCCGGATGCGAGAGTGCTCATTGCCCCATCCTTTTCACGAACTGCCGCCGGGTCAGGATCCAGCCGGCGCCGGCCGCGGCCAGCAGGTAGGCCACGTGGACCACCGTGAGCACAGGGTTCTCCTCCATGCCGTAGGTGAAAACCCTGCCCAGCTCAGTGCCGTGCCACACCGGGGAGATCCAGCCGATCCAGCGCACGGCCACGGGCAGGGAATCCAGGGGAAAGAACGTCCCGGAGAACAGGAACAGCGGGACCACGATGAAGCGCTGCACCAGGGCGAACTGGCCACTGTCCTTGATGATGCTGGAGGCGTAGGCCATGAGCGGGAGCCCGAAGGAGAGCCCGGCCAGCGTGGCCACCAGTGCGGACATCCAGCCCCAGGCCCCGGGTGCCCCGCCGAACAAGGCGACGATCACGAAGTAGGCCACTGACTGGAGGAGGAATTTCAGGGTCACGGCGATCACGTGGCCTGCGGCGATCTGCTGCGGCACCAGCGGCGAGGCGTGCGGGCCGTAGAAAACCCGCCGCCATTTGAAGCCGTCCATGATCGGGTAGGAGAACTCTCCCGACGCCGTCATCACCGCCGACGAGACGATCAGTGCCGGCGCGATGAACTGCAGGTAGCTCACCCCGCCGAACGCCGCGGCCCCGTTGGCGTCCACGAGCGTGGCCAGGCCGACGCCCATGGCGAAGAGGTACGCCGCCGGCTGGGCGATGCTGTACATGATGAAGGACCAGGAGTAGCCGCGCATCACCCGCAGCACCTGTTCGGCGTAGAAGAAGGAGCCCCAGCGCCGGGCCCGGGCGGCCGAGACGGCAGGCGGGTGCGCGCGCAGGGCGGCGGCCGCCGTCGGGAACTGCTTGTCCGTTCCGCTAGTCAACGAGGCTCCGTCCGGTCAGGCGGAGGAAGACATCTTCCAGCGACGAGCGGCGCACGAGCGACGTCAGCGGGTGCAGGCCGCGGGCGGAGACTTGCTCAGCGGCGGATTCGCCGTCGTCGGTGTAGATCAGGACGCGGTCCGGCAGGGTCTCCAGCCGTTCACCGACGCCCTGGAGTTCGGCGCCGATGGTGGCGTTGCGTTCTGAACCGAAGCGCAGCTCCAGGACTTCCCGGGTGGAGTGCTCCCGGATCAGCGAGGCGGGCGAACCTTCGGCCATGATCCGGCCCTTGTCCACCACGATCAGCCGGTCGCACAGCTGTTCGGCCTCGTCCATGTAGTGCGTGGTGAGGATCAGCGTGACGCCCTGCTCCTTGAGCCGGAAGAGCCGGTCCCAGAGGATGTGCCGCGCCTGCGGGTCAAGGCCCGTGGTGGGCTCGTCCAGGAGAAGGATCTTGGGTTCGTTGATCAGCGAGCGCGCGATGGTGAGCCGCCGCTTCATGCCGCCCGAGAGCGCATCCACGCGGGACTTGGCCTTGTCCGTCAGCTGCGCGAACTCCAGCAGCTCGTCCGCCTTGGGCCGCAGGTAGCTCAGCGGCAGGCCGAAGTAGCGGCCGTAGACGATCAGGTTTTCGCGGACCTTCAGTTCCTCGTCCAGGTTGTCCTGCTGCGGCACCACGCCCAGGTGTGCGCGGACTTCGGGGCCGTTCACGTCCGGGTCCAGGCCCATGATGCTCAGCTTCCCGGAACTGCGCTGCGAGACGCCGCCAATCATCTTCATGGTGGTGGACTTGCCCGCGCCGTTGGGGCCGAGGAGGCCGAACGACTCCCCCGGCGGCACCTCGAAGGAGATGCCGTCGACGGCGGCGACGTCACCGTAATTCTTGCGCAGCTGCTCGGCGCGGATCACAGCATCAGGGTTCATGCGGGCACTTGCTGGAGTGGTTGCGGAACGGGTGGCTTCATTGTGCACCCTCAGCACACTAGTTGAGCCGCGAAAAACGTGAAAGAGCTATTGCACAACTTTCCGGAACAATCCTTCCTGGAATGCCCGACGGGTTGGGCCGGCGCGCATTCTGCTGGATCACCGCAAGCGTCTGGCCCCGGAACCTCCTGGTTCCAAGGGCCAGATGGCGGGATCGGCGGTGTGATCCAGCAGAATGTGCGCGCTACTTCGGATTCGCGCGCAGCACTTCAAGGCGCTGGCGGTACTCGGTTTCGTCGATCTCGCCGCGGGCGTAGCGTTCACGCAGCACGCCTTCGGCTCCCTGGGTGGCGGCCCAGTGGTGGTTGTGCCGCCAGCTGCGGCGGGCAAAGAAGATGAAGAAGCCGATCAGCAGGATCCAGAAGAGCGGAATCAGCAGGAACAACGGCCAGAAGCCTCCTCCGTCCCACGGCCCGTGGGCGGCGACTAGGGCGCTCAGTGATGTCAACATGTCAGGGTCCAAACTCTTGGCGGTCGGGTCCGGGTTTTGCGGGCCGTCCGAGCCTTTTCCCGGCTCTGTATCCAGTCTGTTTTCCGGGCCGCCGGAAAACGTCTGCCCCAGGGAGGCAATCCGGGGCCGGTGCCTACTCCCCCGGGAGACCGCCGGATACTTCAGTTGCTCCAGCCGGGCTTCAGTTGCTCCAGCCGGGCCGGACCAGGCCTGATTCGTAGGCAAGGACCACCAGCTGGGCCCGGTCCCGGACCATGAGCTTGTTCATGATCCGCGAGACGTGGGTCTTCGCGGTGAGCGGCGTGATGAAGAGCCGCCCGGCGATCTCGGCATTGTTCAGCCCTTCGCCCACCAGCGCCAGCACTTCCCGCTCCCTTCCGGTGATCTGTTGAAGGGCCACCGGCTCCACGGCCGCCCGGCTGTGCAGGGCCAACTGGGCCATGATGCGGCGGGTCACCGAGGGCGAAAGGAGTGCGTCGCCGTCGTGCACCACACGCACGGCACGGATGAGCTCCGCCGGCTCGGTGTCCTTGAGCAGGAAACCGGCGGCACCGGCGCGGACCGCTTCGGCGATGTATTCATCCAGCTCGAAGGTGGTGAGGATGATGATTCGGGTTCCGGCAAGCCGCGGCTCCGCCATGATCCGGCGGGTGGCGTCCAGGCCGTCGCCGTCGGGCATGCGGATGTCCATGAGCACGACGTCCGGCGCCTCGCGCACGGCCAGCGCGACGACGTCCCTTCCGGTACCGGCCTCGCCCACCACCTGCATGTCCGGTTCCGCGTCCAGCAGGGCCCGGAAGCCGGCTCGGATGAGTGTCTGGTCGTCGGCCAGCAGGATGCGGATCATGGTTCAGCCCTCTCCGGGTTCAGGGGGATCCGTGCGTCCACCCGCAGCCCGGGGTCGAGCGGCAGCAGGGCGAGGCTGCCGCCCAGGGCTTCCACCCGCTCCCGCATCCCGGTGAGCCCGTTGCCAGGTGCCGCCCCGCCCTGCTTCGACCAGTCCAGGCCCGCGCCGTCGTCGTCGACCGTCACCTCCAGCGTGTTCCCGGCAAGCGCAAGGCGCACGACGGCGGCCGACGCACCGGAGTGCCGGCGGACGTTGCTCAGCGCCTCCTGGACCACCCGGTAGGCCGCTTCCTGCTGGGGTTCCCCGGCTCCGGGCAGCTCCGGAGGACCCTCCAGGTCAACCCGCAGCCCGGCCAGCCGTGCGTGCTCCACCAGCTCCGGAATCCGGTCCAGGCCGGGCCGGGCCCCGGGGTGCAGCGGGGCATCTTCGCGCAGCACTCCCAGCAACTGCCGGACCTCTGCGAGGGATTCCTTGCTGGCCGCCTTGATGGCCTCAAGTGCCGGCCGGAGCCGCTCGGGTTCGTTCGCGCCCAGGTGCAGCGCCACGGAGGCCTGGACGTTGATCATCGACAGGGAGTGGGCCACGACGTCGTGGATGTCCCGGGCGAGGGTGAGCCGGTATTCGTCACGCTCGGCCTGCTCGGCTGCCGCGCGCCTGCGGCGGTACTCTGCGATCTGCTCCCTGCGCCGCCGGAGCCCCTCGCCCAGCAGCACCAGTATGGCCGCCCAGGCCCCAGCGGCGGCGGAGCGCAGCGGCCAGGCCTCGTCGCCACCCAGGAGGGACCAGAGCAGCACGGTGGCTGCCGCGCTGCCGGCGCCGAGCCAGGCCAGCCAGCTCAGGCCCGCGGCGGCGGTCAGCAGCAGGGACACCGCGAAGGACACCACCACGGGACCCCAGGGGTAGCCGGCCAGGACGTAGGCAAGGGCTGCGGCGAAGGTCAGGGGCAGCATCAGCACCGGCATCCGGCGGCGCAGCAGAAACGCGGCAGGACCGGCAAGGAGCAGCACGAAGGCGAAGGCGTCCAGGGGCCGGGCGCCGTCCTGATGGCTGGCGGCGAAGACCGTCCCGACTACCTGGATCAGTGCCACCGCGATGGCGATGAAGGACGTGGGCGGCCCCTTGCGCCTGCCGAATCCCGGGCCCCCGCCGAAACCGTGGTGGAAACCGCGTCCGCCGCTGAAACCGCGCTGCATGCTCCGAGCCTAGCCCCCGGAGCCGCCGCCGTCGTCCGGTTCAGGGAGCAAGCCGCCTACTCCGCAGGGAGTAGGCGCCGGGCCCGATGCGAGCCGTTGTGTCTGTTGTGCGGGCCCGCCCCGGCGTACCGTGGTCAACGTTGGGGGACTTCCGGTAAGCAACAGCGCTTATCTGCAAGGAGGACCAGAAATGCCAGCAATCCGCACATTCAAACCACTCGCCGTGCTGGGCGTCATCGCTGCCCTGGTGGCCGGGGGTGCCGGTGCCGCCACCGCGAATCCGGGAGGGATCCCGGCGATCCCGCTGAACACCGAACAGGAAACCACGGGCTCGAATACCGGAGCCAGCGGCTTCTTCAGCTACACGATCGACGGCGGGGAACTCTGCTACACGCTGACGGCGCGTAACCTTTCCGCCCCGGCGGTCGCGGCCCACATCCACCTGGCTCCGCGCGGCGTCCCAGGCCCGGTGCTGGTGCCCCTCACCGTGGGCAGCGGAACCACTTGGACCCACGAAGCCTGCACCACTGCGGACCCCGCGGTCCTGGCGGCGATCGCGGCCAGCCCCCGCGCCTACTATGTCAACGTGCACACCCCGACGTTCCCGGGTGGTGAGATCCGCGGTCAACTGAAGTAGGACGGACGCTAGCTGCCCGGAAACGGCGACGGCGGCAGCCGGGTTGGCTGCCGCCGTCGTCCGGGCGGGTGGACGCACAGCTGCGCGTCCGGTTTACGTGCTTCTCAGGCCTTGGCTGCTGCCCGTTCCGCGGCTTCGACCACGTTGGTCATGAGCAGGGCGACGGTCATCGGACCGACGCCGCCCGGGTTCGGCGAAATCCAGCCGGCCACCTCGGCGGCGGCGGGGTCGATATCGCCGTGGACGCGGCTCTTGCCGGTCTCCGGGTCGGTTTCACGGGTGACGCCGACATCGAGCACCGCGGCGCCCGGCTTGACGTCCTCGGCCTTGACCACATGCTTGGAACCGGCAGCGCCCACGATGACGTCGGCCTGGCGCAGCAGTTCCGACATGTTCCTGGTGCCGGTGTGGGTCAGGGTGACCGTGGCGTTGATTTCACGCCGGGTCAGCAGCAGCCCGATGGAGCGGCCGATGGTCACGCCGCGGCCCACCACCACCACATGCTTGCCGTTCAGGTCGTAACCGTTGCGCTGCAGGAGCTCGATGACGCCGCGGGGCGTACACGGCAGCGGCGAGGTGATCTCGCCGTTGACGTTGAGCACCAGGCGGCCGAGGTTGGTCGGGTGCAGGCCGTCGGCGTCCTTGTCCGGATCGATCCGTTCCAGGATCGCGTCCGTGTCAAGGTGCTTGGGCAGCGGCAGCTGGACGATGTAGCCGTGGCAGGCGGGGTCCGCATTGAGCTCGTCAATGAGGGCCTCGACCTGCTCCTGGGTGGCGTCCTCGGGCAGCTCGCGCTGGATCGAGTTCATCCCGATCTCGTGCGACTGCTTGTGCTTCATCGACACGTACAGCTGGGAGGCCGGGTCCGCGCCGACCAGCACGGTGGCGATGCCCGGAGTGATGCCGCGCGCCTTGAGCGCCGCGACCCGTTCCGTTAGTTCGGCCTTGATGGCGGCCGAAGCTGCCCTGCCGTCAAGGATCTTCGCGGTCTGTGTCATGGATGGGGTCACCACTGTTCGTGCTCGGGGTATAGGGGGAAGTCGGCGGCCAGCTTGTCGACGCGCGCCTGGAGGGCCTCAATATCGACGCTGCCGGAGGTGCCCTTTACCAGCGCGGTTGCGATGATGTCAGCGACCTCGGTGAACTCGGCGGCACCGAAGCTGCGGGTGGCCAGGGCCGGGGTGCCGATGCGCAGGCCGGAGGTGACCATCGGCGGGCGCGGGTCGAACGGCACGGCGTTGCGGTTGACCGTGATGCCCACCGAGTGCAGGAGGTCTTCGGCCTGCTGGCCGTCCAGCTGGGAGTTGCGCAGGTCAACGAGGACCAGGTGCACATCGGTGCCACCGGTGAGGACCGAAACCCCGGCGTCGGCGACGTCGGACTGGGCCAGGCGGTCGGCGATGATCTTAGCGCCCTCCAGGACCCGCTGCTGGCGTTCCTTGAACTCTTCGCCCGCGGCGATCTTGAAGGCCACGGCCTTGGCGGCGATGACGTGCATCAGCGGACCGCCCTGCTGGCCCGGGAAGACGTTGGAGTTGATCTTCTTGCCGTACTGCTCCTTGGCCAGGATCACGCCGGAGCGCGGGCCGGAGAGGGTCTTGTGCACGGTGGAGGTGACGACGTCGGAGTGCGGCACCGGGCTCGGGTGCAGGCCCGCTGCGACCAGGCCGGCGAAGTGGGCCATGTCCGTCCAGAGCAGCGCGCCGACCTCGTCGGCGATGGAGCGGAAGGCGGCGAAGTCAAGGTGGCGCGGGTAGGCGGACCAGCCGGCGATGATGACCTGCGGCTTTTCGGCGATGGCCTGCTCGCGGAGCTTGTCCATGTCCACGCGGAAGGTGTCTTCCTCCACCTGGTAAGCCGCAACCTTGTAGAGCTTGCCGGAGAAGTTCAGCTTCATGCCGTGGGTCAGGTGGCCGCCGTGGGCCAGGGAGAGGCCGAGGATCTTGTCGCCCGGGTTGATCAGGGCGGAGAGTGCGGCGGCGTTGGCCTGGGCGCCGGAGTGCGGCTGGACGTTGGCGTACTCGGCGCCGAAGAGGGCCTTCACGCGGTCGATGGCCAGCTGCTCGGCGATGTCGACGTATTCGCAGCCGCCGTAGTAGCGCTTGCCCGGGTAACCTTCGGCGTACTTGTTGGTAAGCACGGAACCCTGTGCTTCCATGACGGCGCGGGGGGCGAAGTTTTCGGAGGCGATCATTTCCAGGGTGCCGCGCTGGCGGCCGAGTTCCTGTTCCAGGACGGCTGCGATCTCGGGGTCGAGTTCGGCTAGCGGCTGGTTGCTGATGGTCGCGGAGGTGATGTTGGTCGACACAAAGATCTCCTGGTTAGGCAACGTGGTACTACTCACAGGTCAGGCTACCGTCTGGCATATCCGGAATGCCTCATAATTACGGGCCATGTAATCAATGAGGCGTAGCCGGGCCAAAAGGCAAAACATGACCCTCGGCCCAGGCGTACGATCCGTGGTCTTCGTTCTTGCCGCTCCCTGGTGGTTCACCACCCAACGCCAGTCGCGACGGCATTAACAGTACAGCAGGCGTGCGACGGTAGGCTTGTCCGGTGATTGACTCCGCCCTTCCCGCGTCTTTTGTTGTGACCCTCTCTTGCCCGGACCGTCCCGGAATCGTGCACGCCGTGGCCGGCGCCCTGCTTGAGGCAGGCTGCAACATCGCCGATTCCCAGCAGTACGGCAGCCCCACCACCGGGAACTTCTTCATGCGGGTGGAGGCCACCACATCGTCCACCCAGGCCGGGCTGTCTGCGGCCCTGGAACCGGTGGCCGCGGAGTTCGGCATGAACTGGGAAATCAACCCCGTGGGCCGGAAGCTGCGCACGCTCATCATGGGCTCCAAGGATGCCCACTGCCTCAACGACCTCCTCTTCCAGCAGCGCAGCGGCACCCTGCCCATCGACGTGCCGGCCATCGTCTCCAACCACCGGGACCTCGAAGGCCTGGCCGAGTTCTACGGCATCCCCTTCCACCACGTTCCCGTCACCGCGGACACCAAGCCGCAGGCGGAGGCGCAGCTGCTCGAGCTGATCAAGGAGCACGACGTCGAACTCACCGTGCTCGCCCGCTACATGCAGGTGCTGTCCAATGAACTGTGCACCGCACTCAACGGCAAGGCCATCAACATCCACCATTCCTTCCTGCCGTCCTTCAAGGGCGCCAAGCCCTACCACCAGGCCCACGCGCGCGGCGTGAAGCTCATCGGCGCCACCGCCCACTACGTCACCGCGGACCTGGACGAAGGCCCGATCATCGAACAGGAAGTCATCCGGGTGGACCACGCCCGCACCGCCGAACAGTTCGTGCAGATGGGCCGGGCCGTGGAAGGCCGCACCCTGGCGCAGGCCGTGCAGTGGCACGCCGAGCACCGGGTATTGCTGGACGGCACCCGGACGGTCGTCTTCAACTAGCACCGGAGGACTACCCTTGAGCCATGGACGGGGAACGACGGCGCAGCGGCCCTGAACGAGGCAGCCCTGAACACGGCAACCACGGACCTGGCAGCTACGAGGCGGACCTTGCGGTGTACTACAACCGCGAGGCCGCGGCCCGCGACAGTCGTCCGTTGACGAGCCGGCGGGTGGCCTGCCGGGAGTGGTTCATCGGACTGCTCAAGTCCGAACAGCGGCACTCGCTGCTGGAACTTGGCTGCGGCTCCGGCGTCGACGGCCTCGGATTCGTGCAGGCGGGGCTGCACTACTGCGGCGTGGACCTCTCGGAGGAAAGCGTCCGTCTGGCCCGGGCCAAGGGCCTTGACGCCTCGGTAGCGAACGGCCGGGCGCTGCCTTTCGCCGATAACTCGTTCCCGGCGGCGTGGACCATGAGCACCCTGCTGCACGTGCCGAACCGCGCAATCGACGACGTCGTCCGCGAACTCGTGCGGGTCACCGCACCGGGTGCGCCGATCGCCGTCGGGCTCTGGTCGGGTGACGACGAAGAGCTCCTGAACCCTGAGGACGACATCGAACCGCGGCGCTTCTTCAGCCGCCGCAGCGACGCCGCCGTGCGGGAGATCTTCGGCCGGCACAGCACAGTGGAGCACTTCGAAACGTGGCCGGAAGGCGAGGGTGCCGAGTCCGGGCCGGGCGCCGGGCAATGGACGCAGCACTACCAGTTCCTGGTGCTGCGGACGCCGGCTGGTCACAATCCGCAGAGCGGCGGCGGGGACTAGGCTTGCCTGCATGGCTCCCATTTACACCTTCGCCGGGGACACCCCGGAGATCCATGAAACCGCCTTCGTGGCACCGAGCGCGTCGATCATCGGCAAGGCCAGCCTGGCCGAAAACGCGAGCGCCTTCTACGGCGTTTCCGTGCGTGCGGACACCGCCGCGATCCGCGTAGGCGCGGGTTCGAACCTGCAGGACAACGTGGTGCTGCACGCCGACCCCGGCTTCCCGTGCACCGTCGGCGAGCGGGTCAGCGTGGGCCATTCCGCCGTCGTGCACGGCTGTACGGTGGAGGACGACTGCCTCATCGGCATGAGCGCCACCATCCTCAACGGCGCGGTGATCGGCAGCGGCTCGCTCGTGGCCGCGGGCGCCG
Organism: Curtobacterium sp. LFS079; assembly: GCF_047977865.1. NCBI lineage: Bacteria > Bacillati > Actinomycetota > Actinomycetes > Micrococcales > Microbacteriaceae > Curtobacterium > Curtobacterium sp. LFS079. The sequence goes on from NZ_JBFPFO010000006.1 coordinate 91,361, forward strand.
TGGTGCTCGAAGGAACAGTCATCCCGCCCCGCTCCCTCGTGGCAGGCGTCCCGGCGAAGGTCCGCCGGGAGCTCAGCGACGAGGAGTTCGACGGCGTCAAGCACAATGCCGCCCACTACATGGAGCTCGCGGCGGCCCACCGGGAGATGCACGCTTAAGCAAAATGCGGGGCCTGCTTTACGTCCTTTGAGGGTTCCAAAAGGCGTAAAGCAGGCCCCGCAACGTTAAGGCGAGCCTAGTCCAGGCTCACCGGGCCGTACTCCGCCAGCAGTTCACCCGGCCCGGGGTTCCCCGGGGAAGAGGCGCCGCCCAGGTGGTTCACTACGCCCCACACGGCGTTCAGGCCGGTGGTCACGGCACCTTCGGCCCAGCCGGCGGTCCACGAGACGTCATCGCCGGCCAGGAAGATGCCACGGTGGCCAGCCTCGAGCCCGGATTGCTCGAAGTGGGTGTAGAGCCGCTGCTGGTAGCGGTAGTGGCCCGGCAGGTTGGCCTTGAAGGCGCCCATGAAGTTGGGGTCGGACTCCCAGGACACGGTGATCGGCTGGCCCACGATGTGGCTGCGGATGTCCAGGCCCGGGTAGATCTGCTCCAGCGAGTGGATCATGAGGTCGGCACGCTGTTCGGCGTCGAGGCTCAGCCACTTGAGGGCGTCGTCGTTCCAGGTGTACGAAAGCAGGATGACGGCGGGCTGGTCCGGGCCGTTGTCCAGCAGGTAGGTGCCGCGGGTGAGGCGGTCGGTCAGGGTCATGGACATGACTTCCCGGCCGGTCTGCGGGTCGCGGTCCTTCCAGAACGGGCGATCCACCATCACGAAGGTCTTGGAGGACTGCATGTAGTGGGAGCGCTCGATCGCGGTCCACAGCTCCGCCGGGAACAGGGCTTCCTCGGTCTTGATCCGGGTGGAGAGCAGCCATGACTGGCAGGTGGTCACCACGGCGGCGTACTCGCTCGTCCGGCCCCAGCGCTCGGTGACGGCGATCCGCGGGGTGGGTGCGCCGTCGTCGTCCTTCACGCGGGCGATCCCCGCCACGGCGCCGCGCGGCGAACCGGAGTGCAGGGACGCCAGGGAGGTGCCTTCCGGCCAGTGGGCCATGCCCGAATCGCCGCTTCGCGTCGGCTTGTGGTTCCAGAGTGCCTCCGGCAGCCGCTGCGCTCCCCCGGCGATGCCACGGTGGTGGTCGTCCGCGTCGGTGTAGACCACGCGGAGGATTTCCAGGATGGAGTTGGGGAAGTCGGTGTCCCAGCCGCCGGTGCCGAAGCCCACCTGGCCGAAGGCCTCGCGGTGCGCGAAGCCGGCTTCCTTGAAAGCCCGGCTCTTGGCTACGAAACCGGAGAAGGTCTCCTCGTCGAAGTCCTCCAGCAGCCCGTTCCACAGTTCCTTGATGCGGGCCGTGTCGCGGGCCCTGATGGCTTCCTGCATTTCCTCGAAGCGGGCGTCCTCGCGCAGCGCGGCCCGCCAGGCCTCGGCCACCTCGTGGAAGAACTCCGGGAGGTCCCCGGCCGTTTCGGCGTAGAACTTCTCGCCCTTGAGTTCGATCACGGTGCTGGAGGTGGGCGGCGCCAGCGGGTTGGGGAAGTCCTGGGTTTCGAGGCCGAGCAGCTCGATGTAGTGGTACAGGGCCTTGCTGGAGACCGGGAAGCGCATGCCGCCCAGGTCCGCCACCACGCCGGGAGCGGCCGGGAAGGACGCGGTGCGCAGTCGCCCGCCGATCTGGTCGGCCTCGTAGACCACAGGCTTGAGGCCGAGCTTCATCAGTTCGTAGGCGGTGACCAGCCCGGACACCCCGGCCCCGACGACGGCCACCTCGGTTCCGTACAGCTCCTCCGGGACGCTGCCCAGGCCTGCGGGGTGCTGCAGGTAGTGGTCGTAGCTGAAAGGGAAGTCCGGGTTCAGCATGGTGATCGGTGCGGCTGCCGGCCTCGCGGCCTCGTCGGCCCTGGTTGCGGGCAGTTCGGTGGCGGTGGTCATCAGAGTCCTGCCTTCGCGGTTTCAGGGTCGGCTTCCAAGTCGGTGGCCCCGGCGGATAGTTCACGGTAGTCCTGCTCGCTGAGGGCGGCTACCTTCGAGTTGCGGCGCCCATAGCCGAAGTAGAGGGCGATCCCAACGAGCATCCACGCCCCGAACACCAGCCAGGTCTCGGCACCGAGATTGGCCATCAGGTAGGCACACATCAGGGTGCCCAGGATCGGGGTGAAGGGATACAGCGGGACGCGGAAGTTGCGCTTGAGGTCCGGACGGTTGCGGCGCAGGTAGATCACGGCCACGTTCACCAGCGCAAAGGCGAAGAGGGTGCCGATGCTGGTGGCGTCCGCGAGCGCCCCGAGCGGGATGAAGCCTGCAGTGAGCGCGACGGCGATGCCCACGATCAGGGTTCCGGCCACCGGAGTGCCGGTGCGGCGGGAGACGCGGCCGAAGACCTTGGGCACGAGCCCGTCACGGGACATGGAAAGCAGGATGCGGGTCTGTCCGTAGAGGACGGTGAGCACGATGCTGGCGATGGCCAGCACGGCGCCCACGGCGAACACCAGGGCGATCCACGGCTGGTGGGTGGTCTCCTCGAGGATCTGCACCAGGGCGGCTTCGGTACCGTCGAACCAGCCCCAGGGGCGGGCGCCGATGGCGGCCACGGCCACCAGGACGTAGATGCTGGTGACGATCACCATGGAGAGCATGATGGCCCGGGGCAGGTCGCGCTTGGGGTTCTTCGCTTCCTCACCGGCCGTGGAGGCGGCGTCGAAGCCGATGTAGGAGAAGAACACCCGGGAGGCTGCGGCGGAGACACCGGCGGCGCCCATGGGCATCAGGGGCTCGAAGTTACCGGCGTTGAAGGCCGTGAAGGCCACGGCACAGAAGAAGACAAGGATGCCCACCTTCATGACGACGATCGCGGTGTTGATCCAGGCGCTTTCGCGGGCGCCCCGCACCAGCAGCACCATGGCCAGCAGGACGATCACCACGGCGGAAATGTTCACCGCTCCGCCCTCGGCCGGAGCCAGCGCGAGGGCGTCCGGCAGCGACAGGCCGAAGGCGCCGAGCGTTTCGTTCACGTACTGGCCCGCACCCACCGCCACGGCGGCCACGGACACGGCGTATTCCAGGACCAGGCACCAGCCGCAGATCCAGGCCATCCCTTCGCCCATGGTGGCGTACGAGTAGGAGTAGGAGGACCCGGCCACCGGGACGAGTCCGGCCATTTCGGCGTAGGACACGGCCGAGAGCAGGGCCGCGAATCCGGCGATTACGAAGGAGATCCAGATGGCGGGGCCGGCCAGCGGCACGGATTCGCCGAGGATCACCAGGATGCCGGTGCCCAGGGTGGCGCCGACGCTGATCATGGTCAGCTGCAGGACGCCGAAGCTGCGGCGCAGCGGGGCGCCGCCTTCGCCGTTGCCGGCCTCCTCGACCATCTGGTTGATCGGCTTGCGGCGCAGCAACTGCGCGCCGAGGCCGGGCTTGCCGGCGGGGGCCTTTGTTGCGGGGTTGGCGGACACAGTCACCGTTGACGTCCCTTCGAAGTCGTTGCGCTTTCCTCGGTCAACGCTATCTTGTGAGCCAGCTCTCAAGTTGGTGCAAAGTGACCTATAGTCAACTTACATGAGACGTAATGCACCCGAGGACCCGGCTGCTGGCGGGGCGTCCGACACGGCAGCCGGTGCCCCTTCGCCCACGCCACCGCAAGGGCCTTTGGGCGCGGTTACGCTGGAACAGCTCCTCGCCCAGCTACCGGCAGGCATGCGGATCCTCCACAACGGCGGCCGGAGCAACGGAGAAGCGGAACCGCTGCGATGGGTGGAACCCAGCGAACTCGAAGACCCCACGCCGTATGTCCCCGAAGGCGAGTTCCTGCTCACCGCCGGTTTGCCCTTCAGGGGCGACGGCGGCACCCCGGAACGCATCGACGCCTACGTCCGGCGCCTGGTGGAGGCGAAAGTGCGGGCCTTGGGCTTCGGCGTCCGTCCCTATTTTGACGAGGTCCCCGAGAGCCTGCTCGAGGCTTGCCGCTGGCACGGCCTCACCCTGATCGAAATCCCCGAGTCCATTCCCTTCGCAGCGATCGGCCTGGAATTCTCGCAGCTGCTGGAATCGGACAACGCCCGGGTGTTCCGCCAGCTCGCGGAGATCAACCGGCAGCTGATGCGGGCGGTCCTTTCCCCCCGACCCGAACACGAGCTCCTGGCCGCCCTGGTGCAGCGGGTGCCGGTGTGGGCGCTGCTGTTCGGGGCCGACGGACGGGTCCGGGCGCGGGCGCACAGCGCCAGCGCCGGCGGCAGCACCGCCGTCGAGCTTTCACTCCTGGAACCGATGCTGCAGCGCCTGCTCTCCGGTAGCGGTCCGCGCGTGGAGATGGACAGCTTCGAACATCCGGGCTCGGCGCTGGTGTTCGGCCACCCGTTGCGCAGCACTAAGGACGCCAACCTGGGGGCGCTGGTCCTGGGCTCCGACGATGCCCTCACGCCCGCGCAGAACAACGTAGTGCAGTCGGTGGTGGGCCTGCTGGAGCTGCTCGTCCGGCAGCGCACCAGCGGTTCGCTCGCGCCCAGCCAGCTCGCGACGGCGCTGCTGCTGCACCCGGACAGCCTGTCCTCAGGCGGCACCCGGCACGTCAACGGCCTCAAGGACCTGCTGGCGCAGAGCCTGTCCTCCAGCCGCTCCGCCGCCGTCCGCGTGGTCCAGGGCATCAAGTCCGACTCCCCCGATTGGCCGGCCGGTGACAGCCCGGTGCGCGAGCTGCTGCAGTGGCGGCGCCTGTTCGACACCAAGCTCGTCGAAATCACGGACTACGGCTTCGCCGCCGTGACCCGGCTGAAGGTGGACGATGCCCTCGTTTCCGAGGTCGAGAAGCTTGGCTGGCGCCTGGCGATCGGCGACGCCGCGGAACTCGGGAGCCTGCCTTCCGCCTACCAGCGGGTGTCATCACTGCGCTCGAAGGTGCAGTCCAGCGGGCGCAGCGCCCGAGTGGACGAGGTCAGCTGGAGCGTCACGGGACTGCTCGGCCGGGAGGCCGGGACCATGCTCGCCGCCCGCCTGCTGGAGCCGGTGTTGGCGCTCGACGCCGGGAAGCGGGACCCGCTGCTGACTGTCCTGCGCGGCTGGCTGGCGGAGAACGGGAGCTGGGACGGATCCGCCAAGCGCCTGGGCCTGCACCGCAACAGCGTCCGACGGCAGATCGGCCAGGTGGGCGAGCTGTTGGGCCGGGACCTCAACGACGCCCAGGTGCGCGCCGAACTGTGGATCGCGCTGCAGTACACGGACGGGCTGCCGAACTAGGAAGCTTGGGCCCGGGGGTCGCGTCCAACCTTGGTCAGAGCCCAGCCCCTAGTGCATTTTGGAATTGGCTGGCCAGTTCCTGACGGAAGCCGTCCATGTCGCCGTCCACCACCATTGAAGCCAGTTTTTCATGCTCGACGGCTATGTCGTGCAGGTCGCTGTACGTGCGATGGTCAACCGCGAGGTAAAGGCGCAGCTTGGTCTCCCAGCCATTCCACATATTTTGCAGGGCGCTGTTCCCCGAGAAGTCGTAGAACAGCCTGTGGAAGCGAAGGTGCGCGTCAATACTGGCAGGAATATCGTTCGTTTCCGTGGCCCGGTGCAATTCCTCGACGGTTTGCATCAGCCGGTCCCGCTCAGGACCCCGCAGCGTTTCCGCTGAGAGCTCGGCGGCGTAGGGCTCGACAAGCACGCGGATTGCGGCGATTTCGGCGACTTCTCGGTCACTCACCTCCACAACAAACGATCCACGGAAGGGGATCCGTTCGACCAGCCCTTCCTCCTCCAGCCGGGTGAGTGCTTCCCGCAACGGTGACCGGCTGATCCCGAGGTCCGTGGCAATGCGGGTTTCGCGCAGCTGACCGCCGGGGGGCACCGTTCCGTCAAGGATGGCGGTGCGCAGGACGCGGTAGACACCATCCGGCGTGGTGGTGCGCTGCTCGTGCCACGTGAACTTGTCGTCCATGTCGCCGCCTCTCTTCGTCGATTGTCGATTATATCGGCCAGATCTCCGTGGCCCGGAGATCCGGCCGGGCACTACCTAGACGGCTATGGCGGTGTACTTGATCTCCAGGAATTCTTCGATGCCGACCTTGCCGCCTTCCCGTCCAAGGCCGGACTGCTTGATCCCGCCAAAGGGTGCTGCGGGGTTGGAGACGAGCCCGGTATTGATGCCGACCATGCCCACTTCCAGCTCCTCCGAGAACCGCAGGGCCTTGTCCATGCCCTGGGTGTAGACGTATCCGGCCAAACCCCACTCAGTGTCGTTCGCCATGCGGAGGACCTCGTCTTCGCTGTCGAAGGCGGTGATGGCGGCGACGGGCCCGAAGATTTCTTCGCTCATCAGCACGGCATTGGCAGGCACGTCGGTCAGGACGGTTGGCGCGTAGAAGTAGCCTGGTCCCCCGGGGAGCATGCCGCCGGTAAGGACGCGGGCACCCTTGGTGAGAGCGTCGGTAACGAGCGCGTGCACTTTGTCCAGGCCTTTTTGTTCGATCAGCGGCCCGACCTGCGTACCGGGATGCGCTCCATTGCCCACCTGAAGTTCAGACATCTTCTTCGCGAACTTCTCCCCGAACTCCTCGACTACGGAGCGGTGGACGAAGAAACGGTTCGCGGCGGTGCAGGCTTCGCCCATGTTGCGCATCTTGGCCTTCATGGCGCCGTCGACGGCCTTTTCGATGTCGGCGTCGGCCAGGACGATGAACGGGGCGTTGCCGCCCAGTTCCATCGAGGAACGCATGACGTTGTCGGCCGCCTGGCGCAGCAGGGCCTTGCCGACCTCGGTGGAGCCTGTGAAGCTGACCTTGCGGGCAATGCCGCTGCCCATCCACGTCCCCACCACGCTGGAAGCACGCGACGTCGTGACAACGTTCAGTACGCCGTCGGGAAGGCCTGCCTCCCGGAAGATGTCCACCAGCGCGAGGGACGTCAGCGGCGTCAGCGCGGCAGGTTTGAAGACCATGGTGCAGCCCGCGGCGACTGCCGGGGCGATCTTGCGGGTTCCCATGGCCAGCGGGAAGTTCCACGGCGTGACGAGTACGCAGGGACCGACCGGTTCCCTGGTCACCATGACACGGGTGCCGCCGTCCACGGAGGTGGCGTGGTCCCCGCCCACGCGCACGGCTTCCTCGGAGAACCAGCGAAGCATCTCAGCGCCATAGGCCACCTCGCCCCTGGCCTCGGCGAGCGGCTTGCCCATTTCCGCGGTCATGATTGCGGCAAGCCGGTCGGTGTTGGCCACAACCAGCTCATAGGCACGGTACAGGATGTCGGCGCGGACGCGGGGAGTTGATTTCGCCCACTCTGCCTGGGCACGGCCGGCGGCCTCGATGGCGTGGGCTGCATCGTCCGGGCCGCCGTCAGCCACCTGGGCGATGACTTCGTTGGTGGCCGGGTTCTCCACCGGGAAGGTGGCCGCATTCGTGGTTTGTCGCCAGGCGCCGTCGATAAACAGTCCGGTGTTGAGGCTGCTGGGGTCAAAAGAGACAGTCATGTCACGCTTTCAGTTGATAGTCGGGTGGGTTAGTAGTTCGTGTTGAACCGTTCCGGACGCATGAAGTCCAGTCCGGTGAAGTGGCGTTTGCCAAGTGCTTCGTTGGCGGCGACGTGGCCAAAGCCGGTGGCGTTCTTGAAGCCGCCCCCGCTAAATCCGGCAGCACAGTAGATCCGGCTGTTCTCTTCCATCCAGCCGAGGAGGGGACTCCTGTCCCGGGTGTAGAGCTCAGGGAAGGCATCCGAGCGGACAATGGTGGGGATAAGGCCGGGGAGAAACTCCATGACGGTTTCTGTGGTCTCTGCGATTTCCTCCGGCGTGAGGTCCCTGGGCACGGAGTCGGGGTTGGGGGTTGCCCTGCCGCGCCCGTCCAATGTTGCCTTGACCGTCACCCCATCGACGGCAGGTGCCCCGTACATGGAGCGGTTCTCGTACACCCGGCTGAAGGTGGTGAAGTTCTCCGGCGAGAACTGCGCGCCGTCCTTGGCGACGAACCAGGTCAGGATGAGCCGCTTGGTCTCCACAGCAGCCTTGAGGTACTCGGGCATGAGCTTCTGAGCCCAGCCGCCCGCGGCGACGATGACCTTCTCGAACGTCCATCTCCTGTCGCCGGACATGACGACGACGCCCTGTTCCGTTTCGGTGATGCTGTCCACGGGGGTGTTCTGATGCACGGTGGCGCCGTTGGCCTGGGCCGCCGCGACGGCGGCGGTGACCGCCCGGTCGGTGCGCAGAACGCCCGCCCGGGGGTCATAGACGGCGATGTCTTCGGGGCGCAGGTTGTGCTGGGGGTAGCGTTCCGCCAGATCCTCGTGGCTGAGGACCTTGTAATCGGCACCCGTAGTGCGTGCCGTTTCGAGGACGCTGGTGATGTAACTGCCGTTCTCCGTCCCGATGGACAGGCCGCCCGTGGGCGTGAGGATCTCCTGCCCGGTATCGGCCTCGAGTTCTGCCCAGAGGCTCCGCGACCGCTCCATGATGGGGTAGAAACCGGGGTTCCCGGTGTAGATCATCCGGAACAGGCGGGTATCCCCGCCCACGGCGCTGCGGCCGTGGGCCGGGGTTGCGGCTTCGAAGCCGACGACCGAGCCGGACAGCTTGGAGGCCTGCCAGAGCGCCATGCTGCCGATGCCGCCGAGGCCGATGACGGCAAGTTTTGCGTCCATGTTGCCAAATCTCCCTTACTCGTGAAGTCCGGCGAGCCTGCTGCCGAATCGGGCCAGCAGAGAGGTCTTGGTGGAATCCCTGCGCTCTTCCCATTGGTCTGCAAATCCGAAGAGGCGGTACATGCCGTGAACACCTAGCCAGCGGATGGGCTCAGGCTCCCAGTTCCGCGCGCGATACCCGACCCAGGGAAGTGTTGTGCGCTCCGTTTCCTGTTCGAAAGCCAACTCTGCGAGGGTCCTGCCACCCACGTAGGCAGCTGTGACACCATGCCCTGCGTAGCCGGTGGAGGATCCGATCCCGGAGGCCGGATCCCAATGCACGCCGCCGTTCCAGTCACGGGTGACGCCCAAAACTCCGGACCAGGCGTGGTCCACCTCGAACGGGATTCCGGGGAAGAAGGAGCGAAGCTTTGTAGAGATCAGGTCAATTGTGGACTGGGCAGTTGAGCCAGCTCCCCCTGTGCCCGAACCGTAGCGGTACGGCACTCCCCGGCCGCCGATGGCGATGCGGCCGTCCGCCGTTCGCTGCGAGTAGACGAAAGTGTGTGCTGAGTCGCTAAGGCACTCAAGCCCGTTCCAGCCGATCTGCTGCCATGCGTCCTCCGACAACGGCTTGGTCACGATCATCGAGGAGTTGATGGGTATCAGCGTCCTGCTGCCAAGCAGTTGTCCGGAGTATCCCTCGGTGCAAATGAACGTTTTCGCCGCGGTCACCCGGCTCCCATTGGCCAGGGTGAGCGTCGAGCCGTCGATGCTGCCAACCCGGCTGCCTTCATAGATGCCCACGCCCATGGAAGCCAGAGTGTCAGCGAGACCGTAGACAAGTTTGGCTGGCTGAATCCGGGCGCAGTGCCTGTAGAAGAGCCCGCCGTGGACTGTGGAGATGTTGATCTTGTTCTGGAACTCGTCCCGGTCGAGCAAATAGACATCGTCTTCGCTCAACCCGTATTTCCAATCAGCGTCACGCCTGCCTACCAGCCGGCCCAAACCCGCCTCAGTGTGGGCAGCGACGAGCGCGCCGCCCTTGTTCTGGTCGGCGTCGATGCCCTCGGCCTGAAGAATATCCAGGACGGAATCGACGCCGGCGACAAACTCCTGCTGTAACGCACGGCTCGCCTCCACCCCGCCCCCGGAGGCGTTGGCAAACGTGGCACGGTTTCCTGGAGGCATGGCCGATAGCCAACCGCCGTTCCGTCCGGAGGCGCCGTAGCCGAGCTGCTCTGCCTCAAAAACCGCGACCGAAAGTGACGGCTCGAGCTTCTTGGCGAAGTACGCAGCCCAAAGGCCTGTGTAACCGCCACCGATGATCGCCAGGTCTACTGAGTCACCGCCTGAGAAGCGGGGGTACGAGGGCCTCTTGTCCGCAAGTCCGGCCATCCAGAAGCCGAGCTCTCCGTTTCGGGGTGTTGCCGCCAGGGCTGTCATTGTTTGTCCCTCTCTAAAAAGCGGTGTATCCACCGTCGACGGGAAGGACCGCTCCGGTGATGTAGGAGGATTCTGACGACGCCATGAAGAGCACAGCGTCGGCGATCTCCTCGGGCGTGGCGAGGCGTTGGAGCGGGATCTGTCCCTCACGCTCGCGGCGGTAGGCCTCGGGATCGGCCCGGCGCTGAAAAGATGCCTCGATGACGGGTGTGACCGTCAGGCCCGGGGCGACGACATTGACGCGGATGTTGCGCGGGGCCCACTCGATCGCGGCGCCCTTGGCAAGCATGATGAGGCCGCCTTTGGCCGCGGAGTACAGGACTTCATCGGGCTTGCCGACCATGCCGAGCCTGGAGCTGACCAGGACGAACGAGCCTCCCGCGGCGGGCATCAGGGGCGCGAAATGCTTCATCATCAGGAAGGCGCTGAGCAGGTTGCTGTGCAACACGTTCTTCGCGTCCTCGTAGGCCATCTCCGTGAGCGGGCCGCTGACCTGCAGGCCGTGGTTGAGAACCACGACGTCCACGGTGCCGAACGACTCGGCCGCCTGGCGCGCCAGGCTTTCGACGAAGGCCTCGTCGTTAAGGTCTCCAGGGAAGTACAGATCATCCGGCCGGGCGCTCTCGAGGTGCTCCCGGCGGCCGGTGAGGAGCAGCCGGGCTCCTTCGCGGCGGAAGTGGGAACTTACTGCTTCCCCGATTCCGCTGCTGGCTCCGGTTACCACGGCTGTGGTCTTATCTAGTCTCATAATGGTCACTCCTTCGTGATGTATTGCTTGGTTTGCCGACCCCGGGACCGGCGCCCCGTCTAGGACGGATCAGCTAAGAAAGCCCCGGGCGTCCACCCGCCACCGCTCCAGCGACGAGCCCGTGCTGTCCGTGACAATCAATTCCTCAAAATTGATGACGACCGGGCAGACGTGGTTCGGCACGATCGGGAGAACGGTGCCGATGCCGGGGCGGAAATCGCCGGCCGGCAGCGGGAGAAACCCGTGATATTCGTTGAGCTTGGACAGGACTGCTGACGTGCCGGGGACGGCGCCGTAGCCGATTTCGGGATTGCCTTCGCGGCTTAGGGCTTTGGTGCCTACATCGAGAATGACCTGCCCTGGAACCCAGTCGCTGACCACTGTGCCGGCAACGAACAGGGCAATTTGGTCTTCCGTGCAGGCTCCGAGCCTGGCGTTGTTCAAGTCGTTGAAAACGTACTCACCCGGGCGGATCTCGGTGATCACGCTGCTGGTGGAGTATTCAACGGTGGGTGTGGAGCCCGCACTGACCACCTCTGCGCTGATCCCAACCGCGTTGAAGCTGCGCACTGCGGTGGTCAGGGCGGCGTCCTGGTCCATGGCGGCCCGCCTGCGCGCGTCCCGGCTGGAGCTGCCGTGACCTGGATAGGTGAAGACACCCACCGGCACAAGTCCGCGCTTGCGGGCAGCGGCTGCGAGGTCGCCGGCGGCCTCGGGCGGCGCACCGGAACGACGCGCACCGCAGTCGACCTCGATCACGACCTGCAGCCGATCGGCTTCAGTTCCCATCGCATCGGCAAGGGCATCTATAGCGGCGAAATTGTCGACGCCGACCCGCAAGCGGGTGGTGACGGCAAGTTTGCGGATCCGCAGGCCTTTCGTTCCCGAAGGCCAGATCGGGTAAGCGATGAAAATATCGTCGAAGCCTGCCGCGGCGAACACTTCGGCCTCACCAACGTTTCCTGCGGTGATTCCGACAGCTCCGGCTTTGACCTGGCGACGGCCGATTTCGACACACTTATGTGTTTTCACGTGCGGCCTGACGTCGAGGCCATGCTGGGCTGCGAAGCCTTGCATGCGATCGATGTTGTCCTGCATCACGTCGACCAGAACGATCGGCGCAGGGGTGTCAACCCGCCCGACGAGGGCGCTGAGTGCTCCCTGAATACGGTTCACGTTTGTTCTCCTCATGAATTTGCCGCCAACACGTCCGCCCTAAACGGCTGTACAGATCATCTGGATCTCCACAGGAGTGTTCAGCGGCAGGCCGGCGGCACCGATTGCGGTGCGGGCGTGCCGCCCGTTTTCACCCAAGACCTCGATGAGCAATTCACTGGCGGCGTTGGCGACTTGGGACTGCAGGCCGAAGTCCGGCGGGCTGGCCACGAAGACCAGCATCTGCACGATCCGGACCCGGTCCAGCTCTCCCACCGCCTGCACAGCGGCGGCAAGGCAGTTGAGCGCCGCATGGCGCGCGAGCTCCTTGCCCATCTCCAGGTCCACGTCCCGGCCGACGATGCCCTGGCCCAGCAGCACACCATCCTTGTAAGGCAGTTGTCCCGAGATATGGATGCTCCCGTCCACCGCCTGGTGGTGGACGAAGTAGGCGTTGCCGTCGAGCTCGGGCAGCTCCAGGCCCAGGGCCTGGAGCCGCTCTGAGGCCGTGTCGCCTTTTACGGTTTGAGGTAGTGGCAGACTCATGCCGCTACTGCCTTTCTGCGCATCACTGTCTCTCTTCTCCGCTTAGGAAGCAGGACGCGGCAAGCCAAAGAGGACGGGGAGATCGGCGATGTCAGTGATCCGCTCGTAGCCGAGCCAGTGCTCATCCTGCTCGAAGCCCCGGTCTACATAGACCTTATTCTTGATGCCCATAACGGCCGCGGAGCGGTGGTCGTACATTGGGCTCGCGGAGACGTGCACGAGCTCGTCCGGGGTCACCCCGAGCTTCTCGAAAAGGTAGTCAAACGCGGCGAGGCGCGGCTTGTAGCAGCCCATCTGCTCGGCCGTGATGACCACCTCGAAGGGAGCCTTGAGGTTCTCCGCCAGACGCTCAGCCTGCGCGGTGTCGCTGTTGGTGATAATGACAAGCGGGACAGCCTCCGCCAGGCGGTTCAGGGCCTCGGTGACGCCTGGGTAGGGGCCGAAGGTGGGGATCCGCTCGTACACCTCGCGCGCTTCGTCCTCGCGGTACTCCAGGCCGACCTTGCGTGAGGCGCGCTCCATTGAGTTCGCGACGATCTGGTGGAACGGCTTGTAGTCGCCCATGCACTCGTCGATCCGGTACGCCTTGCAGATCCGCAGGTACTCATCGGCGAGCTCGGCCGGAAGCCGCTCGCCCAGGACCTCACGCATGGCGTCATTGATCGCGAACTTGATGAGCGTTCCGTTCATGTCGAACGTGACGAACTTCGGCTTGTTTTCGAATGCCATCTTTTCCTCCAGATGTTGGGGGCGTGCAGATCGTCGATTGTCGACGATACTCCCTGTCGATTGTCGACAATACGCCCGATGGTTGTCGGTTGTCAACGATTTCGCCGGTCCCGCTGCCCAACAGCCTGGCGGCTTGTTAACAACCGGGATCTAGCGCGCTTCCCACCATGCCAGCACACGTGTGCCATAAAAAGTGAGCCACTTGGAAGGCTCGCCGGCCGGCACGTCCACCTCGAACCAGGCCTCGCCGGGATGGCGCAGCTCCTGGATCCAGCGACCGTCCGGACCGCGGGCGGCACGGATGATGTCGATTGCGTCGGCAAGGCGCGGATCGGGTTCCGTGCCGTCGTGGAGCGCCGCGGCACGGAAGTAGTCCGCCGCGTTCAGCGCGCTGTAGAACCAGCGGAACGGGTAGGCGAAATGGCTGGCCCAGTGTGCCACCTGCTCCCCAGTAGACAAGCGGTACAGCAGGCGCCGTTCCAGCAGGTACTCCTCGCCCCCACGGCGGGCCGCGGTCAGGTCTCCGCTGCCGAAACCGGCCTGTTCGTAGTACAGCAGGCCCTTGAGGGAGTTGATCGTGGAGTGGAAGGACGAGCGCGTGGAGCCTTCCACCCAGTCGCAGTTCCAGCCGCCGTCGGGCAGCCGGTGCTCCACGAACCAGCGGGCCAGCCCGGAAACATCCGCCCCCAGCCAAGCCCCGTTGGCCAGCGTGTAGGCGTTGATGCAGCAGTCCACTTCGCCGCCCCAATAGGGCAGGTTGTCGTATTCCCAGCGGCTGTTGGCCTCGAGCAGTTCCGCGGTGCCCGCCAAGGCACCGGCGTCCAGGCCCCATTCGCGCAGGGCATTGAGCGACCAGGTGGTGGCTGTCCAAGGCTGCCCGGGTTCTTCGGATGCGAAATCATGCCCGGCAGGGAAATACGCGCCGCCTGCCCATTGGCCGTCCGGATCCTGCCGGGCGATCAGCCGGGCGCCGAAGCCTTCGCGGGCAACGCGTTTGCGGCTGTCCTGCCACACCTCGGGCGCGGCGCCGGCGAGGTCGCGCTCCACCTGCCAGCGCAGTGCAGGGTCCGAATCCAGCAGCCAATCAAGCAGGGCAGGTTCAACGGCCATGGGCGGGAGGCTACCAGCGGCCGCAGCGGCGGTCCATGGCCTCCCGTTAGCGGGTCGTCAGGCTTCCCATTCCCGATACACGGCGGGACGCCGTTCGCGCAGGTACGGCACTTTCTCCCGCGCGGCCCGGGCATCTTCCGCGGACACTTCGGCGAACAGCAGCGCAGGTCCATCGCCGGCCGCGGCCAGCAGCGCACCGTCGGGCCCTGCCACCACGCTGCCGCCCGCGAAATCGCAGCCATCCTCGTGTCCGCTGTGATTGGCGTACGCCACGGTGAGCTGGCTCTCGAGGGCCCGGGCCCGGATCAGCACCTGCGGGACGGCGTCGAACCCGGCGGACAGCGCCGTCGGCACCAAGAGCAGTTCGGCACCGCGGACCGCGGCCGCGCGCACGGCCTCCGGGAATTCGACGTCGTAGCAGATCAGCAGGGAGGTCCGCATTCCCTCAAAGTCGACGACGGCGGGGGCCTCCGACGCCGGGCTGAATGCCTTGCGCTCGTCCGCACCGAAGAGGTGGACCTTGCCGTAGTCGAGCAGGGTTGCGCCGGTACGGTCCAGCAGGGTGGCGGTGATCCGGCTTCCGCCCCGGCCGTCGCGCGCGGGCAGGCTGTACACGAGGCCGATCCCGTGCCGGCGCGCAGTCCCGGCGAGGCGCTCCCGGAGTTCCGGCAGTGCCGCGTAGTCGAATTCCGCGTCGATACGCAGGGGCGCGTAGCCCACGGGGAAAAGTTCGGGGGTAAGCAGCAAGGAGGCACCGGCCGCGGCAGCCCGGCCGGCCGCATCATCGATGGCCGCCAGGTTCGCTTCGACGTCCAGGACAGCAGCGTTTGCCTGCAGCACGGCCAGCAGCATCATTACCCCTTCAATGGCTCTCGGTTGTGCTCCCACGATACGCATCACCGCCCCTGTACCTTTCGGACGATTGGACCCAAGCCGACCCATTTCGGGATGGAACGCACTACTTCTTGGCATCGTCCGGACGAGCGTCCGGGGCCTCGCCTCGGGCCGCACCCTGGTTGGTCGCACCAGGGTCGCATCGCGTTCGCTTGTGTTAACTTCTTGACTACAAATGTGCCTTGGTGCAGGCTTCTTAAATGCCCGCAACGACGCGCTCGGCAACGAGCCCCCACAAGACCCCCGGCTCGCAATCCGCCCCCGGGTCCCAATCGGCGCTGCGCCACCTCAACCAGCAGCGCCTCATCGAATGCCTGCTCAGCGGACCGGCCACCCAGGCCGAGCTTTCCCGGCAGACCGGCCTCTCCACGGCCACGGTGTCCAACATCGTGAAGATCATGCAGGGGGCCGGGCTCGTTTCCACGGAACCGGTGACCAGCTCGGGGCGCCGGGCACTGAGCGTGCGGCTGAACAGCCGCGGCGCGGTCGCCGTCGGAATCGACTTCGGCCGCCGCCACCTCCGCGTCGTCCTCGCTTCACTGGGATACCAGGTGATCGCAGAGGAAACCGTCACCCTCCCCTTGGGCCACCACGCGGAGGAAGGCATCGCGGCCGCCGTCGAACTCCTGGAAAAGCTGCTCAACGAAAACGGCGTCGAACGCCGTGCGGTGGTGGGCGCGGGGGCCGGCATTGCCGGGCCCATCGACCGCCGCAGCGGAACCGTGGCACAGGGTGCGATCCTGCCCGAATGGGTCGGATTCCACATCCTCGAGCGCCTTGAACGGGCCCTGGAAATGCCCGTGTACGTTGACAACGACGCCAATCTCGGCGCCCTGTCCGAAGTCACCTGGGGGCCGCACAACGGGGTGGGCGAGCTCATGTTCCTGAAGGTCGGCTCCGGCATCGGCGCGGGGCTGATCGTCAACGGTGCGCCCTACTACGGGGCCGTGGGAATCACCGGTGAAATCGGCCACGCCACCATCCACGAATACGGCGCCATCTGCCGATGCGGGAACCGCGGCTGCCTGGAAACCGTGGCTTCCACAAGCACCATGATCGAGCTCCTCAGCAAGAGCACAGGCATGAGCCTCGAACCGGAAGACATCGTGCGCAACGCCCTGGCCAAGGATCCCGCAACCCTGCGCGTGATCGACGACGCCGGCCTCGCCGTCGGCCGCGCTCTGGGAAATGTGGCCAACCTGATCGGGCCGGAGGTGATCGTGGTGGGCGGCCCGCTGGCCGGGCTCGGCGAAACCCTGCTCGGCCCGATCCGCCGCGGTCTGGTCCGCCATGCGGTGCCCGTTGTCAGCGAAACCACCCGGCTGACCATGTCCTCCCTCGGGGCGCGCGCAGAGGCCCTTGGCGCGGCCGCCCTCGTATTCCAGCACGCGGGGATCAGCACCGGCTGACGACCGGAAACCGACGCGACCGTCACCGTCCCCGAAAAAGTCTTGCGTTCAACTCTTGACGACAAGACCGGTGATCCAGTTTACTTTTTCCTCAGACAGCCCCGGATTCCTTCCGGGAGACAACGACGTCATGCATTGGAGGCGTAGGGCCTATGACGACACCCACAACGCACAAGGATCCGCTGATCTTGGAAATGCGGTCCATCACCAAGGAGTTCCCCGGGGTGAAGGCCCTGTCGGAAGTGAACCTCCGGGTCAAGGCCGGCGAAGTACACGCGATCTGCGGCGAGAACGGCGCCGGCAAATCCACCCTCATGAAAGTCCTCTCGGGCGTCTACCCCCACGGCAGCTACAAGGGGGACATCGTCTACCAGGCCGAGGTGCAGGAGTTCAAGGACATCCGCGCCAGCGAACACGCGGGCATCGTGATCATCCACCAGGAACTGGCACTCATCCCCGAGCTCTCCATCACGGAGAACATCTTCCTGGGCAACGAACCCACCAAGCGGGGCGTGATCGACTGGGCGGAAGCCCGCCGTCGTTCGATCGAACTGCTGGCCCGCGTGGGGCTGCGCGAAAACCCGGACACCCCCGTCAAGGAGATCGGCGTCGGCAAGCAGCAGCTCGTCGAAATCGCCAAGGCCCTGAACAAGTCGGTCAAGCTGCTCATCCTGGACGAGCCCACCGCGGCCCTCAACGAATCCGATTCCCAGCACCTCCTGGACCTCATCCTGGGCCTCAAGGGCAAGGGGATCACCTCGATCATCATTTCGCACAAGCTCAACGAGATCGAACAGATCGCCGACTCCATCACGATCATCCGGGACGGGAAGTCGATTGAGACCCTGGACGTCAAGGGCGACGGCGTGGACGAGGACCGGATCATCAAGGGCATGGTGGGCCGCTCCTTGGAATCCCGTTTCCCGGACCACACGCCGGATATCGGCGAGGTATTCTTCGAGGTCAAGGACTGGACCGTGGGACACCCGCAGGTGCCGGACCGGCTGGTCTGCAAGAAGTCCAATTTCACCGTGCGGCGCGGCGAAATCGTCGGCTTCGCAGGCCTGATGGGTGCCGGGCGCACGGAACTGGCACGGAGCGTCTTCGGCCGCTCCTACGGCAACTACATTTCCGGCAGCATCTATAAGAACGGCAAGGAACTCCACGTCAGGAACGTTTCCCAGGCCATCGGCGCCGGCCTCGCCTACGTCACTGAAGATCGCAAGGTCCTGGGCCTGAACCTGCTGGACGACATCAAGACCACCACCGTCTCCGCCAACCTCAAGGCCATCACCAAGGGCTTCGTGGTGGACGAACGCAAGGAATTCACCATCGCCGAGGGCTACCGCAAGAGCCTCCGGACCAAGGCTCCGAGCGTGAACGAAGGCGTGGCCAAGCTCTCCGGCGGGAACCAGCAGAAGGTGGTGCTCGCCAAATGGATGTTCACCGACCCGGACATCCTGATCCTGGACGAACCCACCCGCGGCATCGACGTCGGGGCGAAGTACGAGATCTACGGAATCATCCAGGAGCTGGCCAACCAGGGCAAGGGCGTGATCGTGATCTCTTCGGAACTGCCCGAGCTCCTGGGACTGTCCGACAGGATCTACACGATCTTCGAAGGAGCCATCACCGGCGTGCTGGACAAGAAGGACGCCACCCAGGAAAGCCTGATGAAACTCATGACCTCCGCGGCGCGACCCGGCAACGGTGCCGCCGCCCAGACTCTGACCGCATAGCCTGCAAGGACGGAAACCCATATGAATGCACTCAAGAGGATCTTCGGCGGTGACACCCGGCAGTTCGGCATGATCATTGCCCTCGTGGCCCTGGTCCTGTTCTTCCAGCTGTTCACCAGCGGCAAGGTCCTGACCCCCACGAACATGATCAACCTGTTCAACGGCAACTCCTACATCCTGGTGCTTGCGATCGGCATGGTCATGGTCATCATCGCCGGCCACATCGACCTCTCCGTCGGCTCGGTCGCGGCCGCCGTCGGCATCGTCGTCGCCATCGCCATGCGGGACTGGGGCATCCCCTGGTACCTGGGCATCGTCCTGGGCATTGTCCTGGGCGCGGTCATCGGCTCCTGGCAGGGATTCTGGGTGGCCTACGTCGGCATCCCGGCCTTCATCGTGACCCTGGCGGGCATGCTGCTGTTCCGCGGCATCAACCAGTTCGTCGGCAAGTCCCTCACGGTTCCCGTGCCGGACGAATTCCGTTCCATGGGCGCCGGCTTCCTGCCGGAAATCGGCGACTTCGCCCGCTACAACTGGCCCACGGTCATCCTTGGCGTCCTGCTCATCGTGGGCGTCGTCTACCTGGAATTCCGCCGGCGCCGCCTCGAGGCCAAGACCGGCAGCACCCCCGATCCCTTGTGGGTTCCCCTGGTGCGGCTCGGCCTGCTCGCCGCAGCTGTCCTGTACGTGACCTGGCTGTTCTCCACGGGCCGCTACGGCACGTCCTTCCCGGTCTCGGGCCTGATCCTGGTGGGCCTGGTGGCCCTGTATGCCTTCATCACCACCAAGACGGTCCTCGGCCGCCACGTCTACGCGGTGGGCGGCAACCGGCACGCCGCAGAGCTTTCCGGCGTGCGGTCCAAGAAGATCAACTTCCTGGTCATGATGAACATGTCCATCATGGCTTCCCTGGCCGGCATGATGTTCGTGGCCCGCTCCACCAGCTCCGGCCCGGCCGACGGCGTGGGCTGGGAACTTGACGCAATCGCGGCAGTCTTCATCGGCGGCGCGGCGGTCTCCGGTGGCGTTGGTACGGTCATCGGCTCGATCGTCGGTGGTCTGGTCATGGCGGTCCTGAACAACGGCCTGCAGTTGCTGAGCGTCGGTGCCGACATGCAGTCCATCATCAAGGGCCTCGTCCTGCTGGTCGCCGTCGCCATTGACGTCTACAACAAGAGCCAGGGCCGGCGCTCGATCATCGGGATGCTGATGAACGGCCTCAGGAGCAACCAGCCCGTCATTACGGCGGACGAAACCACAAAGACCCGCGACGTCATCGCTACCCCCGAGCCGGCGGAACCCGCCAAGTAAACCCGCGACGGCGCCAACCGGTGTCACCGGAAAAGGCTGGCACGGCGCCATTGGACACAGAAAGAGAATCAACCATGCGTAAAATCGCAAAGACCCTGACCGTCCTCGCGGCAGTAGCAACGCTCTCCCTCACCGCCTGCGGCCGTTCCGACTCCGACTCCCAGGTAGCCAAGGCGGGAGCCACCCTCAGTGGCTTCCCGCAGGACTCGGTGATCGGCGTCGCCCTCCCCAAGAAGACCTCCGAAAACTGGACCCTCGCAGAAAAGCTGTTCAACGACGGCCTGTCCAAGGCCGGCTTCAAGCCGAACGTGCAGTTCGCCAACAACGGCGTTTCCGAGCAGCAGAACCAGATCTCCACCATGATCACTTCCGGCGCCAAGGTGATCATTGTCGGTGCCGTGGACGGAGCCCAGCTGGGAACCCAGCTGCAGCAGGCCAAGGATGCCGGCGCCGTCATTATCGCCTACGACCGCATGCTCACCAACACCAAGGCCGTGGACTACTACGTGGCCTACGACAACTTCAAAGTCGGCGAGCTGCAGGGCCAGGCCCTCCTGAACGGCCTCAAGGCCAGGAAGCCCAACGGACCCTACAACATCGAGCTTTTCGCCGGTTCCCCGGATGATGCCAACTCGAAGGTCTTCTTCGACGGCGCCATGAGTGTCCTCAAGCCCAAGATCGACGACGGCACGCTCAAGGTGGTCTCTGGCCAGGCCGACTTCCAGAAGGCCGTGACCCAGGACTGGAAGCCGGAAAACGCCCAGCGCCGCATGGACGCCCTGCTCTCCGGAAGCTACGCCTCCACCACGCTGGACGGCGTGCTCTCCCCGAACGACACCCTGGCCCGGGCCATCCTCGAATCGGCGAAGACCATGAGCCCCCTCCCCATCGTCACCGGCCAGGACTCCGAGCAGGAATCCGTGAAGTCGATCATGGCAGGGAAGCAGTACTCCACCATCAACAAGGACACCCGCAAGCTGGTTGAGCACGCGATCACTATGGTCAAGGACCTGCAGCAGGGAGTCGCGCTGGAGATCAACGACAACCGCAACTACAAGAACGAGTTCAAGCGCGTCCCGGCGTACCTGCTTCCTCCGGTCATCGTGACCAAGGAAAACGTCAAGACCGCCTACGTTGACGATCCGGTGCTCGGCCCGATCACCAAGTAGCACCTTTGCCAGGAGATGCCCGGTCCCCAAGGGGGCCGGGCATCACTCGTTTAAGGCTTCGACGTGGGCTTCACAGCGCAAACATAGCTTCGTGCAGTTATCCGCACAGGCGGGGACGGAAATGTTGGATCCGACGCCGGCGCTTCCGGCCGGCAACAGATCCCTAGGAGAACCGTGAGCGTCCTTGCCCGCAGCGTCGGCAATGCCTTCCGCAACAAAATCAGGACGGCAGCCGTGGTGGCGGTGCTGGCCGTCGCCATCGGGCTGGCCCTGTCCATGCTCGTCGCCAACCAGGCCGTGGGAGCCAAAGTCGAGGAGCTGAACGCGTCCGTTGGCACCGTCCTCACGGTCAACCCGGCCGGCGGGCAGGGCTTCGAAGGCGGCGGCGAGCCCCTCACAGCGGCCGAAACCGCTACCGCAGCCGCAGTCCCCAACGTCACGTCCGTGGTGGGAACCAAGGCGCTGCGGCTGCGCACCGAAACCACGACGGCGGACACCGCCAACGCTGCCGCCGGCGCCGCCCAGCCCGGTGCGGGCGGACCCGGCGGGCAGGCGGCGAGCGTCACCACCAGCCTGGCAGCCGCCGTCGACGCCGGGACCCTCGGCAACCGCAACAACGGAGGCAGCACCAGCAACGGAACAGGCACCGGCACCAGCAACGGCACAACGCAAACACGCACGTTTACCCTGCCCATCACCGCCACCGGCATCGCCGCCGAGGTGGACAGCGCCGGCAAGGCCCTGGACATCACCAGCGGCACCGGCCTGGGCAACTACTCCGCGGCAAGCACCAAGGCCCTCGTGGGAACCACCCTCGCGGAGAAGAACAAGCTGAAGGCCGGCTCCACGTTCACCATCGCCGGCAAGACCTTCACCGTCGCGGGTATTTTCGACGCCGGCACCACCTTCGGCAACAACGCCGTCTACCTGACGCTGCCCGAAGCCCAGGCCCTCGCCGAAACCCCCGGTGAACTCTCCAGCATGGTGGTCACCGTCAACAGCATGGAAAACGTGGACACCACGAAGACCGCGCTCCAGTCGGCTCTCGGCTCCGGCAAGGCCGACGTCACGCAGGGTCAGCGCAACCTCCAAACCGCGGTCAGCTCCCTGGACAGCGTCAAGGGAATCTCCCTCGTCGCCTTCATCGCGGCCCTGGCCACGGCGGGACTCATCATCCTGCTCATCATGGTCCTGCTGGTCCGCGAGCGCCGCCGCGAAATCGGCGTCCTGAAAGCCATCGGGGCGCGCAACCGCACCATCGGCCTGCAGTTCGTCCTCGAAGCCCTTGTCCTGGTGGCACTCGGCAGCGTCGTCGGTGCGGCGGTTGCGTCGTTCGCCAGCGGAAGCATCGCCTCGGCGCTGATCAGTTCCAACAGCACCACCGGAGCAGCCGCTGCCCAGCGCGGGCCCGGCGGCTTCGGCGGCGGCTTCGGCGGGCAGGGCGGACCTTTCGGGGGCGCGTCCCAGCTGCTCAGTTCGGTCACGGCGACCGCCTCCCCCGGCGTGATCGCAGCCGGCATCGCAGCTGTCTTCGTGGTCGCCATCATCGGCTCCCTCGTCCCGGCCCTGCTCACGGCCCGCATCCGTCCCATCGAAGTCCTCCGAGGAGAATAGCCATGATTGAAGTCAAGGACCTGGTCCGCCAGTTCAAATCCGGCGACCGCACCATCAAACCGGTCAACGGCGTCAGTTTCGAACTCGGAAAAGGATCGCTGGCGTCCATCGTGGGCAAGAGCGGCAGCGGCAAGAGCACACTGTTGTCCCTCCTGGGCGCGCTGGACAAGCCCACCAGCGGAGACGTCGTCGTGGATGGCGTGAGCCTGGCCGGCCTCCCGGACGGCAAGCTGACCGAGTACCGGCGCCGGGACATCGGCTTCGTCTTCCAGCAGTTCAACCTGATCCCCAACCTCAGCGCCGTGGACAACGTGATGCTGCCGATGGAGTTCGCGGGCGTCCGGAAGTCTGCGCGGGTCCAACGCGCCAAGGAACTGCTGGAGCAGGTGCAGCTGGATCCGGAGAAGCAATCGCGCCGGACCAATCGCCTCTCCGGCGGCGAACAGCAGCGCGTGGCGATCGCCCGCGCGCTGGCCAACGAGCCCAAGCTGATCCTGGCCGACGAGCCCACCGGGAACCTGGACGAGCAGACCGGCGATCACATCATCGAGCTGCTGAGCTCGCTGAGCCGCGACCACAACACCACCATCCTGGTGGTCACGCACGACCGCGGCCTGGCCCGGAAGGCGGACCGCCGGTTCCGGCTGCAGCAGGGCCAGCTGAGCGAAGAGGTGACGGCCGGAAACTGACCGCCACTCCTCGGCGTCCCGGGTGAGAGGATGGTCACCATGAGCAAGCACATCGCCAGGCCGTGGCTGTTCAGCCAGGAAAACCAGGACCCCCGGGCCGCCACCGGAAAGACCCTGCGCTGGGGTGTGGTCGCCACCGGCGGGATCGCGCAGACCGTCACCGGGGACCTGCTGCAGCTCGAAGACGCCGAACTGTATGCGGTCAGTTCGCGCCGCCAGGAGTCGGCGGACGCCTTCGCCGCGGCGCACGGGGCGAAGATGGCGTACGGGGACGACGGCGGCCTGCACGGCTACCAGCGGCTGCTCGCCGACGACGCGGTGGACGTCGTCTATGTCGCCACCCCGCACGCGCAGCACTACCAGGTGGCGAAGGCGGCGCTTGAGGCCGGCAAGCATGTGCTCTGCGAAAAGGCGCTGACCATCAATGCCCGCGAGGCCACCGAGCTGGTGGAGCTGGCGCGCAAGCGCAAGCTCTTCCTGATGGAAGCCATGTGGAGCCGTTTCCTGCCCAGCATGCAGCGGGCGTTCGCGATTGCCGCGTCCGGCGAACTGGGCGAGATCAAGTGGGTCAGCGCGGATCTTGGCTTCCCGGTACCCTACGACCCCACGGCGCGGATCTGGGCGCCGGCGGACGGCGGCGGCGCCCTCCTGGACCTGACTGTCTATCCGCTTCTCTGGGCGTGGGGCACATTGGGGGCGCCGCAGACCGTCAGCGCCGTGGGCACCCTGAACGGCGACGGCGTGGATTCGCAGAACGGGCTGACCCTCGGCTATGACAGCGGCGCCATCGCGCAACTGACCTCTTCCTTGCTCGCCCACGGCCCGCGCTGCGCGTCCGTGGCCGGAAGCAAGGGTTTCCTGCAGACCCGCGGTTCCATCAACAACCCGCGCGAACTGCATATCCGCACGGGGTGGGACGAGCCGCGGGTGGAGCGCTTCGACGTCGTGGGCGTGGGGTACTGCTACGAACTGCGCGAGGTGACCCGCTGCATCCAGCAGGGGCTCACCGAGAGCCCGGTGATGCCGTGGGAGGATTCGCTGGACACCATGCGCCTGTTCGACGGCGTCCGTTCCCAGCTGGGCATCCGTTACGCCAACGATCTTCCCAAGGGCATGTGACAGGGGCGTCAAACGGCCTTGGAAGATTCCGTACCGGCGTCCTCTTCCCGTCATTCACGATGCCCGGCGTGACAGTTGGCGTCGATATTCCGCTTTTTGTGGACCCGTTATTTTCCCGGACCTACCATGTACGCAACCGTTGAATCTGAGTCAGAGGCTGGGGGCGTCAGATTAAGCTGCGCAAGCCGCAAAGCTGCTTCGGAAACCACGGCTACAAATCCGGCGGGTGGCGTCCCGTCCGGAGATCAGGTGGTGGCTCCGATAGCGGTCCCTGTCAATATCGGGGCCACCATGCTGAACGTCAACGCCGGCGCGCTTTGATCCTTTTCCCACCGGACATCTTCCGGTCCAGTGAGGCTGCGCCCCCGCCCAGGAAGACAAAGGCCAGGGACACCACGACGTAGACAATGAGCAGTTCGCCCGCGATTCCGCCCGTCCCCGGAAACAGGGGCTTGCCGGATTCGGTGACGAACCAGATGGCCGCGAACATTACCGCCGCCAGGAAGCCGGCCAGCCGGGTGAATGCGCCCAGCAGGAACATCGCGCCCAGGCCGGTCTCCCCGGCGATGACCAGCCAGGACAGCAGCTCCGCCTTCTGCACCCCCATCGCGGCAATGGATGATTCGAACGCTTCCTGCCCGGCCAGGACCTTCTGGACACCGTGCAGCGCCAGGAGCGCACCGACGCAGATCCGGAGCAGGGCGGTTCCGCGCGAGATGGAAGTGGCGGAAGGATTCAGGAAATTCACGCACCCAAATCTATGCCAGCAGCGCTGGAATGTCCTTGACGCCGTCGAGGAGGTGGTGGTGCGGGTGGGCGCCCAGTTCCCCCCGGCCGAGCTTTCCGCTGAGGACGCCGACGGCGGTGACCCCTGCGTTCATCGCGGCCTGCAGGTCGTTCACCGTGTCCCCCGCTGCAAGGACCTCGCAGACGTCGAGCACGCCGGTCAGCTCCATTGCCCGGTGGATCATGTGCGGTGCCGGGCGGCCGGCAGATACCTCGTCTGAGCAGACGACGGCGTCCAGCAGCACGGCGCCGGGGTCACCGGCGTCGCTGGTTCCCTCTGCTCCGGCCAGCTTCCAGCCAAGTCCGGCCAGCAGCGGATCGGCGACGTCGCGCGAGAAACCGGTGGTCAGGGCCACCTTGATGCCGCGGCGGCGCAGCTCCCGGATGGCGTCCTCCACGCCGTCGAGCGCTACCGGCGGCCTGGCCGTGTAGAGCCCGGCCAGGATCTCCTTGAAACGCACGAACGCACCCTGGACGCGTTCCGTGCTTGGCGTTCCGCCGCCCAGGCCGATGAGGGCCGCGATCGCCTCGACCTTGTCCGCGCCCATCCATTCCTGGACAGCCGCCGGCGTGGTGCTTGCGCCCGTCTCTTCGACGCTGCGGGCGAGGGCGGCGTAGACGTCGCCGTGTTCGTCAATGGTGGTTCCGGCCATGTCGCAGGCTACGAGCTTGATCATTGGTCCTCGGATTCATTCAGGAGTTCATTTACGCCACTTGATAATACAAGTCAGGATTGGCAGGAAATGCGCAATTCGGGCGTCCTCGATGAACAACACATGAACTCGATTCGGCGAAAAGAAAGTTTCGGTTAATTTGTATATACAAGTCCCGATTCAGCTTGAAATCAGTCGCCGCGGCCCGCCAATGTCAATACCGTGAATTCCGAGTCTTCCTCTTCAACGCCACCGGCAGCCGATGTGGTGATCATCGGAGCCGGCATCGTCGGCCTCGCCCACGCTGCCCACGCGGTGGCCAACGGCCTGAGTGTGACCATCCTCGAACGCGACCACCACGCCGTCGGCGCCTCCATCCGGAACTTCGGTCACTGCTGCATCACCGCGCAATCCGGCGGGCTCTACGAACTTGCCCGGACCTCCCGCAAGTACTGGCTCCAATTCGCCGAGCGGGCCGGCTTCCAGGCCCTCGAGTCCGGGGCGGTGGTGCTGGCCCGCAGCGAGGCCGAGCTCGCCGTGCTCCGCGAACTGTCGGAACGCCGCGAACCGGGCCAGGTGGTGCTGCTCTCCCCCGAGGAGACCCGTGCCCGCCTCGCCGGAAGCCCTGCCGACGGCGGCGATGCACCGGCCGCTCCGTGGCCCGGCCTGCTGGGCGGCGCGTTCCTCCGGGACGATCTGCGCGTCGACCCACGCACCACGGTCACAGCCCTGGCGGACTGGCTGGCCCGGCAGCCCGGCGTCGAACTCCATTGGAACACCGCGGCGCTCGGCTTCGA
Organism: Curtobacterium sp. LFS079; assembly: GCF_047977865.1. NCBI lineage: Bacteria > Bacillati > Actinomycetota > Actinomycetes > Micrococcales > Microbacteriaceae > Curtobacterium > Curtobacterium sp. LFS079. Next base: position 117,907 of record NZ_JBFPFO010000006.1, read on the forward strand.
GGAAGGCCCCGGCGCCACCACGGTCCGCACCCCGCGCGGCAGCTTCCGCGGGAAGGAGGTCTTCGTGTGCGTCGGCCACGACGTCGACTACCTCTTCCCGGAACTGGCCGAAGAGCACCGGATCGAGCGCTGCGCCCTGCAGATGAGCCGCGCCGAGCCGCCCGTGGGGCTGGAAATCGGCCCGGCCGTGCTGACGGCGACCTCCATGCTGCGCTACCCGGCCTTCACCGACATGCCCTCGGCGGCGGCCCTGCGCGCCGAAATGCAGGCGGACCGTCCGGAGCTGTTGGCCATCGGAGCGAACGTGATGTTCACCCAGCGCCCGGACGGCACGCTCATCCTGGGCGACTCCCACCACTACCACCGGACCGCGGCGCCCTTCCTGGCGGAAGAGGTCAGCAGCACCCTCAACCGGGAGATCTCGGACGCCATCGGACTCCCCATGCAGGTCATCGAGCGCTGGCAAGGCGTCTACGCCTCCAGCGAGGTGGCTCCCCTCCTGGTCCGCGAGGTGCAGCCCGGCGTCACAGTCGTCTCCGTAACCTCCGGCGTCGGCATGACCCTCTCCTTCGGCCTGGCCCACAAGAACATTTCCCGCCCCTCCTGAATCCCCTCCCTTCCCAAAGGAAACCCATGAAAACGAAGCTCATCCCCGTATCCGTCCTCGCCGTCACCGCGGCACTGGCCCTGAGTGGCTGCGGCGGAAGCGCCCAGTCCGCAGCAAACCAGTCCGCAGCAAACCCGTCCGCGGCAGACGCCAAGAACGCCACCTGCCCGGGCGGCGAAATCAAGTTCGGCATCGAACCCTACGAGGACCCGGCAAAACTCAAGCCGGCCTACGATGTCCTGGCCTCGGCCCTGTCCAAGAAGCTCGACTGCCCCGTGAAGGTGCAGGTGGTGGAGGACTACGCCGCCGAGGTCCTGGCCATGCGCAACGGCAAGCTCGATCTCGGCCAGTTCGGCCCGCTCGGCTACGTCTTCGCCGACGTGAAAGCCAAGGCCGAGCCGCTGGTCTCCTTCGGCACCGCCGACAAGAAACTCAGCAGCTACACGGCCGGCATCTGGGTTCCCAAGGACAGCCACATCCGGAAGATCGAGGACCTCAAGGGCAAGTCCCTGGCCTTGGGCAGCGTCGGTTCCACCTCCGGGGATGTGCTCCCCCGCTTCGCCCTGCGCGAAGCCGGCATCGCGGATGCGGACCTCAAGATGGACTACACCGGCGGCCACCCGGAGGCCCTGCTTGCCCTCAAGAACGGCAAAGTGGACGCCGCGGAAATCAACTCCCAGACCCTCGCGACGGCCATCTCCGAAGGCACCTTCACGAAGGCTGACTTCCGCCTGGTGTGGAGCTCGGACCCCATCCCGAACGACCCCATCACCGTCCGCGGCGACGCCGACCCCGCCTTCAAGAAGGCAGTCAAGGATGCCTTCCTCAGCCTGGAACCCGGAGACGTGGCGAAGGTGGGCTCGTTCCTGGATGTCACCCCTCCCGGCCCGCTGCTCGCGGTGGACAAGGAAAGCTACAGGCCCCTCTTCGAGCTCGCCACGGCGATGAACCTCAGCGAAAAGGACCTGTAGTGCACACCCCGCTGCTCTCCGTCCGCGGCCTGGCCAAGTCCTTCGGCGGCCGCGAGGTCCTCAAGGGCGTGGACTTCGACGTCCGTGCCGGCGAGCTGGTTGCCTTCCTCGGCGCCAACGGATCCGGCAAGTCCACCACCCTGCGCTGCATCATGGGCGTCGCCCAACCGGACGCGGGAAGCATCACCATCGACGGCCAGGAACTCGGCAGCCTGCCGTGGCGGCAGCTCCAGCAGGCCCGGCAGCGCACGGCCATGATCTTCCAGAAGATCCACCTCGTGCCCCGGCGCACGGCTCTGGACAACGTCTGCGCAGGTGCCCTCGCCCGCATCCCGACCGCTCAGTCGTTCTCGCCGCTGTTCTTCCCCCGTTCGGTGCAGCAGGAGGCTCTCGACTGCCTGGAACGCGTGGGACTGGCGGACCGCGCCTTCGACCGCGTCGGCCGCCTCTCCGGCGGACAGCAGCAGCGCGTGGCCGTCGCCCGGGCGCTGTGCCAGCGGGCCGACGTCGTACTTGCCGACGAGCCGGTTTCGGCGCTCGACCCGCACGCCGCCGAACAGGTGATGGCCTTGCTGCGCGAGTTGGCCCATGCCGAAAACCTCGCCGTCGCCGCGGTGCTGCACCAGCCGGACCTGGCGCTACGGCACGCGGACCGCTGCATCGGCCTGCTCAATGGCACCATGGCGTTCGACCTGCCGGCCCCCGGCCTCACCCAGGCCAGGCTCGACGCGCTCTACGCGCCGGACCGCGTGGCGGCGGCATGAGCGCCGGTCTGTCCGCGCGGGCGCTCTCCAAACGCCCGCGCCCGGCGCTGCGATGGAGCACGACGGCGGCAGTGGCTGCCGCCGTCGTCCTCGTTCACGCACTGGCCATCCAGGGGACGGACTTTCAGCCGGCCCTGCTGGTGGACGGCTGGAAGGGCATGGCCGCCTTCGTGGCCGACGCCTTCCCGCCGGACCTGGACTGGGAAAAGACCCTGCGGCCAGGTCTCGAAGCAACGCTAGTAACGCTGTGGATCGGCCTGCTGGGAACCACGTTTTCGGTGCCTTTCGCGCTGTTGCTGGCAGTCCTGGCCGCCCGGACCACCACGCCACACCAGGCCGTCTACCAGGCCGCCCGCGCGGTGCTGTCCTTCTTCCGTGCGGTGCCGGACATCGTGTTCGCGCTGATCTTCGTGACCGCTGTGGGCCTGGGTCCCTTCGCGGGCGTGCTGGCGCTCATCTGCCACAACACCGGGGTGATGGGCAAACTGTGGGCCGAAGCCATGGAGGAGACCGACTGTGGCCCGCAGGAGGCTTTGCGTGCCGCCGGCGCCAACCGGGTCCAGCAGCTGGCGAATGCCACCCTGCCCATGGTGGTTCCGCAGTTCGTGGGCCTGCTGCTCTACCGCTTCGACGTGAACGTTCGCTCCTCCCTGGTGCTGGGCCTCGTGGGTGCGGGCGGCATCGGCCTGCTGATCAACCAGTCCATCAAGTCCTTCCGGTTCGATTCGATGCTCACGCACATCGTCATCGTGCTGGTGCTCATCATCGCCGTCGACCAGCTGTCCGCCCTCATCCGCAGGAAGCTGGCCGCGTAGCCCCGGAGGAAACCGGCAGAATGGAGCGCATGAATGTTGACGTAGTGGTAGTGGGCGGCGGAGCAATGGGCTCGGCGGCCGCGTGGCAGGTGGCCCGGAGCGGCAAATCGGTGGTGCTCCTGGAGCAATTTGAGGAGGGCCACAAGATCGGTGCCTCGCACGGCGCCACCCGGAACTTCAATACCGCCTACGCCGAGCCGGATTACCTCAGCCTCCTCGCCGAGTCCCGGAAGCTGTGGGACGAGCTGGCCGAGGAAACCGGAACGCCGCTCCTGGACCTCGTGGGACTGGCCAACCACGGCAATGTTGCCAAACTCCGCACCGTCCACGAAGCCCACCAGGAACGGGGCATCGAAAGCCACTTCGTCTCCGCCGCCGAGGCGGCCGGGCGCTGGCAGGGAATGAACTTCCGCAGCGACGTCCTGTTCGTGCCCGGCTCCGGGCGGGTACGTGCGGCGGAAGCACTTGTCGCGCTGCGGAAAGCGGCTGAATCCCGCGGAGCCCGCTTTCAGTATTCGACGCCGGTGCGCGCCATCCGGGTCCTCGGCGCCGATTCGGTGCTGGTGGTGACGGACGAGACGGAATACACGGCGCGCCGGGTGGTGGTCACGGCCGGGGCCTGGTCCGGCAAGGTCCTCGCAGGGCTCGCTCCCTTGCCGCCGCTGGTTGTCACCCAGGAACAGCCGGCCCACTTCACCCCGCTGGACGACTCGCTGGAGTGGCCCAGCTTCAACCACAACCCGGATCCGGACGACCCCCGGGACGCCTACTGGTACAGCCCGGTCTATGGCATGGTGACGCCGGGCGAGGGCATCAAGGCCGGGTGGCACGGCGTGGGCCCCGTGATGGATCCCGACGCGCGCACCTTCCAGCCCGAACCCCGCCAGCTTAAAGCTTTGGTGCGCTACGCGCGCGAGTGGCTTCCCGGCGTCGACCCTTCATCGGCGGAGCCGATCAGCTGCACCTACACCACCACCCCGGACGAAGACTTCGTGCTGGACGGTTTCGGCCCGCTGGTGGTGGGTGCCGGCTTCTCGGGGCACGGTTTCAAGTTCACCCCGGCGATCGGCCGGGTCCTGGCGGACATCGCCGACGGCGGCGTGGCACCTGCGCGCTTCGCGGCGGCCCGTTGAACGGGGCGTTAAACCCAACTGACCCGCAGTTAAGGCCGTTCCGGGAACCCAAAACGTCCACAACTGCGAGCCAGTTGGCTAAGCCGTGACTACTTCAAGGTGGAAAGCACCTTGTTGAAGGTCCCGGACGGGCGCATGACCGCGGAAGCCTTGTCGGCGTCCGGACGGTAGTAGCCGCCGATCTCCACCGGGGAACCCTGCACGGCGAGCAGCTCGCCCACGATGGTTTCCTCACCGGTGGTCAGCGCTTCGGCGACCTTCGCGAAGGAGGCGGCCAGCTCGACGTCGGCGGTCTGCTTGGCCAGTTCCTGTGCCCAGTAAGACGCCAGGTAGAAGTGGCTGCCGCGGTTGTCGATGGTGCCCAGCTTGCGGCCCGGGGACTTGTTCTCCAGCAGGAAGGTGCCGGTGGCACGGTCCAGGGTGTCGGCCAGGACCTGTGCGCGGGCGTTGCCCTCGGTGGTGGCCAGGTGTTCGAAGCTGACGGCCAGGGCAAGGAACTCACCCAGGCTGTCCCAGCGCAGGTAGTTTTCCTTGAGCAGCTGCTGAACGTGCTTCGGAGCGGAGCCGCCGGCGCCGGTTTCGAAGAGACCGCCGCCGTTGATCAGCGGAACCACGGAGAGCATCTTGGCGCTGGTGCCCAGTTCCAGGATCGGGAAGAGGTCCGTGAGGTAGTCGCGGAGCACGTTGCCGGTCACGGAGATAGTGTCTTCACCCTTGCGGATGCGGTCCAAGGTGAAGGCCGTGGCCTTGACCGGGGACATGATTTCGATCTGCAGGCCCTCGGTGTCGTGGTCCTTCAGGTATTCCTTGACCTTGGCGATGAGCTGCGCGTCGTGTGCGCGCTCTTCGTCCAGCCAGAAGACGGCCGGGGTCTTGGAGGCGCGGGCGCGGGTGACAGCCAGCTTGACCCAGTCGCGGATGGGGAGATCCTTGGTCTGGCAGGCGCGCCAGATGTCGCCGGGGGCAACCTCGTGCTCGATCAGGACCTTGCCGGAGCCATTAACCAGCTGCACCTTGCCGGCGTCCTGGATTTCGAAGGTTTTGTCGTGGCTGCCGTATTCCTCGGCGGCCTGGGCCATGAGGCCGACGTTCGGGACGGTGCCCATGGTGGTGGGGTCGAAGGCGCCGTTGGCACGGCAGTCGTCGATCACTACCTGGTAGACGCCGGCGTAGGAGCTGTCCGGAAGGACTGCGAGGGTGTCTGCTTCCTTGCCATCCGCGCCCCACATGTGGCCGGAGGTACGGATCATGGCCGGCATGGAGGCGTCCACGATCACGTCGGAGGGAACGTGCAGGTTGGTGATGCCCTTGTCGGAGTCCACCATGGCCAGTGCGGGGCCGTTTTCCAGGCCCTGCTTGATGGCGGCGGCAACCTCTTCGCGGATGTCTTCCGGGAGTTCCTCGAGGCCGTTCAGGATGGCGGCCAGGCCGTTGTTGGCGCTCAGGCCGGCGGCTTCGAGCTGCTTGCCGTACTTGGCGAAGAGGTCTGCGAAGTAGGCCTTGACCACGTGGCCGAAGATGATGGGGTCCGAAACCTTCATCATGGTGGCCTTCAGGTGGGCCGAGAACAGCACGCCTTCTTCCTTGGCGCGGGCGACCTGGGCGGCGAGGAACTCGTCCAGCGCGGCGGCGCGCATCACGGTGCCGTCGATGACCTCGCCGGCCAGCACGGGGATGGACTGCTTGAGGGTCTTGACCGTGCCGTCTTCGCGGACCAGCTGGATGCGGAGGGTGTCGTCGGCCGGGATCACCACGGACAACTCGTTGGAGCGGAAGTCATCGGCACCCATGGTGGCAACGTTGGTCTTGGAGTCGCTGCTCCAGGCACCCATGGAGTGCGGGTTCTGGCGGGCATAGTTCTTCACGGACAGCGGGGCGCGGCGGTCCGAGTTGCCTTCGCGCAGGACCGGGTTCACGGCGGAGCCCTTGATCTTGTCGTAACGGGAGCGGATGTCCGTCTCTTCATCCGAAGAGGGGTTGTCCGGGTAGTCCGGCAGGGCGTAACCCTGACCCTGCAGTTCGGCGATGGCAGCCTTCAGCTGCGGGACGGATGCGCTGATGTTGGGCAGCTTGATGATGTTGGCTTCGGGCTTCTTCGCCAGTTCGCCGAGCTCGGCCAGGGCGTCACCGGTGCGCTGCTCTTCGGTGAGGTAGTCACCGAAGACCGCAATGATGCGGCCGGCCAAAGAGATGTCTCGGGTTTCCACGTCCACGCCCGCCGTCGAAGCGAAGGCTTCGATGATCGGCAGGAAGGAATACGTGGCCAGCATCGGCGCTTCATCGGTGTGGGTGTAGATAATCTTGGCCATTGCTCGGGCGTCTCCCTGAAGGTCTCCCGGGGCTGCGAGCCCGCCGCTGCTCGTGTCGGCGCGCAGGACGAACCACAAAACCCCTCGCGATGTTTGCCGGATGATGCCCGGCGGAACATTCCAACTATGCCACAGCGGGCCATTTCGCCCCTAAATTGCAAGGGTTCCCGCGGCTTGCATGACGCCGCGACCGAGCGGGTTCGCGCGGCGTGGGAGCCGCCGTCGTATTTCATAGAGAGCTATCACAAAGCCTGAAACATCTCTTTACAAAGCTGTCACAGCACGGGTACCTTCGTTCCGTTATCCCGCGGCGGCCTCCGCCCCGGGCCACTTTCCCCACCGAAAGTCAGGACAATCGTGACAAGAACCAAGACCTTGGCCACAAGCCTTCTCGGTCTCACCGCAGCCGCAATGTTCGCCTTTACGTCCGCGGGAGGGGCGGCCGCAACGTCTGTGTCCGCCGACGCCAAGACTTCGTCCCACGCGGTAAGTGCCACGCTCCGGACCACCGGCGTGGCCGACTATTGGACCCCCGAGCGCATGCGCGCCGCGGTCCCCGGCGATGTCCTGGCCCGCAAGGCACTGGAGCGCGGCAACACGTCCCGCGCCGCCGTCGAGCAGGGCAAGTCGACCAGGATTTCCGGCAAGGCGGGCAAGGGCAAGCCTTCCCTGCACACCGACGAGGCTCCCGTGTCCCACATCGGCAAGGTCTTCTTCACGCTCGGCGGCGTCAACTACGTCTGCTCCGGCAATTCCGTGGCCTCCGCGAACAAGAGCACCGTCTCCACCGCGGGCCACTGCGTCAACGAGGGCCCCGGCGCCTTCGCCACCAACTTCGTCTTCGTCCCGGCGTACCTCAACGGCGCCGCTCCGTACGGTAAGTGGACTGCCCGCGCCCTGTACACCACCAGCCAGTGGAGCTCGGGCGGCGACATCCAGTACGACACCGGCTTCGCCGTCGTCTCCACGCTGAACGGCCAGGCGCTCTCCGACGCGGTGGGCGCCTCGGGTGTCGAGTTCAACGCAGCCCGCGGCCTGAGCTACAAGGCCTTCGGCTACCCGGCCGCGAGCCCCTTCGACGGCCAGTCCCTCAAGGCCTGCTCCGGTACCGCCAGCAACGACACCATCAACCCCGGCGGCACCACCCAGGGCATCCCCTGCGACATGACCGGCGGCTCCTCCGGCGGCCCCTGGTTCATCGGCAGCAACTCCGAGGGCTACCAGAACTCGATCAACAGCTACGGCTACGGCAGCCGCTCCACCACCATGTACGGCCCGTACTGGGGCTCGGTCATCCAGCAGGCCTACAACAACGCCTCCGCCAACTAGGCTGACTTAAACCACGACGGCGGCCGTCCCCTTTGAGGGGCGGCCGCCGTTTCGCTTCCCATCGACTGCTCAGCACATGTCGTTTTGAGCCTCCAAAACGACGTTGTTGCAGCAGTCGATGCGGGTGGGGATCAGTGGAAGAAGTGGCGTGCTCCGGTGAAGTACATCGTGATGCCGGCGGCGTTGGCCGCGGCGATGACTTCCTCGTCCCGGACGGAGCCGCCGGGCTGGACCACGGCGCGGACACCGGCGTCGATCAGGATCTGCAGGCCGTCGGCGAACGGGAAGAACGCGTCGGAGGCAGCCACGGCGCCGCGGGCACGCTCGGGTGCACCGGCAGCGGAGGCGTTGGAGGCACCGCCGGCACCGTCGACGTCGGACTCCACGGTCACGCCCAGGGTGTTGGCGCGCTCCACGGCCAGCTTGCAAGAGTCCAGGCGGTTGACCTGGCCCATGCCGATGCCCACGGCAGCGCCGTTGTCGGCCAGCAGGATGGCGTTGGACTTGGCGGCGCGGCAGGCGGTCCAGGCGAAGGCAAGGTCCGCGAGGGTGGCCTCGTCAGCAGCCTCGCCCGCGGCGAGGGTCCAGTTGGCGGGGTTGTCGCCGTCGGCGTCCACCTTGTCGCTCATCTGCACCAGCACACCGCCGGACACCTGGCGCATCTCGGCCGGGTAGCGGCCGTAGCCCTCGGGCAGGGCCAGCAGGCGGATGTTCTTCTTCTTGGAGAGGATCTCCACGGCTTCGGGCTCGAAGTCCGGGGCGATGACGACCTCGGTGAAGATGTCCGCGACCGTGCGTGCCATGCCGGCGGTTACCGTGCGGTTCGCCGCGATCACGCCGCCGAACGCGGAAACGGGGTCGCAGGCGTGGGCCTTGGCGTGGGCATCCGCGATCGGGTCCTCCGCGGAAGCGGAACCGACGGCCACACCGCAGGGGTTGGCGTGCTTGATGACGGCGACGGCGGGCTCGGCGAAGTCGAAGGCAGCGCGCAAGGCGGCGTCGGCGTCCACGAAGTTGTTGTAGCTCATGGCTTTGCCGTGCAGCTGGTCGGCCTGGGCGATGCCGGCCGGGGCGGCCTTGTCCACGTAGAGGGCGGCCTGCTGGTGCGGGTTCTCGCCGTAGCGGAGCACCTCGGAACGTTCCAGTGCCAGGCCGGCGTACGCGGGCCAGTCGATGATGCCGTCGCCGTCTTCGTCCAGGAACTGGGAAGCGGTCCAGGTGGCCACGGCGTTGTCGTAGGCCGCGGTGTGCGCGAAGGCCTTGGCGGCCAGGCGGCGGCGGGTCTTCAGGTCGAAACCGCCGGCAGCGGCAGCCTCCACCACGGAACCGTAGAAGGAGGGGTCGGTGACGATGGCGACGGCGGCGTGGTTCTTTGCGGCCGAGCGCACCATGGCGGGGCCTCCGATGTCGATCTGCTCGACGACGTCGTCCTGGCCGGCGCCGGAGCGGACCGTCTCGACGAAGGGGTAGAGGTTGACCACCACGAGATCGAAGGGCTCGATCTCCATCTTGGCGAGGGTGTCCATGTGGGCCTGGACGCGGCGGTCGGCGAGGATGCCGCCGTGAACGCGCGGGTGCAGGGTCTTGACGCGGCCGTCCAGCATTTCCGGCGAACCGGTGACCTCTTCGACTTCCTTGACCGGGATACCGGCCGCGGCGATCTTCTTGGCGGTGGACCCGGTGGAGACGATGGCGACGCCGGCCGCGTGCAGGCCCTTCGCGAGCTCCTCCAGTCCTGTCTTGTCGTAAACCGAGATCAGTGCACGGCGGATAGGGACACGGTCAAGCTGCGTGAAGCTCACAAAAGTCTCCGTCTAAGATCGCGTTGGGTTCGCGGATGGTGGGGATACGCCACAGTTTATCGCGATTGCGCTGTGGGGCCCGCTCTACGTGCTTTGCCCACTCCAAAGGACGCAGAGCAGGCCTCACAACGCGGCGAAACTAGGCGGCGATGCGCCAGCCCCGCTCGGCGAGCGCGTGCCGCACCTTCCGCTCGGAGGCGGGCCACCCTTGGCGCAATTGGAACTTCGAGAAACGCAGCACGATCCAGCCCAGGCTCCGCAGCCTGTCATCACGTTCGATGTCGTGTCCCCATTGCACGGGATCCGTGCGGTGGTGCTCACCCTCATATTCCATGGCAATCCGGTATTCGCGGTACTGCAGGTCCGGTGTTGAGACGTAATTGCCATGCGAGTCATGGACCGGCTCCGTCACGAGCGGCTCCGGCAGCCCGGCGTCGAGGATTTTCATCCGGAGCCTGGACTCCTGCGGCGAATCGACACCATGCCGCAGCAGCGGCAGGACGGCCCGTGCCCTCCGGATCCCTTTCACTTTCGGGCGGCGATCGATGACTTCCTGGATTGCTTCAATGGACGACAACGGATCTTCCCGCGCGAGCATCGCATCTCCCGCTGCCACCAACGCATCACGCCCCAGGATTCCGGCGAGATCAACCCAGGTCCATTCCGGAGACGTCACGGCGATCCCGTTGAGAAACCGCACGTCGCGCGCCAGCAGCGGCGCCCGGTGCCCAACCACGCCGCGGCGTTTGATCCGTCCGATTTCCGCGCGGCGAGTGATGTGGATGAGTCCGCTTTCCCTCTCTTCAGCCTCCAGGGACATCGGCAGCGGGAGCGGCCACAGCAAGGCAGACGTGGTGTGGCTGATGGCGCAGCGCGGGGTGACTCCGGTGTGGAGCCGGGCGAGTAGTTCCAGGTCCCGTGCGGCTCCGGGATCAAGCCGGATGCCGCGGCTTGGCGTGACCAGTCTGGCACTCTCCAAACGCCATCGGGCGATCCCCGCAGCGTAGGCGTCGTGAACAAGGAATCCCCGCGGATCGATGTCTGCCGGTAACGATGGAGGCGTGCGCATGGATCAATGCTGGCGCGCCGGCGAGGGCCCACCCGGGTTATCCACAGAAACGGACATCCCGGCCCGGGACGACTATTCCTCCACAGAATTGCGGGGCCTGCTCTACGTTCTTTGGGCCCGCGAAAGGACGTAGAGCAGGCCTCACAACGCAGGTAGGGTTGGTTCATGAATGCTTCGGGGACGGTGCTGGTGGCCGATCTGGGCAAGAGCCGGTGCCGGCTGGAACTGCGCTCCGGGGACCGGGTGCTCGGAACGGCGGACCAGCATGGCTTCCCCGGCCTGGGCATCACGGACGGCGCCCGGCTGGCGTTCGAGCTTCTTGAAGAGACAGCCGCGATGCTGCCCGCGGAGCTGACCGCGTCCGGCCCCTCCGGGTCCCCGCTGACCGGTTTCGGTGCAGCCGTTGCCGGCGTCGAGGCCTCTGCCAACAGCTCCCGCCAACTGGCCGGCCTGCTTGCGAGCCGCTTCGGCGTTCCCGCCGCCGTCCTTTCCGACGCCACCGCCGCCCAGCTCGGCGCCATGCAGGGCGCCCCGGGAACCGTGCTCATCGTGGGCACCGGTGCCGTGGCTTTCCGTTTCGACGACGGCGGGCAGCTGCACCGTGCCGACGGTTGGGGCCCCTTGCTGGGGGACCGCGGCAGCGGCCGCTGGATCGGCCAGCGCGGACTGGAAGCGGTAGTGCAGGCGTTCGACGGCGGCCCGGAGACCTCGCTGAGCATCGCGGCAAACGCTTTGGTTGAGTCGCCCCTGATGCTTCCCGCCTGGCTGGGCAGCATGGAGAACCCGGCCCGGGCGATGGCCCGCTTCGCTCCCTTGGTGCTGCACGCAGCGGAGGCCGGGGACGCCGTCGCGCGCGGAATCGTTGACGAAGCCTGCAAGGTCCTTGCCGGCACGGTCAAGCGGGCCAGCTGCGGCAGCGGCCGGGTGGCGGTGCTCGGCGGTGTGGCGAACTCGGAGTTCTTCGCGGGGCTCTTGCACAACACCCTGGCTTCGGCTGGGATTGAGATGGTCGAGCCCCTCGGCGACGGCATGGACGGGGCGGCCCTCGCTGCGACGCGCCGCGGGCTCCTTCAGGAAAGGTACATCCACCGTGACGGAACAAACTGGCCCGACTGACCCCACCGCCGCAAGCAACGACCCGCTGGAAGGGCTGCGCTCCGAACTAGCCGGGCTGCAGACCGAACAGGCCGCCCCGGGCCTGAGCGGCATCGACACCATGGGCACCGCCGAGCTCGTGGCCGCCATGAACGAAATCAACCGCGGAGTCCCGGCCGCCGTCGAGGAAGCCGCCCCCGCGATCGCCCAAACGGTCGACGCAGTCACCGAGCGGCTCGCCCACGGCGGCCGCCTGCTCTACGTGGGCGCCGGAACGGCCGGCCGGATGGGTGTGCTGGACGCCAGCGAGTGCCCTCCCACCTTCGGGACCCGCCCGGAACTCGTGGTGGGGATCATCGCCGGCGGGATCCAGGCCATCCAGAAACCCGTCGAGTACGCGGAGGACAACGCGACGGCGGGCGCCCGGGACCTGCATGACATCAACGTGACGGAAAAAGACGCTGTGATTGGCATCTCGGCGTCGGGCCGCACCCCGTACGTGATCGGAGCGCTGGAGGAGGCCCGCAGCCGGGGCGCATTCACCGCGGCCCTCGCCTGCAACCACGACTCCCCCATCGGCAAGCTCGCGGACGTGGCGATCGACGTGGTGGTGGGACCGGAGTTCGTTGCAGGCTCCACCCGGCTCAAGGCCGGAACCGCCCAGAAACTGGTGCTGAACATGATCAGCACGCTCTCCATGGTCAAGCTCGGCAAGACCTACGGGAACCTGATGGTCGACCTGAAGGCGACGAACGAGAAACTCCTGGCCCGCTCCCAGCGCACCATCCAGCACGCCACGGGAGCCGACGCAGACGCCGCCATCCGCGCCCTCGATGCGGTGGGCGGATCGGTGAAGGCGGCCATCCTGGTGCTGCTGACCGGCATCGATCCTGCGCAGGCGAAGGGTGCACTGGACGAGGCCGGCGGCTTCCTGCGGAAAGCGATAGAAAACCACCGCTAAAGTTTTCCCCAGGAGGGGAAGATGAACACGTATACGTCAGTGCCCAGCGGCGAGCAGGTGGTCCAGGAACTGCCGTGGCGGTGGGCCGTCCAGGGCCGGATTTTCCTGATCGGCGGGCTGGGCTTCATGTTCGATGCCTGGGACGTCACGCTCAACGGCATCCTCATTCCCCTGCTTTCCAAGCACTGGTCCCTCGAACCGGCCGACGCCGCCTGGATCGGCACAGCCAACCTGATCGGCATGGCCCTGGGCGCGTTCGCGTGGGGAACCATCGCGGACACGATCGGGCGCAGGAAAGCCTTCACGGCCACGCTGCTGATCTTCTCGCTCTTCACCGTGCTGGGCGCGTTCGCCCCGGATTTCCTGTGGTTCTGCGTCTTCCGGTTCATGGCCGGCTTCGGCCTGGGCGGCTGCATCCCGGTGGACTATGCCCTGGTGGGTGAGTTTACGCCGCGGAAGCAGCGTGGCCGGGTGCTCACCGCGATGGACGGCTGGTGGCCGGTGGGCGCCGCGCTGTGCGGTTTCGCGTCCGCCGGCCTGATGGCCGCGTTCGCCGACTGGCGGCTGACCATGCTGGTGATGGTGCTCCCGGCCCTGCTGGTGTTCTGGGTGCGGCGCAGCGTCCCCGAGTCCCCGCTCTTCCTGATCCGCAAGGGCCGCCGCCGGGAAGCCGCGGAGGTCATCGACGGCCTCGTCGCCGCCACGGGCACGGAACCGCGCGCCTACAGCCTGCCCGATCCGCAGGACGCGCCGCGGCTTTCCGCCGGAAGTGCCTGGATCCAGTTGCGCAGCCTATGGCAGTTCAGCTGGAAGATCACGACGGCGGCCTGGGCTCTGTTCTTCACTATCCTTCTCGTGTACTACCTGAGCCTTACCTGGATGCCGCGCATCCTGATCGGCGCCGGCTTCGCCGAGTACAAGGCGTTCGTGACGACGGCGGGAATGGCCGCCGTCGGGCTCCTCGGCGTGGTGGTGGCCGCGCTCCTCGTGGAGCGGCTGGGCCGCAAGCGGATCCTTGCCGTCACCGGACCACTGTCCGCCCTGACACTGGTGGCGGTGGCGCTGGTGGTGGACATCCCGTCGGCCGCGGTGTTCTGGCTGCTGGTCTTCGGCTTCGTGGTGCAGGTGGCGATTCCGGTGCTGTACGCGTATGTATCCGAGCTCTATCCCACGGAGCTTCGCGGCTCGGGCTTCGGCTGGGCCTCCACGTTTTCCAGGATCGGCGCGGGCTTCGGCCCGCTGGTGTTCGCCTCGTTCTTCTGGCCCACCTTCGGGCTGGCCACCTCCTTCGCGCTGGCCGGCGGGCTGGTGCTGCTGGCCGTCATCTGGATGGGGCTCTTCGCGCCGGAAACCAGGCAGCGCTCGCTGGACTGAGGCTGGAGATGGGCTGAGGCTGGAGATGGGCTGAGGCCGGAGATGAGCTGAGGCTGCGGAGACCTCAGTCGCGGCGCCCCAGCACCCGGGCAAGGACCATGCTCTCTTTGGTGGACACCTCGGGCAGGTAGGCGCGCGCCAAAGCCACGCCGATGCGCGGCAGGGCCGAAAAGTCGGGGAAGGCCATGAACAGGGTGGTGTATTCAGGGTGGAACTTCGCCTTGAAACGGAACAGCGATCCGAAGCCATAAGCCGGTTCCAGCGTCCGTGAAAGCCAGACCAGGAAAGCAGCGATGCCCGCCTCGGTTCCTTCCGGTTCTGTGTCCCCTGACTGCGTGTCCACGGGCTGCTTGTCCTCCGGCACCGGTTTCGTGGCCAGCGGCGCACCGGACAGGCTTACGAACCGCGCGCCTTCCTCCTGCAGATGCAGCGCGGCGGACGCAATCAGGAATTCCATGACGCCGTTGTGCGAATCGGGGGCGCGGCGCATGAAGTCCAGGGTCCAGGCGACCACTTCCCCGTTTTCGTGCACCGGCATCCAGGACGTCAACGCCTCGATGCGCCCGTCCTCGGCAACGGCAAGCATGAGGCGGACATCCGGGTCCTTGAGTTCTTCCAGGCCTCCGAGGGTGAATCCCATCTCGGGAAGCTTGTTCTCCGCGACCCAGGACTCGGAGATCGCCACGATCTCGGTGGTTGCAGCGAACGGCAAGTCACTCCACGTGGTCCACACCGCCGTCATGCCTTCACGGGCCGCCTTGTTGAGGGCGGTCCGCACGCTCTGCCAGTGCTTGCCCTTCATGGTGAGTCCCGCGGTATGGATCACCGTTTCCTCCCCGACGGGCATGTGCGGCCAGCCAAGTCGTTCAAAGAAGGGCAGCAACCCGGGATGGAATGAATAGAAGACAGGGGTCCAATTGTGTTCATCGCAGAACACGAGGAACTCCCGGATGGTCTGCTCCACGCGGTCCGGGGCGCAGATGGGGTCGCCAAGGACGATGGCCTGCCCGTTGACCTCGCGGTACGCCAGGGCTCCCTCACCATCGCGGGTGAACCACGGCGTGTTGCCCTCCCACGTGGTCATATGGCCCAGCGAGCCGCCGCCGTGGCGGCGCAACAGCGCACGGAACTTCCCGACGTCGTGCGCTACCGCCAGGCGCGGTGAGCGCGAGAGCAACCATAGGGCCGCCACAACGAAGACCGTCCAGAAGGCGGGTCCGCTCCATTGGAAGGCCCAGCTCACCGCCGTGTGGCGGGGCAGGACCAGATGTCCCGGTCCGCCAAGGAAATGCGGCGGGACGAAGTGGCGCGGTGCTTCGAGGAGCACCCCTGAAGCTGTCATGCGCGGGGCGATCGACTTCAGCGCCGACAGGGCGGTGACCGCGCAGGCGCCCGCCAGGACCAGGAAGGAGCCCAGCAGGACCAGGAGGAAACGGCGGAAAGCCCGCCGGGGTGCGTGGATTGCGAAGTTCCGGCGCTTGAGGACGAGCAGGATGAGGGATGCCGCCGGAACCAAGGCCGCCGTGACCATCCAGATCACCAGCTCCTGGCCGTTGAACGGGCGATGCACAGGCGTTCCGGCCTGCGCGATCAGCCGGACCACGCCGAAGGACGCAGGCGAAACAAGCAGGATCGCTGTGTTCACGCCCACAGCGAGCCACCAGCCGAAACGCCTGCCCCGGTAAAGCCCCCACGCCGCTAGGCCCAGGAGCACCACCGGCACGAACGCCAAGGCCACCATGCCCGGCCCCTGCGATCCGATCCGTGCCAGCTGATGGATGCAAAGACGGGACAGGGGCTGGTCACCATGGCAGGCGGCGGCCAGCGTGCCAGGGTCCATCGGGTCGTTCATGAACAGGTAGGAACCGAACGCGAAGGGCGTCAGGTCGGTGCTGCCGAGATACGCCACCAGCGGCCCCACTGCCGTGACCAGCACGACGGCGGCAACAAGGGTCCGGGTCTCCCGGTGGGAGCTGTAGACCACGTGGAGGGGGCGTTTCGCAGTCCTGAGCAACGCCCCCAGCGGGAGGCCCGCCAGCACGGCCAGGAGCCGGTAGAAGTCCTCGGAGTCTCCCGAGTACAGGACGAAGATGAGCACGAACGTCAGCAGGACCACCCTGATCCTGCGCCGCCACAGCAAGCCCATGCTGCCCGTGGCCGAGGAGAGGGCCCCCAGGACTCCGGTCAGCGGATCCACCGTGGCGGACGTTGAGGCGCTGGTGGACCACCATTCCCAGGTGAGCGTTCCCAGCCATTGCAGCAGGATGCCCAGGAACCCGCCGGCCAGCCCTGTGGCGAAGAAAGCAAGGGCGGCCTTCCGCGTCCCGAGAGTCCGCTCCGCCAGGCCGAGGAGGAGGACCGCGCCGATCGCCGCCAACGCGGTGGCCGTGGCGTCCTGGGGAACCAGCAGTGCCGTGAGCAGGGTCCACCAGTGGCCGCCGTCGAAGGTGGTGGCCACGCCCTGGCCCCAGTGCCGGCCGGCATCCACGCCGAACAGGGTGCGGCTGAACACCGCCGCCGCAAGGAACACAGACGCCATCAGGAAGGAAAACGGGATGCGCCGGAAGAAGCCGTCCAGGCGTTCCTTGGTGTTTTGCAGATGGCTGCGCTGCCCGGCGGGCGGACGGTCCACCCCGCCGGGGGTGGGCGGAAGCTGTGTGGCGTTGTTGCTCATCAGGGTGACAATCCCCAGCGCGGGTAGAGCACGTCGAAGGCCTCGGCGAGTCCTCCCGCGACGGCGAACTTGACGTGGCCCGCTCCCGGCACGCTGTGGAAGGACGCCTTGATTCCCACGCGCAAGGCGGTGGCAAGGGAGCGCCGGGCCTGGTTGGTGTAGTAGGGGTCTTTGCTGCCCGCGGTGTAGACAGCAACCATGTCCGTGTAAGGGCCGTGTGCCAGCATGATGTTGAGCGGCCTTACGGCGTCGTAGGCCTGTTGGTTTCCGCCGAAAACGGTGGCCAGGACGTTTGCCGGGTTATCGGAGCCCTGAAATTCTTCGCCGGAGATGGATGCGTAGTTGCCGAAGTCCTCAGGGTATTTCGCCGCGAAGTAGCTGGCGCAGACCCCGCCTTCCGAATAGCCCGCGAAGGTCCAGTGCGCCCTGTCCTGCAGGATGGGCAGATTGGCGCGGGCCCAGGGCAGGACGTCCTCCATTACGTAGGTCTCCACCTTGCCCCGGTTTGAATCCAGGCACAGCGGATCCTTGTAGGGATTACCGAGCTGGTCCACCACCAGGATGACGGGCGCGAGCCCGTGGTTCCTTGCGGCCATCGCGTCGGCCACGTTGGCGACGGGCGACGGGCCGGGATTTCCCGGCTGTCCCATCATCATGATGACGAAAGGCAGCAGCGGAGGATGCTTCACCAGGGCTGCGGGAGGCAGGTAGAGGCCGGACCAGCGCGCCTGGAACCCCGAGTGCGTGGCCGGGATGGGCACGGGTGTCTTGCCGCGGAGTCCGGTCTGGGGCATGTCGGCCGGGGCCGTCCAGGTCTTGTACAGCGGCAGGTCCGAACCTTCGAGCCACGAGGACCGGGCTGGAATCTGGACCGTGTTGCCGGTGTCGATGTTCAGTACGGACCCGAGGGTCGGGTTCAGCCCGTAAGCTGCATTGACCTGGAAGGCCGCGGTCACTGCGAACACCAGTACCGACGCGGCGGCGATCAGGCCCCGCCACCAGCGTCCGCCCCGGAGATTGGCGATGGCGAGCGCGATCGCGGCGAAAGCCGCAGGGGCCCAGAACCACACCTCGGAGATCACCGGTCCCCCGAAGGCGTTGTCAATGACGACGGAGTACCAAAGGACAGCCAGCCCCAACACGGTGCCGGCGGCCAATGCGCTTGCGGCCACCACCGCCCAACGTACGTTCCGCCGTTTGAGCAGCAGGTAGGCCAGCAGGGCCGAACTGAGGAGGGTCCAGGCGAGCAGGAAGCGCGAACCGGTGACCGTCATATCCAAGACGGGTTTCCAAAATCCCATGACCGTTCCTTGCATGTCCGCCGTTATTCCTCAAGGCGCGCCTGAATCCGCGATGGGCTGTCTGTGCCGGCGTGCGATTCTTTATAGCAAGCGATGCTGGGCGATGTCTGACAAAGTGCTGACAAGCAGCTTGCGTTCTACCACCTTGATGCGTTCGTGGAGGGAGTCCTGGTCGTCCTCTGGAAGGACTGTGACGGCTTCCTGCGCGATGATGGGGCCGGTGTCCACGCCGGCGTCCGCCCAGTGGACGGTGCAGCCGGTCACCTTCACGCCGTAGGCCAGCGCGTCCCGCACGCCGTGGGCGCCCGGGAACGCGGGCAGCAGGGCAGGGTGGGTGTTGAGGTACTTGCCGTGGAAGGTGTCGATGAACTCGGGGCTGACGATCCGCATGAAGCCGGAGGACACCACCACGTCCGGCTGGTAGGAGGCCACCTTCGCGGTCAGCGCCGCGTCCCATTCGGCGCGGGTTTCGAACGAGTTGAAGTTCACCACGAAGGTTTCCAGGCCGGCGTCGGCCGAGCGCTGCACGCCGAAGGTGTCCTCGCGGTCGGCACCCACGGCGGCGATCTCGACGTCGAGCTCTCCCGCCTTCACGGCGTCGATGACCGCCTGGAGATTGGAACCGGTGCCGGAGACGAGGACAACAATGCGCATTGCAATAGCTTATGGCCGCCTCGCGTAGGCTGGAAAACATGAATCCCGACGCCGGACCCCGCCCCCAGCTGCCTGCTCCCGGGGAGGCGGCGGCCGCCGCGCAGTCCCGCACACAACTCCTGTTCCGGAGCTTCCTGCTGACTGTGCTGGGCGCGGCGTTCGTCTACACCTTGAATGTCAGCTACGTGTGGCTTTCCGGCATCCTCACCGCGGCGGCCTGGGCGCTCGGCCTGGTGGTAGTGGTGCGTGCGGTGCGCCTGCGGCAGGGCCGGATCCTGCTGTACGGGACGATTTCCGGGCTGGTGGTTTCAGCGGTGTTGGGATCGCTGGTGGTCTTCTCGGTACTTTTCTTCAGCCAGGTCAGCGCCGTCCAGGAGTGCTCCCGCGACGCCCTGACGGACCGGGCCTCGAACAGCTGCGTGGCGGACTTCCAGAAGTCCCTGCCGCCGGCGCTGCGGCAACCCTGATACTGCGGCAGCCCTAGTACTTGACGGCCTCGAGGTCCGCCTCGCGCAGCTTCTGCCGGCGTTCCAGCCACGGCCCTGCCGAGTAGCCGATGACGACGCCGATCCCCACATCGGCGGCCAGCCACGCCGCCGTCCACAACGGATCGGGCCCGATCTCGGTGAGGCGGCCGATCCCGGCCGAACCCCGCGCGATCCAGGCCAGTCCCCCGGCCAGGACACCTGCGACGGACCCGATCAGCGCACCGAGCACCACGGTGGACGCGGCGGCGGTGAACCAACGGGCCCTGATCTTGATGGAGAGCCATTCGTCGAAGTGGTTTTCGCCTTCGCGCATGAACCACCAACCGGCCAGCACGCCGGCCAGGATGGGAAGCACCAGGGCAGCGACGCCGAACTCCAGCTGCCCGGTAGGCAGCGCGCCGAAAACCGGGACTGCAGGCAGGGGCCCGACGGCGGTGCCCAGGGGTCCGGCGTGCGAGCCGACTCCCAGCGAGAAGCCTGCGCCGGAACTCCAGGCGAGCGTGAAGACCACCAGGTTGGGCAGGTAGCCGAGCTGGGCGATGGTGAGCACCGCGCCGCCGAGGGCGCCGGCCTTCAATCCTTCGTAGACCGCGATGATCTGTGTCCAGTGGATGCCCAGGTCCACGGCGAGCAGCAGGGCGGCCAGGGCGAGCGAGGCCATAAGGGCCACGGTTCCGGCCTTGAGGGCCGAGGCGAAGTAGGAGCCTGCCCAGCGGGAATGCTGGCTGGTGCGGGCGATCCAGTCCACCGCGTCCACGCCGATGAGCCTGCTCCAGGAGCCGGATTCGCGGCGGGCGCCCACCACCATGCCCAGGCCGAAAGGAATGAGCGGCAGGAGCATGGCGAGCCAGATGTTGATCACCACTTCCTGCGTGCGGCAAACGAACCCGGTAGCGGCACCGAAGGCACCGTACACCAGGATCCCGCCCAGGAAGGCCTGCCACAGCTGGTCCGTGTAGGAAGCCCGGGCCAGGCGGCGGCCGGCTCGCCAGGCCAGGAGGAATGGAATGAGTGTCAGGCCGAGGGGAAACAGGGAGAGGACACCGCTCCCGGGCTGCGCGGCTCCCGGGCTCGCGGTCCCGAGGTTGACTGCCGCCAACTGGAGCGGAACGCCGTGGATCAGCAGCCAGGCCTGGCCTGCCAAGCGGGCCAGGAAGTCGATCTTGCGGTTCTCGAATCCGTCCGTGGCCCAGACCCCGGCCAGGGGCAGGATCACCACCAGGGCGGAGATGATGGCGGCCTGCGCCGATTCGAGCGCGCCCTGCAGCCACAGGGGCATGGGGAGGCCACGGTTACCGGTCTGGTCAGCACGCAATTTCATCGTGTTCCATCGTGCCACGAAGGCCCTGCCGGGGCCGGTCGGGCGCGCTGGAGCGGGGCTGTTTTGAACTCGCTGACCCGCCCGCCCTGGCGGGTGTCGGGTGCGGCGGGACGGGCCGCCGTCGGGCGCCTTTTCAGCGGCCCGGACGTAAGATGGGGAGTGTTCCCACGGAATGGTTGGAGGGCACATGAGCGGCGCGGCGTCACAAGCATCAGGGGTCCATTTCGGGCGCCGGGACATTCAGGTGGCCGGTATCGGTGTGGCCTTGCTCGTGGCTCTGGTGGGTGTGCTGGGATTCGTCCCGGGCATCACTGCCCGGTACGCGGAGATGCAGTTCTTCGGTCCGGGTTCGCATGCCATGCTGCTGGGCTTGTTCCAAGTGTCCGTGCTGCTGAACCTGGTGCAGCTGGCCATCGGGGTGAGCGGCTGGTTCATGTCGCGCACGGCGTCCGGAGCGCGGGCGTTCCTGTATGGCTTCGGCGCCCTGTATGTGGTGCTGAGCGCCTACGGGCTGGGCGTCGGCACGGACTCGGCGGCCAACTTCCTTTCGGTGAACATCCTGGATAACTGGACGCACTTGGTGCTCGGAATCCTGATGATGACTGCCGGCTGGATGTTCTGGCCCAACCAGGCCGATGGGAGGAGATAGCCCGGATCTGGCAATCCCGGGACGATGAGGAGCGGCCAATGAGTAGCGAGTACAGCTCAATCTAACGAGTCATCAAAAAGGGTTGGCGCAGTCATCCGGCGAAGTTGCCGGGGACTGCGCCAATCTCGTGTTTGCGGCCCGTTCGTCCACCCTCAGGGCTGCGCTCCGTAGATGAACTCCTTCGCATGATTGACGGCCTTCTTGAAGGCGTCATTCCGAAGCGAAACCTGCTCTCGTGTTGTACCGGCGCCTGGTTCAACGAAGGCGGTGGAACCGGGCCGCAGGATCCAGATGTCACCCGCCGGGGGCAGATAGAAGACTCCGAAGGAACGATGTTCGGGATCGTCGGTCCAGATCGGGACAACTGCAACGGCTGCACCGGTGTCCGGATTGATCCATTGCGCCCGCGGCATCGGCTGCTCGTGGACTTCCGGGTCCAGGAACGGCGCGGTTCCCTTGCCCCAGCGTTGCTCGAAGCGTTCGCAGAAGGCAGGCATCAGGTGGCTGTCATAAGGACGCCAGGCACTCATACAGATCTCCTCGGGAAGGTGGGCCCGCGGCCGGGCAGCGGAGACCACCTGGTCGGTCCGTAGCTGAACGGCTGTTCAGTTTTAGGGCTGCCAGCCCCGGGCTGCGGATGGAAACGCACCTTGACCGGAATGCCGTTCGCGCCCGCGGGGGTTCCGGCGCTGGATCCAGTGCGGCGGGCCCGGTCGTAGGCCGCCCGCTTCGCCGGATCCGACAACACCGCATACGCCTGCATGATCTCGTGCAGTCGCTGCAGGTCGCCCGCTGCGGAGGTGCCGCCGTCGCGATTCACCTGGCGGGTGTCCGGATGGAACCTCCGCAGCAGACCGCGGTAGGCGCGGGTGATCTCGCGTGCGGTGGCCGCAACCGGCACGTTGAGGATCCCGTAGTAATCGGCGTGGCTGTTTCCCAAGTTCGGTTCCCGGTCGGGGTGCTGTTGAAGTGGGGACGGCCCCCGGGGGTTGGACCGGGGGCCATCCGTTGGGAGACACCGTCGGGGGCCGCGTTTTCCTCTGCGCAACAAGCGCTGTGGCGTGGCGCGAAGCCTGCGCCCTTTCTTCCGATGCGGTCGGTCCGATGCTCCCGGTCAGGCGCTCCGCCATGGCTGCTGGACTGCATGGCGGAGGAGCGGGTCAGGCGTTGATCTCTTGGCGTTGCCCCTGGGACGTGATCTCGATGCGCCGCGGTTTGGCCTTTTCGGCGACGGGGATGCGGAGCGTCAGGACGCCTGCGTCGTAGCTGGCCTTGACGCCGTCGGTATCCAGGGTGTCGCCGAGGATGAGCTGCCTGCTGAACACGCCCTGCGGGCGCTCTGCGGCGACCATCTCGGTGTCCTCGCCGGTCGGCGGCTTCCGCTCGGCCTTGACGGTCAGGACGTTGCGTTCGACGTCGAGCTCAACGGACTCCGGGCTGACCCCCGGAAGGTCAAGGGCAACGATGAATTCCTCGCCCTCCTGCCATGCATCCATCGGCATGGCTGCGGGGCGTGCTGTTGTGCCAAGAACCTGTTGGGCGAGCCTGTCGAATTCGCGGAACGGGTCAGTGCGCATCAGCATGTTGTTCTCACTCCTTCAGATCTTGATGCTGATTTGTTGCTGTCCCAGCCACCAAAATCTATGGCAGCTGGTATAAATTTTTTATAGCACTGGCAAAAGAGCGGTGCAAGAGGATTTTTGGGAGGTTTTGATGGCAGAGCACGACGGCGGCACGGCCGCCGGGGCGGGCGGCGGCTCGTCCCGTGGGCTGGCCGGACGGGACGAGCTCGGGGTCTATGCCATCTCCGTCGCGGCCGAACTCGTGGGCACCGGCCAGCAAAACCTTCGGCTGTATGAGCGCAAAGGCCTGCTCACCCCGGACAGGACCGGCGGCGGCACCCGGCGCTACAGCGAAGCGAACCTCGTCACGCTGCGCAGGATCGGGGTTCTTCTGGAGGAGGGACTGAACCTCGCCGGAGTGAAGCTGGTGCTGGAATTGGAAGCCGCGAACCGCGGCCTGGCCGAAGACAACCGCGGCCTGGCCGAAGACAACCGCGGATTGCGGGCGGACAACCACGGCCTGCGGAAGGACCTGAAGCAGGCGCGAGACGGCTTCGGCGGCGCCGGATAGCAGGCCCTGTGAGTCCAGCGCGAAAATCACTGGACTTCCACGCATCTGCTTGCACAGACTGTCCTAAGAACCGGAAGCACGTCCTGATGGGTCCATCACGGTGCAGGTTCACTGACGCTGAGAGGATCAGTCATGGGAGACCTTGTAGCTTTCCTGCCGCTAGCCTTCGGAATCATCGGAATCCTGATCGTCATCGGGGTCATCTGGGGCATCACCAAGGCGATGTGGAAGGTGGCCGAGCCGAACGAGGCCCTCATCATCTCCGGCCTGACACGGGGAACCCTTGAGAACACAGACGGCATGGACTTCAAGATCGTCACCGGCAAGGGCGCCCTGGTGGTCCCCGGCCTGCAGACGGTAAGGACCCTCGCACTGACCCTGAATGAAACCGAGCTTAAGGTTTCGTGCGTGACGTCCCAGGGCATTCAGGTGATCGTCGACGGCGTCGTGATCTACAAGATCGGTGACGCCCCGCCGTTCATCGCCAACGCCGCCCGGCGCTTCCTCGGCCAGCAGCCCAAGATGGAAAGCCAGGTCTACAACGTCTTCGAAGGCCACCTGCGTTCGATCATCGGCAGCATGACGGTCGAGGAGATCATCCGGGAACGCGACAAGCTGGCCTCACTGGTCCGCAGCGCGAGCGGCGTCGAGATGGAAAAACTCGGCCTCGTGGTGGATTCCCTGCAGATCAAGGACCTCCAGGACCCCACCGGCTACATCCAGAACCTCGCCAAGCCGCACATCGCCATGGTCAAGATGGAGGCCCGCATCGCCGAGGCCACCCGGAACCGCGAGGCTGCCGAAAAGGAGGCCGAAGCCGCCGCCCTGATCGCCGACGCGCAGAGCCTCTCGGCTATCAAGCAGTCCGCGGCCCAGGCCAATGCGGAAAGGGCACGGGCCAACGCCGCCCAGGCCGGCCCGCTCGCCGACGCCACAGCCCGCCAGCAGGTGGTGGTGCAGGAAACCGAAGTGGCCAAGCTCGAGGCCGACCGCGAGGAGCAGAAACTCCAGACAAGCATCCGCAAGCCCGCCGACGCCAAGGCCTACGCCCAGCGCACCGAAGCCGAGGCACAGAAGGCGGCCGACATCAGCGCCGCGGAGGCACGCGCCAAGCGCACCGAACTCGAGGCGCAGGCCAATGCCCGGAGGCTGGAAGTCGAGGCGCAGGCGAACGCCGCCGCGGCGGCCGCCATGGCCGGCGCCACCCGGGTCACCGGCGAGGCCGAAGCCGCCGCCACCAAGGCCCGCGGCGACGCCGCCGCTTCGGCTGTGAAGGCCAAGGCACTTGCCGAAGCCGAGGGCATCAAGGCGCGCGGTGAGGCGTTGGAGATCAACCAGGACGCGGTGATTTCCCAGCAGCTGGCCGAGAACATGCCGGCCATCGTCGCCGCGGCTGCCGAGCCTTTCGCCCATGTGGGGCAGCTGACCGTGCTGAACGGCGGCGAGGGGCTCAACAGCATGGTCGGCGGCATCCTGTCCCAGGTGGGGAACTTCCTGCCGTCCTTGGCTTCCGCGCTGAGGGGCGGGAAGGATGGCGTCAAGCGTCCCCCGACCACGCCCAATGCTTGAGCCCGATGCATAAGAACGTCGACCACAGCCTCACCGGCAGGATCGGCCGCGTCACGGGACGGATCGGCCCCGGAACCATCGGCGAGGTGATGCTGCCGTACCGGGGAGGCATCAGCGCATTCCACGCCCACCCCTTCGACAAGAGCAGCGAATACCCCGTGGGCGAGAAGGTCCTGGTGATTTACTTCGAGCCGCCGCAGACCGTGTACGTGGATGAATTGCCGGAGGAGTTGCGGCACGAAGGTTGATGGTCCAGCCCATCTGTTAACCAAAGCTTTCCCGCACCGTCACGCCGTTTCCGCCGTTCCGTCAGCCGCCGCGCACACCGTGGAGGTGTGAGGATCGCTATCGTCGCCGAATCATTCCTGCCGCTGATGAACGGGGTTACGCACTCCATCCTGCGGGTGCTGGAGCATCTGCAGGAGCGGGGCGACGAGGTGATGGTGATTGCGCCGTCGACGTCGGACACTGCCGTTTCGGACGTCGTGCACGGCGCGTATGTGCACCGTCTTCCTTCCGTGCCGCTGGCCGGATACACGAATGTGCGGGTGGCGTTGGGCGGTGTGAACCGGGTCAAGAGAATCCTTGCCGATTACGCACCGGACGTTGTCCACCTCGCTTCCCCGTTCGTGCTCGGTTGGCGCGCCGTGCAGGCCGCACACCAGCTCGGCATTCCCACGGTTGCCATCTACCAGACCGAGGTTCCCAGCTATGCGGGCCGCTACGGCGTGCCGTTCCTGGAGAACTGGGCCTGGAACCGGGTGGACAACATCCATCTCCTGGCCAGCCGGACCCTGGTCCCGTCCACGTTCGCGCTGAACCAGCTGCGCGGCCGCGGGATCCTGCGGGTGGGCATGTGGCGGCGTGGTGTGGATACCGCGCGCTTCTCCCCCGCCAAGCGTTCGACGGCGTGGCGGACCTCCGTGCTTTCGGGCGGCAGTTCAGCACCCGGCGGCGAACGGATCATCGGCTATGTGGGGCGGCTCGCCGTCGAGAAGCAGGTGGAGGACCTGGCCGTCCTGGCGGACCTGCCTGGCACCAGGCTTGTGGTGGTGGGTGACGGCCCGCAGCGCGCCGCGCTGGAATCCGCCCTGCCCGGCGCGGTGTTCACGGGCTTCCTGGGCGGCGATGCCCTGGCTGAGGCCGTGGCCTCTTTCGACCTGTTCGTCCATCCCGGCGAATTCGAAACCTTCTGCCAGACCATCCAGGAAGCCATGGCTTCCGGGGTGCCCGTGGTGGCCACCGGCCGCGGCGGTCCCCTGGACCTGGTGGAGAATTCCCGCACCGGCTGGCTGTACGAGCCCGGTTCCTTGGGGCAGCTGCGTGCCTATGTCCAGGACCTGATGGGCGACGACGCCAAGCGCCGCGCGTTCGGAACGGCGGCCCTCGCGTCGGTCCAGGGCCGGACGTGGCCCGCCCTCAGCGCGGAACTGGTGCGCCATTACAAATCCGTGATCGCCGGCGAGGAGATGGCGGAACTGCCTCTTGCTACTCCGGTGCCCGTTCCTCCGGCGTATATATCCCCGGCACCTGTCATTCCGGCGCCGCCACTGACTTCCAGCAAAGGACTTGCCTCATGAAGATCTCCGTCATCGGCTGCGGTTACCTCGGCGCCGTGCATGCTGCCACCCTCGCCTCGATGGGCCACACCGTGGTGGGCATCGACGTGGATGCCCAGAAGGTGGCGCACCTGAACAAGGGCTTCGCGCCGTTCCACGAGCCCGGCCTGGACGAGCTGCTCCGCGACGGTTTCGCCACCGGGCGGCTGAGCTTCTCCCCGGAGTTCGAGGACGCCGCCGGTGCCGCCCTGCACTTCCTGTGCGTGGGCACCCCGCAGTCCAAGACCTCGGACACCGCGGACCTGTCCTACCTGATCGCGGCCACGAAGAGCCTGCTGCCGCACCTGGCGAAGGGCGCCGTCGTCGTGGGAAAGTCGACGGTTCCCGTCGGCACGGTGGACATGCTCCGCGGCGTGCTGGCCCGCCGACCCGATGTGCTGCTGGGCTGGAACCCCGAGTTCCTGCGGCAGGGCACCGCCGTGAAGGACTCCCTGGTGCCGGACCGCCTGGTCTACGGGGTGCCCGGCGGCCGCACTTCGGCGGCGGGGATCCCCGTCACGAAGGTGCTGGATGCCGTCTATGCGCCGCTGATCAGCGCGGGCATCCCGCGGCTCGTCTGCAACTTCGCGACGGCGGAGCTCATCAAGTCCGCTGCGAACGCCTTCCTCGCCACCAAGGTCAGCTTCATCAACGCGATGGCCGAACTGTGCGACGCCTCGGGCGCCGACGTCACCGAGCTTAGCGAGGCGATGGGCCTGGACCCGCGGATCGGCAACCGGTACCTGCATGCCGGGCTCGGCTTCGGCGGCGGCTGCCTGCCCAAGGACATCCGCTCCTTCCGGGCGCAGGCGAGGGCGCTCGATGTGCCCTCCGTTGACGAGTGGATGGGCGTGGTGGATTCGGTCAACCTGGGCCAGCGTTCGCGCACCGTGGAAGTAGCCCGGGAGCTGTGCCGCGGCCACCTCTCCGGCCGCACCGTCACCGTGCTGGGTGCCGCGTTCAAGCCCGACACCGACGACATCCGCGACTCCCCCGCCCTGGACGTCGCCCTGCAGCTTGCCGCCGCCGGCGCCCACGTGACCGTGACCGATCCGAAGGCGATCAACAACGCCTGGATGCGCTACCCGCAGCTACGCTTCGAGTCCTCAGTCTCGCGGGCGCTCGAGGGCGCCGAGCTGGTTCTCTTGCTGACCGAGTGGGAGGAATACCGTTCCCTGTCGCCGGAAACTGTCGGGGCGCTCGTACGACGCCGGACGGTGCTGGACGCGCGGAACGTGCTGGACGCGTCAGCATGGGAAGCAGCCGGCTGGACGGTGCGGGGGCTGGGGATCGGGAGCGCGCCCGCCGTAGCGGCGGCACCTGTCATCTCTGTGGATAACTCGAAACGCCGTGTGACAATTCTGTAAAGTCGGTGGGAACGGGCTTCAACGCCACAGCCACACAGACTCGGGGGATGTCCACGTGACTCTCAAATTGCACCGTTTTGGGCCCATTGCCGCCGCATTTGTTGCTGGCCTGCTGGCGCTGACCGCATGCCAGGGATCTTCGATTCCTTCTCCGTCGCCGAGCCCGACGGTTTCTTCTGAATCCCCAGCACCGGACGCCTCGAAGCCAACCCCGGCGTCGTCCGAGGGTCCGGCACGGAACATCCCGGTGCCGAAGTTGCCGGAGGCAGCGACGAAGGAGACGAAGGAAGGCCTCCGGGCGTTTGCGGATTACTGGCTCAGCCTCATGAACTACGGGTTCGCTACCGGAGATTACGGCCCGGTCAATAAGCTCACGGTCCCGGGCTGCAAAACATGCAAGAACGTGCAGGAAGGCATTCCCGAGACATACAGGAAGAACGGTTGGTTTGTTGGAGGAGAACTGAAGATTGAAAAATACTCAGACAAATTCCGGGCAGACATCAATGGCACCTATTCGCCTTTGATGACGGTGTCGCAGGCCCCCATGCGCGAGTATGACGAAGCCGGAAAGCCGGTGAGCCAGAACGAAGGCCACGCCGCCGGGGATGACGTCTTCGTCATGTACTCACGGTTCCAGAACGGCTCCTGGATCGTGGCCGACTTTGGTGTTCCTAATGGGGCGTGATGAGTACAAGTATTCGCCGGACGGCCGTCGTCACACTTACATTCGCTTTGCTACTCTCGGTAGCTCCCGCAGCCCTCGCAAGAAGTGATTCAGGCAGCCTCCACGGAGGAAAGGCAGAAGCCCAGGCCGGCAATGGATTGCCGAAGTCGGAACAAACGGCGGTTCTGAACACAGAAGATGTCGCCGAAAAGCCTGCCTTTCTGTTTAGGAAGACTCCCACTTGCGCGGTTGGACAAGACACCCTTTCAATCGCCGAATGCACGCTGCTTGATGCCAAATGCGATGAGAAACCCGGCGGCACCATGGTGGACTGGGACTACAAGCGGAATGACGGCATCTCTGATTGGGAGACTTTTCAGACACAGGTCTGTTCCTATCCCAGCGACCCGGCCGACCGCCCGGTTGGTCCAGCCCGGCCGGCTTTCAGCATTACAGAATTCCGTTCCTTGCCACTGAAGCCCGCGAAGATCGTGACCCAGCCTGGCCGGCACACGCTCAAGGGCGCCTACACGAACGTTTACGCCGAGATCGGCGACCAAGGCTTCTCTCCCCGCCTTGCTGGCAAGGTCATCAGCGTGCGGGCTCACCCGTCGTCGTTCGCTTGGAACTACGGCGACGGCACCACCAAAACGTTCACGATCCAAGGCGGACCGCTGCGCCCGGATCAGGCCGAGCTCGACTCGGAGACGCGCACGAGCCATGTGTATGCAGGCACCGGTGACTACAGCATCTCCGTCACCACGACGTACACGGGCGAATACTCGGTCGACGGCGGCCCCTGGATCCCGATAATCGGCACCGCCCAGGTCAATAGCCCAGCCGTTCCGATGAGCGTGTGGCGCACGGAAACACACCTCTACGCGGAGAACTGCTTGGAAAATCCCAATGGTGAAGGCTGCCCAAGCGCATTGAGCAAATAAACGGGGGTTGAGTCCCGTCTTTCGACGCCCACCGTAGCGCGAAACAGTACAGCACTCCGACTTACAGGCGCCTTCTTTCCCCCTGCCGACGCAGTTGCTACGCTCTGCGCACACGTTCAGTGTCGAACCACGGGGGCATAAATGAATACCAAGAAACTGCGCTTTCGCGCGGGCAAAACGGCCTGCGCGTCACGTCTGAATCTCAATCACGCCGACGGCGTATTCGGGCAAACCACCGGACGCCTACGAGCAGTCATTGCGTTTGGGACGCTGGCCTTGCTAATCGCCGGGTGTGCACCAAAGGCACCGGTGTCCGCGCCGGCAGATCTCTCTTCCTCCACCAGCCAATCAGCAAGCGCGTCCGCCAGTCCGAGCGAAACAAGCCTCGCACTCACTGCATGTACCAGCGAGAAGGCAACGGAGCAGCAAGGCGGAGAGGACTACGTCTGCACCACGGACGAGGCGGGCATGCTTGTCTGGATGGAATCTTCGGCTTCGAAGAAACTGATGGATGAACGCGCGGCAGCCGCGGCCCTCATCGCAGCGAAGAAGGCCGCGGAGCAAAAAGCGGCAGCGGAGAAACTGGCCGCACAGAAGGCAGCTGCAGCAAAGGCGGCGGCACAGAAGGCCGCAGCAGAACGCGCTGCAGCGGAGAAGCGAGCCGCAGAAGCTGCTGCCGCTCAGGCAGCTGCAGCTGCGGCTGCCGCCGCCGCAGCCCAGCAACAGGCCGCACAACAGCAGGCGCAGCAGTCCAGTTGCGATCCGAACTATGCGGGGGCATGCGTACCGATTGCCTCGGATGTTGATTGCGCCGGAGGTAGCGGAAACGGTCCGGCCTATGTTCAGGGACCGGTCAGGGTCGTGGGAAGCGACATTTATGGTCTGGATAGAGATGGCGACGGAATCGGCTGCGAATAGGGCCAAGCGCGGCTGATCGTGGAGGAGGGCCGGGTTTCCCGGCCTTTCTCGTAGAAGTCCCGAAGTGCTCTCAACAAGTCTTACTTCCTGTTGAGCGGATCGGTGTCGGTGATGCTGACTCGAAGCTCGACCGCGGGAACGGTTAGCGGGTGCGTCCATGATGCTAACGGCGCAGGATATCCATCTCGGCTTCAACCATGCAGGCCACGCGAAGCTGCACAAGAACCTTCTCGGCGCTGCTGAGATCGTCACCGAGTTTCTTGTTTGCCATGGTGTAGATGATCGCGTGGGCCGCCGAAGCCGATTCGGCTATTAGCTCCTTCGGCGCGCGGGCAGAAATGTCCAGGGTGCGCATCACGAGGTCGTCGGCCATCACCGAGCCCGAGGCAAGGCCGCGAAAGATGCCCTGCCATTCACCGCAAAGTTTCGCTTGCAGAGAGTGCCTTTGCCTGTCCCTTCACCTTCTGCCCTGAAAGTGGCTTGTCTGTTGGGCTGGCAGTTCCCGGTTGCGCCCCGCTCGCCGTGCTCTCCCCCGCCGGCGCGCTGGTGGCTGGCCTTGGCTCCGGGGCACTTGGGGAAGCACAACCGGCGAGAGCGAAGGTAATTGATAGCGCCAATGTGGCGAGCAGCCTGTTCATCGTGCTCCTGACGTCGTGGCTTTCCCACCACGCTATGAGCACCCGCTCCCCGGCGACACCAGCAATCGCGGCTATGTGGATAACACGCCCAAAGCAACAGAAAACAAAAGCAGGGCCGGTCAAACGACCGGCCCTGCTTTCTTGAATCCGAAACCTTAGATGGCCTGGATGTTCACTGCCTGGGGACCCTTGGGGCCCTGCTCGACGTCGAAGGAAACCTTCTGGTTCTCTTCGAGGGAGCGGTAGCCCGAGGAGTTAATCGCGGAGTAGTGAGCGAAAACGTCCTGGCTGCCATCTTCCGGGGAGATGAAGCCGAAGCCCTTTTCGGCGTTGAACCACTTGACGATACCTGTAGCCATTTTTTCTCAGTTCCTTACTGAAGGTGGAGGGTTGTCCCGACTGTCGGGCCTCCGGTGTGGGGTGTTCTCCACCGTTACTTCAGAAGTCGCGGGCGATGAGCCGCGGGAACTGCCTGAACTACCAAATGCCAAACACAACAACACGGTCCAGTCTACAGAGGTTTCGGCGAATGGCTAGAGTCGGTTTCCAACTTCTCCCCTGTCGCGCCTAGCTCGGTCGTCAGGGAGTCACCCCGAATGTCGCCAGCCAGTTCTGCACCACCGGAATGTCCACCCGCTGGTAGCCATCGAGATAGCGGCAGTTGGCGGTGTACCCGTAACTCGTCACGCCGACGATCTGATTGTCCAGGAACAGCGGTCCGCCCGAGTCGCCGAAGCAGCTGCCGCCGGTTCCCCGCGTGTCGTTGGGGTTGCCGTTCACCTGGAGGATCTGGTCGGTGAGCTTCTGCCCGGGAGCCTCCCAGTAGCGGCGGATGAGCGGGTAGCTCATCGGCATGGGCTTCTGCGGTCCGCTGTCCGGCTTGCGGACCTCCGTGCCGTAGCCGACGCCGGTGAAGATCGTCCTGCTGAGGCTGCCCGTCGGGATCTGGTCGAGCCGCCCGGCCGGCGCCAGCGCCGACGTCGCGTGCTCAAGCGGCTGGCTGAGAACCACGACGCCGACGTCGTTCCAGTTCTTCAGGTCAGTGAAATTCGAGTAGTTAGGGTGTGCGTAGGCGGTGCCGTAGATCTTCCCGGCGAGGTCCGCGGCCGTGTAGCCGACGCTCGGATCCGCGGCTGCAGGAATCCCCGACGGCGGTTGTTCGGCAATGACCGATTCGAACGTCACCAGGGTGAGCCCGAGGGTTCCTGACGTACAGTGCGCGGCGGTGAGGATAACTGTTGGGGACACCTGGGTGGCACTGCACCGGAAGCGGCCGTCCGCCTGGTAGAAGACGATCATGCCGACGCTGGGATGCAGCTCGCCGTCGGGAGTTCCACCCGTGCTGGCCTGGGCGACCGGGACGCCGATCAGGAGTGCGGATAGAGCAGTTCCCATGACCGCCAAAGAGGCGACAAGTCTCTTGAACATCAATCAACCCTTCTGCTGAGAGCCCCGGAACGGAGCCCGCTGAGGACAGTTTCCTCCTCAACCCCTTGTGTGACTAGGGTCTCGTGCGTATCGTTCGCCGCCCAGGCTCCGCCGGCTCCCAGGCGGCCTGCTGAGCAGGAGCCTATGCGTGCCAGGAAATGGCGTTCGTGACGAAGAGTGCAATTCTTTCGACCGAGGCCCGCACGGCCGGGTCCTCCACAACAAGCTGCTGCAAGGCCCGTTCCACGCAATCAGCCACCTCGCGCCAGGTTATCCAGCAGCACACCTGCGGGATCCTAGCCATCAGCTCGGCGACGGAACTCGGTTCACCCCCGACACGATGCAGCACTGGCTCAAGAAACGCCTCAATTGATTCCACGCCGGGCGTCGACCGCGTTGAGCCGTTCTACCCCGCGATAGACACCTGCGGCAAGAGTCGGGGAATCGGGCGTTCCCGTGCGCGGTGACACCTCCCGCCCCAGAGCGCCCGAGCGTACAGTTCTGCCATGGAACCGAAACGGGTCATTCTTCTTCCCGGCAGTGTCCTTCCCGCGGAGCCAGCGTACGGCGAACTGATCAAGGCCCTGGGGCCGGATGTCGACGCCGTCGCCAAGGATCTTGAGCTCTACGAGGGCGACGCTCCCCCGCCGGACTGGACGCTCGACACGGAGATCGACGGAGTACTTCGCGTGGCCGACGGCCGCGGCTGGGACACCTTCCATCTGCTCGGATATTCCGGTGGCGGCGCCGCTGCCCTCGCCTTTGCCGCCAAGCATCCTGAGCGGTTGGAAAGCCTGGCGCTGCTTGAACCGGCGTGGGCGGGCAGTTGGGACTGGAGCCCGGCGCATGCCGAGCTCTGGGAGGAGTACGACGAACTGGACCTGCTTCCGCCCGATGAGTTCATGTCGGCCTTCATGCGGCTTGGCGTGAAGCCCGACGTCGTCCTGCCGCCTCCGCCGCCCGGCAACCCGCCGCAGTGGATGGGCAAGCGGCCGGCGGGCATCAGGGCGTTCCTGCGCACTTTCAAGGACTACGAGCTCGACCGCGAACGGCTGGCTGAGTTCCGGCGGCCTGTGTTCCTGGCGCTCGGTGGACTCAGCAACCCGGTGGATTACGGAGAGGTGGCCGAACGGCTGTCCAAGGTGTTCCATGACTTCCGCATGGAAGTATTCGAGGAACGCCACCATTTCGACCCGCCACACCGGATCGAGCCCGAACGGCTCGCGGGAATGCTGCGGACGCACTGGGAGCGGGCGGAGAACCGCACCCTCCGGGACTGAGCCTGGGCGTTCTACGGCGGTGCTATCCAGCGCCGGGACAGGCCCAGCCAGCCGGGTTCTCGACGCAGTTCTCGGCGACCTGGCGCGTCTCGGTGCGCCACACGCTGACCAACTGGGCGGGCGAGGCGAACTGGCCCGTCCCAGTGATCGGCAGCGGAGGGCCGCCGTTCACCGAATAGGTCCCGCGGAAGCTGGTCGTCACCCCGAGCCGGAAGTCGCCGGTCTGTTTGTAGACGTGGCTCGTGCGCGTCTTGGTGCCCCATTCGTCCTCGGCAATCGAGCCGCCGGCGAACATGGTGGGGCCGAAGCTCGTGCCGTCACCGTAGTTGTAGGTGTATTCGACCGGCGTCGCCTCAAGGTGGACGTTCTGTCCCAGGATCACGACGTCGAACGCCTGGGTGGACGCCGCGGCGAAGACATTCGTTTCCATGCCCTTGAGGGTGTGCGGCCCGGGCTGGACAGTCACCTTTGCCGGCAGGATCGGGAGTTGTTTGAAGTCGTTGAGGATGCGGGCTGCGATCTTTTTCAGGACATCTTCGGGCTTGGGGTCGTAAAGACAGGTGGGGCCGCCCTGTGGTATCCAGTCTGACCATGTTGGATTTGCAATTGTCTTGGGAGCGAAACGCCATTGAACCGGAGTTCCTCGTTCGCCACCCGGCGTCCGGGGCTCACAGTTCACGGCTAGTCGTTCACAGCCAGTGTCCAATCCGCCACGATCAATGTCGCATAGCGGCAAGTAGTCGTATTGGTATGGGTCGTTGTTCACGTAGCCGGGCGGGGCAACTACTGGATATTCAGACCCCGGTAACTTCGTGTAAACAACGGTATTAGTACCCTTCTTGTCGAAGTTCGATTTCCCTTCAACACCCCAGGCCGCAACGGGAGTTATGAGGGACATCAACGTTGCGAGGATGAATGCTGCGAGCTTCTTCATGAGGTTTCGCTATCGCAAGGGGTTCATGTCGTCAACGAACCAAGCGCCCTTCTGATATTTTGCAAAGACAACTACTGCGCTATTTCCCGACGGATCGGTCGGCGCAGCTTTTGAGCCATCTTTCTTGTAGTAAGAAGTTGCTTCCTGGAGTACCTGGACATCCACGGCCTGTCGGGATTCCGAGTTCGACATGGTCGCTTTCACATTCGGCGTCTTGAACGTACCTCCGGCCTGCCACCCTCCCGCGCTGAAGCTTTCCCGGACACCAGCCTTCAAGTTGTTACAGAACGTGCAAGTGCCGGAGCTAAGTTTCGACCAACTGTTCAGGTCACCTGTCTCGTATCCATAGCTCAGCAACGCGAACCAGTACTTCGTGAACGCCTCGAGCCCAGCCTTCGAATTCTGGTCAGCCAAAGCCGGCTTCACGGGAACGGGGACGTTCTGCGCCTTGCCCTTGGCCGACGCCGGAACGTACTTCGCAGACGGAGTAGTTGTCGGAGTAGCCGAAGGTGACGCGGAAGTATTCGAAGCTGCCGCTGAGTTGCCGGGAGTCGCACCTCCGCCTTGGCAAGCAGAAAGCAAGAGACCTGCTCCTACGAGGGCGGCGACAACGCGGCCGCGGACAAAGGAAATGGAGCGTACAGTCATCGAGATCCCCAACGAATTCATCTAGACAGTGGTGAAAGGTGCTCCTTCGAGAATAACCGAGCCATTCCAGGCGATAAGAAGTTATCCACAGCAAATGACTTCCACTCCGCCTCAAAGCAAGTGCTTCTCCGCTCTACGTGGCAACGCTGGGCTTTTGGATGGCCGGGGAGTCAGCGTCCTGTCACGGAAATAGCTCGTCAGTCACCCCTCCTCCACAGTCGCCTCGGAGCGTAAAGTTCAGCCATGGAACCCCCACGTTCCGCCGCCTCAGAAGCAGAAAAAGTCGACACCCTCATCGTCGGTGCCGGCCAAGCAGGACTGGCCCTGAGCTACTGGCTCAGCCAGGCCGGCGTCGAGCACGTGATCCTGGACCGAAGGCGCGAGCTCGGCGGCGCCTGGCAAGACCGCTGGGACGGCTTCTACCTGAACACCCCGAACTTCTCGATCGACCTACCCGGCATGCCGTACGACGGCCCCGATCCGGAGGGATTCATGCCGCGCGACGAGGCCGTGAGCCTCTTCCGGCAGTACGCGCAGATAATCGGTGCACCGGTCCGCAGCGGCACAGACGTCACGCGGATCTCGCCCGCGGACGGCGGCTTCGGCGTCGAAACTTCCGAGGGAACCTGGCGGGCGCGCAAGGTCGTGCTGGCCACCGGCGCGTACCAGGTGCCCAAGATCCCTGCCCTCGCCGTTGAGCTCCCCCAGCACATTTTCCAACTGCATTCGCACGACTACCGCCACCCCGGTCAGCTGCCGGACGGCGCGGTCCTGGTTGTGGGGACCGCGCAGTCGGGCGGGCAGATCGCGGAGGAGCTGCACGCAGCGGGCCGGCAGATCCACCTGGCCGTGTCCAGCTGCCCGGAGGCGCCCCGCCGATACCGCGGCAAGGACATCCTCCACTGGATCCTGAACGTCGGCATCTACGGGCCGGAGTACGGGATTGACGCGCTCCGGGTGGAGCAGTTGCCCTCCCCCGCGGCACGCTTCGCGTGCAACCCGCTGCTCTCCGGCACCGACGGCGGCCACGACATCCATCTGCGCGATCTCGGCCGCCAGGGCATGCGCCTGCACGGTCACCTTGAAGCAGTCAACGACGGCGGACTCATCTTCACCGACGACCTCCCCGAACGCCTCGCCGCGGTAGAGGCCGGGTTCAGCCAGCGCCTGCAGCCGCTATTTGATGAGTACATTTCTGCCGCTGGGATTTCCGCGCCCCAGGCGGCGCCGGCGCGGGTGGACGACTGGCTGCCTATATCGTTTCCGAAACTGAATTTGGCCGCCGAGAAAATCACCACGGTCCTCTGGGCCACCGGATACAAGCTCGATATGGGAATCGTGGACATTCCCGTCCTGGATGAATGGGATTACCCCCGTCATACGCGCGGGGTCACCGAGTATCCGGGGCTGTTTGCCGTGGGTCTGCCATGGCTGAGCGGGCACTACTCGTCGATATTGGGCGGCGTGGGGCTGGATGCGGAGTACCTGGCGGGGCGGATGGCAGGGCGCGAGGGTGGGCGTTGATTTTTGACCCGCCCATATAGTCTCGTCTCTATGGCACGAATTCGCTCTTTCACCCGTTCCACAACAAATTCCAAGAAACACCCCACCGAGGTCGATGCCGTGTGGTCGGTCGTTCTCACCGAAGATGGTCCCCTCCTCCAAATCGACACCTTTGGCTCGGACAACAGAGTCAGCGACCAGAAAGTGAGCCAAACGATCCAAATCGACCGTGGAACCGCAAAGCAACTGAAAGAAACTCTGGAGGAGACGTTTCCAGGGCTCTGACGCAGAGTCGCATAGGGCTCCCCCTGTAGAGGCAAAACGGTCCGACGGCACCATTCCGAGCCTAAAGACGGACCAAACCCTTTCAGGATGGAAGGTCTCCCTTCACCCTCGGTGGACCGTTCCGGGTCTGGCAATTTAACAGTGCAACTGGGTTGCAGCATGTCGATTTCAGGAATGTCAGCGGGGACTGAGAGACTTGCAGTCGCGGCAGAGTGAGACCGCCGCCCCTAACCGAGCACCGGCGGGAGCGACCAAGATTAGGAGGCGATGTGGCAGCCGCAGCACCAACCTTCCAATTCGTCGACCTCTTTTCCGGCCTCGGAGGCTTCCACGTCGCTCTCGATAGCCTAGGTGGAGAGGGCGTGTTCGCTGCCGAGTGGGAGCCTACGCTCAACGCACTCTACAAGACCAACTTTGGTATCCAGCCCTGGAGTGACATCAACGATCTCAAGACCGATGGAGACATCGAGCGCGAGGTCCCCAACCATGACGTGCTGACTGCGGGTTTTCCTTGCCAGCCGTTCTCAAAGGCCGGCGACCAGATGGGCTTCGCCGACACACTCCAGGGCAACCTCTTCTTCAAGGTTCACCAAATCCTCCGCGTCAAACGGCCTCGCCGTTTCATCCTTGAGAACGTGCCGAACATCTTGAAGCACGATAGCGGTCGCACACAGGAGAAGATCGTCAACATGTTGAAGGGCCTCGGCTACGCAGTCGACGTCCGACACTTCTCCCCCCACGAGTTCGGCATTCCGCAGGTCAGGGATCGCGCTTATTTCGTTGGGTCACTCGACGGATTAGATGAATCCGTGTGGCCCGTCAAGCACAAGGGCCCTACAGACATCACCTCGGTGCTCCGTCAAGACGTTTCGCCTACCCGTTCGATCCCCGAACAGACGCTGCGCGCGATAGACATGTGGGGGGACTTCCTCCGCCGTTCGCCAGCCTCATTGAAGATGCCCTCGTTCCCGATCTGGTCGATGGAGTTCGGCGCAACGTACCCATATGAGGACGAGACTCCACCGGGCGTGTGGGATCGCCGGCCAGTGTGGGGTCTGCGACAGATGGGTGTCAAGGGCAGTTTTGGCCGAAGCCTTGAGTGTGCGGTCGACAAACAGAAGGAACTAATCCCGAGCCATGCTGGCCGTGATGGTGACTATCAGTTCCCGCGCTGGAAGCGCACGTTTATCCGACAGAACCGCGAGTTTTACGACGACAACCGTTCTTGGATCGACCCATGGATCGAACTGTGGCAACCCAAGGACTTCCACTCCAGCTTTCAGAAAATGGAGTGGAATGCGCAGGGCGAAAAGCGCGACATCGATGACTTCGTCTTGCAGGTGCGCGCCTCGGGCCTGCGAATCAAGCGACCAACTACATCTCCGAGCCTCATTGCCTTTACTCAGTCCCAGGTTCCGATCCTCGGCGCTAACCTGACGGGCGAACGCCGGTACATGACTCCAGTTGAGTGTGCCGAACTCCAGAGCCTTGGCAACATCCAGCTTCCATCTTCCGATCTCGACGCTTACAAGGCACTAGGCAACGCCGTCAATGCC
This sequence comes from Curtobacterium sp. LFS079, assembly GCF_047977865.1. NCBI lineage: Bacteria > Bacillati > Actinomycetota > Actinomycetes > Micrococcales > Microbacteriaceae > Curtobacterium > Curtobacterium sp. LFS079. The sequence goes on from NZ_JBFPFO010000006.1 coordinate 156,685, forward strand.
CGTGTCGTCAAGGCCATCGCCGAGCGATTGCTCGAAGGCATGGTCGACTCCGGCTCGTCCACTACCACCGACCTCGAACCGCTGGGAGCCATCGCGTGACTGACCACAAGGACTACGAAGACGCCGACCTCAGTGAGGAAGATCCCCGAGTTCAGTTGTGGGAGAGCATTGCTGACGGGATCTCGACCCTGTCCGAGGCCACAGACACCCCATCGGGTGTCTCTGCCTCCTCCTCGTTCATCAGCAGCGACGATGTCGATATGCTGTCTGACTCCTGGATGCCGCGCCTTGCAGAGGTCCAAGGTTGGCTCAACCTCTCAGAACGGTTGCCTGCCTCCGAACGGGGAGCCTTCCTCACCAGCTTAATCTCCAGTCTTGAGCTTGATGTCGCCGAAGCGATCGATGACAGTAAGTCCCCGAGCGAGCTTACCCCGTTTGCCCTCGAGCGGCTCAGCCAGCGCATCGAGTTTGCCTCTCGTTTGCAGCAGGGCTTCGCCGAGGATCTTGAGTCTGAGGACGCCACGCGCGCCTCCGCGACGAGCAAGTGGGCGGCCGCCTGGGAAGAATCCGATTCGGTCGCCGAGCAACTTAGCACCGACCCCATCACCGCCACAGCCGAGACTGTCATCATCAACGAACTTGCTACCTCGGACATTAATCTCACTCCTTCGTATCAGCGTGGTGACGTCTGGACCACAAACGACCGACAGGCGCTCATCGAGTCCATCCTTCGTGGCATCCCTCTGCCGTCCATCATCCTTCGGGAAGTCGGAGCGTCCGACCCTCAGGAAGTCGTCGACGGCAAGCAGCGGCTCACTGCTCTGCTGCGGTTCGTCGGACGCCATCCCGCCGCCCTCGAAAGGGTGGAGGAGGCCGATGCCCGACATCCAGGGAAGGGCCTGCTCAAGAGCTTCACGGAGGACTATCCCAATTTCAGGGTTGCGTGGAGGTCATTGGAGGGGGAGATCATCACCGCAGCAAAGGAGAACGAGTATTACTTCCCTTTCAAGCTGCGCAACAATGAAAGCGGAGGCCTCAAGGGCTCCGAGCTTGGAGCCCTGCAGGGCAAGTACTACACCCAAATCCTTCAAAACGTCATCACAGTCGCAGGCGCCCCGATGACCGTAAAGAAACTCTTCACGATGACGACACCCTACAAGGTGCCAGTCATTCGCTACATACAAGCTAACCCGCGTCAGATCCACGACGTCTTCAAGCTTTACAACAAGCAGGGCGTCCATCTCAACGCCGAAGAGATCCGGAACGCTGCCTTCCACGAAATCGAACTCACGCCGGCGATCCTGCTCGCGGCCGGCGACGCCGACCCTCGCGTCGCTGTCGAGGACATCGCGCCCTCGTTGACAAGCGTGCCGGGGCTGGCGGGCCTCGGTGAAACCCTCAGGGCTTACAAGTTCGGTGTCGGCCGCTACCGCCGCACGAAGGTCCTCTCGTGGATCTTGTCCCTGCTCCTACTCGACACCAAGGGGCAGAAGGTCAAGACTACTGCGCGCCACATCGATGACCTCCTCACTCGGGTTCAGGACGACGCGCAGGACCCGCTACGCAACAGACAGGTACTTGCGGACCTCTTCAGCTGGCTGGTTGAGGCTATCGATGTGCATGCACGCCACCCGGAAATCTGGTCTGAAACGTTCATGGATGATGGCAAGGGCGCCAAGTGGCAAGAGCTTCAACTCGTGGGTTCAGTGGTCGGGATCGCCTTTGCCTACGCTGCATCTCCCGACGATATCGAGGACCGTATCGAGCAGAACGCCGATACCATCTGGGAAGCCGGCAACGCAGACTGGGCGCGCATCGCGAAGGCCCAGAGCAAGACCCAGTGGGATTACATCGCGCGTATCGCCAAGGGCGTGATCGAATTGCTCGCTCTCGACCCAGCGAGGGCGTCCGAGGCGGTGAGACACCGCTTCGGTTCATCAGGTTATGAGTCCCTTGAACGCATGATCCTGCCAGACGATGAGCGGTAGCCAATGCCAAACTCACCACTCACGGAGCACGTCTACTTCCATCCACCGGAGCCAGTTCCGGCAGACACGTGGTGGTCGCGCTATTCGGCGCAGTTAGACGGACTGAGTCCGACGGCCAAGGCCTCCGTCGAAGCGGACAGCCGCTACATCCTCGAACGAGGCATTCTCGGCGTCGGAGACCCCAAAGCTGATAACTGGCCCGCCAACCGTTCCCGGACCGGGTTGGTGATGGGATCTGTACAGTCCGGCAAGACCGCCTCGATGCTTGGCGTGTCAGCGCTGGCCATGGACCGCGGCGTGGACATCGTCGTCGTTTTGGGCGGCACCAGGCTCTCACTCTGGAAGCAGACTTATGGGCGTCTAGTGGAGCAACTCGACGCTGGTCCGGACAATGCTGCCAAGCGCTCACGTCGACTCCTCTGCCCGGCTGCGGTCCTCGCACTCTCTGAGGGCAGCCAACCGTTGGACCGCACCTACGGCCTGATGCCGGCGACGGTGAAACAGCGTCTAGCCCAGCACCGACCCATCATTATCGTGGCCATGAAGCAGACTCATCATCTGCGCGCCCTTGGCGATAGCCTTCGCAGAAACGTCTTCGGTGCGATCAAGGAACTCGATCGCCCGGTACACATGCTAGTCCTAGACGACGAGGCAGACGACGGCTCCATCCTTGATGCGGTGGTCGAGTCCTCGCAGGATCCCGTCTACGGCAACCTCAAGCAGATCCCTCGGACGGTCGCCAACCTGTGGAACCCGCCCCAAGGAGCGCCCACCAACCTGTTCGCCACCTACGTCGCGTACACAGCGACACCCCAGGCCAATCTCCTCCAGGAGGACCACAACCCGCTAGCTCCGCGCGACTTCCTAATCTCGCTGCGCACCCCGCTCGACGTCGGCCATCCGGTCGACATTACGAACCCAGCCGATCTCAGGGCTCCTCGCTCGTCAACTTATCCCGAGCCCGCCGGTATCCGCTCCTACTACACCGGCGGGGAGGTCTTCTATCGCCGGGCACGCAGGGCGGGTCTGTGCGTGCCCACCACCAACACCACTGGACATGACCTTGCCGAGGCCGTGCGGGCCTTCCTCGTGGCCGGGGCGATTCGGCTGCACCGCTCGGGCAAACTTGGCCCCGCTTCGGCGGCCACGACGCAGTTCGATACCGAGGACGACGTTTTGTCCAGCGTAGCTGCGCCCCACTCGATGCTTTACCACCCCTCGCCAAACATCGTGGAGCACTTCAGCGCGGCCGAAGACGTCCTACTGTGGGCTGGCATCAGTGACCGAGTGACCGCGCGCAGACTGCTTAACAGCGGGGATGCCCGACTGCCCGACATGCTGGCGACTACTTTGCTCGCTGATCCTGCCCCGTGGTCGCAGTGGTTAGACAAGTACCGTGCGTCCGCCGACAAGATTGAGTCCGAGTTCGACGTCCTGCCTCCCAGCGCCTTCCCGGACTGGCAGACGATCGAGACCCTGCTCATCGACGAGATCATCCCTGGGACTAGAGTCGTAGTCGTCAATAGCGATCCCAACGCTGACGACCGACCTGCGTACACCCCAACGGAGGTCCCGGCTACCAGCAAGTGGAATGCCGCACGAGATCTCAGCACGATCTTCGTCTCCGGGAATGTGATGGCGCGTGGCCTGACACTCGAAGGGATGACTACCGCACTGTTCCAGCGTTCTTCGGTGAACCCACTGGCCGACACCCAGATGCAGATGCAGCGCTGGTTCGGCTATCGCGGTTCCTACATTGAGTTGTGCCGCGTCTTCGCATCCCAGGACCAACTCAGCCTCTTCCGCGCCTACCACGACGCGGACGAGGCCATGCGCGCCGCCATCACCGAGGGCATGATGGATGGTGCCCCCGAACCGGCTGTCCTGCAGGGGCTTAATTTCGCGGCCACCGGCAAGATAGCCAATATCGGCGTCCACCCGCTGGCACCCGGTGCCCAGCCCTTCGTCAAGGTGATCAACGCCGGCCTGCAGCCGGACCCCAACGCCGATGTGGTTGCGCAACTCTTCGGCGGACCGTCAACCGATCTGGTCGTCGACAGAGTGCTGCGCGGTCGTATCCTGGACCGCCCCCTCAACCTTACAGAGGCCGCGCAGCTACTCGATAGCCTTGCCTTTGACGGTTACCGGCCTGGCTCCAAGAGTTTCCAGGGAACATTCTGGGGAGGGATAGAAGCTCGTCTGAACGCGGTGCACCCTCTCGCCGACCCCGATTTCTACCGACCACCCGTTAAGGGCGGCCCGGGCGATCATGCACGCCGCGCCTGCCCGTATGGCATCGCCGCCTATCTCCGGCTCTGGTCGGCGAGTCTCACCAGACCAATCACCGGTTTCTTCGTCACGGGGCACCCCGGCGACCTCTGGTCCTACGCGAACCTTGCGCGCAAGACTGTCGAGCAGCCGCGTTTCTGGGTCGGCATCCGATACGGAAGCGGCGCCCCTGTTTCCGTCAATCCGCTTGCGCAGCTTCCCTTCGATATACGGGCCACCACCAAGAACGTGCACGGGGGTGAGATCACCACCACATGGGGGGCGAACGATCCCAAGGCGGGGCCGGGGCAGTACCGCGGCGACTTGTACTTCGACTACTACCACCGACAGGCATCATTGCCGTTGGTCAGTGGTGATGCGTCATGGCGCCCGAGCGGGTCCGACGGCCAGATCCTGTTCTACGTCAACCAGCATCCGGGACAGCCGTACCCAGCTGTCGCAGTGGGGGTCTGTATCCCCGCCGGCGGTCCTGAACAGTTCTCAGCCACGCGCGCTGGAACGGCCACTGCACTGAGGAGCCTCCCGTGACCAGTTATGAAGAAGTACTCGACCAGATCATCTCGATCCCAGCGGGCAGCGCCGGCGATGACCGGACCATCACATGGCTGACGGCTTCTCAGGTGGTGGGCTTGGCCAGGAACAGCCGCGGACACCTAGAACTGTTCCTTGCGGGCGATCAACTGAAGGCCAGGACGAGCACCCTGAAGTCTGCGATGCAACACCACTCATGGCATCGTGAGAACCAGCCGCCCCTCAGCGCCAACCGCATACTCCTGCCAGCACTGGGACACTTCGATCGGGTCGGAGCGTTCATCGCCGCCGAACTTTTGCGTGAGGAGGCCGACGCGGACCTGGAGCGTGCCTTCGGTGTGACCGAACCTCTGATCGAACTCTCCATCAAACGTTTGGAGATCTCACAGAACGCCATCCTTGGCCTGGTCGGTGAACTGCTCGTCCTCGACGCCCTATGCCGACGTGCAGACGATGTTCACGTCGGTCCGATCGTCCAGGCCTGGGACGGCTGGCGCCGATCTGCCCGGGATCTCGCGTGGGAGGGCACTGGCGTGGAGGTCAAGACCACGACCCGGAGCACCTCCACCCATACCATCCACGGCGTCCACCAGATTGAGCCTGCACCAGCTACGGACGGGGACCCGGGGGAGGCCCGCCTGCTGCTCGTCAGCGTCGGTCTACGCCAAGCCGAGCCTGACATGCCAGCTTTATCGATTCCGTCTCTGGTGAACGGCATCCTCGAACGGCTCAGCGCGACTGGGGCCGGGGGAGTAATCGACGACTTCCTGACCCATGTGTCCGTCTACGGCTCAGAGTCCGGCATCGGCTACGAGCACGCAGCGATGGCCAACGAGGCTCCGTTCACAGCCCGGTTCATTGTCACTTTCGTCCGCGGCTACAACATGGGTGACCCCGCCGTCGAAGTCCTCCGGCGCGATGACGTGGTCGCACACCAGCATGTCGACGTCCAGTCCCTGACCTTTCGGGTGGACCTGCCCGCGACGATCAACCTCGATAACCCGGTGGCTGGCATCCGCCGGGTCGCCGAGGCCATTCTTGGTCTCCCTTCTTAGAGGTCCCTCAAGCTAGTGCGTGTCAGTGGAATTACGCAGGCTTGAAATCCGGCAACAGAAGTGGTCCCTGAACTCGTCCGCTGCTTCATGGTTGAGGCGTGCGAAAGCAAGCAGCCGCACCTGCGCGACCCTTTTTGAAGGGGCCTGACCAACCCAGCGACAAGGCTCCTTAAAATAGCGGATGTACAGCACCGGATGACGAAGTCTCAAACTGGCTGCAGATGAGGTGCCGCTGGCCGAAGCCGGCCAACAGACTGTGCGCGGGCCGAGACCCGGGCAGGTAGCAGGGACGCAAATAAGCTCCGCTGTAGCACTGGAGAATTTCCGGCCGGGGCCGGTCTCGACAATGGCAAGCACAAAATCCAGAGCCGGGCGACGCCGTCGCAGAGCTCCCTCCGCGCACTCAAGTACTAAGTTAGCGATCAGCTTGGCACACCCCTCATGAGCCGTTTCGCCTATTTGGTCGCGCTTCCAGCGCTACGTCGGCCTAGCCAGGGCCCGCTGCCTGCTCGTCATTGTGGGTGACTCCACGCTGCTGGAATCGCAATCCTAGGCACCGGCAGCAATGTAGCCTGAGGCGAGTTCACGCCCGCTCGCGAGCGCGCCCGGCCATTCCGCCCTGTTCATCTTTCCGCCGCATCAGCGCCCACAGCAGTCCACCTGCAATATCTACTGTGCTTGGGTCCCCGGCCACACACGGGAGGCCAGCGGGCCTACCGCCTACCTCAGGGGGAACCACCACCACCATGCGCTCAGTCCTCACCATTGCCGCAGCCCTCATCGCCGCCCTCCGCACTCAAGACCAACTAGTGCAACGGCTCTTTCAACTTCCAATCCAACTGCGGGGGCCTCGGCGAGTGGACCGAGGAATCCCTGGCCGCGTTCGCCAACCATAGCTCCAGCGATCGTTCCTCTGAATGTTCGAAGACCCAAGCGCCACCATCACCCCGCCCCCAACTCTTAACCTCCCCGCAACCCGCAGACTGCCAGTCTCGTAATTCCGATTCAGACCATGCACGCTCGTGCAGGCATCATCGCCACTTCACTCATCGGACTCGTCGCCCTCACCGGCGCCCTGGCGGGCTGCTCCGGCAACGCCAACGCAAACAGCGCCGCAGGAGAAACAAGCAAGGAACTGACCTTCGCCACTCCCCCGGGCACGGACGACCCGAAAGAGCAGGCCGTCATGAAGGACCTCGCCACCATGGTGGGCGAAGCCTCGGGCCGGCCGGTCAAGAACATCCAGCCCGCCGACTACCTGGGCGTGGTGGAGGCCGTGCGCAGCGGCTCCGTGGACGTGGCCATCCTCAGCCAGTTCTCCGCCGCCCTGGCCTACAAGACAGGCAGCGTAGACCCGCTCCTGGTCTGGGGCGCCAGTAGCGAACCTGCCAGCTTCTGCCTGGCCAGGAAGGACAGCGGCATCAAGTCCGCCGTGGACCTCAAGGGCCACCAAATCGCGTTCGTGGACCCCGGCTCCACCACCGGCTACTTCATGCCCAAGGCTCTGTTCAAGAAGGCCGGCCTCACGGACGGCACCGACTACAAGAGCACCTTCGCCGGCTCCACGACTCCGCCGTCCTGGCCCTCGCCAACGGCAACGTGGACGTGGCCTGCACCGCCCGCCAGCTCTACCCCACCTTCGTGGAAAAGGGCCTCTTCAAGGAATCCGAGATCAGCATCATCGCCAAGAGCGACCCCATCCCGGTGGGCATCTCCGTGGTAGTCCGCAAGGACCTGGACGAGGACGCACGCAAGGCCCTCAAGGCCAAGCTGCCCGCGCTGATGGCCGCCAACGAAGGCGTGGCCAAGACCATGGGCCTGAAGGGCGAACCCGTCGCCGATCCGGAATTCAGCACCTACGAACCCCTGACCAAGATCGCGGAATCCATCGGCGTGGCCTTCAAGGACCTGCGGTGAGCGCAGCCATCCTGAGCAGGCCCGCCGCGGCCGGGCCAAAGCCAGAAACGGCAACACCCACCGTCTACGCCCGCCGGCTTCACGTCCGCTATGGCGAACAGACCGCCCTCAACAACGTCGACCTCGACGTCCACCCCGGCGAGGTGGTGGCCCTGCTCGGCCACTCCGGTTCGGGCAAGTCCACCCTCATGAAGACCCTCACCGGCATCGCCCCCTTCACGGCGGACACGCTCGAGGTGGCCGGTCGCGAGGTGGCGAAGCAGAACCAGGTCGGACTGCGCGAGCTGCGCTCCGACGTCGGGCACGTCTTCCAGCACTTCAACCTGGTGCCGCGCCTCAGCGCACTCAGCAACGTGCTCACCGGCGGCCTGCACGACGCCGGCCCCATCAACCTGCTGGGCACCTTCAGCCGTGCGCAACGCACCGCCGCCCTGGACCTGCTGGACCGCGTGGGCCTGGCCCACAAGGCCAGGCAGTCCTGCCGCAGCCTCAGCGGCGGCGAACAGCAGCGCGTGACAATCGCCCGGGCGCTCGTGCAGAAACCCCGGCTCATCCTGGCCGACGAACCCGTCGCCTCCCTGGACCCGCGCCTGGCCGGGAACATCCTGGGCCTGCTGCGGGACATCGCCCGCGACGAGAACATCCCCGTGATCATCAGCCTGCACGTGGTGGGCCTGGCCCGGCGCTACGCGGACCGTGTGCTGGGCCTGCACTCCGGCGAGCTGGTCTTCACGGGCACCGCCACCAGCCTCAGCGACAAGGAGGTGGAACAGATCTATGGCACCGACACTGAACTTCACGAAAACTGAAACCCCGCAAGCCCTTCAAACTGAAACCCAACAGCTCCCGGAAGCCGACCGCCTCCGGCTCTCCCGGCCCTTCAACGTCCCCGGTTTCCGCGGCGCCGCGCTCTGGGTGGCGATCGCCGTCGTGCTGGTCTGGGCCGGAACGGGCGCGGGATTCAACGTGGAGAAGTTGCTGAGCGGCATCCACAACATGGGCAGCTTCCTGGCCCGGCTGTTCCCGCCCACCTTCGACAAGTTCGGCGTCATCGTCACGCTCCTCGTCGAAACCCTGCAGATGGCCGTGGTGGGCACCGTCCTCGGCGCCCTGGCATCGCTGCTGCTGGCCTTCGGCGCCGCCGGCAACATCGCCCCGCGCTGGCTCTACGCCTCCTGCCGTGCGGTGCTGAACGTGCTGCGGTCCATCCCCGAGCTGATCTTCGCGCTCATGTTCGTCTCGGCCGTGGGGCTGGGACCGTTCGCCGGCATCCTGGCGATCGTGCTGCACTCCGTGGGCTCGATCGGCAATGTCTACGCCGAAGCCATGGAATCCGTGCAGCCCGGACCGGTCGAAGCGCTCACGGCCGTCGGAGCCAACAAACGCCAGGTCATCAGCTACGCCGTGCTCCCCCAGGCCGCGCCGCTGCTGGTCAGCTACACGCTGCTCCTGTTCGAAGGCAACGTCCGCGGCGCCACCATCCTGGGCTTGGTGGGCGCGGGCGGCATCGGCCTGGAACTCACCACCGCCATGCGCATGTACGACTACGGCCACCTCTGCGCCATCATCATCAGCATCATCGTGCTGGTCACCCTCATCGACCGCGCCAGCGCCTTCATCCGCGCCAAACTCAGTTAGGAACCGTCCTTTGGAAACGCTTGATCTTGCCGTCGACCTCACCCCGGTCAACCTCCGGGACCTCGGCAGGCTGCCGGTGGACGGCGGCGTTACCCGCCCCGGCGTGCTGCTGCGCAGCGACGACGTCTCCGTGATGCCCGGCGTGTTCGCCCGGAAAATGGTCGACGACGGCGTCCGTTCCGTGATCGATCTCCGCTCGGCCGAGGAGGCGCTGCTGACGGGTCGCGGTCCCCTGACGCTGCCCGGCGTCAATTACCACCACCTCGCCCTGACCGCATCCATGTCCATGCCCGAGGACATCGCCGCCGAGCTCAAGTCCGCCGCCTCGACCCCCGAGCAGGTGGGAACGTGGTACGCCGACCTCTTGGAGGACCAGGCAAGGCAGCTTGCGCTCGGCATCACGCTCGTGGCACTCGGCGAGGGCGCAACGGTGTTCCACTGCGCGGCCGGCAAGGACCGCACCGGGGTGTTCGCCGCCGTCGTGCTGTCCGCCCTGGGTGCTTCGCCGGAGACCATCTCGGCCGACTACGCGGCCACGGCCGCCTGCCTCCCCCGGCTCTTCCCACGCCTGCGGGCGATCCTCGGGGAGATCATGCCGGAGCCCGTGCTTCCCGATGCTTCCGTGCCGGGTGGCGCGGTTCCGGTTGGCGCGATGATGGGCGCGCACGCCGAATCGATGGATGCCATGCAGCGGATCCTGACCGGGCGGCACGGCAGCGTCCTGGAACCCGTGCGGCGGGCGGGGCTGGACGATGCCATGATCGCCCTGCTCCGCGAACGGCTGGTGGTGCCGAATGACTGACACCCTCAGCGCCTCGGGTAGGGCACCGGGCCGGCCCCGCGACAGCGCGCTGGAAGCGCCGGTCCTCGCGGCGACGGTGGAACTGCTCCTGGAGCGCGACACCCGCGAGGTGACCATCTCCGCGATCTCGGAACGCTCCGGCGTCAGCCGGGCGGCGGTCTACCGGCGCTGGGCCAGCCGCGAGGAACTGATCGCGGCGGCGTTGGACAGCGTGCGCTCCGGCGTTGAGGTGGCGCCGTCGGGCAGTTGCATGGACACCATCCTGGCCACGTACGAGGACGCGTCGCAGGTGGTGGACGGCGAGGTGGGGACACTCATCAAGAAGCGGATTGCCCTGGTCTTGGAGAACGAGAAGCTGCGCGCGCTGTCCTGGGAACGGGCATGTGTCGCGGCGCCGGGAACCGACCGCTGCGGAGATCCGCCGGGGCATTGCCGCAGGTGAGGTCGATCCGGACGTGGATGTGGAGGCAATGATCGATCTCATCAACGGCGTTTATTACTACCAGCTGGTGGTGCGGGCTGCGTCAGAGGATCCCGCTGTCACCCGCGAGCGGGTGCGCAACGCCGTCCGGCTGGTGTTCGAGGGGGCGGCGCGGCCGGACTAGGAATCACGGGCACGAGTAGTCGTAGTCGAACCCCGCCGACACGTACTGTGTCACCGATACCCGGCTTCCGCCAGTCAGGCCGGGCAAGGAACAATTCGACTTCGCGCCGCGCAACGTCTTGGCACCGGCAAGCCAGCTCGGCAGCGCGGTGAGGGAACTGCCGGACGGCACGGTCCCGGCGATGGTTCCCCACTGGTAACCCGTCGAATAGATCCCCACGCCGGCGCCGACAATGCCGGAGGTGATGCTCTTGAAGTAGGCGACCATTCCTTCGAGGTCGGCCCGGTTCAGTGCCGTGTTGGCCTGCCAGCTGTTGCCGGTTTCCACGTCCAGCCACCAGAAATAGCTCCCGGGGTTGCTCACGCCGCGGATCGTGGCGTCGTCATAGGCCTTCGCGTAGCCGTAGATGTAGGAGCAGGCGGCATCGACGCCGCCGCCGCATGTCCCGTAGGGATTGGCGACCTGCTTGCCGGCGTAGCTGTTCGACGTCGGCCACCACGTGCCCGCATGCCCTGGGTTGGCCGTGTTCACATACAAGGCCACCTTGGGCTGCGCTGTCCCCCCGGTGGAGCCCGCGGCCCACGCGAGTTGCTCAGCCAGGCAGGGGTTGGTGTTGTTGGCCAGGCCGCCGGTCACTCCGACGATCGCGAAGGCCTGCCCCGTGGGAAGGGTCTTGCCGCACTGTGGCCAGGAAACGTCGTTGCCCACCGGTTCCGGACTCCGCGGTGGCGGAGCCGCTGCCACCGGAGCCGCCCCGGCGGTCAGCAGCCCAAGAAGGGCCAGGAACGTGCATGCCATCTTCATCCCGAAACGAGCCATGACCCATGGTAGTCCTCGCGGAAAAGCCGGGGTATTGACCGAGTGCGCGGCCCGACCCGTCCAAAACCCCTGCGGCACCGAATGCCTTGTGTTAATAGGCGGAACATGGAGGTGGGCTGGGTGACAACGGCGCAACTGGGACGCCTATGCTGGAAAGCAATGGACACTCCCCATGTTCCCGAAACGGCGGACACGCCTGCGGCCGTCGTGGCGTCCACCGGGCTGGAGCTGAACACACAGCTGGCCGGGCTCCTCGGGCAGATCGCCGACGGCGACCGGGATGCCTTCGCGGAGTTCTATCGGCTCACCTCGCGCCGGGTGTTCGGCATGGCGCGGCGGGTCCTGGTGGATCCGGAGCTCAGCGAGGACGCCACCCAGGAAGTCTTCCTGCAGGTGTGGCAGCATGCGGCCGGCTTCAACGCTGCGGCCGGGAGCCCGCTCGCCTGGCTGATGACCATCGCGCACCGCCGCGCCGTGGACAAGGTCCGCTCGGCCCAGGCATCCACGGACCGCGAGGCCAGATTCGGCGCCGCCAGCCAGGAGATCGAGCACGACTCGGTGTCCGATGAGGTGGGCGGCCGCATGGAGGCCGAGGCCGTGGTGCGGTGCCTCAAGACGCTGACCGAGACCCAACAGGAATCGGTCCGGCTGGCGTACTACGGCGGACTGAGCTACCGGGAAGTCGCCGAGCGATTGAATTCCGCGTTACCGACCATCAAATCCCGGATCCGGGACGGACTGATCCGGTTGAAGACCTGTTTGGAGGTGAGTTGAGATGAACAGCATGGACGCGAACGACGGCGGCCCCCGCTCCCGCGGTTTCGCCGCCGATATTGCCACGGACCTCAAGGCCGGCCGCGCCGTCGAGCTGGCGGAGATCTACGCTCTGGACGCCGTCAGCGACGACGAACGCGCCGCCATCGACGCCTACATCTCCACCGCCCCGCAGGCCGAGCGCGACGCCTTCAACGAACGGGTCCGCCAGGCCCGCGAAACCCTCGCCTTGGCTTTCACGGCGGAGGAAGAGCCGCCCGCCGGGCTGCTCGAACGGACGCTGCCGCAGCTGCCGGAAGCAGCGCCCGGGGAACCGGTTGCGGAAGCTGCCGGGCCGGCACCCGCCGGTGTTCCGGCGTCGGGCGATGAACTGGCTGCCGCGAGGCTGCGGCGGGAAGAACGACGTCGGCCTGCCGCCGTCCGCAGGTGGCTGATCGGTGCGGCCGCCGCGGCGGCTTTGACGCTGGGCGGGGTGGGCATCGGCAGCTATGTGGCGAGCCAGAACGACCCGGTCAACCAGGTGCTGCAGGCGCAGGACGTCCGCGAAGCGTCCACAAACGTGACCGGCGGCGGCACCGTGCTGCTGGCGATTTCGGCGTCGAAGGACGCATTGGTGGTGCGGATGAAGGATGTTCCGCCTCCGCCCTCCGGCAAGGTCTACCAGATGTGGTTGATCCCCAAGAACGGCTCCGCGCCGGTCTCGCAGGGCCTCATGGATGCCGCGGCGCTGTCCAAGCCCGCCGTGGTCAACGGGATCAGCGCCGGCTCCTCCCTGGGCATCACGGTGGAACCCGTGGGCGGATCGGCGTCACCCACGCTGCCTATCGTCGCGAGCGCCCCGCTGGACTCCTGAACTTTTTCCCTGAACTTTTTTCCTGAAGGGCCCATCCGGTCCGCGAGCTGCGCCGAATTACAGGCGTAACCACTCGGGACGGCGGGAGCGACGAGCCGCTGGTCCAAGGAACACAAATCGCATTCAGGAGAAATCATCATGGCAACTCACCCGCTTACCCGCACAGCAGGCCGCACCATTGTCCAGAAGGCATCCTTGGCCGTAGGCGCCGTGTTCCTGCTGGTCGGCGTCCTTGGTTTTGTTCCCGGCATCACCACCGACATCGGTGAAATGGGCTTCGCCGGACACCATTCCGAGGCCATGCTGCTGGGCCTGTTCCAGGTCTCGGCCCTGCACAACATCGTTCACCTGCTCTTCGGCGCGGCCGGCCTGTTTCTCGCCCGAAGCGCCATTGGTTCCAAGGCGTTCCTGCTCTACGGCGGAATCATCTACCTCGTCCTGTTCATCTACGGCCTGGTGGTCCCGCAGGATTCGGCCGGCAACTTCGTGCCGCTGAACAGCTTCGACAACATCCTGCACCTGCTCCTTGGCGTGGGCATGGTGGCGCTGTCCGTGTTCCTCACCAGGGGCCGCAACAGCGTCCGCGCATAGCGTCCGACTCCCCCGCTGACTTTCCCCACTGAAGCCCGGGGAAACACGGCAGGGCTCCCGGAATTCCGGGAGCCCTGCCTTGTTACGTCTCTTATGCGTTGACCCGCGGCGCGAGCGCGTCCTCGAGGAAGGCCAGGTGGGCCGGCGTCGGCTTGACCGCGTTAGCTTCGTACTCCGGGTGCTTGACGAGGAACTTCTTGATGAACGGGCACACCGGCACGATCTTCAGCTCCGCGGCGATCGTCTGGTCCAGCGCCTCGGTGGCGAGCTTCCCCGCCAGGCCCTGCCCGCCGTACTCCTCATTGACGACCGTGTGGTAGAAGATCCGGTGCGGGGCGGCGTCGTAATCCTTGTACGCGGCCTTGCCGATCACGCGGCCGGCGTCCAGGAGTTCGAAGCGTTCCCGCTCGGTGTTGTGGCGGATGAGCAAATTGTCCATCCCCCGAATGTACGTCATGCGATTGCTCAGGCCGGACCTTTCCGGGTGTCGAGCATGCCGGCGATCTTCCCTTCCAGGGTGGCTACGGCGGCTTCCGGCAGGACGATCAAGCCGTCCAGTTCCTTGCGGGCACGCTTGTACGCGGTCTGCCGTTCGGCCGGGGTGGCGGCGCTGTCCTCGGCAATCCGCAGAAGCTTCCTGGCGGTCGCCAGCCGTTGCCGTTCGGGGCCGGTGAAGTTGCCGTCCTTGATGCGCTTCGCTTCGCGTTCGGCGACGTCGAACGCCAGCTCGAAGCCGTGCACGGCGGCGCGGTACTCAGCCAGCCGGGCCGCCGTCGCGATGTCCTCCGGGGCTGCCGGCCGCAGACCGTCGGCTTCCTTCTTGGCCCGGAGGAAGGCGACCGTGAGGGGCTCGCGCACGTCGGTCATCAGGGGGAACTCGATGAGCTTGCCGACGTCGAGCTCGTAGTCCAGCCATTTGTGGTTCACGGAGTCGTGCGCTGCCATGAGCGCGGCCACCTCGGACCGGCTGGCCTGCTCCGCCGCGGCGGCCTGGTTCCTCAGTTTGTACAGCTCGATCTTGCGGCGGTGCCGCCGCTCGCTGGCCCTGGACCACTGGCGCATCCAACCGCCGGCCATGCCGCTGATGGGGAAAATCAGCCACCAATAGTTGCCGACGAAGTCGAAGAAGGGGTTCACACAATCATCCTCCCACCGGGTTGGAAGGGGCCTCAAGGATGGGCGGCTGCTGGTGGCGGAAGCGGACGACGGCGGGTGGCAGCTGTGAGGCGACCGCCCGACGGCGGGGCGCGGCTGATGGGGGCGGGCCGCCGTCGGCGGGGCGCGGCTGATGAGGGCGGACCGCCGTCGGACCCTCCCGCTACTATCCCCGTATGGACCAGCGACTGCATTTCATCACCTTCGCCACCGAGGATCTTGACCGCGCCCGGGAGTTCTACAAGGACGCGCTCGGTTGGGACCCCTTGCTGGACCTTCCCGGGGAAATCATCTTCTTCCAAGTGGCGCCCGGCCTGGTGCTCGGGCTGTTCGATTCCGCGAAGTTCAGCGAGGACCTGGGCATCGCAGGGACCACGAGGGGTGTCAGCGGGGTGACGCTCTCGCACAACGTGGCCAGTGCCGCCGAGGTTTCCAGCACCATCGGGAAGCTGGCAGCAGCGGGGGCGACCGTCCTGAAACCGGCGCAGGCGAGCGCCTTCGGCGGGATCTTCCATGGGCACGTCAAAGATCCCAATGGCATCATCTGGGAGATCGCGCACAACCCCGGCTGGAGCATCGATGGGGACGGCAAAGTGCTGCTTTCATGAGCGGGCTAATAATGTCCGACCCCCGTGACAGGGTTTATTCATGGGAGGGGTCGCTCTTGAAGTAACGGATCTGCGGACGGATCGTCCGCAGCCGCAACACGGGCTGAGGGTGCTGCGTCCGGCAGACATCAAGCGTGCGGCCGTGGTGGGATCCGCGGAGGAATTGGGGCCCGCAGAATCCGGCGGCGCCCTACGGGAAATCCTCGCCTTGTTGAACACCCTGCGCCCGGAGGCGGCTGCCGAATCCCGGATGTTTGGCTTCGATGAGGCGGCCGACTTCGCAGGGACGGTGGAGGAGATCTCCAGGACGGTGGAGTTCCTGCAGATCGTCGCGGCCCGGGCTGTTGAGCGGACCCGTGAGGAAGCCCGGACGGGCGTGTTTGACGCGGCGGACGATGGCTACCGGAATGCTGCAGAGTTCCTTCGGTGCCGCTTGAGGATCGGTATTGGTGAGGCCCGGCGCAGGCTCGCCCTGGCGTCGACGTTGCTCCCGGGAACGGGGATGGCCGGGCAGGATGTTCCGGCACTGAACGAGTCAGTTGGCGCCGCGGTCGCGTCGGCGCAGTTGTCGTCGCGTTCGGCCACGGTGATCAATGTGGCCCTCGAGCAGGTCCGCCACGTCGCCGATGAATCCACCCTCCGGCACATGGAGCAGGCACTGACCGACACCGCCAAACAAAGTGATCCCGACTTCGTGGCCAGGGTTGCCCGGCGGTGGTGCGACGCGATCGACCAGGACGGGCACGAACCTACCGAAGAGGAACTGCGCCATCGGCAAGGGGCTTTCCTCCGGAGGCCGCGACGCGGACTGCAGCACGTGGAAATCTTCGCCACGCCCGAACAGTTCGAAACACTCGCCACGGTGATGAACGCGGCTGCCAACCCTCGGCTCCAATGCGCCTCAGAAAACCCGGACGTTCCAGAGAATCACGACGCCGGGCCCCGCGTTTCGCTCGATCGCCGCTCGCGTCCGCAGAAGCTGTTGGACGGACTGGTCGGCGCCTGCGGTATCGCCCTGGCGTCGGGACAGCTACCCACCAACGGCGGCCTCCGGCCGCAGGTGCTGGTCACCATCGACTACCGCGACTTGCTGTCGAAGATCGGCGGACGCTTCGGTACCGGCGGCGGCCCCGGCGGCCAGGATTGCACTGGCTACCAGGGCGGCACCGGCTATCAGGGCCACACTGGCGATCAGGGCGGAACCGGCTATCAGGGCCACACTGGCGATCAGGGCGGAACCGGCTATCAGGGCCGCACTGGCAGGCAGCGCGCTGCGGGCGGCATCGCAAGCACGAGCAACTCCGGGAGCTCAACATTCCAAGGGCCGATTCCTCCCGAGGTTGTCCGCAAGATCGCCTGCGATGCGGACATCATTCCGGTCGTGCTCGGCGGCGAATCCCGTGTACTGGACATCGGACGGACCAGCCGGATCTTCCCGCCCCACATCCGCAAGGCGATCACCGCCCGGGACCAGGGCTGCGCGTTCCCCGAATGCACCATGCCGGCGCCCTGGTGCGAAGCCCACCACATCGACTACTGGTCGCACGGAGGCACCACCGGAGTCGACAACGGGACCCTGCTCTGCAGCCATCACCATCACGTCGTCCATAAGGAACGGTGGAAGATCAGAGTGGCCTCCGGCGTGCCGTGGTTCATCCCGCCGCCGCATCTGGATCCAGGCCAAACCCCGCGGCGAAACCAGTTCTTCAGGCCTTCGAGGACCTGAGGGGGCGGGGCCTGGGCCGCGGGAAAGGACCGACCGCATTCCGGTTGGCACCGGGGCGCGCCGGCAACTGCACCAGCGGTGGGCCGCCCATTTATCTACCCGGGCTAGCGACGAGCGACCGACCCGGAAGCTTCCGCGAGCCGGAGACCCGGCGCGGAAACCTGCCATCGCGCCCGGGGCCACACCGGAACCCGCCGCGACGCAACGCGAAGTCCCGACCGAAACCCGTTGACATGTGACCAAATGGTCACCTATTCTGCAACCATGGACGCCGTCTTCAAGGCACTCTCCGACCCCACCCGCAGGGAACTGCTCGACGAGCTTTTCCGCGAGGACGGGCAAACTTTGGGAGCCCTTGAAGCCCGGTTCGAGATGACCCGTTTCGGGATCATGAAGCACCTCCGCATCCTTGAGGAAGCCGGCCTGGTGGTCACGCGCCGTCGTGGTCGCGAAAAGCTGCATTTCCTCAACCCGGTGCCCATCCGGCTGGTCCACGACCGCTGGGTCAGCAAATACGCAGAACCATGGGCCGCTGCCCTCAGCGACCTCAAATCCAGATTGGAAAGTCCCATGGAAAAAATCTTCGAGATCTACATCAAGACCACCCCGGAACTGCTCTGGGAGGCCATCACCACCAGCGAGATCCGCCAGAACTACCAGTTCGGCAACACAGTTACCTCCGACTGGACGCCCGGTGGTCGCTTCGAAATGCACAACCCCAGGGCAAATGGCATGGTGCTGGGCGATGGCGAAAACCTGGAGGTCGATCCTCCCCGCCGCCTCGTCCAGAGCATGCGCGCGCTGTGGGACGACGACGTCAAGGCGGAAGGCACGTCGAAGGTCACGTGGGAGATCGAGCAGGTGGGCGATTCCTGCCACCTCACCGTCACCCACAGCGACCTCCGCGAAGGCGCCAACGACCAGCTCTACGGCGGCTGGCCCATGATCCTCTCGGGCCTGAAGACCTGGCTGGAGACCGGCGAAAGGCTCACCACGCCGGGCTCGCTGCTGTACGGCTGAACCGCGCCGGGCGACGCAACGGGGCCCCGCCGCCACTGGATTTGATTTGTTATACAACCCCGATACAGTGGCGATACCCCACCCAAGCGAGGCCCCGTGAGCGACACCGCCGTCCAGTTCCTGTCCCGACCCCTCACCGCCCAGCCGGGCCAGCCCCTGCGCGTGGCCGCGTACTCCCGCATCGCCGAGGCCATCCGCACCAAGCTGCTCTCCCCCGGTTCGCTGCTGCCCACCGAAACCGAGCTCGGCGTCATGATGGACGTCAGCCGCACCGTCATCCGCGAAGCCCTCATGCTGCTCGAGGAAGACGGCCTCACCCGGGCGCGCCGCGGCGTCGGACGCTTCGTGGCAGACTCCCTCCCCCGCATCGGCATCGAAAAGATCCGCCCCTTCGACCAGATCCTGGGCGGCTCCGAGCTGGACGTGCAGGTCAGGCGCACTCTTTCGGAGATCCAGCCGGCCTCCGAATTCGCGGCCCCGGGTATCGGCGTTGAACCCAACGAGGACTGCTGGCTCTGGGAAAGCGTGCTCATCCGCAACGGCGAAGTGATCGGGCACCTGCAGGAGAACGTGCCGGCGGACGCCGGTCGGGAGCCCGGGCTCGCGTCCGGCGCTGCGTCCGGGAAAAAAGGAGCCGACGACGGCGACTGGCTGGCCGCCGCGGCCGACCCCGCCGGGCGCACCAGCCTGGCCCCGAAGACCCTCCTTGAGATCCTCGCCGCGCGTCCCGGCATGACGCTGGGCCCGGGCGAATGCCAGATCAGCCTCAGCACCGCCGGCCCGAGCCGCGCCAAGCTGCTGGACCTGCGGCCCTCGGATCCGGTGCTGGTGCTCACCCAGTACGTGCGCCGCGCAGGCAAGCCCTTTTACCTGGCCAAGTGCCTGGTGGCCGCGAAGGCCGGGCACCTGTCGGTCATGCAGTCCTCGTAGGGCACAAGCTCACTAGGATGGCTGCCATGGGAGCCATCGAATACGTCATCATCGAGGCGGCCGACACCACCGCGGCCGAGGCCTTCTACCCCGTCGCCTTCGGGATGGGCGGCCGGGTGCGTGTGCGGGAATCGCAGGCGCCGACCAGTGGTTTCCGCGGGTTCACGATGTCACTGGTCGTGCCCCAGCCAGCCGACGTGAACAGCCTCATTGACGGCGCCCTCAAGGCCGGCGCAACAGTGCTCAAGCCCGCGGCGAAGTCACTCTGGGGATACGGCGGCGCGGTCCAGGCCCCCGACGGCACGATCTGGACGGTTGCGTCCCAGTCGAAGAAGGACGCCGGTCAGGCCACCGGGCAGATCGATGCGGTCGTGCTCCAGATGGGTGTGACCGATGTGTCCGCAAGCAAGCAGTTCTACCTCGACCGCGGCCTCACCGTGTCCAAGAGCTTCGGATCCAGGTATGTCGAGTTCGACACGGGTCCCATCAAGCTGACGCTCAACAAACGTGGCGTGCTCGCTAAAACGGCCGGCGTTTCACCGGACGGCACCGGGTCGCAGCGGCTCGTGATTGGGAGCGACGCCGGTGCGTTCACGGACCCGGACGGATTCGCCTGGGAGGCTGCAGCGGACTGAGCAGGACCCCAGCAGGGCCTGAACTGGAACCGAGCTACGCTGCCCCAGGTCCCGCATCCCCGGAACTGCCCCCACCCAGTTCCTGCATGGCCAGGCTCAGCCATAGCACCAGCATGTCGTCCGGCTGGGCGGGGTCGATGCCGAAGATTTCCTCCATCCGCCGCAACCGGTACCGGAGCGTGTTTTGGTGCAGCGACAATGCGTGCGCCGTCTTGGCCGAGTCGCACGAGAAGGCCAGGTACGTCCGGAGGGTCTTTGCATAGTCGGTGGCGGCGCGGGCATCGTGCTCCAGCATCGCCGCCGCGGCCGGGGACATCAGCCGTGGCTTGCTGCGGAACAGGGCCGCCACCTCCAACAGGGTGAGCCGGCTTCGCATCTCCTCCGCGCTGGCGTACGCGGCCCGGCCCGCGGCGGCCGCCGCAGGCGCGGCACCGGCAGTGCCGGCCCCGGCAGACGCCGTCCCAGCAGGCCCAAGCCCGCCGGAACCGGCCCCACCAGACCCAGCCCCACCAAACCCAGCCCCGGCACCGCCGTCGGCCAGCATCAAAAGCACCAGGTCGGCGTCGTACTTTGACCGGCTGATCTCGTTCACCGCCGCAACCGGCGTCCCCAGCGACACCCGCAGCTCCAGCCGCAGCGAAGCGGCGGCCCGCTCGATCAGCCGCCGGGCCAGGGTCCCGATCTGCGGCAACGCGGACGGCCCGGCCTCCGTAAACAGTGCGTAGATGGTGGTGCCGAGCATGACGCACTGGGTCCCCTGCCGGTACGCCTCGCATTGCGTGCTCACCAGGTCCAGCACCCGCGCCAACGCGATCTCCTCCGAGCCCGGCACCACCTCCGTTTGGAAGGCGACGACGGCGAACGGGCCCTTGCGTCCGAGCGCCAACTGTTCCGCCACGAGCTGGGAGTCGCTGTCGCTTTCCAGGAGCCGGCGCAGCAGTTCGGCCCGTTGCTGGCGGGCGAGGTCGTAGCTGCTGCGGGCGCGGAGCATGTGCAACGCGGCGATGTCGGCGGCGCTCTCCAGGGCGCGCCTGGCCTCGGCATCGAAGGTACCGTCCGCGTCCACCACCCAGATCGACCCGAGCGGCTGCGTCCCGGCACGCACGGCGATGGCCAGCCGGTCCATGGCGGCATCTCCCACGCCTTTGACGTGCACGGCGCCCTCGGACCGGAACACCGCGGCGTACTGCCCGGCGTTCTCCGGCAGGTAGGGCACCTGCCGCCCGAGGATGCCGCTGCGCCGGTCCTCGTCGATGGGCTGCCCCGGCAGCGTGGAGTACGCCAGGATCTGTTCCTGCAGGTTCTCGATGGTGGTGGCGCCTCCAACCATCGCGGCGATCGCGTTGGCCAGCGCGAATAAATCGCCCACGCCGAGCGGCACCAGCGAACTGTTGGCCTCCGCGAGCGTCCCCACAGCGGATTCGAGCAGGCCGTCCAGTTGCCGCCACGAGACTTCGTCCGCCACGACGAGCAGCGCGATGCCGGCGCGATCCGCCATGGCGGCGAGCTCATCAACGCCCTCCTGCGTGCCCGCCTTGATCACGACCGCCGCGAAACCCGCCGCGGCCGCTTCCTCCAGGACGGCGGCGGTCCGGGGATCTGCCGGGCTCAGACCGATGCCCAGCAGGATCCCGCCCGGCAAGGATTCCAGCGGCGCCGTGGGGTCGTAGAGACCCGGGCTCAACAGCGCCAGTTCGGGCAGCGGGCCGTGCGAGCGGATGCCAAGGCCCGAACCTTCCAGCAGCTTGAGGAGTTCCTGCAGCGGAATCTGGCGGGAATGGCTGGCGGGCCGGGACTGGCCGTGTTGCTGGCGCTGGGACGGGATCGAAGCCATGCCCAGCAACCTATCCGCCCTTGTGGAAAACAACAAGCTGAGTCCAAAAGCTTGGTGCCGCACGCTAAAGCCAGCGGCATGGGCGCCTCGCCATAGTGGAGGAATGTCACTCCTTGTTCAAGAGCATCCTGTTGAAGCACACCCCGCAGCACGCCAAGCCCGGGAAGCGGCCACCGCGGCCGCCGAACGGGCCGGCGTCACGGTCGTCGAGGAGTCGGACCGCGACAAGCTCCGGGACATAGAAGGCCTGCTTATCTCCGTCTGGGGAACGTCCCCGCACGGCGCACCTGTCCCCTTCGACGTCCTGCGCAGCATCTCCCACGCCGGCTGCAACATCTCCGCCGCATACCTGCCGGATGGCACCCTCTGCGGGGCCGCCGTCGCGATCGTCACCCCGGGCGGCGCGGCCACTTATTCGTTCATCGCGGGCGTGGCCCCGGGCATCGCGGACAAAGGCGTCGGCTTCGCCCTCAAGCAGCACCAGCGCGCCTGGTCCCTGGACCGCGGCATCGAAACCATGACCTGGACCTTCGATCCCCTCGTCAGCCGCAACGCCCGCTTCAACCTCAGCAAGCTCGGCGCCCACGTCCGCGACTACGAGCGGAACTTCTACGGGCTAATGGACGACGAGATCAACGCCAACGACGAAAGCGACCGTCTCGTGGCCGTCTGGCCGCTCTCCTCACAGGAAAGCGTCGCCTGCAGCCAGGGCCACCCCCGCGACGTCGAGCTCCCTCCGCTGGAGAGCACGGCGGTCCTGAAGGACGGGCCCGACGGCGAGCCCCAGCTTCTTGATGCCGACGGCACTCTCTGGTGCCGCGCACCCCGCGACATCGTGGCCCTGCGGGCGGCCGATCCGGAGCAAGCCGCGCTCTGGCGCAGCACCATGCGCGAGTCCTTCGAAACCGCCTTCGCCGCCGGCTACCAGGCCGACGGCGTCACCCGCACCGGCTGGTACCGGCTGAGCCGCTAGCCGCTAGCCACCCCCACCAAGGAGTCCTCAATGAACGCCTCAACCCAAAAACCCTCCCTGCGGCGTCTGCTCTCCGCCGCCGCCCTTCCGCTGGTACTCGGCCTGAGCGCCTGCGGCGGTGCCGCCACCCCCGCAGAAACCGCCAAGCCCGTCTCAGCCGCCGACGCCGATCCCGCCGCCGCTGCTGCCCTCCCGGACCGCTTCAAGCAGGCGGGGACCATCAAGGTGGCATCGGACATCCCCTACCCGCCGCTGGAAATGTTCGACCAGAACCAGAACCTCACGGGCCTGGACGTGGACCTCGCCTCGGCCCTGGCCGCCAAGCTCGGCGTGAAGCTGGAACTGCAGAAGCAGGCCTTCGACAGCATCATCCCGTCCCTGCAATCGGGCAAGAACGACATCATCATGTCCGGCATGAACGACACCCCGGAACGCCAGAAAACCCTGGACTTCGTGGACTACCTGCACGCCGGCTTCTCCATCCTGGTCCGCGAAGGCAACCCGGAGAACATCACCACGGCACTGGACCTGTGCGGCAAGACCGTTGCCGTCCAGAAGGCCACCGTGCAGGGCGATATCCTGCGCAGCTACGAACAGAAGTGCAAGGACAAGGGCTCCAGCCCGATCAACGTCACCGAACTGCCCATGGAAACCGACGTGCAGACGGCTGTCCGCGCCGGAAAGGCGAGCGCCGACGTCGTCGACTCCGCCCCGGCAGCCTATGCGGCCAAGACCGCCGGCGACGGCAAGGTCTTCGACATCGTCCGCGACCCCGCCAACCCGGCCGGCTACAACCCGGTGTACACCGGCATCGGCGTGTTGAAGAAGGACGCCGGGCTCAGCAAGGCCCTGCTGCTGGCCATGGAAGCGATCGTCAAGGACGGTACGTACGAGGAGATCCTGAAGAAGTACGAGCTTTCGGACTACTCGGTCAAGAAGGCCGGCATGAACCTGGGATCCGACGCCAAGGACAGCAAGTGAGCAGCCCGGCGCCTGCCGCCACGCACACTGCCCGGCACGGTGCCGCCGTCGCAACGGAAACGGATGACGACGTCGTCGCGGTCCCCTTGCGCCACCCCTGGCGCTGGGTGGTGGCCGCCGTCCTGGTGCTCGCCTTGGCGGGGCTCGTTGGCTCACTGTGGACGAACCCGAACATCGAGCACTCCACGATCGCCACCTACCTGTTCAACCCCAAGATCATCAACGGCGTGGGGCTCAGCCTGCTGGTCACCGTGGTGGCGATGCTCATCTCCACCGTGCTGGGCGTGCTGCTGGCTGTGATGCGGCTGTCGAAGAACCCGGTGATGAACGCCTTCGCCTGGCTGTACGTGTGGGTGTTCCGCGGGACGCCGCTGCTGATCCAGATCGTGTTCTGGGGCTACCTGGGCCTGCTGTATTCACAAATCAGCCTCGGCGTGCCCTTCACGGACTTCACCGTGTTCTCCGTGGACACCAACACCCTGGTGCCGGCGTTCGTGGCCGGCCTGCTGGCGCTGACCCTGAACCAGGCCGCGTACTCGGCGGAAATCATCCGCAGCGGCATGCTCTCGGTGGACCCCGGCCAGCATGAGGCGGCAGCGTCACTGGGGATGTCGCCGTCGTACACGCTGTTCAAGGTGGTGCTGCCGCAGGCCATGCGCGTCATCATCCCGCCGATGGGCAACGAGACCATCTCCATGCTGAAGCAGACCTCGCTGCTGTCCGTGATCGCGGTGCTGGAGCTGTACACGGTGGCCACGCAGATCTCCTCGCAGAACCTGCGCCAAGTGGAACTGCTGCTGGTGGTCAGCGCCTGGTACCTCTTCCTCACCTCGGTGCTGTCCGTGCCGCAGTACTACTTGGAGCGCCACTACGGCCGCGGCACCGCCGCCCAGGCACCCACCCTGTTTGAGCGCATCATTCAAAGGAAAAAGCGATGACTGAAACCCTGGTGCGGGCCAGCAACGTCCGCAAGAGCTACGGGCACGTGGAGGTCCTCAAGGGCGTTTCGCTCACCGTCAAGGCGGGCGAGGTGATGTGCCTGCTGGGGCCTTCCGGCTCCGGGAAGTCCACGTTCCTGCGCTGCATCAACCACCTGGAACGGGTGGACGGCGGCCGGATCGAGGTGGGCGGTGACCTGGTGGGCTACGCCCGGCGGCACGGCAAGATCTTCGAGATGAACCCGCGCGAAGTCTCCCGGCAACGCCGCGGCATCGGCATGGTGTTCCAGCGCTTCAACCTCTTCCCGCACATGACCGCCCTGGAGAACATCATGGCGGCACCCGTGGGCGTGAAGAAGGTGGAACGCGGTGCGGCCAAGGCCCGGGCCTACGAGCTGCTGGAACGCGTGGGCCTGTCCCATGTGGCCGGCCACTACCCGGCCCAGCTCTCCGGCGGGCAGCAGCAGCGAGTGGCGATCGCCCGGGCCCTGGCCATGGACCCCGAACTGCTGCTCTTCGACGAGCCCACCTCGGCCCTGGACCCCGAACTCGTAGGCGACGTGCTGGACGTGATGCGCCAGCTGGCCGCGGACGGCATGACCATGATCGTGGTCACCCATGAAATCGGCTTTGCCCGCAGCGTCGCGGACACCGTGGTGTTCATGGACGGCGGCGTGGTGGTCGAGGCCGGCTCCCCCGCCGAGGTCATCAGCAACCCGCAGAACCCGCGCACCGTCGCGTTCCTCAACTCCGTGATGTGAAAGCCGGCTACATGAAAGGCACCGAATGAAGATCACCAAAGCAACCATCACCCGCATCGACGTTCCGCTCAAGGAACCGTTCGTGGTGGCCTACGACACCTACGCCACGATGCCGAGCATCGTGCTCGCGCTGGAGACCGACGATGGCCTGGTCGGCTACGGCGAAAGCGTGCCGGACGCGCACGTCACCGGAGAGACTCCGGGCGGCGCCGTGGAGGCGCTGCGCACCGAGCTGCTGCCCGCCGTCGTCGGGCTCGATCCTTACGACATCACGGCGATCCACCAGCGCATGGACGCCGCGATGAAGAACAACGGTTCCGCGAAGGCGGCCGTGGACATCGCATGCTGGGACCTGGCGGGCAAGGCTGCAGGGCGGCCGGTCTACAGCCTGCTGGGCGGACGGAAGCCGGAGAACCCGACCATCGCGCGGGTGATGAGCATCCTCGCGCCCGAGGTCCTGGCCGGGCAGGCGGTGCAGGCGCGGGCCGAGGGATTCCTGCACCTGAAGATGAAACTGGGCGGGAAGGACGGGCTCGACGTCGAACGCGTCCGGGCGGTGCGCGCGGCAGTCGGGCATGACCTGGCGATCCGGGTGGACGCGAACCAGGGCTGGGGCGATCCCGCGACGGCGATCGCCATGATCCGGGAGCTGGAACCGTTCGGGATCGACTGGGTGGAGCAGCCCATCCGCGCCGACGACGTGGACGGCTTCGAACAGATCCGCGCCCAGGTGGGTGTGCGGCTCATGGCTGACGAGGCCGTGGTGTCCCAGGGCGACCTGGCGCGCTTCGTGAAGGCCCGCAGCGTGGACATGGTGAACCTGAAACTGCAGAAGAGCGGCGGCATCCGGGCCTGCCACCGCCTGGCGACGCAGGCCGAGCTGGCCGGTTTCAAGGTGCAGATCGGTTCCATGCTGGAGACGAGCATCGCCTCGGCCGCCGGCTACCACCTGGCGCTGGCGCACCCCGCCATCGTGTCCACCGAGCTTTCCGGGCCGGTGAAGTTCTCCCGTGAACCCGGCAACCTGGAATTCCGGATCCCCGAGGTGCTGGTGACGGACAGGCCGGGGCTCGGCGTGGACGTGGACCTGGACGTGCTGGAGGACCTCGCGGTGGGGCGTTTTGAGGTGGGGGCGTAGCTTTTGTCGATTGGTCCTTGCCTCATTCGTCTTGAGAGTGAGCCCATCACGGGCCACCATCGGATCAAGGAGGAGAGAACCATGCGCTACACACTGCTGATGCACTACCAGGAAATGACTCCCGAGGAGCTCGGACCGGAAATGCTGGAACAGGGCGAGGCGGCCATGAACAGCTACGCGGCCACCCTCCAGCAGGCCGGGGTGCTCCTGGGCGCCGAAGTCTTGCAGCCTTCGCACGCGAGCACCACGGTCACCAAGCAGGACGGGAAGCTGCGGATCCAGGACGGGCCGTTCGCCGACACCAAGGAACAACTGGGCGGCTACTTCCTGATCGACGTGCCGGACCTGGACGCCGCCATCCAGTGGGCCGGGCAGGCGCCCGCCGCCATGTGGGGCAACGTGGAAATCCGCCCCGGTGCCATGCACACTGTGGACGGCACGTGGGCGCCGAGCGCCTGACACCCGGCACCGGGACAGTCGACGACGGCGGGGCGCGGGCGGCCGCGGAACTGGCCGCCCGCGCGTCGTACGGCCGCCTGCTCGCCATCCTCGCGAGCGGCACCGGAGACGTGCTGCTCGCGGAGGACGCCCTGGCCGACGCCTTCGAACAGGCGCTCCGGCACTGGCCCGCCGACGGAGTACCGGAGCGGCCAGAGGCCTGGCTGCTGACCGTGGCCCGGAACCGGCAGCGGGACGAATGGAAGTCCGCCCGGCACCGGCTGTCCACTCCCCTGGATTCCCTCCCGGAGCCTGCCATGCCTGACGAATCCCCTTTCCCCGATTCATCGTTTCCCGAGCGGCGGCTGCCGCTCATGCTGGTGTGCGCGCACCCAGCCATCGCGGAAGACATCCGCGCTCCCCTGATGCTGCAGACCGTCCTGGGCTTCGACGCCGCGCAGATTGCCGCGGCGTTCGCCGTCCCGCCAGCCACCATGGCCCAACGCCTCGTCCGGGCGAAACGGCGCATCCGGGATGCCAGGATCCCCTTCGAACTTCCCGGCCCCGAGGTCCTCCCGGAACGGCTGCCGCCCGTGCTGGAGGCGGTGTATGGGTGCCTGGCGATTCCGGCGCTGTCGGCGGGCGCTGGTTCGGCGGGGTCCGACGACGGCGGCACGGGTTCCCGCCCGTCCCTCGCCGAAGGGCTGTTCCTGGCCGAGCTCGTGGCCGGCAGCCTGGAGACGGAACCGGAGGCCTGGGCGCTGGCGGCTTTGGCGGCCTTCCTGCTCTCCCGTCCCGCCGGCGGGAGCTATGTGCCGTTGGAAGATCAGGATCCGGGAAGCTGGAATGCCGTGCTGATCGGGCGCGGCGAGGATTACCTTCAGCGGGCGGCGGCTCTGGTTGCGGCTCCTCGTGGGCCGGGCCGTTTCCAGCTGGAAGCGGCCATCCAGGCCGTGCACGCCGCGCGTTCCCGGAGCGGCCGGACGGACTGGACCGCCTTGGGCACCCTGTACGGGGCGCTGAATGCGGTGGCACCAACGTTGGGATCGCTGGTTGCCCAGGCTGCCGTGATCGGCCGGCTCGATGGACCGCTGGCCGCGCTGAGGCGCCTCGACCGGATTGCCGCCGAACACCCGGCAGGCTGCGAACGATTCCAGCCATTCTTCGCGGCCCGGGCTGTCGCATTCGAGGCCGCCGGCGATCCGGACAGCGCTGCGGACTGCCTGCGCACGGCCATCGGGCTGAGCAGCGAAACACGGATCAGGCAGTACCTGGCGGCTAAGCTGCGTGGCATGGAGGAAAGCACCCGATGAGGATCTGGTCCCTGCACCCCAGCCAGCTGGACCGGGCCGGGCTCGTTGCGTGCTGGCGCGAAACCTTGCTGGCGCAGGCCGTACTCACAGGCCGCACCCGGGGTTACCAGAACCATCCCCAACTGGTGAGGTTCCGGGCGGACGCAGAGCCGCTGGCCGCCGTCGGCTCCTATCTCAGCGGGATCGCCGCGGAAGCCCGGGCGCGGGGCTACAACTTCGACGCCGGCCGGATCCTGGAGCCGGGCCTGCTCGCCGGGCGCATTCCCGTCACGCAGGGCCAATTGGACTACGAATGGCAGCACCTGGGAGCCAAGCTGCAGCGGCGCAGCCCGGACGACGCACAACGCTGGGCGGACGCCGAGCCCGCGCCGCATCCGCTGTTCTTCGTGCAGGATGGGCCTGTGGAGGCGTGGGAACGGGTGCAGTAAAGGCTCTGTGGTAGCCTCGACGGCATGGAGATTGAGGTCGACAGAATCTAGCCGCCGGCGTTCCGGTGGCCATGCGCCCCTCCTTTTGAATCCCCGTCGCGTCCCTCCTTGACGCTGTTCCCGGGGAACCGGAACGTTCCGCGCTTCTGATTCGAACCATCAAGCGAACCACGCCGCAATGCCGCCTGCCCGTTACCGGACCCGGCCAAGACGCGCGCTCCGGACGAAAGAACCACTCCATGAAATCAGCGATCTCCCTTCACAACCTCACTTTCCACTGGCCCGACGGAACCCCGGCACTGTCCGCGCTCAACGGATCCTTCACCCCCGGACGGACCGGCTTGGTGGGGCGCAACGGCACTGGAAAATCCACCTTGCTGAAGCTGCTCGCCGGGGTGCTGGAACCAAGCAGCGGCCGGGTCGAACGCAGCGGCGAGGTGGGCTATCTGCCCCAAAACCTCACCCTCCGCAGCGACACCACAGTGGCCGGATTGCTTGGCATTGGACACATCCTCGCGGCCATGAAGGCCATCGAGGCCGGCGACGTCAGCCAGGAACATTTCGACACCATCGGCAACGACTGGGACATCGAGTCGCGGGCAGACGAAGAACTCCAGCAGATCGGCTTCGCCGCCGCCGACCTCCAGCGCCGCGTCGCCGAGGTCTCCGGCGGCGAAGCGATGCTCATCGCCCTGACGGGCCTCCGGATCCGGCGCACCCCCATCACGCTGCTGGATGAACCCACCAACAACCTCGACCGCACCACCCGCCGCCAACTGACCCGCATGGTGGACGAATGGCCCGGCACGCTGGTGGTGGTCAGCCACGATGTGGAGCTCCTTGAACACATGGAAAACACCACGGAACTCCATGCCGGCGGGCTGGAAACCTTCGGCGGCCCGTACAGCGCGTGGAAGGCATACCGGGAACAGGAGCAGGCGGCCGCGGTCAACGCTGCGCAGTCCGCCCAGCAGGCCCTCAAGGTGGAGAAACGGCAGCGGGTCGAGGCCGAAACCAAGCTGACCCGCCGCGAACGGACCGCGAAAAAGACCCAGAAAGACGGCGGCATCCCGAAGATCCTGGCAGGAAACCGGGCCAGCAACGCCCAAGTCTCAGCGGGCAACTTGCGCGGCACATTGGACGGCAAGGTCGCCGCGGCACAGGCCGCCGTCGACGCCGCAGACGCAAGGGTCCGGGAGGAACAGCACATCAAGCTCGAGCTGCCGGATCCGCAAGTGCCGCGCGGCAGGCGGATCGCGGAAATCCACGACGGCCACCGCACGTTCGTCATCCAAGGCCCCGAGCGCGTGGCGCTGGTAGGCCCGAACGGCTCCGGCAAGTCGACCCTGCTTGCGCGCCTGCTGTCCGGCGATGCCGCTCCGGCGCTGCCCGGCGGGATGCTGCTGACCGAGCGGGTCGGGTACCTTCCGCAGCGGCTGGACGGGCTCGACGACGGCGCGAGCGCCCTGGAGAACGTGCAGTCCGTAGCGCCCTCGACGCCGTCGGGAACCATCCGCAACCGGCTGGCCCGCCTGCTGCTGCGCGGCGCAGCGGCGGACCGGCCGGTGGGGACACTCTCC
The DNA here is from genome assembly GCF_047977865.1 of Curtobacterium sp. LFS079. Lineage (NCBI taxonomy): Bacteria > Bacillati > Actinomycetota > Actinomycetes > Micrococcales > Microbacteriaceae > Curtobacterium > Curtobacterium sp. LFS079. Next base: position 187,005 of record NZ_JBFPFO010000006.1, read on the forward strand.
GGCGGCGAACGCTTCCGGGTGAGCCTGGCGAAACTCCTCCTGGCCGAGCCGCCCGCGCAGCTGCTGGTCCTCGACGAACCCACCAACAACCTGGACATCTCCAGCGTGGAACAGCTGGCCGAAGCCCTGGACCACTACCGCGGCGCCGTGCTGATCGTCAGCCACGACTTCGCGTTCCTGGAACGGCTGGGAATCGACACCGTGCTGGAGCTCGGTGCGGACGGCCGGCTCCAGCAGCGCCGGGGCCTGGAGGAAGTCGCCTAGGACTAGCTCAGGACGATATCGCGGGTGGCGTGGCTGTACGTGAAGGTGACCTTGCCGCCGTCGTGGTGCAGCTCGTGGTTGGCGCCGTCGCGGACGCCGAACGCGCCGTAGTTTTCATCCCACGAACGGTCGAGCGCGATCTTGTAGGTGTAGAAACCGGCGGGCAGTTCAGCGCTGAGCGTCCAGAGCTTCTTGCGGGCGTTGTACTTCATCTGGACTTCGTCGTACTGGGGAGCCCAGTCCTCCGGAGCGCCGAGCAGGGTGCTGAAGTCACCGGCGACGGCGACGGCGGAGGGCTGCTCGAGCTTCGCTTCCTTCGCGGCAGGGGCCTTCGCGGCAGCATTCTTCGCGGGGGCTTCTGCCGCCGTCGTGCTTTCGCTCTTGCCCGCGGTCTTGCTTGCGGCGGGCTTCCGGGCGGCTGGCTTCCTGGCAGCCGGCTTCTTGGGAGCTTCCGGCAACGGGGTACCTTCCGGGACCGGGGTACCCGCGGCGAGTGCAGCGGCAAATTCTTCCGGCTTGGCGAAGGCGACCGTGGCGCGCAGCCCGTCGTCGGTGATGGTCCAACCGGAGCGGCCCTTGACCAGCCAGCTGGCCTTGACGAGCTTGGCCGTGGCAGTGGTCAGAGCCTTGTGGCCGCGCGGGATGCCGCCGCTCAGGAGCTCGGATTCATGGTCGTCAAAGGGGACGCGCGAGGCTGCTTCAGCCAGGACTTCGCCGGCATTCAGGGTGGTTTCGGACCAGGTTCCCTCGGCCAGTACGTCGAGGACCGTCTTGAGACGGGTGATGCTGTTGTCGGCGGCAGTCTTGGCCATGTGGCTCCTTCAGCGGCGGGTATTTTCTTGCAGTCTGCCAAGCCTTTGTAAATTCCGGGTGTCACAACCGGTTAACTCCGTGTGTCGTGACCGACTGTTACGCTCCCAGTTGCGGAAGTGAGTGCGCAGTCTCAGGTAATGGCGGTCCGCTCAGGCGTTAGCCGCTTCCCACACGCGCACTTCACCCAACAGTTCTGCCTTGCGGGCCTCCGACGCGAAGGACGAACGGATGGAATTCGCCGCCAGCGTCGATAGTTCGGCGGACGTCAGGCCGTGGACGGCGGAGAGCTGGACGAAGTTGTCGTCCACGTAGCCGCCGAAATACGCCGGGTCATCCGAGTTCACGCTGACATTCAGGCCTGCGGCCAGCATCGCCGGCAACGGGTGGTCAGCCAGGGTATCCACGGCACGCAGCCGCACGTTGGACAGCGGGCAGACTGTCAGCGGGATCTGTTCCGTAGCCAGCCGCTCGACGAGGGCCGGGTCCTCCATGCAGCGGATCCCGTGGTCGATCCGTTCCACGCCCAGCAGATCCAGCGAGTCGCTGATGTACGACGCCGGGCCCTCCTCACCCGCGTGGGCGATCCGGCGCAGCCCGGCCTCCGCCGCACGCTGATACAGGCGGACGAATTTCGACGGCGGGTTGCCCACTTCCGCGGAATCCAGGCCGATGCCGGCGATCGGGGCGTTCATGGCCAGCAACTGCTCGAGGACTTCCAGAGCGTCCTCCTCGGGCAGGTCCCTCAGGAACGCGGCAATCAGGAGGGTGGAGACGCCGAACTCTTCCTCCGACGTCGCGAGCGCGGACGCAACCCCGTTGACGCAAGTCTCGAGCGAAACGCCCCGGGAAACGTGGGCCTGGGGGTCCATCATGACCTCGACATGCTGCACGCCGCCTGCGGATGCGCGGGCGAGGTAGGCGCGGGTCATGTCCGCGAAATCCTGCTCGGTACGCAACACGGCCATGTTTGCGTAGTAGAGGTCGAGGAACGACTGGAGATCCGTGAATTCGTAGCGCGAGCGAAGCTCGTCCAGGTCCGCGTACGGGAGCTCGATGCCGTTCCGCTCGGCGAGGGCGAAGATCAATTCCGGCTGGAGCGTCCCCTCGATGTGCAGGTGCAGTTCGGCTACCGGAAGGACTGTGTTCGCGCCATGAGTTTCCACCCGCTAAGACTACCGGCCAGGTGTCGGGCCGGGCTTGCGAGACACCGGGCCGAGCTTGCGAGGACTGGGAGCAGGACTGCAGCTGCGCCCGAGTTGGTTCCAAGCCGCACCCACCCTCAAACTAAAGGGATGCAGACCTACCTCCCCTTCCCTGATTTCAAGCAATGCGCCGCCGCCCTGGACACCGACCGGCTGGGCAAGCAGCGCGCCGAGGTCCTGCAGATCCTGCGCACCCTGGTCATCCCCGAGTTCGGCCGCCTGAGCCACCCGGCCATCCGGATGTGGATGGGCCATGTCCCCGCCCTCACCCTGTACGGCCTGGCCATGGTCGATGAATGGGAGTCCCGCGGCAACCCGGACAAGCTCCGTGCCGACATCACCGAATTCGCCCCGCAGGCGGCGCACCCTGACTATGCCGCGAAGATTCCGATGCCCAGCTGGCTCGGCGAACCCGACCTCCACCTGAGCCACCGCTCCAAGCTGATCCAGAGGGACGCCCGGTTCTACGGCGAGGCCTTCTCCGGAACGCCGGCCGGACTCGAATACGTCTGGCCTGAACCCGCCATGGACCTGATCCCGGAAGATCCCGAAGAGGACTTCCTCTGGGTGGTCCGCTCCGCCCAGGCCGGAAGCGCCCCGGACGAAATCCGCACGGTGGGCCTCCCCGCCGTCGGCAAGCCCGCCGCGCCAAGCGAGGCGGCCGACGTCGAGACCCCGGAAGAAGGTACGGCCAAGCCCGCCCGCAAGGAACCGCAGCGTCTGGTGAAGAAGCCCACCGCGAAGCGCAAGCGCCAGGAGGAGGTCTTCCGCACCCTTCCCGGCAAGACCCCGGTGCTCGTCCCGCTGGAGGACGGCCACACTCTCGCCCTCGGCAAGGTCGTGGGCCGGCCGATCACGCTCGACGACGGACGCTTCGGCCGCAACTTCGAGCTCAGCCAGGTCCTGGAACGCTCGGACCTTTCCAACCCGGCCTTGCTCCAGGACCCCCGGGTCTTCTTCCCGGTCCCGGATCCGGCGCTCTAAGCTTCCGGAATCCCCCGCTACCGGCCGGCCGCGTATCCCTGCGCGCCGCGCGGGTTCGCGGCCGCCTGCAGCACACCGCTCACCGGATCGCGCACGACGGCGGACAACCGTCCCAGCGCCCAGTCCCCTGCGCGGGTGATCCGGTGTCCGCGGCGCTCGAGCCCTGCGATCACTTCGTCGCCCAGCCGGTCCTCGACGACGGCGCCGCCGGGTTCCCAGGTGCGCGGCCAGAACGATCCGGGCATGGACGTGGTGTGGAACGCAGGCGCGTCGATGGCCTCTTGCGGCGAATACCCGCCGACGATGGTCCGCAGCAGGTACGGCAGCTGCCACTGGTCCTGCCGGTCGCCTCCGGGTGAGCCGAGGGCTGCCACGGCGGCGCCGTCGCGCAGCACCAGGGTCGGCGTGAGCGTGGTCCGCGGCCGTTTGCCGGGCGTCACCGTGGACGGGGTGCCGGGCTCCAGCCAGGTCATCTGCAGGCGGGTGCCCAGGCAGAAACCCAGTTCCGGGATTGTCGGCGATGACTGCAGCCAACCACCCGACGGCGTCGCGGACACCATGTTTCCCCAGCGGTCCACAACGTCGAGGTGGCAGGTGTCGCCCCGGGTTTCCCCGGACTGCGCCACCGTCGGCTCCCCCGTTCCGGCCGCCGGCACGCCGTCAGTCCGCAACGCGGGAATGTAGGGCTCCCAGCCCGGGATGCGGCCCGGCCGGAACTCGTGCGATGCGGCATCGGTGATCAGCGCCCGCCGCGACGCCGCGTACTCGGGTGAGAGGAGCTCGTCGAGGGGCACATCGCCGTCGCCGTAGTAGGCCTCCCGGTCGGCGAGCGCGAGCTTCATTGCCTCCAGGATCGCGTGGGCGCCGAGTTCGGTGGACGGGTCCAGGTGCGCGTCGTCGAAGCCGTCCAGGATGGCCAGGGCCTGCAGCAGCGCCGGGCCTTGGCCCCACGGGCCCGTCTTGGCAATCGTGTGGCCGCGGAATTCCAAGGTGGCCGGCGCTTCGTAGCTTGCGCTGAATCCCGCCAGGTCAGCCAGCGCCAGGACACCGCGATGATCGGTTCCGGTCGAATGGCGGTGCGGCTGCTGCACGGACTCCACCATGGCGCGGGCCACGAAACCTTCGCGCCATTCCCGGCGGGCGGCGTCGATCCTCGCTTCCCGCGTGTGAGCGCCGGTCCCGCCCGTCGCGTCGCCGAGCCCGGCACCCGCCTGGACCAGCCTTTGCAGCGTCCGGGCGTACGCGGGATTGCTGACCAGTCCGCCTTCCTCGGGGATCCGGCCGCCCGGCATCCACAGCTCGGCGGACGCAGGCCAGTGCTCCCGGAAAAGCCCGGCAACGGACGCAATCGTCGCGCCCACCCCGGCCAGCACCGGGTGGCCGTCGCGCGCGTAGCGGATCGCGAAATCCAGGACCTCGGCAAGCTCCCAGCTGCCGTGGTCCCGCAGCAGCAACAGCCAGGCGTCGACGGCGCCAGGAACCGCCGCGGCCAGGGCGCCGGATCCGGGGACAAGGCTGAGCCCTTCGGCCCGGAAGTGCTCCACGGTAGCCCCTTGCGGTGCCGGTCCCTGCCCCATGAGGACCACCGCTTGTCCGGGCTCGACGGCGGTGCTGAAGATAGCGGTCAGGTCGCCGCCGGGGCCGTTGAGATGCGGTTCCACGACGTGCAGCACGAACGCGGCGGCGGTTGCCGCGTCGAAGGTGTTGCCGCCGCGTTCGAGCACCGCCTGCGCCGTGGCTGTGGCCAGCCAATGCGTCGAGGCTGCCATGCCGAAGGTGCCCCGCAGGGTGGGCCTGGTGGTGAAAGCGTCGGGCTTCGTGAAGCTCATTGCCACACTTTAGGTGCGTTCCCTCCCGGTTACTCACGTTGGGGCGGGCAATGTGCGGCGTGTCCGGCCGACCCGCGGGGGCTCGGGTGGTGCCCGGAAAAGCAAGTGGGAAGGATCGTCGTGCCGATGCCCTTCCCACGTAGCGTTATTTGGCGAGCCCCGCCCGGCGCAGGGCTTCCGCCAACGCAGTATCGGCGGCAGGTGCCTGGCGGCCCTGCTGGTTCCGGCCCTGCTGCTGCCCGCCCTGGGACTTGCGGTCCTGCTGCTGACGGCCCTGCTGGTTCCGGTTCTGTCCCCGGCGGTCTTGGCCCCCGCGCTCCTGGGACCCACGCTCCTGGGACCCACGGTTCTGGCCGCCGGCCTGGCCTCCCCTGTCAGCGCCCGGGCGGGCAGCGCCGCCGGAACGTCCTCCGCCCGCGCCGGGTTCGTCGTCGAGCCGCAGGGTCAGCGAAATCCGCTTCCGCTCCGGATCGGCCTCGAGCACCTTCACCCGCACCACCTGGCCGGACTTCACCACTTCGCGCGGGTCGGAGACGAACTTGTTGGACATCGCCGAGACGTGGACCAGCCCGTCCTGGTGCACCCCGACGTCCACGAACGCGCCGAACGCGGCCACGTTGGTGACGGTGCCTTCCAGCACCATTCCCGGAACCAGGTCGGAGATCTTCTCGATGCCCTCGGAGAAGCTCGCGGCCACGAAGGCAGGGCGCGGGTCACGGCCGGGCTTTTCGAGTTCAGCCATGATGTCCCGCACGGTGGGCACGCCGAAGGCGCCGTCCACGAACGCCTGCGGATCCAGCGAGGACACCGCCGAGCCCGCGGAACCGGCAGCAGCCAGGATCTTCCGCGCCACGGAGTAGGCCTCGGGGTGCACGCTGGAGGCGTCCAACGGCTCGGCTCCCCCGCTGATCCGCAGGAAGCCGGCGCACTGTTCGAAGGCCTTGGCGCCCAGGCGCGGCACCTTCTTCAGATCGGACCGCTTGCCGAACGGCCCGTTCTCGTTCCGGTACGCCACGATGTTCTCGCTCAGCAGCGGCCCGACGCCGGCCACCCTGCTCAGCAGCGCGGGCGAGGCCGTGTTCAGCTCCACACCCACGGCGTTCACGCAGTCCTCCACCACCGCGTCCAGGGAGCGGTCCAGCTTCGCCGCCGTCACATCGTGCTGGTACTGCCCGACGCCGATCGACTTCGGTTCGATCTTCACCAGCTCGGCCAGCGGATCCTGCAGGCGCCGCGCGATGGACACGGCCCCGCGCAGGGAGACGTCCATGCCGGGCAGCTCGGCGGCGGCCAGCGCGGAGGCCGAATACACGGACGCCCCGGCTTCGGAGACCACGAGCTTCTGCAGCGCCGGCCCGCCGGCAGCCTTGAGCGTCTTGATGAGCTCGCCGGCCAGTTTGTCCGTTTCGCGGGAGGCGGTTCCGTTGCCGATCGCCACGAGTTCGACGCCGTGCTGAGCCACCAGCCGCGAAAGGCTCGCCAAGGCTTCGTCCCACTTCTTCGCCGGAGCGTGCGGGTAGACGGTGTCGGTCGCTACGACCTTGCCAGTGCCGTCGACGACGGCCACCTTCACCCCGGTGCGCAGCCCCGGGTCCAGGCCAAGGGTGGCACGGTTGCCGGCGGGTGCTGCCAGCAGGACGTCGCGGAGGTTGGCGGCGAAGACGCGCACGGCCTCATCCTCGGCCTGGGCGAAGAGGCGCCCGCGCAAGTCGTTCGCAAGCCGGTCCAGGATCCTCGAGCGCCAGGCGATCTGGGCGGTCTGCATCAGCCAGCTGTCGGCTGCCCGGCCGCGCTCGGCGACCCCGAGGCAGGCGGCCACGGCGTTCTCATAACGGGTGCGGGCGGCGGCCAGGGCGTCGTCGTCGGCCGGTTCCGCTTCGGCGAGCTGCAGCTCCAGGACGTCTTCCTTCTCGCCGCGCAGCAAGGCGAGTACCCGGTGGCCTGGCATCTTCGCCGGCAGCTGGGAGAACTCGAAATAGTCCTTGAAGTTCTGGCCCTGCGCCTCCATGCCCTTCTTCACGCGGGACACCATGCTGCCCTGGGTCCACAGCCGTTCGCGGAGGGTCTCGGCGAGGTCGGCATCCTGGGAGACGCGCTCCACCAGGATGGACCGGGCTCCGGCGAGCGCCGCAGCGGCGTCGTCGACGGCGTGCTCGGCGTTGAGATACTTCGCAGCCTCGGCCTCGGGGTTGAGCGTGGGGTCAGCCAGCAGCGCATCCGCCAACGGCTCCAGGCCCGCCTCGCGGGCAATCTGCGCCTTGGTGCGGCGCTTGGATTTGTAGGGCAGGTAGATATCTTCGAGCCGGGCCTTGGTGTCCGCGGCGACGACGGCGGCCTCAAGTTCAGGGGTCAGCTTGCCCTGGGCGGCAATCGCCTCGAGGACGGTGCGCTTGCGCTCCTCCAGCTCCCGCAGGTATCGCAGCCGTTCCTCCAGCTGGCGCAGCTGGGTGTCGTCCAGGGTGCCCGTGACTTCCTTGCGGTAGCGGGCGATGAACGGCACGGTGGAGCCGGCGTCGAGCAGTTCGACGGCGGCCTTGACCTGCCAGGCTTTCACGCCGAGCTCCTGGGCGATCAGGGCGTGGATGGCGGCCTCGGGCGATGCGGCGTTTGCGGTACCGGAAGGAATTTGAGTCACCAAGACAGTTTGCCCTACCGGAACAGGTGACCTACCCAAAAGCCGTGCCCTACCCAAAAGGACCGCCGCGTGCTGTAGTGGGAAGGCACCGCGAGGAAGGGGCGCACCATGCAGGAATTGCTCGTTATCCTCCAAGACGGGTTCGACGGCGACGACGTCACCATCACCGTCAACGGCAAGGAAGCCCACCACGAACCCGGCGCGTCCACGAAGCTGCTCCTGGGGATGGCCGCCGAAATCTCCGTGGAGCTGCCTGCAAAGGGGGCGACGGTCGGCGTCGAGATCCCGTCCCGGGAGATGTCCGCTGCGATCACGGTCCACGGCCGGCCCAAGAGCGTGCTCGCTTCGGTTGAAGCCGGGGAGCTGGTGCTGCGTGAAGGCACCGGACGCGAGGCGTTCCTCTAGCTGGAATTTCCGGGCACCGGGCGGTTAGAGGCACCGGACAGTAAGAGGCCGCACAGCAGGAGCCGGGCAGTAAGAGGCACCGCGGCGCGTCCGCCACGGTGCCCGGCCTGTTGTTTCGTCAGCCCAGTTCTTTCGTCAGCCCAGCGTGTCCTCAGCCCATGGGTGCCATCGGGTTCTTGGCGGAAATGTGCTCCACCAACTCACCGACGCGCTGCTCTGAGTAGTTCCTGGCGATGTCGCCCTGGCTGATGATGCCCACCAACTTGTGGTCGGTGATGACGGGGAGGCGCCGGACCTGGTGCTTTTCCATCAGGTCGATCGCAGCATCGATGCTTGCGTCGGCATCGATCCAAATCGGCTTGCCCTGGGCAAGGTCTGCCGCCGTCTTCTCGCTGGCATTCCACCCCTCGGCGACGCACTTGACCACGATGTCGCGGTCGGTGATGAATCCCTTGAGCTTCCCGTCAGTGCCGCAAATGGGCAGGGAACCGCAGTCCAGATCGCGCATCATTACGGCCGCTTCCTGCAGCGACTGGTCTTCCTTCACGCATTGGGCATTGGTGGTCATGAATTCGCGTACAACACTCATGAGTCCTCCTTGATCGATTGGTATCGACGCGGACCCCCCTCGGCACCGACGCCGATGATGTCAGCCTACGCCTGGCGGGCACCGGAAGTATCGTGGTCTAGCCCACCATTTCAATAATCCATTCGTTGGAGTATTGTTCCCCTTGGTACTCACGGATTCCGGGCGCGGGCCACCTTCTGACTGTTTCTGGGGACACCGACCGACTCGCACCGCCTCGCTCTGGACCGTCTTTCCGCCGGCCCCTCCATGGCCCCGCTTTCCGGGCTCCCGTTGCCCGCTGCGCTGCCCTAGCCGTTCCGGCGAACGATTCTGTTCGATTGCTTTTGAGCGAGAAAGACCCTGCGATGAACACCCCCAACATGCCTGATCCGTCCTACACGCCCAACCCCGACAACCCCCTTCCGGTGCCGCTGCCGCCGTCGCCCCTTCCCGGACCGATCCCGCTTCCGGGACCTGTCCCGCTGCCCGGCCCCATCCCGTTCCCGCAGCCGGGGCCAGTGCCGCTGCCGCCGGACCACGACTGGTGGCGGTGCTGGCGGAACGCGGCCATCAGCGGACGCTACGAAGGAGGCCAGGGCGGCACCTCGCTGATCGGCAGATCCCTGGACCTCCGCCTGGACATCGACCGGAGGATCAACGTCGAATCCCCCGTGCTGAACAAGGTCAGCGGGGACATCTACACCAAACGCATCGTCCGGATCGGCGGCCGCTTCCAGCTGGTCACCAGCTACCTGGAGTCCTGGATCGTGGACAATCCGGTGGTCACCTGGACCCGCTGCCGGGTGCGGATCAGCGGCACAGTCCGCTACTGGCAGGGAGTCCACCCGCCCACCACGGTGGAGATTTCCGTGGGCTGGTTCTTCGGCGCCATCCAGCCGGCCAACGTGGTCTTCACGGTCGGAGGCACCGCGGAGGCCGCGTATACCTGTGCGTACAAGTCCGATTGCTTCCGGGATGTGAACCTGGAGGTGGACTTCTGCTCCTCCGTCGACGTCGCTCCCCAGGCCCCTTCCTACAACACCCACACGCACAACAACCGCCCCGCGGACCTTGCCGAACGCACCTTGGACATCGGGACCAGCTACCGGGATGCCGGGGTCGCGGTCACGATCGATCCGGCCCATACAGTGATCGACGACAGCGCCCCGGCCTTCGTGTCCTGGAACGTCGGCGAACTCCACGACGCCATGGAAACCTCCTTCAGCCGCTTCAACTCCGGCTGGCCCGCCTGGAACCTCTGGGGAATGCAGGCCGGGCTGTTCGACACCGCGGGCGTGGGTGGCATCATGTTCGACGCCGCCGCCGGCTTTGGCGGGGCCGGCCGCGGACCCGACCGGCAAGGCTTCGCTGTGTTCCGCAACCATTCCTGGTTCACCAACCTGGTGGCGGGGACACCGACCACCCAGGACCAGGCCTGGGCCCAGCGCCATTACCTCTACACCTGGGTGCACGAGGCCGGGCATGCCTTCAACTTCCTGCACTCGTGGGACAAAGCCCGCCCGGATTCGCTGTCCTGGATGAACTACGACTGGCGTTACGACCAACGCAACGGTGCGGATCAGTTCTGGGCGAACTTCCGCTTCCGCTTCGACGACGACGAGCTCCTGCACATGCGCCACGGCGACCGCGCCTCGGTGATCATGGGCGGGGATCCGTGGGCCTCCGGCGGGCACCTGGAATCCCCGGCCGGCGCCATGACCGTCTCCGGTCCGGGCAGCGACGTGGAACTGACCGTAACCGGCAAGAACCACTTCGACTTCATGGAGCCGGTGGCCCTGGAATTCCGGCTCCGGAACACCAGCGACGCTCCATTGGCGCTGGACCGGCGCCTGGACCCGCGCTACGGGAACACCACTGTGTACGTCCAGAAGCCCAACGGCACCACGGTGCTGCACGAGTCCGTGGTCTGCTACTACGGCATCCCCGAGCCGGTCACCCTCGGCCCCTCGGTCGACGCCGGCGGCACCGCAGGCGAGGACCGCTTCAGTGAACTCGTCCAGCTGGCCTACAGCACCGGCGGTTTCGTTTTCGACGAGCCCGGCCAGTACCTTGTCCGGGTGGTGTACAGCAGCGAGGGCGTGCTGCAGGCCTCCAACACCTTCCCGCTGCGCGTGGGGTTCCCAGTCACCAAGGAAGCGGACCGCTTCGCACCGCAGTTCTTCAACCGCGAGGTCGGGCTCACCCTCGCCTTCGAAGGCTCCATGTCCCCCTACCTGAGCAAGGGGCTGGACGCCCTTACGGAGGCAGCCGAGCGCTTCACGGGCGAGCCTTTGGGCGTCAAGGCCGCCACCGCCGTCGCGCAGTCCGTGGGCGACGACTTCTACCGGCGCGAGCACCGCACCATGGTCAAGAGCCACAGCGCGGATCCGGAGCGGGCGCTGGCTCTCACCGATCCCGGCCTGGAGCACTTCCAGGCGGCGGGGACGCCGTCGGGGAACCTCGCATACCGGGACCTCGTGCAGTTCCGTGCCGGGCTGCACATGGCCGCCGACAATGCCCAGGCGGCCAGCGCCGAGGTGGAGACCCTGGCGAAGGACCTCAGTGAGCGGGGCGCCAACCCGAGCGTGGTCGCGGAGGTCCGGGAACTGATGCCGCCAGCGGCGGAGGCCAAGAAACCAGCTCCCAAGACCCGGCGGGCTCCCCGGAAATAGGGCGCCGGTCCGGATAGCGCGGAGGTCCCTTCCCAACACTCGCAAGCTCGCATTGGGACCCTCGGGACGACGCTTACGACGACGGCACCCGTCTTCTTACCGGAAGGCGGGTGCCGCCGTCGCGTTGTGTATAAACCGTCGCGTTATCTTGTCAGTCCCCGCTGATAGCTTGAACTCATCAGTTCAACGGCCTTTGGGGGCGCAATGTTCTTTCTCGACGCGGAGACTGCCAGCCAGCCCCGGGACCTGGTTTTTTCAGCCAGCGACCTCGTGGTGGCTGCCACCTGCGAGTACCAGGTCCTGCGGAAGCTCGACGAGAAACTCGGCCGCAGCGCCCCGGCGGACTTCCCGAAGGACTCCATGCTGGAGCGCGCCGCGACGCTCGGCGACATCCACGAGCACAAGATCCTGGATGCGTTCCTCACGGAATTCGGCACTTGGGACCCGGGGACGGGAAGGGGCGTGTACGACGTCGTTCCGGCCGGAGCGATGGACCGCGCCACCCTGCAAGCCAAGCATGAGGAATCGCTCGGCGCGCTGCGGTCCGGGGCGGACATCGTGTTCCAGGCGGCGTTCTTCGACGGCACCTTCCACGGCCGCTCGGATTTCCTGGTGAAGCGCGGCGGGGGCAGCTACGCGGTGTTCGACACCAAGCTGGCCCGGCACGCGAAGGTCACTGCGCTGCTGCAGCTGGCCGCCTACGCCGATCAACTCCTCAAGGCCGGCATCGCGCCCGATCCTACGGTCACGCTGGTGCTCGGCAACGGGATCCACAGCGACCATGTCCTGGCGGACATCCTTCCTGTCTTCAGGGAGCGCCGCGAACAGTTCCTCGACATGACGGCGGGTCACATCGCCGGCCCCGGGCCGGTCGGCTGGGGCGATCCGCGCTATTCCGCCTGCGGCCGCTGCGATTATTGCGCCGAGCAGGTCCTGCTGCACCGCGACCTCCTGATGGTGGCCGGAATGCGCGTGAACCGGCGCAAGAAGCTGATCGAATCCGGAATCACGACCATCGACCAGCTGGCCGCCGCGCCCGCGGATCGTGGCGGGCCGAACGGGGACGCCACTTTCCAGCGGCTGCGGGAGCAGGCCCGCCTGCAGACCGGCACCGGCGCCCCTGACGGCGTCGTCCGCTACATGGACAAGAAGGGCGAGGCGAAGTCCGTGGGCTACACGGTCCTGCCCGACAACACCCTGGGCCGGATTCCGGCCCCGGACCCCGGCGACATCTTCTTTGACTTCGAAGGCGATCCGCTGTGGCAGGACCCCGCCGGCGCGTGGGGACTGGAGTACTTGTTCGGCGTGGTCGAAAATCCGGTGGAACCGGGCGGGAAGCCCGCGTTCCGGCCGTTCTGGGCGCACACCCGGGCCGGGGAAGGCCAGGCCTTCAGGGACTTCCTGGACTACGTCGCCGAGCGCCGGGCCAAGTATCCCGGTATGCACATCTACCACTACGCGTCCTACGAGAAAACGGCGCTGCGGAACCTGTCCCTCAGCCATGTGATGGGCGAATCCGAGGTGGACGACCTCCTGCGCGAAGGTGTGCTCGTGGACCTTTACGACACCGTGCGCCACAGCCTGCGGATCTCCGAGAACTCCTACAGCATCAAGAAGCTGGAACCCCTGTACATGGGCACGCACCTGCGCTCCGGCGACGTCACCGACGCCGGAGCCTCCGTGGTTGCCTACGCCAACTTCTGCACGGCCCGCGACACCGGGCAGACGGAGGAGGCCGCGGCCATCCTGGCCAGCATCTCCGACTACAACGAGTACGACTGCCTCTCCACCCTGGAACTGCGCAACTGGCTGCTTGGCCTGGCCGCGGAGCGGGGCATCGATGTCGGCGCGACGGCCGTTGAACCCCCCGTGGAGACCGCTCCGGATGCTGCCGGTTACGAAGCTCCTCCCGAGGAAACAGCACTTCTGGAGTACCTCGGAACGCTGTCGGAGGAAGAACTCCAGTCCGACGATGCCCGCGCCGTTGCCCTGATCGCCGCGGCGGTCGGCTACCACCGGCGCGAGGACAAACAGTATTGGTGGGGCCATTTCGACCGCTTGGACAAGCCGGTCTCCGAGTGGGAAGACACCCGGGACGTCTTCGTTGCCGAAAGCGTTGAGGTACTTCAGGGATGGGCGAAACCCGGGCCGCGGAAGAACCCGGTCCGCACAGTCCTCCTGGCCGGCAGGGCCGCCGAGGGTTCGGACTTTTCGCCCGGCAGGACGTTCTTCCGGATGTACGGGCCTCCCCTGCCGGACTGTTTGCAGGAGAAGGATGACGCCTCGGGCCTTCAGTCCGCGCTGGGCCGCTCCGGCTGGGCGGGCACCGAGGTGATTGAAAGCGGTGAGGCAGACGGCCGGGACATCGTGGTAGTCACCGAGCGGCTGCCGCGCGGTGCCGCGGAGTTCGCGGCGCTGCCCATGGCGCTGACTCCGGACCGGCCGATTCCCACGGACGGGCAGAAGGCCGCCCTGGCCCAGCTTGCCGCCAGTCTCCGGGGTTCCCTTCCGGCGTGGCCGCAGGACCCCGCCCTGGACCTCTTGCGCCGCCGCCCGCCGCGGCTCAAGAGCCTTGCCGCGCTGCCTGAGGTGGCGGACGGCCCGGACGGCTACGTCGACGCGCTCACCGCTGCGGTGGTGGATCTCGACCATTCCTACGTCGCCGTGCAGGGTCCTCCGGGGACGGGGAAGACATATGTCGGGTCCCATGTGGTGGCCCGGCTGGTCGAACGCGGCTGGAAGGTGGGTATCGTCGCCCAATCGCATGCCGTGGTGGAGAACATGCTCTGCGCCGCCGTGGATAAGGCGGGCGTCGATCCCCGCCGGGTGGCCAAGGAAGTGAAGCACGACGATTCGCTGCCCTGGCAGCAGCGCGGCAAGTCCGACGTCGAACGCCTCCTGTCCCAACCAGGCGGCGCACTGATCGGCGGCACAGCGTGGACGATGACCGGGAACGGGGTGCCGCCGGGGTCACTGGACCTGCTGGTCATCGACGAGGCCGGGCAGTTTTCGCTGGCCAACACCATGGCAGTCAGCCGGGCTGCGCAACGGCTCCTCCTGCTCGGTGACCCGCAGCAACTGCCCCAGGTCACCCAGGGGAAGCATCCGGAGCCGGTGGACGAATCGGCCCTCGGCTGGCTCTCGCGGGAACATCACACGCTGCCGCCGGAACTGGGGTATTTCCTGGCTAGGTCATGGCGGATGCACCCCGAATTGTGCGCCGCCGTGTCCGAGCTCGCCTACGACAGTAAGCTCTACGCCGCTCCCCCGGCCTCGGCGCGGCATCTCGAAGGTTTGCCGCCCGGGATCGACTGCGTCTATGTGCCGCACCGCGGGAACTCAACCTCGTCACCCGAGGAAGCCGCCGAGGTGGTGCGGCAGGTCCAAGCCCATCTCGGCCTGCGCTGGCATGACCCCCAGGAAGGCCCGGAGGGACGCCCGCTCGCACAGCAGGACGTCCTGGTGGTGGCCGCCTACAACGCGCAGGTGCAGCTGATCCGGCGCGAACTCCACACGGCGGGGCTGAGCAACGTGCGGGTGGGCACCGTGGACAAATTCCAGGGCCAGGAGGCGCCCGTTGTCATCGTGTCCATGGCGGCTTCGGCCGCCGGCGAGGTTCCGCGCGGCATGGAGTTCCTGCTCTCCCGGAACCGGATCAACGTGGCGGTTTCGCGCGGACAGTGGCGCGCCGTCGTCGTCCGTTCGCCGGAGCTGAGCAACTACTTGCCCGTCCACCCGGAGGGCCTCGAACAGCTGGGCGGGTTCATCGGGCTGTGCCAACGGGCACCGGGCAAGCTTGGTTAAACGTCCGACGGCGGCGCCCCCCTTTCGAGAAGCGCCGCCGTCGGGACGGGCGGGTTGGTCAGTTGGCGGATTCTTCGTAGAACGGGTAGTCCGTGTAGCCCTTGGCCCCTTCGCCGTAGAACGTGGAGGGATCCGCTTCGTTCAGCGGCAGGCCCTCACGCCAGCGGCGCACCAGGTCCGGGTTGGCGATGGCGGGGCGGCCGACCACCACGGCGTCGGCGTGGCCGGTGGTTACCAGGTCTACCGCCTCTTCCCGGCCGGTGATGCTGCTGAAGCCGGTATTCACCAGGAAGGCGCCCTTGAAACGTGCCCGCAGATCCTGCACCAGGGCGCCCTTGGGATCGTGGTGGAGGATGCTCAGGTAGGCCAGGCCCAGGGGTGCGATGGTGTCCACCAGCACCTCGTAGGTGGCGCGGACGTCGGCGGGATCGGTCTCGGCGATCTGCTGGACCTCGTGCTCCGGGGAAATCCGGATGCCCACACGGCTGGCGCCGAGGGCCTCAACCACGGCGTTCACCGTTTCGATCACAAAGCGTGCGCGGTTTTCCGGGGATCCGCCGTAGCTGTCGGTGCGGATATTGGTATTGGGAGCCAGGAATTCGTGCAGCAGGTAGCCGTTGGCCGAGTGCAGCTCCACACCGTCAAAGCCTGCCTCAATGGCGTTCCGGGACGCCGCCACGATTTCCTGGATCACCAGGGGAAGCTCGTCGGTGCGCAGCTCCCGCGGCACCGGGTAGGGCTGCTTGCCGTTCGGGGTGCGGACTTCGCCATCGATGCCCACGGCGCTGGGGGCCACGATTTCGCGGCCTCCGGTGATGTCCGGGTGCGAGACCCTGCCGCCGTGCATGATCTGTGCGAAGATCCGGCCACCCTCAGCATGGACGGCGTCCGTGACCTTCTTCCACCCGGCGATCTGCTCGTCGGTGACCAAGCCGGGCTGGCCCGGATAGGACTGGCCGGCCGGCGTCGGGTAGGTGCCTTCACTGACAATCAGGCCAAGGGAGGCCCGCTGCCGGTAATGCTCCACGAGCAAGAGGCCGGGAATGCCTTCCTGGCCTGCGCGGACTCGGGTGAGGGGTGCCATTACCAGGCGGTTGGGGATTTCCAGCTCGCCGACGGTCAGGGGAGAAAACAGCATGCGCAGTACCTTTCACACGGGAATCGTTTCCGATATAAGGCAACTACCACGCGCGTGCAACTATTCCAGGTGTGGCGCAGATCACGGCTCAGGGAAGCCCGTCAGCAAACTGCCCGACGGCGGCGGCCGCCTTCCCGTGGGAGGTTCCTGCCGCCGTCGGAGATTCCTTTGCCGGCTACCTCTGTTCGGGCAGCACCAGTTCCCCGGTCTTGTCCGTGGACAAGGCGAGGGACGAGATGTACTGCGGTTCGCCGTCGGGCCCGTCCTGTGCCGAGCGGAGCATGTCCGGGCGTTCGAACTCGATGCCCGTCACGTGGCACAGCAGCTTGGCCTGGCTCGGGTTGCCTTCGGAATCGAGCATGGCGAGGTCGATTCCGTCGTCGCCGCGGCGCAAGTAGTACTTCCCGCGGGTCAGCACGGCCAGCAGCGGGGGCAGGACGAGCGCCAGGCCCACGGCGAAGATCGGCGAGTACGGCTGCACGGCGGCGCCGAACGCCCCGAAGAACACTGCGATGGACACGCCTGCGGAGGCCAGCATGGACACGAAGCCCACCGGATTCACGGCGTACAGCATGCCGCGGCGGAATTCGGGAATCTTCGGGGAGATCTTCAACAGGTACTTGTTGATGGCGATGTCCGTGGCCACCGTGACCACCCAGGCGATGGCGCAGTTGGCGTAAAAGCCGAGGATGGTGTTCAGGAACCCGAACATGTTCGCTTCCATGAGCACCAGGGCCACAACCAGGTTCAGCACCACGAACACCATGCGTCCCGGGTAGGTCTTGGTGATGCGGGTGAAGCTATTGGTCCAGGCGAGCGAGCCGGAGTAGGCGTTGGTGACGTTGATCTTGATCTGCGAGATCACCACCAACACCACTGCCAGGGTCATTGCGAGCCAGGCCGGCATCATCTCCCGGTAGACGCCCAGGAACTGGTGGACGGGCTCATTGGCGTGCGCGGAGGCTGCCGGATCCAGGGTCGCGATGAGGTAGACGGCAATGAACATGCCCACGATCTGCTTGATGGCACCGAAAATCACCCAGCCCGGTCCGGCCAGGATCACTGCCCGCCACCACGCGCCCTTGTTCGCTGCTGTCCGCGGCGGCATGAAGCGCAGGTAGTCGATCTGTTCGGCGATCTGCGCCATCAGGGACAGGCAGACGCCGGCGGCGAGCATCACCGAGGCCAGGTTGGTACCGGATTCACCGGATGTGCCGGTGTAGGCGAAGAAGGAGCTGATGCTCTCCGGATGCGACACCACCAGGTAGCCCACCGGCACCACCATGAGCAGCAGCCAGAGCGGCGTGGTCCAGACCTGCAGCTTGGCCAGCGTGTTCATCCCGTAGACCACCAGCGGGATGATGATCAGCGTGGACGCCGCGTAGCCGATCCATTGCGGGATCCCGAGCCCAAGCTCCAGGCCCTGCGCCATGATGGAGCCTTCGAGGGCGAAGAAGATGAAGGTGAAGGTGGCGAAGATGATGTTGGTGACCACCGAACCGTAATAGCCGAATCCCGAACCGCGGGTAATGAGGTCCAGGTCGATGTTGTACCGCGCCGCGTAATACGCCAGTGGGAACCCGGTAGCGAAGATGACCACGGCGGCCACGAGGATCCCGAGGATCGCGTTGCCTGTGCCGTAGGAGATCCCGATGTTCGCGCCGATGGAGAAATCCGCCAGGTACGCGATGCCGCCCAGCGCGCTTGTCGCCACCACACCGGCGCTCCATTTCCGGTAGGAGCGCGGCGCGAAGCGCAGCGTGTAATCCTCCAGGCTTTCCTTCGCGGCGCTCAGCGCGTCGCTCCTGGCGGGGCTGCCTGCCGCCGCCCTTCCGGAACCGTCGACGACGGCGCTGCCGCCCGCCGTCGAGCGTTCCAGGATCTGTGTTGTCCGCTGTTCCTCAGTCATCCCCACGTCACTTTCCTCAGCTGCTTTTGAGTGTTCTCCGTCTTCGCCCGACGCTATCGGCGGGATTCGACAGCAGGGTCACCGTGGTGTTTCGGGGCTGTAACTTGTGCCCGCCGGCCGCCTTTGAGCCAGCCCGCGCAGTGCCAAGAACCGCCGCCGCGCTTTGTGGACGTCCAACAAAATCGCCTCCGCCCAAGGTGGCTAGCGTCAGTGAGGAGGCATTCACGAAAAGCACTTCATCGAAGAAGCAAGGAGCAGCATGACCATTTTGGACACCGCCCGCGAACAGGTCCTTGAACACGGAATCGGACTCAGCGAGGCCCAATTGCTCGAAATCCTGCAACTCCCCGACGCGGACATCCCCGCGGCCCTGCAGCTGGCCCACGAGGTCCGGGTCGAACACTGCGGCGAGGATGTGGAGGTGGAGGGCATCATCTCCATCAAGACCGGTGGCTGCCCCGAGGACTGCCACTTCTGCAGCCAGTCCGGGCTGTTCGACTCCCCGGTGCGCGGCGTGTGGCTGGACATCCCGGAGCTGGTCAAGGCCGCCAAGGAGACCGCTGCCACCGGCGCCACCGAGTTCTGCATCGTCGCCGCCGTCCGCGGACCCGACATCAAGCTGATGAACCAGATCAAGTTCGCGATCGACCGCATCAACGAAGAAGTGGATATCAACATCGCCTGCTCCCTGGGCATGCTGACCCAGCGGCAGGTGGACCAGCTCGCCGAGTGGGGCGTGCACCGCTACAACCACAACCTCGAAACCGCGCGTAGCTACTTCCCGCAGGTGGTCACCACCCACAGCTACGAAGAGCGCCTGGAAACCTGCGCCATGGTCAAGGAAGCCGGCATGGAGCTGTGCTGCGGCGCCCTGATCGGCATGGGCGAATCGCTGGAACAGCGGGCCGAACTCGCCGCGCAGCTCGCGGCCCTGGACCCGCACGAGGTCCCGCTGAACTTCCTCAACCCGCGGCCCGGAACGCCGCTGGAAAACCAGGGCATCATGGACGGCAAGGACGCCCTCCGCGCCATCGCCGCCTTCCGCCTGGCCATGCCGCGCACGGTGCTGCGCTACGCCGGCGGCCGCGAACTCACCTTGGGCGACCTGGGAACCCGTGAGGGCCTGCTGGGCGGCATCAACGCCGTGATCGTCGGCAACTACCTGACCACCCTGGGCCGTCCCGCCGACGCCGACCTGCAGCTGCTGGTCGAACTGAACATGCCCATCAAGGAACTCCAGAAGACGCTGTGAGCTACAGCAGCAGCGAACTGTATTGCGGGCACTGCGGCGGGGACCTGCTAACGGGCACCCGGGCCGGCGGGCCTGCCGCAGCCGGTGAGGGCCCGACGTCGGACGTCCGCTTTGCGTCCGACCCGCACCACGACTGCCGGGCGCAGCTTGCCCTGGAACCGCCGCGCTATTGCGCGCAGTGCCGCCGCCGGATGAAGGTCCAGGTGACCCCCTTGGGTTGGAGCGCCGAATGCTCCCGGCACGGGAGCCTCGCGGGATGAGCCTGACCGAGCGCGGCAGCCTCACCGAGCGCGGCAATCTGATCCAGCGCGGCAGCCTGATCCAGCGCGATAGGGCCAGCCTGTGGCACCCCTATGCTCCGGCGTCGGGCACGCTTCCGCTGTGGGAGGTGGAAAGCGCCGAGGGCGTGCGGCTGCAACTGCGCGACGAACACGGCGAGCGCTTCGAGGTCCTCGACGCCATGTCCTCGTGGTGGTCGGTGATCCACGGCTACCGGAATCCCCTGCTGGACGCCGCGGCCAAGCGGCAGCTGGCGGATTTCAGCCACGTGATGTTCGGCGGGCTCACCCACGGTCCCGCCGTCGAGCTGGCCGAACGGCTCCTGGCGATGGCGCCGGCTGCGGCTGACCGTCCCGCCTTGGAGCGGGTGTTCCTGGCCGATTCCGGCTCGGTGTCCGTGGAGGTCGCCCTGAAGCTGGCCGTGCAGTTCCAGACGGCGGCGGGGCGGCCGAAGCGGCAACGTTTCCTCAGCCTGCACGGCGGCTACCACGGGGACACCTTCGCGGCCATGGGCGTCTGCGATCCGGTGGACGGCATGCATTCGGCGTTCCCGGGCCTGCTGGCGTCGAACGTCTTTGCGCCCCGCCCACCGGCCGCGGCGACATCCACGGACCAGGACATCCAGCAATGGCGGTCGGACGTGGAGTCGCTGGCCGCGCGGAATTCCGATGAGCTGGCCGCGATCATCGCCGAGCCCGTGCTGCAGGGCGCAGGCGGCATGTTCGCCTACCCGGCGGAGTGCGTGCGGATCCTCCGCGAGATCGCCGACCAGCACGGCCTGCTGCTCATCCTGGACGAGATCGCCACCGGCTTCGGCCGCACCGGCGAACTCTTCGCCGCCAACCATGCCGGGGTGGTGCCGGACATTCTCTGCGTCGGCAAGGCCCTCACCGGCGGATACCTCAGCCTGGCCGCCATGCTCTGCACGGGCGAGGTGGCACGGACCATCTCCGCCGGCGCGGCCGGGGCGCTCCTGCACGGGCCTACCTTCATGGGCAATCCCCTGGCCTGTGCCGTCGCAAACGCGAGCCTGGGCATCATCGCCACCGGTGCCTGGCGCGGCGACGTGGCCCGGGTCGGTGCGGCTTTGGCGTCCGGGCTCGCCCCCGCACGTGAGCTCGACGGCGTCGCCGACGTCCGCACCATCCGCGCGGTGGGCGTCATCGAGCTGAAGGAGGCAGTGGACGTCGCCGCCGTGACGCGGGCCGCCATCCGCAACGGCGTGTGGGTGCGGCCGTTCCGGAACCTGGTCTACGCCATGCCGCCGTACATCAGCTCAGCCGCGGAGGCGGAGGCGATGGCCGCAGGGATGGTGGCGGCGGTCGCGGCTGGAAAGCTCGCGACCGGAAAGGTGGGCGCTCCGTGAGCGTCTCGATGACCCGCTGGCTGGAGCAGCAGGCAGCCGTCCGCGAGCGCCGGGGGCTGCGCCGTTCGCCGGAAACGCGCTCGCCGGAAGCCCGTTCACCCGAGAGCCGCGCGGCCGGTGGGGCCGTGGTGGAGCTGTCCAGCAACGATTACCTCGGCCTGGCTTCGGATCCACGCCTGGCCGAGGCCGCGTGCGAGGCCGTCCGACGCTGGGGCACCGGCGCCACATCGTCGCGGCTCGTGGCCGGCACCACCGCGCTGCATCTGGAGCTCGAGGAGGAGCTGGCCCGGTTCACCGGCATGGAGGCCGGCCTGGTGTTCTCCTCCGGGTACCTTGCCAACATGGGCGTGGTGACGGCGCTGGGTGGTCCGGGCACTCTGATCGTGGCCGACGAGCACTGCCATGCCTCACTCATCGACGGTTTCCGTTTGTCCCGTTCTCGGGTGGAAACCTTCGCGCACAACGACGCCGACGACGCCGCGCGGCTGCTTTCCGAACGAGGTCTTTCCGGGAGCGGCGAACCCCGGGCGCTGATCGCCGTCGAGTCCATCTACAGCGTGTGGGGTGACGCCGCGCCCCTGGCCTCCCTGCTGGAACTGGCCGTGGAGCAGGACGCCATGTTGTTGATCGACGAAGCCCACAGCCTCGGCGTTTCCGGAACAGCGGGGTTTGAAGGCCACGGTGCCGTGGCCGGGACCGCCCTGGCCGGGCACCCGAATGTGGTGCTGACCGCTACCCTGTCCAAGGCCTTGGGCAGCCAGGGCGGGGCGGTGCTGGGTTCGGCGCTCCTCCGGGAGCATCTGCTGAACCGGGCACGGAGCTTCATCTTCGATACCGCCCAGGCACCGGCGTCGGCGGCTGCAGCCCTTGAGGCCTTGCGGGTCATCACTGCCGAACCGTGGCGCCCTGCCGCGGTCCGGGACAACGCCGCCCGGCTGGCAGCCGGCTTGCGGCTCGACCGGCGGGCTGCCGGAGCCGTCCAGTCCGTTCCCATGCCCGACGCCGACACAGCCTGGCGCACGAGCCGGGCAGCACGCGAAGCGGGGATCCGCGTGGGCTGCTTCCGCCCGCCGTCGGTCCCGGACGGCGTCTCCCGGCTGCGCCTCACCGCCCGCGCCACGCTCACCCCCGACGAGATCGACTACGCCTGCGCAACGTTGCGCGGCATCCTGGAGGAAACCCCATGACGCGAGACCACCAGAACCAAGACCACCGGAGCCTTCCCCGAATCATCCTGGTCACCGGCACGGACACCGCGGTCGGAAAGACCGTCGCCACGGCCGCCCTCGCCGCGGCCCTGCACGCGCAGGGCCGCTCCGTGGCCGCCTACAAGCCGTGCCAAAGCGGCAACAAGGACGGCGACTCGGACTGTTCAGAAATCGCCAGGCTGGCCGCTCCCCTGACGGCGGAGGCCGGCGTCGTCCTCGAAGAACCGCTGGCCCCGGTGCAGGCAGCCGCCGTCGACGGCGTGGAGCTGCCGCCGTTGGCGGCCCACGCCGAACGCATCCGGCAGCTCGCCGCCACGCACGACCATGTGCTCGTGGAGGGTGCGGGCGGCCTGCTCGTCGAATTGGATCCCGACGGCGGAACGCTCGCCGATCTTGGGACCCTCCTCGGGAACGGGGCCGGTTTTGCGGTAGTGGTCCGGCCGTCGCTGGGCACCTTGAACCACACCGGGCTGACCCTGGAGGTCCTGGAGCGCAGGGGCCTCGCGGTCTCAGGACTGATCCTCGGCAGCTGGCCTGAGCGTCCCGGGTTGGCAGAGCAAGGCAACCGGGCGGCGTTCGATTCCGGCACCGTCCCGCTGTTCGGCGCCCTTCCGGAAGCAGCGGCTTCCTTGCCCGTGCCTGCTTTCCGGGAGCAGGCTCCGCAGTGGCTGGACCGAATCTGCCTGGACCGAATCTGCCTGGACGGGCTCGCATGAGCACCGCCCAGTGCCCCTACCGGGTGGTCCGGGAACCGGCCGACGTCCGGGAAGTCCTGCACCGGCCGGAGGACTTCGGCCCGGCCAACGCCCTGCTCGCTGTGACGCCGTTGTCCGGACAAGCCTTGCGCATCCTGCAAGGCGCCCGCTTCGCGCTCCCGCCCGTGCTGGCCAGCAACGACACGGACTCCCACCCCGGAATCCGGAAGGTCGTGGCCGGCTTCTTCACCCCGGCCACGGTGGAGGCAATGGAGCCCCGGATCCGCCAGCTGGCCAAGGAAGCCGCATACGGGGCCGCCCATGAACTCGGCGAGACGGGCAGCGTGGAGCTGGTGCGGGCCGTGGCCGCCCTTCCGCCGGCCGTGGTGATGCTGGAAATGCTGGGCCTGCCGGTCCGGGACCTGCCGGAACTGAAGGCCTGGAGCCTGGACTCCCTGGAATTGTTCTGGGGCTGGCCCGGGGCGGAGCGCCAGTTGGAGCTCGCCCGCAGCGCCGCGGACTTCTACCGTTGGCTGCGGGAACTGGTGCTGGAATCCGTGGCTTCCCCGGGCCGGAACCTGTTCAAGTCCTTGGCCGCGCATGGGCTCAGCACCCCGGAAATCTGCTCCCTCGGGTACTTCCTGCTCATCGCCGGCCAGGAAACCACCACCCAGCTCATCAGCACCGCCCTGTTCCGCTTGGCCGAAGGTTCCACGGGCATCGCGTGGGACGAGGCTTCAGCCAAAGACAAAGCCACGGAGTTGGTACGGGGTGTGCTCGCGAACGAGTCTTCCGTGCCGACGTGGCGCCGCGTCGCTAGCAAGGACACCGACCTCAACGGCCAGGCGATCCTTGCCGGTGAGGAGATCCTGCTGGAACTGACGGGAAACCACGGCCAGGAACCGCAAAAGCAAGGTCCGCTGCCCTACGGGCTGGCGTTCGGCTCCGGCATCCACCGCTGCCTCGGCGCGAAACTCGCGGAGCTGGAGGCCGCCGTCGTCGTCCAGGAAACGGCAGCGGCGCTGCCGGGCGTCGGCCTGCATGGGCAGGACCCGGAGTGGATCCGGCTGCTGTCCTTCCAGGCGCCGCGCACGGTAACGGTCGCACGACGGTGACCCTGGCTAGACTCGAAGCATGGGCGAAAGCCGGGACCTGCTGAGCCGTGATCTGCTCACACCGGAGCAGCGCAGCCGGAACATGTCCAGGATCCGCGGCAAGAACACGAAACCCGAGCTCCTGGTCCGCCGGCTCCTGCACGCGAAAGGCTACCGCTACCGCCTGCACGGAACGGCGGCCGGCGGGAAACTGCCGGGAAGCCCGGACCTGGTGTTCGCGGGCAGGCACAAGGTGATCTTCGTGAACGGCTGCTTCTGGCACTTCCACGACTGCCCCGCGGGAACGCACGCGCCCGCGGCCAACGCCGAGTTCTGGGACGCGAAGCGGCGCCGCACCCGCGAGCGCGACGCCGTGCAGCGCGAACAGCTCTCGGCCGCCGGCTGGGAGGTGCTCACCGTGTGGGAGTGCGGCCTCAAGGACCGCAGCGCCCTGGAGGAGCAGCTTATCCGTTTCCTCGAAGAGCCGCTCCCAAGGGTGCAGTCTTCCGACGGCCGAACAGGAAGTACCCCACCGGGCCAAAGAAATTGATGAAGCATGCGGCCCGCCAAAGGACCTTGTTTCCGCGGATCTGCGCCGCCGGCGTCTTCGAAATGCTGCGCTGCGCGGCCAGCATCAACGCGAACTCCAGCACGCTCGCCACGATGGTGACGCGGCGCTGCCCGGGGGTCATGTCTTTCCAGGACTTTTTCTTCCTCATGCCGCCCATGGTCCTCATGCCGCCCATAGTTGCCTCCGTCCGCAGCGGTCTGTTCTCAGGCTAGCCCTGTTGCCGCCGGCACGGAACAGGACATCAGCCGCGGGCTTGGCGGACCACTTCGCCCCACGACTGCTGGGCCAGGTCGGCCACCGAGGCAAGGATTTCGGCGGGCGGCCTGGACAGGTCCAGCGGGTACTCCACCACGTCGATGTCGGTGTTCAGGATGCGCCGCAGTTTCATCTCCCCCGTTCCCGCGTAGACCAGCCATGCGGTGGGAACCTGCAGGGCCGTGCAGTACGCGAGCATCCGGTAGTGGTCGGCGTTCGGGGAGGCGCCGGTGTCCGGTCCGGCAACGTAGTTGGCCCCGTAGACCACCACCGGGCGGCCGCCCAGGAAATGCACGGCATCCGGGCGGACCGTGATGCGGTCCGAGTCCCGGACGGCCTCGTTGAGCAGCGTGCCGTACTGCATCCTGGTCTCGCCGGGGTGGGCACGCATCGCTTCACGGAGGGCGACACCCACGAATTCCTTGAACACGGTGGACATGTCCACCACGAAGGCGGCCCTGCTCTGTTTTCCGTCGCCGGCTTCGGCCGAGCAGTTCCGCAGGATCACCTCCGCCAGACGCAGCACCGCGTGGAAGCGCAGGTTCATCCGGCTGGCCTGCCAGTGCGGCAGGGGCGCGCCGGGCACCAGGTGTGTGGCGCCGTCGAGCTTGCCACCCAAACGGCGGAGGCGGCTCAGCACCTCGGGACGGACGCCCGGAACCTGGCCCATCCGGGCCAGCGCGGCCCGCAGTATGCGGTTTTCTGCGATGTCCTCGCTGAACTCGTCATAGGACACTTCCAGGGGCACCAGCAGGCCGGGACGGCGGGCTATTTGTTCGGAGATCCGGATGCGTCCCTTGACGGTGCGCAGGGATTCATCCACCGTCACGTAGCCCTGGAGCGGACCGCGGGCGAGGGCGCGCTCGGCCAGCTGGGCGAGCGATTCGGCCAGGGCACTCCAAAGGTCCTGGTGTTCGACGGCGGCCACCGCGTCCTCGCGGAAACCCTGGTCCCCGGCGTAGCTGAGCAGGAACAGCAGCCTGCGCAGGCCCAGCCGGTCCTTGGGCCGCACCTCGAACTGCACCGCCGGGGTCCGCACCGAGCCCACCTTGCCCACGGGCTCGATCCGGTACAGTCCCATGCCCATCGGTGCGGCCTTCGCAAGCCCGCTCGAGTTCAGGAAGGCCGCCGTCGCGGGGTCCAGCCGTTCGACGACGCCCCGGGACTGCTCGTCCAGGACGATGTGCCGCACGCCGGGGGCATGCCGCGGCCGGGGCGGAATCGCCACCGGGCGGGAACCTTCGGCGGGGCGCTGCTCAGCGGGGCGCTGCTCAGCGGGGCGCAAGGCGTCCCAGCAGTTGCTCCAGTCCGAAGCGCTCTTCCACCTGCGCCCGGTTCAGCTGCCCGTGGTAGTGCTCCTCGAGCAGCGGCATGAGCTCGTACTTCCAGATCCGGCGCAGGCCGGCGGGGGTCTGCGCGGCACGCTTCATGAAGTAGGACGGGCCGATCATCAGGTCCCGGTCCCAGTCGTCGATCGCCTCGTTGAGGGCATCGAGCAGGTCCGCGTTCAGGGTGTCCAGGCCGCGGGCCTCAAGGAAGCGGCGCAGGGTGCCCCGGATGGGCTCGACCTTGGGGTGCAGCTCCACGAACGCGAAGCGGCGGCGGATCGCGGCGTCCATCATGGCGATGGAACGGTCCGCCGTGTTCATGGTGCCGATGATGTACAGATTGTCCGGCAGGCTGAAGGGTTCGTTGGGGCTGTACTGCAGGTAGATCCGGTCGTCCCGGTACTCGAGCAGGAAGTACAGCTCGCCGAACACCTTGGCCAGGTTGGCCCGGTTCATTTCGTCGATGATCAGGAAGTATTGCTTGCTGGCGTTTTCGGGCTTGGCGGCTTCCTCCGCCAGGCGCCGCAGCGGTCCGGCAACGAGCTTGAAGGACACCTGGCCGTCGTCGGTCTTGTCCGGCCGGTAGCCCTCGAAGAAATCCTCGTAGGCGTACGAGGGGTGGAACTGCACCAGCTTCACGCGCTCGTCGGTGCTGTCCCCGGCGAGTTCGGCGGCCAGGTGTTTGGCCAGGTAGGTCTTGCCGGTGCCGGGCGGGCCGTAGAGAACCAGTTGGCGGTTCTCCTCCAGGAGCCCGGCGATTTCCTGCAGCGGCTCCAGGTCCATGTGCAGGGAGGCAGCGAATTCTTCGCTGAGCGGGCGGAAGCCCTCGGGGACGGGCTCGACGGTGGACTCGGGGGCGGCGGTGTCCTCGCCATCGGACTCCGCTTCCGCGGGCAGCAGCGCCTGCAGCAGGCTCAGCACCTTGGTCACGTCCACCACGATGCCGGGGGTGGAGAGCTGGCGCTGCACGTGCCGGGGCGCCTCGGCGATGGGGTGGCTTTCCTCGAACCAGCGCACCTTGCGGCGCAGCTGGCCCTTCCCGCCGTCGTGTTCGGCCTCGCCCAGCACCACGCCGATCCGCACGGATCCCGAGTGCTGGAACAGGACCAGGTCACCGGGTTTCATCACGGTCAGGAAGGCGAAGACGGCGGTCTTGGTGTCTTCCCGCTCCACGTAGCCCAGGTGCTTGCAGTCCTCGTCCACCACGCGCTGGACCAGCCCGGCGGCGACTCCCGGCTGCAGTTCGCGCAAATGTTCGACGTCGAGGGTCGCCTTCTCTTCGTCCTGCCAGGCGGCGAGGAGCTCGGCGGAGTCGTGGTGGGTGCGCAGCAGCCAGGCCCGGCGGCCGGGATCGCCCACCTTGCGCCACTGGCCCACGAGCTGGCGGGAGTACCAGTCGATGCGCTGCCCGGCTTGTTCGTCCAGGTGCAGGCGGATGCGGTGGATGTCCGCCGTGATGTCCTCTTCGCTGTCGCCCTTGGCCCCGCCCACCAGGGAGGCGAAAGCGTCCCGGATCTCGCGGCGCTCCACGTCGGCCACGACCGGCTCGAAATAGCCCGGCCATGCCAAATACTCGATGCTGCGGCGGATGGCGGGCTGGTCCCCCGGGGTTCCAGCGGCAAGCTCGTGGAACACCA
Source organism: Curtobacterium sp. LFS079 (assembly GCF_047977865.1). Taxonomy (NCBI): domain Bacteria; kingdom Bacillati; phylum Actinomycetota; class Actinomycetes; order Micrococcales; family Microbacteriaceae; genus Curtobacterium; species Curtobacterium sp. LFS079. Next base: position 214,913 of record NZ_JBFPFO010000006.1, read on the forward strand.
AGGGGTCCTTGAGCGCCTTGGCGATCGCCGCCGTCGGCTGCTTGTCCACCTGGGCCACGAAGCGGCACAGCCAGCCGAGCTGGTCCCAGATGGTCCAGTTGAATTCGGCAGTGCGGTCCCGGATGACGCCGTGGTCGGTCATGTCCCGGTAGAGCTCGTCCGGCAGCTGCAGCGGCGGTTCCAGCCAGGATGCGGCCTCGGCCACGCGGGCGCGCTTGACCTTCAGGGACTTGACCTCATGGGCCAGCGGCAGGGACTGCAGGAACAACAGTTCGACGGCGAGGAGCCGGGCCTCGCGGCTGGCCCCCTCCAGGTTGCGCCGGAGGTTGGTCATCATGGGCGCCTTGCTGTCCTCGATGCCGCGTTCCAGGCGCTCGAGCAGTTCCGTGGCGGCCTCGGTGGTCCACGTGTGGGTGTGCCCGTCGAGGGCGGAACGCTTGCCCTGCAGGGCAGGTCCCAGCACGAACCACGCGGCGTCCTCGATTTCCTTCGAGATTCCGGGCGCACGGGAAACGGTGGATTTGCTGGCGGGAGTCACTTAGCCAACTTACATGGTTTGGCTGGGGGTTTCATGGGCTCCCCGTCTGCGCGAACGTACAGTTGGGGCCCCGAATCCGCGGAAAGCAGGGCCCCAACTGTACGTTCGCGCAGCTCAGACTGTCAGTGCATGCTGAAGCGGTACTTCGCGGGGACGGGTTCCTCCGGGCACACCTCGCGCCAGAGATCGGAGATCGCGTTGTCGCCTTCGAGCAGGTCCGGGATTTCCACCCCGGCCCGAAGGATCGCGGCGGCTTCCTCCGTCCTGCCGCTCCCCGCCATGGCCCGGGCGGCCAGGAAGCGGTTGCGCCCGACGGCGGTGGCCTCCTCGGGCGCCTGTTCCGCCAGCAAGAGCGCGGCGCGGGGCTCCCCGTGGGCCAGGTGCAGGGTCATGGCTTCGGCCAACAGCTTCCCGCCCGCCGGGTCTGCGGCGCAGGCCGTGCGCAGCTCGGCAAGGCCCTGGTCGACGCGGCCCGTGGCCAACAGGAGCAGGCCAAGGCCACGGTGGGCCAGTGCGTGCCCGTGGTCCAGGACCAGTGCCTGGACGTACAGCTTTTCCGCGGGCCCGAGATCCTGGCGGGCGTGTTTCAGGGTGGCTTCGTGGAAGCGGGCTTCGGCTCCGTTTGCTCCTTCGAGCAGCCGTTCCCACGCCGGCCCGGCCACGAAGCTTCCGGAACCGGGAAACGCGAGGGGGCCGCCGGCGTCGGGACCTCCATGCCGGAGCAGCTCGAGCCAGGGTGCCTGTTCCGCGCCGATGGTGTCCGCCGCGAAGGGTGTGCCGCCGCTGTCCAGCGGCGCAACGCCCGAGGCACGGCGGAGCTCTTCTTCGAGGGCGCCCCAGCCGGTGCCGGCCAACAGCATCTCCGGCGGAGCCGTGTCAGCCACGGACGCGGCGAAGGCAAGCGCCTCGTCCAGCGCCTGCTGGTCCGCGAGCCCGGCGAGCCGGGACTGGGCGTGCTCCACCGCAGCGTCCCAGTCACCATGCGCCACAGCGGGGTCGAGCCCGGCGTTTCCGTAGGCTTCCACCCAGCTCCATTCGGCGCCGCCGGGCATGGGCACGTGCTCGAACTGGGTCTGCGCCAGCCCAGCCTGGATCTCCGCGTAGCCTGCTCCGGGCTCCCCCGCTTCGGTACGTGGGCTGAGCCATTCCTGCCAATTGTGCCCGCCGTCCCCCTGTCCCCAGACGAACAGTTTCTTGCCGCGCAACCGGGAGGTGGACAGCATGGCCAACCCGTCGCCGTCGGCGTCCACCGCGGCGATCCAGTGGCGGTGGCCTTCGGGGATGTCGAAAAAGTAGTCCGCGGCGTGGGCGTTGCGCGCGGGCCAGGTGGCGTCCGCGCCTTCGTGGTCGGTGGGCGTGACGCGCCGGATGTCGGTCTCGTAGTCACTGCCGAAGGCCGTGCGGGCTGGTGCGATCACCCGGGTGTCCGGGGTCTCCGGGACGGCGGCGTTGCTCCACCAGTACATGGGTACCTCGTGCGGGTCCGGGTTACGGAGCCTGACGGCGGAGAACAGCACGCGGGAGTCTGCCGGGAGCCAGAGGTCCACCTGCACCACCACGCCGCGAAGCCTCTCGAACTCCCACATCCGCAGGAGCTGCTGGCCGTCCGGTGCCGTCAGCAGGGCGGTGTGCCAGGGAATGCAGGAGGTAGGGGTGTGGCCGCGGGTGCCGATGTTCCATTCGAGCCCGCCGGCGAACCAGGCGTTGCGCAGCGCGAAGTTGGCGAACTGGATGGTGCGGGGACTGTGCAGGAGCTGCTTGCCGCTCTCCTTGTCCAGCAGTTCCCAGATCCGGCCGCCGAGGCCAGGCAGAACGGTGGCCCTGAGGTGCCGGTTTTCCAGCACGACGGCGGGCAGCTCGCGCGCCTGCCGCTCCCGCGAGTAGCCGTCCTGGATGGTGTAGGGGTAGATGTTCGGCGGGTAGCCGTAGGCAGCCCTGGCCTTCAGCTCCTCCGGCACCCCGATGCCCACCCGGTAGGGCGTGTGGATTCCGGCCGCGACCGGCGGCAGCGGGCTCTCCGCGCCGAAGTCTGCCACCTCGAGCGTGATGGTGCCCGCGGTGATGGATGTCGGGATTGCCGGGTCAGTCATGTGCGTCTCCGATCGTGAGCAGGAGCCCGCGCCGCGGGGCGATGCGGATGGTTTGGCCGGGCGCGTATTCGGCGGCCGCTTGGAAGCCCGCGATCGCGGGAGCGACGAGGCGCACGGCGCCTGCCGGGCCGCCGTCGTGCGTTCTGCCGGACTCCCGCGCTCCACCGAACTCGCGCGCTTCCCGAAACTGCGCCCCACTAAACTGCAGGGTCACGTCCACAGTCTCCTCGGCCCAGGATGCGAGCGCCACCACCATGCCGCCGTCGCCGGACCACGTGGTGGCAAGGACCCCTGGATGGCTGGTGCGGACGGGCGCGCCCGGATCCCAGAACCCGGTCATCTGCTTGCGTTCCAGGCCATGGTCCTGCCAGAACTGCCACAGGGAGCGGTTGTCGACGGCGGGCGCGCGTCCGGTCATGCCGAACACCATGCCGCGCCAGGGGTTGCCGCCGTCTTCGAGCATCTCGCCCATGTGCCCGAACGGAATTCCCGAGAGCTCAACGAGCCAGTAGTCCGGCGAGGTGTCGTCGTAATCGAAATACTCACCGAACCAAAGCCGGTCAACGTAAGGCAGGTGTTCCATGTAGAGGTTCGCGGAGGAGGCGTAGCCGTCCTTGGCCGTGAACTGGTTGGCCGAATGCAGGTCGATCTCGGGTCCGGGGGCCGGGCAGTGGCGTTCGAGGACCTTGCGCACCCGCAGCATGGTGTGCCGGTCGTAGGCGATATCGTCCAGGTAGATGCCGTCCACGTCCGTGGCCTTCGCCAGTTCGGCCAAGCTGCGGACGTAGAAGTTCTCCCAGCGGGACTCGCCGGTGGTCACCACCGCGATATCTTCGACGTCGGGGGCGAACCAGGCGGACACGTATCCGCCGCCGACATGTTCGCCGCCGACATGTTCTTGGAGCCAGGGGTGGCCCTGCCCCGGCCCGTCGCTGAAGACCTCGTGCCCCAGGGACATCAGCGGCAGCAGCTCCGGGCTGTGGAACGTCAGTTCCCGCACCGTGTTGTAGACCTTGGCCCGCAGTCCCTGGGCGTGCGCCTCACGGACGTATCCGGCGAGGGTGCCGGCGCTCAGCAAAGGATCGTTGATGTACGGAGCCGGGGCGGTGGCGTGGTGGACGTTGATCACAGTGGCCCCGCATTCCGCGATCTCCCGAGGGTCCGCAGGGGCGTGGAAGTACCTGCGGGAAAAGTGCTTTCCGGGGTCGATGGGCTTGAACGGGGTGAAGAGCAGCCGGAAGTCGAAATCGAGGCTGTCCCCCGGCGCCAGGGTCCGCGCGCCGCTGAAGGCGGTCAGCCGCACCGTGTTGGAACCGGACACGGTGCTGGAACCGGACGCCGTGCCGGCGCGGGACCCCGGGCGCAGGCTGACGCCGCCACGGACCTCCCCGTCCACCCGGTTGGCCCAGGAAACAGGTTCGCGGAGCGGCTTTTCCCGGTAGAAGTTGGTGTTGAGGGGTCGTTCGTAGCCGGCGTCGCGCCACGACAGCTGGACACCGGCATTCACCCCGCCGAGCCACAGGGCGTCCTGGTTCCTGCCGGCAACGTCCCAGCTCCAGTCAAGGGTGTCCGGGCGCCGGCCGCCCGGGACGCCGAGGCCCATGGCGAGCGGCACCGCCGTCTCGACGAACTCCGCGGCCAGGCCGACGTCGTCGAGCATCAGCGGCAGGCCGTCCCCGTTCCGCAGCCGGACCGTAAAGCTGCACGCGCCGTCCGCTTCCAGCTCTCCGCGGAGCTCCAGGGTCAGTCCTGTCCCGATACTGCGCCAGCGGCTGCTCCAGGACACCTTGCCCGGACCGTGGACGGTGAAGTCCAGGGGCGTGAAGTCCCATCCGCGGTGCGGCGCGGCCGTGACGGCCAGTTCCATGGCTGCAGCGAAGAGTTCGACGGCGGGCCCGTCGGTCCCGGTCATGGCCGGCGTGAAGGTGGAGCTCAGTTGCTCCGGCAGCCCGGACGGAGTCAGCCGCAGGGTCCGGCCGAGGATGCCGAGGGTGCGGTTCCCGGCGTCGAGGGTGATGGCGGTGAAGGGCGCCACAAGCCCGTGGTCCTGGGCGAGGGTCGAATCCAGCCAAGCGAGCCGCCGCAGGTACCGCGGATCGCCGAAGCCGCCGGCCAGGATGTCCGGATCGGCGGTTTCCAGCGGCAACACGTCCAAGGTGACCGTGACGGTCTTCGGGTCGACGCCCTGCGCGGCATCGGCGCCCTCAGCGGCAACCGTGATGGCTGCGGTGGACGTGCTTCCCGCCGCGTGCCGGGGAACGGGCAGCACCACGTAGAGCGCCTGGACCGACCCGGCCGCCACGGACAGCCGCTTGGCCAGGGGCCGGCCGAGGCGGTCGGTGCCCTCAGTGTTCAGGCAGCGGCCGCCGTCGGGCCCGTCCACCCGGACTGTCACCTCCGCGAGGTCTTGCATGGCGTGCAGTCCCAGCTGCACCACGTAGTCTTCGCCGGGCTCGGCGGTGGCGCGGAAGCTGCCGGCGGGTCCGTTGATGGCCCAGTGGGCGGGCAGCCGGTCCCGCATGGACACCGGATTCAGCCTGTCCTCGGGAAACAGCAGGAACGCCTCGCCGTCGTGCCTGGCGTACAGTTCCTGCAGCTCGCGCTCGGTGGCCGTGAAGTTCATTGGGGCGAAGGAATCGCGCTCGCTCTCGGCTTCGTAGCGCAGGACCGTCGCCTCCGGCAGCTGCGGGGTGTCCTCATGCCAGGGCGACTGACCAACGGCGGCCGCCCACCCGGGTGCCGCCGTCGGCCGCCGCGGCAGGTACCGGGCCTGCGGATAGTGGGCAGCACCGAGCATGGCGTAGGGCAGGTAGTAGACGAAGTAGCTGCCGGGACCGCCCAGCGCCTCGAACACGAGTTCGCCGGATTCCCGGGTGCATTCTTGGATCAGCACATTGCGCACCCGCCGGCCGCTGCTGCCGGAGACCACGATGATGTCCACCGCATCGGGCTGAGGATCCTGCCGCCGCCAGGGCAGGACCACCCGGAACGCGGGTGCATCCGACTCGGGCGTCGGCGGGACCTCCACCACGAAGCGATGGTTGCCGTAGAGAAGTTTGTCCCATTCCCCGATGCCGCAGGGAAGTTCAGGATGCTGTGCTGGTGGGTGCTGTGTGGGCGGGTGCTCTGTCGGTCGGTGTTCAGTCGTTTGGCGCAGGGGCGTCACTGGGGCTCCTGGGAGGCTTCCGGAGGGGTGTCACCGTCGGTGGTGAATCCTTCAATCATTGACGGCGCGAACGGACCTGTAAAGAAGCATTGCGAACCGTACTCACTGGGATTTCCCCCGCCCGCGCATTGACATGGGCGGACGTTTTACAAGCCGGACATCTGCGCCGGGTAGATTGTGCGCCATGATCGACATCGACCTCGACGATCCCCTGCGGGAGGATGTCCGCCTGCTGCTGGAGGAGCACCTCGCAGACATGCACGCCAACTCCCCTGCCGAAAGCGTGCACGCCCTGGACCACGCCGCCCTGTCCCGGCCGGAGATCAGCTTCTGGACCGCCCGCGAGAACGGGACGCTCCTGGCCTGCGGCGCGTTGAAGGAACTTCCCGCTGCGGCGGGTGGCGCCAAGGAAGGCGAGCTGAAGTCGATGCGCACCACAGCCGCCGCACGGGGCCGCGGGGTGGCGGGCCTGCTGCTGGCCGCCATCGTGGTCGAAGGGCGCGGCCGGGGACTGCGGCGGCTGTACCTCGAAACCGGCACGGAGGACTACTTCGCCGCCGCGCGCCGGCTCTACCTGCGCCATGGTTTCACCGAGTGCCCGCCGTTCGCCGACTACGTCCCGGACCCAAACAGCGTGTTCATGAGCCTGGAGTTCGCCCCCGTCGACTTCCCGTAGCGCCGGGCGGCCTGGGCTATCCGGCGGCGCTGCTACCCGGCACCGACGGCGGCCTTGGCGGCGGCCACAATCTCCCGGTCGGTGACCATGTACGACGCCGGGCCACCACCGGCGCTGCCGGCTCCCTGCGCAGATACAATCCGCTTGGCGGACAGGTGGACGGCGTCCAGGCCGGCCCGCCGCATCTCCGGGATGTCCGCGATGGCCAAACCGCCGCCGGCCATCACCTGAAGCCGCCCCTCGGCGCTTTGCACCATCCGCGACAACACCGGCAGGCCCGCACCCGCGGTCGCGGCGCCCCCGGAGCTGAGGACGCGGGTGAAGCCGAGTTCCACGAGCTGCCCGACGGCGGCGGCCGGGTCCGGCGTCTCGTCCACTGCGCGGTGGAAGACCAGTTCGGCGTCCGGGTTTGCTTCCCTGGCCTCGTCGGCAAGGCGGCGGACGGCGTCCACGTCCAGCTCGTTCCGGGCATCAAGCGCCCCGAGCACCACGCCGTGGGCGCCCTGGCCCAGGAGCGCATGGATCTCCTTGACCATGGTGGCCAGTTCATCCTCGGAGTAGCGGAAATCGCCCGGCCGGCAGCGGATCAGCGGGTGGATTTCCAAGGCCGCGCCAGCCACGCCGTCCGCGACGGACGCCGCGGCTTCGAGGCAGGATTCCATGAGGCCCTGGCTGGGGGTCAGCCCGCCGAGCTCCAAGGCACTGCACAGCTCGATCCGGTCCGCTCCTTCGACAGCTGCGACAACAGCGCCCTGCACGCCCACCACGGCAATCTCGAGTTTCATGCTGAAACTCTACGGCCATGCGGGCGCCCAGGGCGCTGCGGGATTCGGAGTGGAAGCGTCAGGCCCGGTACGGGCCCAGGCGTTCCTTTTGTTCCGGGGTGAGCCGGCGAACCCGGCCCGTTGCTTCATCCACAAAAGCCAGGTGGGTGCTGGCCTTCACGCATTCCTCACCAGTGACGGGATCCTTGATGAGGTAATGCAGGTCGAAGCTCGCCCCCTTGACGGCACCCACCCAGATCTCGACGTCCGCGGGGATGTTGCGGTAGTCGAGGGTGCGGACGTAGCGGACCTTGTGTTCCACCACGAGGGTCATGGTGCCGTCCTCGACGTCGTTGAAGATCGCCACCGGCGGCTCGACGCCGGGCAGTCCGGCGCCCCGTGGTGGCCCGAAAGCCGCGATGCGGGCTTCTTCGAGCATCCGGACAATCTGGACGTTGTTGATGTGGCCGTACGCGTCCATGTCGCCCCAGCGCATCGGCACGGTGACCGTGATGCGCCGGGGCTCAGTGGAGGCTGCCGGCTGGGTGGCCGGGGCGTTCAGCTGTGCACCGCCGTCGTGTCATCCACCGCGGCTTCCCCGGCATCTTCACCGGCGAACTGGGACATGTACAGGCGGTAGTACGCACCCTGCATGGCCAGCAGCTCGCTGTGCCGGCCCTGTTCCACGATGCTGCCGTTCTCCATCACCAGGATCGTGTCCGCATCGCGGATGGTGGAGAGCCGGTGGGCGATCACGAAGCTGGTACGGTCCGTGCGCAGGGCTGCCATGGCCTTTTGCAGCAGCAGTTCGGTGCGGGTGTCCACGGAACTGGTGGCCTCGTCCAGGATCAGCAGCGAAGGATCGGAGACGAATGCCCGGGCGATGGTGATGAGCTGCTTCTCACCGGCACTGACGTTCGTGCCCTCTTCGTCGATGACGGTCTGGTAGCCGTCCGGGAGCGCCCGCACGAAGCGGTCCACATATGTAGCCTTGGCCGCCTCCATGATCTGTTCGTCCGTGGCGTCCAGGTTGCCGTACTTGATGTTGTCGTAGATGGTTCCGCCGAACAGCCAGGCATCCTGCAGCACCATGCCCACCTTGGAGCGCAGCTCGGAGCGGCCCAGCTCCTTGATGTCCACACCGTCCAGGGTGATCCGGCCGGAGTTGAGTTCGTAGAAGCGCATCACCAGGTTCACCAGGGTGGTCTTGCCGGCACCGGTGGGCCCGACAATCGCCACCGTGTGCCCCGGCTCGGCGCTGAAGGACAGGTCCTCGATGAGCGGCTTGTCCGCCACGTAGCTGAAGGACACGTTCTCGAACTCCACATGGCCGTCCGTGCGCGCCGGCAGGTGCTTGGCGGCATCTTCCGGAACCTGCTCGTCCGCGTCCAGGAACTCGAAGACGCGCTCGGCTGAGGCGACACCGGACTGCAGCATGTTGGCCATGCCGGCGATCTGGCCGAGCGGCTGGGTGAACTCACGGGAGTACTGGATGAACGCCGTCGCGTCGCCCAGGCTCATGGAACCGGAGGCTACGCGTAGGCCGCCCACCACGGCGATGCCCACATAGGCGAGGTAGGAGACGAAGTTCATGGCCGGGAAGATGATGCCGGACACGAACTGGGCACCGAAGGACGCCTTGTAGAGGGCCTCGTTGCGTTCGTCGAAGCGCTCCAGCATGTCCGCATCCCGGCCGAAGACCTTGACCAGCTCGTGGCCGGAGAAGGATTCCTCGATCTGCCCGTTGAGCGCGCCGGTGTTCTTCCACTGCGCAGCGAACAGCTTCTGGCTGCGGGAGCCGATGACACCGGCCACGATGCCCGAAAGGGGCAGGGCGATCAGCGCGATGAGCGCCAGTTCCCACGAGACGATGAACATCATGACCACGATGCCGAGCACCGTGAGCACCGAGCTGACCAACTGGGCGAAGGCCTGCTGCAGGCCCTGCTGGACGTTGTCGACGTCGTTGGTCACGCGGGAGAGGATGTCGCCGCGCTGCCGGGTGTCGAAGTAGTTCAGCGGCAAGCGGTTGAGCTTGGCCTGGACGTCGTTGCGGAGGCGGTTGATGACCTTCATGACGATCCGGTTCAGGACGAAGCCCTGGGCCCACAGGAAGATGTTGGCCACGAAGTACATCAGGAGCACGATCGAGATCAGGAACGTCAGCTTCGAGAAGTTGATGCCGTTGGTCAGTTCCATCTTGGAGACCATGTCCGCGAAGTTGTTCTGGCCCGCCTGGCGAAGCCCTTCGGCGAAGGCCTCTTGGCTGACGCCGGGCGGCAACTGCTTGCCCATGACGCCCCCGAAGATGACGTCCATGGCGCTGCCGAGCACCTTCGGGGCGATGACGTTGAGCACCACGGAAACCACCACGAGGCCGATCACGAAGATCACCCCGGTGGATTCGGGCTTGAGCAGCCCCATGAGCCGCTTGGCCGACGGGCCGAAGGCCTTGGCTTTCTTTGCCGGCAAGTTGCCGAACATGCCGCCATCGGCTTCGCCGGGCGTGTACTCCTCTTCCTCGAAGTCGTCATCCGCGACGGCGGCCACTGCAGTTTTGTCGGCGGCCTCGCGGGCTGCCTTGGCGGCTTCGGCCTTCGCGGCCCAGCCGCGTTTCTGCTGGTTCTGCCCGCTCATGCCACTTCCTCCGCGCTCAGCTGGGATTCGACGATTTCCTGGTAGGTGGGTGAGGTTTCCAGGAGTTCCTCGTGGGTGCCGCGGTCAACGATCCTGCCGTTGTCCAGGACCAGGATCTGGTCCGCGTCGGCGATGGTGGAGACGCGCTGGGCGACGATGATCACCGTGGCGTCCCGGGTCTTCTCCTTGAGTGCCCGCCGGAGCCGGGCATCCGTGGCAACGTCCAGGGCGGAGAACGAGTCGTCAAAGAGGTACACCTTGGGCTGGGTGACCAGGGCGCGGGCGATGCACAGGCGCTGGCGCTGCCCGCCGGACACGTTGGTGCCGCCCTGGGCGATCCGCCGGTTCAGCCCGGAGCTCTTTTCCTCGACGAAGTCCTTGGCCTGCGCGGTTTCCAGCGCGTCCCAAAGCTCGTCTTCGGTGGCCTCGGTCTTGCCGAAGCGCAGGTTGTGCTCGATGGTGCCGGAGAACAGGTAGGGCTTCTGCGGGACCGTGGCCACACGGCTGGTGATTTCGTCCCTGTCCAGCTCGGTGACGGGAACGCCGTCGAGCAGGACATCACCGGAGGCGACGTCGTACAGCCGCGGCAGCAGGGACACCAGGGTGGTCTTGCCGGAACCCGTGGAGCCGATGATCGCGAGGGTCTGGCCGGGTTCGGCTGAGAAGGAGATGTTGCTCAGCACGGGCTCCTCGGCGCCGGGGTACTTGAAGGTGACGTCGCGGAATTCCACGCGGCCCTTCTTCTCCGCAGGGGCGACCGGGGCGTCCGGGTTATGGATGGAGGGTTCGACGTCGAGGACCTCGCCGATGCGGTCCGCACACACCGAGGCGCGCGGGATCATCATGGCCATGAAGGTGCCCATCATGACGGCGATGAGGATCTGCAGGAGGTACTGCAGGAAGGCTGTGAGTGCGCCGACCTCCATGTCCCCGGAGTCCACCCGTTGACCGCCGAACCACAGCACGGCGGCCGTGGACAGGTGCAGGATCATGCCGATCGCGGGGAACATCAGGACGAAGAGGTTGCCGATCTTCACCGAGACTTCGGTGAGGTCCTTGTTGGCGGCACCGAAGCGCTTCACCTCGTAGGGTTCGCGGACGAAGGCCCGGACCACGCGGATGCCGATGATCTGTTCGCGGAGCACGCCGTTGATGGCGTCGATCTTCTTCTGCATGGAACGGAAGAGCGGCATCAGGCGAACCACAAGGTAGCCAACCACTGCCACCAGGACCGGCACGGAGACCCACACCAGCCAGGACAGACTGAGGTCTTCCTGCAGCGCCATGATGATGCCTCCCACGCACATGATGGGCGTGGAGACCATGAAGTTCAGGCCCATGAGCATGAGCATCTGGACCTGCTGGACGTCGTTGGTGCCGCGGGTGATCAGGGTGGGGGCGCCGAAAGTGTTGACGTCCTTGGCGGAGAAGCTGCTGACCTTGCGGAATACCTCGCGGCGCAGGTCCCGCCCCATGGACATGGCCACGCGCGAGCCGAAGTACACGCCGGCAACCGCGGTGATGACCTGGCCGAAGGCGACGGCAAGCATCAAAGCGCCGGTCTGCCAGATGTAGCCGGTGTCGCCCTTGGAAACTCCCTCGTCAATGATTTTGGCGTTGAGGCTGGGGAGGTACAGGGTCGCAATGGTGGACGCCAGCTGGAATATGATGACGGCCAGAATTTGCGGCAAATACGGCTTGGAGTAGCGCCGTATCAGGGTGAGAAGCATGCCCACGGATCCTTAAATAGAGGTACGCGAATGAGTAAGGAGATTAGTAGCAGCAGGCGCTGACAGTATTAGCCTTCCAACTGTACGAAATCTGTTGCCTCGGCGAAACAACTCCGGGCAAAGATCATCCCTGCGGCGTACCGGACGCCGCAGGGATGCTCCATATGGTTCAGTTCCGGCCGACGGCCGGGGTGGAAAGCCGTCAGCCGGCGTGCCGTCCCTGTTCCCTGGCGGACTTGGCCTGGGCTGCCGCGTCGCCGGACACCAGGAGCAGGGCCGCTCCCTCAAGACGGCGGCGTTCCCGCTTGAGTTCCTTGCGCAGCACCGCCAGTTCGGCGGCCGTCCTGGCCTGTTCCTCCGCGGTGGCACGCTGCTCGGCGAGCCCCTTCTGCAGTTCGCGCTGTGCCTGGCTGAGGCCCGCCAGCTGTTCGGCGAGAAGCTTCTGGGTGTGAGCCAGCTGCTCATGGACCTGCTGGAGAGCAGACTCGGTCCGGGGATCCTGCCCGGGCCGCTCCGTAAGTTCCGTGCCTTCAAGGCGACCGGGGCGTTTGGCGGGAGCAGGGCCAACACCAGTGAGGATGCGGGCGAATTCAAGGTCAAGGTCCTCGGCCGGTTCCCCGGACAAGCTCACCGGGCTGCCGCCGTCGAACACTTCCGGAGCCTCCACCGTGGACGTTTCCAGGGACATTCCCGCTTCGGCGCTGGCATTTGCCAGCAATTCCTTTTCCGGCGCCGCATCAACGGTCCGGCGCAGCGGGACTTCCTTGATAAACAGCACTGCAAGGAATGCGACCACGGAAATTGCCGCGGCAATCAGGAAAATCAGGGCGGTGGCGTCGCCATAGGCCGCGCGCATGATATCGCGGATCGGCGCGGGCAGGTCCACGAGGTCCATGCTGGCGCCGTCCGAACCACCGGATACCGGAATGTGCGCGGCTGCGAGGCCTTCAGTGGCGAGGTCCTTGACGTGATTGCTCATGACGGCGCCAAGCACCGAAACACCGATGGCGCCGCCCACGGAACGGAAGAACGCCACGGACGCGCTGGCCGAGCCGATGTCCTTGGCCCGGACCGTGTTCTGGACCGCGAGCACGAGGTTCTGCATCAGCAGGCCCAGGCCCAGGCCGAATACGGCCGTGTAGATGGACGTGATCCAGAGTTCGGTGGTGTGGTCAATGGTGCCGGCGAGCGCGAGGCCGCCGATCAGCAGCACGGAACCGCCCACCAGGAAGCCCTTCCACTTTCCGAAACGGCTGATCAGCTGCCCGGACACCACCGAGCCCACCAGGTTGCCGGCGATCATCGGCAGGGTCAGCAGACCGGCCTCGGTGGGCGTGGCGCCGCGGGCCACCTGGAAGTACTGGCCCAGGAAGGTGGAGGAGCTGAACATCGCCACGCCCACTGCCACGGAGGCAAGGATGGCCAGCGCGGTGGTGCGTTCGCGGATGATCTTGAGCGGGATGATCGGCTGGGAGACCTTGGATTCCACCACCACCAGCAGGGCCAGGAGCAGCACGCCGCCGCCCACCATGGCAGCGGACTGCCAGGAGATCCAGTCGTAGTAGTCGGGGTTTCCGGCGAAGGAAACCCAGATCAGCAGCAGGCTCACGCCCGCGGTCAGCAGGATTGAACCGAGCCAGTCGATCTTGGCCGGGCGCTTGATGTGCTGGATCTTCAGGGTGACCTGGAGCAGGATGAGCGCGACGACGGCGAGCGGCACGCAGACGAAGAAGGTCCAGCGCCAGCCGAGCGGGCTGTCCACGATGAAGCCGCCGAGCAACGGACCGCCCGCGGTTCCCACCGCCATGACGGCGCCCATGTAGCCGGAGTACTTGCCGCGGTCGCGCGGCGGGATCATGGTGCCGATGATGGCCTGGGCCAGTGCCGTGAGGCCGCCGAGCGCCACGCCCTGGACCACGCGGGCGGCCAGCAGCAGCGGGATGGTCTGGGAGAAGCCTGCCAGCACGGAACCGGCCACAAAGATGATGATGCTCAGCTGGACCAGGAGCTTCTTGTCGAAGAGGTCGGCGAGCTTGCCCCAGATGGGCGTGGTGGCCGCGTTGGCCAGCAGCGCAGCCGTGATGACCCATGCGAAGTCCGTCTGCGTGCCGTGCAGTTCGGACATGATGGTGGGCAGCGCGTTCGCCACGATGGTGCTGCTCAGGATCGCGGTGAAGAATGCCGCCAGCAGGCCGGTCAGGGCCTCCATGATCTGGCGGTGGGTCATCGGCGCCGCCGCTGCCGGCGCAGGACCGCCCGCTGCTGGTGCCTTTTCCCCGGTAGTGCGGGCCGCCGTCGGGCTCTCAAGCGTTTGCTTTGCCAAGGCTCGTTGCCTCCTCTGTGGTGTGGTTCAGTGTGGAAGGTCCGGCCGCCTTTGCCCGGATGGAATGTTGGTCCCGGATCGACCGGTTGAGTGAGTCCGTCAGCTTCTCGATGACGCGCCCCGCTTCGAGCGCGTCCTCCTCGCTCCATTCGGCGAGGTAGCCGCGGAGCCTGGCGCTGCGGTGCTCTTCGAACTCGCGCACCTGTGCCATGCCTTCCTCGGAGAGGGCCACCAGCTGCGCGCGGCCGTCCGCGGGATCCGGACGCCGGACCACCAGGCCGAGGTCTTCGAGTTCGGCGATGTGCCGGCTGAGGACCGGCGGGCTGACACCGAGCCGGGCCGCAAGGTTCGTGGCCCGCGACTCCCCTTCCCCGATGAAGCGCAGGACCCCCTGGAGGGCGAAGCCGACCATGGAATCGCGCGCCACGTTGCTGCTGACGATGCACCGGAGCACGCGTTGAAGATCGAAGATCTGGTGGACGAGCTCGGTCGCAGTGCCGGAAGCGACGGACATGTGGATCACCTCAATTGTTTGCCTAAAGCAACTATAAACATAAAAGGTTGCTTTGGGAAACTAACTGGGAGGGGGATCACTTAAACGACAAGCGCGAACGAACACTTGAGGCCCCAAATCCGCAGAATATGGGGCCTCAAGTGTTCGTTCGCGCTAAAGGAAGGAGGGGAAGGGGTTCAGTCCAGGTGGGTCGGGGCGAACATCTTCAGCAGGGTTTCAACCACGACGACGTTCGGTCCGTCTGCGGCGAATCCCTCCTTGAGGGCGTTCCCCACGTTTTCCGGTGCCACCCGGCGGGCCGGGACGCCGAAGGATTCGGCAAGCTTCACGAAGTCGGGCCGTGCCAGTTCGGTGGCCGTGGCCTTGCCGAAGGCGCCCACCATGTATTCGCGCAGGATGCCGTAGCCGCCGTCGTCCACGATCAGCCAGGTCACCGGGATGTTGTGCTGCTTGGCCGTGGCGAGCTCCGAGATCGAGTACATCGAGGAGCCGTCGCCGGAAACCGCGAGCACCCGGGCCGGCTTGCCCGTGGTTTCCAGGCCCACGGCCCCGCCGATCGCAGCCGGGAAGCCATAGCCGAGGCCGCCGGCGCCCTGCGCGGAGTGGAACTGGCCCTGCCGGGAATCCCAGCAGCTCCAGCCCCAGTACGCGGAGATGGTCATGTCCCAGAAGGTCTGCATGCCGTCCGGAACGGCCTCGCGGATGTCAGCCATGAACTTCAGTTCCTTGGCCAGGTCCTGCGATTCGAGGCGGGCCTTGACCTTCGCCAGGGCTTCCTTGACCGTTTCCTCCGGGCTGGCACCGTGCCAGCTGCGGACCGCGGCACCGGCTGCCCCGCCGGCGGACAGTTCGCCGGCGGACAGTGCGCCAGCAGACAGTGCCGTCGACAACGCCTCGTCCAGGGCTGCGAGGGCCTGCCCGGCGTCGGCACGGATGCCCAGGCCGGGACGGTTGGATTCGAGCACCCGGGGTTCGGCGTCGATCTGGATGATCCGGCCGCGCGGCTCGAAGGTGAAGTAGTTGGACGTGACCTCACCCAGCGAGGAGCCGATGACGACCAGCACGTCCGCGTCCTCAAGGAGGTCGGTCATGTACCGGTCCTCGATCCAGGACTGCAGCGACAGCTCGTGGTTCCAGGGGAACGCGCCGTTGCCGCCCGGGGTGCAGATCACCGGGGCACGCAACTGCTCGGCGATCGATAGCAGGGACTTCTCGGCCCGACCACGCCGGGTTCCGCCGCCGGCGATGATCGCCGGGCGTTCCGCCGTCGCGAGCCACTTCACGGCTTCCCGGACCAGCTCCACGCGCGGCGGATTGTCCGCGGCTTCGGCCAGGGCGTCTTCCACCGGAGGCACCATGATCGGATCGAGCAGCACGTTCTGCGGAATCTCGATCCACACCGGCCCCTGCGGCGAGGAGATCGCTTCGGTCCAGGCGTCCTGGATGGCCGAGGGAATGCCGGAGGCGTGCTGGATGAGGCGCTGGCTCTTGGTGACGTTGGCCGCGGAGGCCTTCTGGTCGTCGAGCTGGTGCAGCATGCCCTTGCGGCGTGCGCCCAGGCCCTCCAGCGGGATCTGGCTGGCCACGACCACCATCGGCACACCCGTCGCATAGGCTTCCTGCAGGCCGGCCAGCGACGTCAGCGCGCCCGGGCCGGTGGACAGGAACAGCACGCCCACCTCGCCGGTGGCGCGGGAGTAGCCGTCCGCGGCGAAGGCCGAGTTGTTCTCGACGCGCGAGGACACGAACTGCAGGTTCCCGCGGCCCATCGCGTCGAACAGGCCCAGGGCGTGCTGGCCGGGAATGCCGAAGACCGTCTTCGCGCCGAGTGCCTCAAGGGTTTCGACGACGAGGTCCCCGCCGTTGCGCTGTGCTGCTGTGTCAGCGGTGGCCGGCTCCGGCGCGACAGCGGCCGCCGTCGCCGAATCGACGCCGTTCATCGGGCGCCCAGCGCCTGGCCGCGTACCGCCTGGCCGCCGAGGGCCTGGGCGGCGTAGCCGTTCACGGTACCGTGGCGGTTGCCCTCGACGGCGTTGTCAGCCAGGAGGGTGACGAGCTCGTAGGCCACGTGGCTGGCGGCGACGCCGGTGATCTCGGCGTGGTCGTAGGCGGGGGCAACTTCCACGACGTCGGCGCCCACAAGGTTCATACCGCGGAAGCCGCGGATGATCTCAAGCAGTTCGCGGCTGGTGATGCCGCCGGCTTCCGGCGTGCCCGTGCCCGGTGCGTGGGCCGGGTCCAGGACGTCGATGTCCACGGAGATGTAGAGCGGGCGGCTGCCGATGCGGTCGCGGATCTTCTCGACCGTTTCCAGCACGCCCTGGTAGTAAACGTCGGCGGAGGTGACGATGCCGAAGCCGAAGCGGTGGTCGTCGTCGAGGTCCTTCTTGCCGTAGAGCGGGCCGCGGGTACCGACGTGGCTGATGGCCTCGGTGTCCAGGATGCCTTCCTCGACGGCGCGGCGGAACGGTGTGCCGTGGGTGTATTCGGCGCCGAAGTAGGTGTCCCAGGTGTCCAAGTGGGCATCGAAGTGCAGCATGGCGACCGGTTCGCCGGCACGTTCCGCGGCCGCACGCAGCAGGGGCAGGGCGATCGTGTGGTCACCGCCGAGGGTCACGAGCTTGCTGCCGTTGGCCGTCAGGTCCAGCGCGTTCTGCTGGATGGTCTCGATGGCTTCGTTGATGTTGAAGGGGTTGACGGCCATGTCGCCGGCATCGGCCACCTGGACGTTCTCGAAGGGGCTGACGTCCCAGGCCGGGTTGTAGGGGCGCAGGAGGCGGCTGGCTTCACGGATGTGGTTCGCGCCGAAGCGGGCACCCGGGCGGTAGGAAACGCCGGAGTCGAACGGCACGCCCACCACGGTGACGCCGGCCTTGGCAACCTGGTCCAGTCGCGGGAGGCGCGCGTAGGTGGCGGCACCGGCGTAGCGCGGGATGCGGGATGAATCAATGGGGCCAAGGTTTCCGTTGGCTTCGATGCGGAGCTCTTCCACAGCGGCCTCTCTCCTTCGAGATCGAGTCAGTTTGTGACAGCCATCATACACACAAAGTTTCCTAATATGCATCACCTGTTTACACATTTACGCCTGCCCGGAACACAGCGCGACGGCGGCCGGGCACCTGGGGTGACCGGCCGCCGTCGGGCTGTAGTCGGGTAACTGCGGCGTGCCGCTACTTGTAGCTGACGCTCATCAGCAGGGCCTTCAGCTGCGCATACTCGGGCGTTCCCATCCAGGCCTTGGCCGCCGTATCGGAGGCGAAACCGGGGGAATCGATGTAGACGCGGAAGATGCCTACGCCATTGGGCAACACCAGTTGCCCACTGCCGCTGCCGGTGCTGCCGGAGACGAGTTCATCGGCCCGGCGGAGGTCCATGAAGTACTGATCGTTGACGTCGCCGTAGCTGTCCTTGAAGAATCCGAACGTCGGCGCCCCGTCGAAGGCCACCAGGCCCGGCACGGCGGCAGCGTCGAAGACGGTCCGGTCCACCGGGCCGGACGCGCCGTCGCCGTAGAAGCCGCTGACCATGACGGCCACCGCCTTGCCTTTGCTGCGGATAGTCGCCTCCACGCATGCGGCCGGGCCACCCGGAACGGTGGGGCATTCCGCGGTGGTGACGGACCAGCCTGCCGGGTGCTGGAAGGAGATGTGGCCATCCGGGAAGGTGAAGGTCTTCACCTTCTTTGCCTTCAGTTTCTGCCCAGCCTCGGCGTTGCCCGTCGTGGTGGATGCAAGGCTGAGTGCGGGGCCGGTGGCGCGGCCGGAAGGGCCGGCCGCCGGAGACGGCGCACAGGCGGCGGTGGCGCCCAGGGCGATGGCGAGTGCCGCCGTCGCGAAGGTCTTCCCAAACGCTGCAGAGTTCATGGTGTTCCCCAATCGTGGACGTGTTTCCTGGTTGATTTCCTGGTTGATGCGCGGGGCGCGTAAGAGCATTTCGCATGCCCCGTCACCCATAGGGTTTCCTGCTGGGATCCGAAAATTACATCGACTTGAAAAATTCCTGTGACGCCCGTCTTTCTGAGCGAAGAGACGCCGCTCACACCCGGCGTAAGGATTCCGTAAAGACCGGCTTTCGGACCGGGGCGCCGCCTTACGCTCCTTTCTGGAGCAGCTTCCCGGCTGCGTGAAAGGACACTGTGACCACCCTGACGAGGCCCCCGGCAGACCCTTCCAGCCCGCGCAAGCCCAGCGGGGGCTTCAAACATTGGCTCCTCGAAGGCATGCCCGACGCCGGCGGCCGGTCCCGGCAGCACGGCAGGGGCGAGAGCGAGCACAAGCCGCAGTCCTGGTGGAAAGTCATGTGCCTCACCGGCGTCGACTATTTCTCGACCCTCGGCTACCAGCCGGCCATCGCCGCGCTCGCGGCCGGCATCGTGTCCCCGCTGGCCACGATCGTGCTGGTGATCGTGACGCTGCTGGGCGCGCTGCCCGTATACCGCCGCGTCGCCTCCGAAAGCCCGCGCGGTGAAGGTTCCATCGCCATGCTGGAGAAGCTCCTCCCCCGCTGGGGCGGCAAGCTGTTTGTCCTGGCATTGCTCGGCTTCGCTGCTACGGACTTCATGATCACCATGACCCTCTCCGCTGCCGACGCGAGCGCCCACGCGGTGGAGAATCCCTTCGCGCCCGATTGGATGCACGGCCAGGAAATCGCCATCACCCTTGCACTGATCGCTGCGCTTGGGATCGTGTTCCTGCGCGGGTTCAAGGAAGCCATCAACGTGGCTGTGGTGCTGGTGGGCGTATACCTGGTGCTCAATGCCGTGGTGGTGCTGGTGGGCCTGTTCCACGTGGCCACCGAAGCCCACGTCGTCACCGACTGGTGGGCCGCCCTCAACCAGCAGCACGGCAACCCGCTCGTGATGATCGGCATCGCCCTGCTGGTGTTCCCGAAACTCGCCCTCGGCCTCTCAGGCTTCGAGACCGGCGTCGCCGTCATGCCCCAGATCAAGGGGGCACCTGACGACACCGAGGAGCGTCCCGCCGGCCGCATCCGCGGCACCCACCGCTTGCTCACGACGGCGGCCCTCATCATGAGTGCCTTCCTGGTGGCTTCCAGCTTCATCACCACCTTCCTGATCCCGGCGGCCGAATTCGAACCGGGCGGCAAGGCCAACGGCCGCGCCCTGGCGTTCCTGGCGCACCAGTACCTGGGCGACGGCTTCGGCACCATCTACGACATCAGCACCATCGCGATCCTCTGGTTCGCCGGCGCGTCCGCCATGGCCGGGCTGCTGAACCTCGTGCCTCGCTACCTCCCGCGCTTCGGCATGGCCCCCTCGTGGACCAAGGCCGTCCGCCCCCTGGTCCTGGTGTTCACCGCCGTCGGGTTCCTGATCACGGTGATCTTCGAGGCGAATGTTGAAGCCCAGGGCGGGGCCTACGCTACCGGCGTGCTGGTACTGATGACCTCCGCGTCCATCGCCGTGACGCTCTCGGCCAAACGCCGGAAGCAGCGCGTCAAGACCCTGGCCTTCGGGGCCGTGGCACTGGTGTTCAGCTACACCACGGTGGCCAACGTGGTGGAGCGACCCGACGGCATCAGGATCGCCGCACTGTTCATCCTGGGCATCCTGCTTGTCAGCTTCGCGTCCCGGGTCCGGCGCTCCTTCGAACTGCGCGCCACCCACATCAAGATGGACGAAAAGGCCCTGGAGTTCACGGCGGCCAATGACGAAGGACCCATCCGGCTGATCGCCCACGAACCGAAGCGGGTCGCCGCCGACCGGTACCGGGAAAAGCTGGAGCACGCCCAGCAGGCCAACCACCTGCCCGAGGACAGCGATGCGCTGTTCATCGAGGTGATCGTGGACGACAGCTCCGACTTCGAACAGGAACTGCTCGTGGAGGGCAAGCACCGCCACGGCTTCAAGGTCCTGGAGGTCCACAGCAACAACGTGCCCAACACCTTGGCTGCCGTGCTGCTGCACATCCGCGACGTCACCGGCCTCATGCCGCACATCTACTTCCGCTGGACGGAGGGCAACCCGATTGCCAACCTCAGCAAGTTCCTGTTCTTCGGCGAAGGCGAAATCGCTCCCGTGACCCGCGAGGTGCTGCGAGAGGCCGAGGCCGACATCACGCGCCGGCCCTGGGTGCACGTAGGGTAGCTGCGTTTTCTACATTGTGAGGCCCGCTCTGCGTCCTTTGACCTGGTCAAAGGACGCAGAGCGGGCCTCACATGTCCAACCCTCAGCGGCTGGCGGCGGGCACCAGGATCCAGAGCACCTCGACGGTTTCGTCCGTGGGGTTGACCCAGGTGTGCGGCTCGCGGCCGGGGAAGGACAAGGTGTCGCCTTCCTCGAGCTCGTACTTTTCGTTGCTCAGGATCAGCTGGATACGGCCCTTGGTGACGTGCAGGACGTCCACATCGCAGTCGACGGCGTAGAGCTCCGATTCGCCGCGCCCGCGGGGTTCGATCACGGCCCTGATGATCTGCAGGCGGCGCTCGGACCGCGCCGTGAGGAGTCGCTCCACGATTCCTTCGCCGCCCAAGGAAATCTTCGGCCCGTCGTCACGGCGCGTCAGGTGCGTCTCCGGTGCCGCGAAAAGATCGCCGATGGACACGGACAACACCTGGCACAGCGTCACCAGGGACGCCACCGACGGCGAGGTCAGGTCCCGTTCCACGCGGCTGAGGAATCCCTTGGTCAGCCCGGTGGCTTCTGCCACCTGCTCGATGGTGAGCCGCTGGGATTGGCGGGCGGCGCGGATTCTTGAACCGATGGCAAGCGGAACGTTGCTGGGTTCAACGGGAAGAGCCTTCATTCACGAACCTTTCAGGCCGAAAAGTGCGGCCCAGTCATTTGGGCCATAGTATCCGGCGGGGCCGCGGAGCCCCCTGCCCTGTGCACCCGCCCTTGACTGTTACGCCGATCACTACATATCCTTTCATGCAACAAGTGTTGCCCTCTAGGCAAAATGGCAAACTTTCCTCCCCCAACACCCCGCACCGCGGAATGGTCCGAATGACACCGGCGCTGTCATGGAAACGGAACCCGGCCGCTGCAAAATCCCCAGGAGCCGACAATGGACTCATCGTTCCTCAACATCGCCATTGTGGTGGTGTATCTGCTGGCCATGCTGGCCTTTGGCTGGTGGGGCAAGTCCCGCACCAAGAACAACAGTGACTTCCTCGTGGCCGGCCGCCGCCTGGGCCCGTTCCTCTACACGGGCACCATGGCGGCAGTGGTCCTTGGCGGCGCCTCCACGGTGGGCGGCGTGGGCCTCGGCTACAAGTTCGGCATCTCCGGCATGTGGCTCGTCGTCGCGATCGGCACCGGCGTGCTGCTGCTGAGCCTGCTCTTCGCCGGGACGATCCAGCGCCTGAAAATCTACACCGTCTCCCAGATGCTCAGCCTGCGGTACGGCCAGCAGGCCACGCAGACCTCGGGCATCGTCATGCTCGCCTACACCCTGATGCTCTGCGCCACGTCCACCGGCGCCTACGCCACCATCTTCGTGGTCCTCTTCGGCTGGGAGCGCTGGCTCGCCATCGCCGTCGGCGGCGCAATCGTGCTGGTCTACTCAACGATCGGCGGCATGTGGTCCATCACCTTGGCCGACCAGGTCCAGTTCGTCATCAAGACCGTGGGTATCTTCTTCCTCATGCTGCCCTTCGCCCTGAACGCGGCCGGCGGCCTGGACGGCATCCGCTCCCGGGTGAAGGAGTCCTTCTTCCAGATCGACGGCATCGGCATGCAGACGATCATCACCTACTTCGTCGTCTACACCCTCGGCCTGCTGATCGGCCAGGACATCTGGCAGCGCGTCTTCACCGCCAAGACCCCCAAGGTGGCCCGCTGGGGCGGCGCCACCGCCGGTGTCTACTGCATCCTCTACGGCCTGGCCGGCGCCGTCATCGGCCTGGCTGCCCGCGTAGCCCTGCCGAACATCGACGTCAAGGCGCTCGGCAAGGACGTCGTCTACGCGGAAGTTGCCACCCACATCCTCCCGATCGGAATCGGCGGCCTGGTCATGGCCGCAGCCGTCGCCGCCATGATGTCCACGGCGTCCGGCGCCCTGATCGCCGCCGCGACCGTGGCCCGCGCAGACGTTGTTCCGTTCGTGGCCAGCTGGTTCGGCAAGACCGTCCACACCGATGACACCGAAAACCCCGAGCACGACGTCAAGGCCAACCGTTACTGGGTCCTGGGCCTGGGCATCCTGGCCGTGCTGATCTCCATGGCGGCGCAGGACGTGGTCGTGGCCCTGACCATCGCCTACGACATCCTGGTGGGCGGCCTGCTGGTCGCCATCCTCGGCGGCCTGGTCTGGAAGCGCGGCACCGGGGTTGCCGCTGCCTGGTCCATGGCAGTCGGCTCGGTGCTGACGCTGGGCCTGTTGATCATGTACGCGGTGGGTGCCATCCCGAGCGAGGACGGCGTCTACGCCAACGAGCCCATCTACTGGGGCCTGGGCGCTTCCCTTGTCTGCTATGTGGTGATTTCCCTGCTCACGCCGCCCACGGATCCGGAAGTCCGCGAAGCCTGGGAGCGCCGGGTTGCCGGGGCTGTCTCCGAGGAACTGCCCCTGGACGCGCACCCGGTGGCCAGCCACACGGGCCACTAGTCCCCGGCGGGCTAACAGGATAACGACGACGGCGGTGCCACCTTGCGCAGGTGGCACCGCCGTCGTCGTTCCCGGCTTTGCCCTGTCCCGCAGGCGGGACGGGTGCGCTAAGGTAAGTCCAGCTTCAAGAGATGTGGCGCCAAGCTCCGACTTGCCACGCACCAACCCCATGTTCACGGGTGGTTCGGATGAGGAAGCGGCCTGCACCGGACCAGAGACAACCGGCCAGGCAAGAGCAACTCCCCCAGGAGAAGGCCAATGCCTCTTGATGCCACCGCCCACCTTGCACCTGCCCAGACGGACAACCGGAATGAACCGCGCGCCGAACCGCCCGCAGCCGCAGGCTCCCCGGCGGCGCTGCGGGTGATTCCCTGTGTCGATATTTCCAGCGGATCGGTGCTGCTCTTCGTGGCCGGCAGGCGCGAACTCGGGCGGTGCGCTGACCCGCGGCTCCTCACCCGGGCGCTGGCCCGTACAGTACGGCCCGCCCTCTGGTTTCCGGCCGAGCGGAGGCTGCTCCTCGCCGTCGCCGCGCGCGGTTACCGCGGGGGCAAGGACCTGTCATTCATCCTGGAGTGACGGAAAAGACCGGAACACGGGTACCGGGCTATTCTTCGTCGCCTTCTTCTTCCCGGTGTTCATCGACGTCGAGCGGCACGACCCGTTCTTCTTCGTCAATGGCGTCGTCTTCTTCGTCCCATTCCTCGTCCACAGGGATGTCCTCGCTGTAGTCGTAGGCGGGATCCGCCTCGACGGTCGGACGTTCGGCGTGCCAGGCATGCGGTTCGGTGCTGTCCACGGTGAAACCTTCCGTTCACTTTGCCGCGGGCTGCGGCTCGGTCCGGCCAACTGCACGGCCGCGCCAATCCGTGCCCCTTGTTCCTCCATCTGAGCACTGCCCCTGCCGGGGGTCAAGGTGTGGCAGGACGGCGCTTGCTTTAAGGCATGCCGAAACTCCGTGGTGAGGATTACCGGCCAAAAAACCGCGGAAATTGGCGCTAATGTGGAAGTGCAACGGGGCGATGAAACCCGCCCCGGCAACACAGGAGCCACAGTGCAAACGCGAAAAGCCACAGTGCCGCGAAAAGACCCAGTGCCGCCAAAAGCCACAGTGCCGCCAAAAGCCACAGTGCAAACGCCAATGGACACAGCGCGGCCGCAAGACACCGCGCAGCCGGAACCTCCCTCCCCCGCAGACATCAAACGCTGGCGGCAGTACCTGGCCGACGAACGCGCCGAAGCCGCCGTGTACCGCGAACTGGCGCAGCGCCGCGACGGCGAAGAACGCGAAATCCTTCTGGCCCTCGCCGACGCCGAAGGCCGTCACGAAGCCCACTGGCTTCGCGTGTTGGGTGAACACGCGGGAATGCCCAAGGCGGCGTCGACCCGCAGCCGCCTGCTCGGCTTCCTGGCGCGGCATTTCGGTTCGGTGTTCGTGCTGGCCCTTGCCCAGCGCGCCGAGAGCCGCTCCCCCTACGCCACCGATCCCGCCGCGACGCGTGCAATGGCCGCCGACGAGCAGATCCACGAAGAAGTGGTCCGCGGTCTGGCCACCCGCGGCCGCAACCGGCTCTCCGGTTCCTTCCGCGCCGCTGTATTCGGCGCAAACGACGGCCTGGTCAGCAACCTGTCCCTCGTGATGGGCATGGCGGCCACCGGCGTCCCCACCTCCGTAGTGCTCTTCAGCGGCATCGCCGGCCTGCTGGCCGGTGCGCTGTCCATGGGCGCCGGCGAGTACGTCTCGGTCCGCTCCCAGCTGGAACTGCTGAAGGCCACCCGGCCCACCCAGGTCACGCTCTCCGCGGCGCCTTCCCTGGACATCGAGCACAACGAGCTGGTGCTGGTCTACCTGGCCCGCGGCATGAGCCACGAAGCCGCCGAACACCGCGCCGCCGAGCGCATGGGCGTCTACTCCTGCGACTGCGATCCATCCCTGTCCCTCCACCCGGAGGAAGAGGAGAGCCCGGACGAGCACGAAGCCGTCGGTTCCGCCTGGGGTGCCGCGGTGTCCAGCTTCTGCTTCTTCGCCTCCGGTGCCATCGTGCCGATCCTGCCGTTCATCTTCGGACTCGGCGGTTTCGCTGCCCTCCTGACGGCCGGTACTCTGGTGGGCGTCGCGCTTCTCGGAACGGGCGCCGTCGTTGGTCTGCTTTCCGGCACCTCGCCCCTCACGCGTGGCCTCCGCCAGCTGGCGATCGGCCTTGGCGCCGCCGGCGCAACCTACGGGCTTGGCCTGCTGTTCGGAGCTGTGGTCGGCTAGGCGGCAGGCAGCCGCTTTGTCTACAACGCAGGGAGCAGGATGTACCCGGATTTCGAGCCCGACGGCGGCC
The DNA here is from genome assembly GCF_047977865.1 of Curtobacterium sp. LFS079. NCBI lineage: Bacteria > Bacillati > Actinomycetota > Actinomycetes > Micrococcales > Microbacteriaceae > Curtobacterium > Curtobacterium sp. LFS079. The sequence goes on from NZ_JBFPFO010000006.1 coordinate 240,248, forward strand.
TGCCGCCCCGGCGTCCCCGCACCGGCCTGTACCTGCTCCGCAACCTCCTGGTAGTGGCCGTTGCGGTTGTCATCGCGCTGCTGGTCAGTGGCTTCCTGCGCGGCGATCCACGGATCACGTCCCTCTTTCCGGCCTTGCCGGGAGCCAGCCGCCAAGCCACGGACAAAGGCGCGCAACCCGGTACGGCGGCGGGCGCCGCGGCGCCGGGCTCGAAGAAGCAGCAGGATGACGACGCTCCACCGCCCGGCCTTGAGGAGGCCGGGCATCCGCTGCTCACGCCCGTGAAACCGGCGGTGGAAAGCACGTCCTACAAGTTCCTGGCCACCAACCCGGACGGCAGCCCGGTGGGCTACTCGCCCTGCCGTCCAGTGCACTATGTGGTCAACGCGGAACTCGCCCCGGCCGGTTCGGAAGGCCTTCTGGAAGACGCTGTGGCGAAGATTTCGGCCGCCACGGGCCTGAAGTTCGTCAAGGACGGCGCCACCAAGGAGAAACCCACGCCAAAGCGCGAGGCCTACCAGCCCAAGCTCTACGGGAACCGCTGGGCTCCGCTGCTGGTTTCCTGGACCACCCCCGCGACGTCTCCCGCATTGGCGGGCAAGGTGATCGGCACCGGCGGCAGCACGGCCTACAGTTTCGGTTCGGGCCCGCGCAGCTACGTCTCGGGGCGCCTGGACCTGGACACCCCGCAGATCACCGAACTCATGGGCTTGCCCGGCGGGGCGGACTACGTCTCGGCGGTCATGCAGCACGAGTTGGGCCATGTGGTGGGCCTGGACCACGTGGACGATCCCGTCCAGCTCATGTACCCGGAAATCGGCGCGCCGGACGGCCTGGCGGCCGGAGACCTTACGGGCCTCTACAAACTGCACTCCGCGCACTGCCGCGACGACCTCTGAGCCGATCCCCTTAAACGCAAGATGCCCGACGGCGGTGCGAACCGCCGTCGGGCATTTCCTGCTTCCCGTGAACAGGCTTTTTGGGGGGACCCTGCCTACTTGAGGACCACCGTGCGGTTGCCCTGCAGGATCACCCGGCCCTCGCAGTGCCAGCGCACCGCGTTACTGAGGGCCTTGCATTCGGAGTCACGGCCGGCCGCGACGAGGTCTTCCGGGCCGTAAGTGTGGTCCACGTCCAGGACCTGCTGGGAGATGATCGGACCCTCGTCCAGTTCCCCGTTGACGTAGTGCGCCGTAGCACCCACCGTCTTCACGCCGCGGGCGTAGGCCTGGTGGTAGGGCTTGGCACCCTTGAAGCTGGGCAGGAAGGAGTGGTGGATGTTGATCGCACGTCCGTCCAGCTTGCGGGCCAGGTCGTCGCTGAGCACCTGCATGTAGCGGGCCAGCACCACCAGCTCCACGTCCAGTTCGTCGATGATCTCCAACAGCCGGGCCTCGGACTGCGGCTTGATCGCCGCCGTGACGGGAACGTGGAAGAAGGGGATGCCGTGCCATTCCACCAGCCCCTGGTGATCCGTGTGGTTGGACACGACGCCCACGATATCGATGGGCAGTTCGCCCACCCGGGCACGGAACAGCAGGTCGTTCAGGCAGTGCCCGAACTTGGAGACCATGATCAGCACCCGGCGCCTGGAGCCGTGGCGTTCGAGCTGCCAGCGCATGCCGAACTTCTCCGCGATCGGCCCGAAGGCCTCCCGCAGGTTCTCCAGGGTGGAGTCATCACCTGCGGAGGAGAAGTGCACCCGCATGAAGAAGTGGGCATCGTCGCGGGAGCCGAACTGCTTGTTGTCCACGATGTCGCAGCCCTGTTCCAGCAGGAAGCCGGAAACCGCGTGCACGATGCCGCGGGTTTCCGCGCAGTCCAGGGTCAGGATGTGCTCAACGGTGGTTTCGGCGCTGGTGCCGGTGCCGAGCTCGGTGACGGGGGCGGTCATCACGGCACCTCCGGCGATGCGAACTCACGCATGCCGTCCACCAGCCAGCGGCCCAGGAAATCGGCGAAGGACGCGCGGGGCAGCACCTGGAAGGTGTCCTCGCCGCTCTTCCAGAGGATCGCCGGAATGTGGCCGATTTCGGTGGACACGGCGGTGCCGGCCTTGAAGGAACGCGGGTGCAGGTCCAGGGAGCAGCCCTTTTCCAGGACGTCGCGGGCGCGGGAACCCGAGAGTTCGAAGACCGTGCGGTTGGCCGAAAGGTCCACCACCTGGCCCTGCCCGTCGGCGAGGGCTTCCCCCAGGGCCTGGAGCAGGTCGCCGCCGAGGGACTCGTGGGCGTTTTCCGGGGCGATCACCAGGAACTCGGCCGGGCCGAGCCACAGGGTGGCCACGCCGCCGTGTTCGACGACCTCGCCGCAGGCGGCCGGCAGGCCGCCGGACACCGAGGCAATGCGCCCGCCGGCGTCGCTGTTCCGCTGGACGCGGATGCCGGCCATGGTCTGGAACGGGATTTCCTTGATCTCCGCGACGCCGGCAAGCGACGCGGCCTCAAAGGTTCCGGCGAGGTGCGCCGCCGGGCTGCGGCGGGCCGCCCGGACTGCACTGCCGTTCTGGTTGCTGGGAGTTGCTGCTGCTGTCTCAACCATCTTTGCGCTTCCCTTCAGGGTCGAAAAGTACTGTTTCGCCGACCGTTACGTCCACGAGCTGATCGCCGACGGCGGCCACCAGGGTCTCGCCGATGCGGTTGCGGCCGTTGCGGATCAGGGCCAGGCCGAAGGAACGTCCGAGTGCGGCGCTGTGGTAGCTCGAGGTCACGAAGCCTTCCATCGGGACGGGGCCGTAGGCGGGGTTGACCGCGATGCCCTTCTCCACGAGCTGGGTGCCTTCGGGGAGCTTGAGCGAACCGTCCGCCGGGAGCACACTGACCAGGTGCTTGCGGTCCTCGCGCTGGGCGTCCACCCGGCTGTAGGAACGCTTGCCGACAAAGTCCTTGGCCTTGGAGACGATCCACTCCATGCCGGCGTCCTGCGGGGTGACCGTGCCGTCGGTGTCCTGGCCGACGATCGGGTAACCCTTCTCGGCGCGGAGCACGTGCATGGTTTCGGTGCCGTACGGGGTGATGTTGAACTCGGCACCCGCCGCGGCCACGGCTTCCCAGGTGTTCAGCCCGTACCAGGTGGGCACGTTGATTTCGTAGGCCAGTTCACCGGAGAAGGAGATCCGGCAGACGCGGGCCCGCACACCGGAGGCGAGGGTGGTTTCGCGGAAGGTCATGAACGGGAAGTTCTCGGTGTCCAGCCCGCCGTCGGCTGCCAGTTCCGGGGCGACCTTGGCGATCACTGCACGGGACTTCGGCCCGACTACGGCGATGGTGCTCCACTGCTCGGTGACCGAGGTGGAAGCCACGTCCAGTTCCGGCCATTCGGTCTGGTGCCATTCCTCCAGCCAGTCCAGCACCTTGGCGGCGCCGCCGGTGGTGGTGGTCATGAAGAAGCGGTCCTCGTCCAGGCGCAGGGTCACGCCGTCGTCGAAGATCATGCCGTCCGGGGTGCACATGACGCCGTAGCGAGCCGAACCCGGGGCGAGCTTCTTGAAGGCATTGGTGTAGATGCGGTTGAGGAATTCGCCCGCGTCCTTGCCCCGGATCTCGATCTTGCCGAGGGTGGTGGCGTCCATGAAGCCGACGGACTCGCGGACGGCGGCGCATTCGCGCAGCACGGCTGCCTCGATGTCCTCGCCCGCCTGCGGGTAGTACCACGGCCGCTTCCACTGTCCGACGTCCTCGAACAGGGCGCCCTTCTCCACGTGCCACGGCTGGATGGAGGTGACGCGGGCCGGGTCGAACAACTCGCCCCGCTGGCGTCCGGCCAGTGCCGCGAAGGCGACCGGGGTGAACGGCGCGCGGTAGGTGGTGGTGCCGATCTCGCCGACGCCGGCAGCTGCAGCGCCTTCGGACTTCAGCGCGGCGGCGATGACGCCGATCGCGTTGACGCCGGAGGTCTTGCCCTGGTCGTTGGCGGTGCTGATGGAGGTGTAGCGCTTGATGTGTTCCACCGAGCGCATGCCGGCACCGGTGGAGCGGAGGACATCCGCCACGGTCTGGTCGCGCTGGAAGTCCACGAAGTGGTGGTGCCACTCCCCTGCCGTGCCCTCCTGGCCCGGGACCAGCCAGAGCTGGCGGGTGGGGGCAGAGGCCACAGGAGCCTTGGCCTCGGCGGGAACGGTGTCGCTGCTGAAACCGGCGGCGATCGCGGCGGCTGCACCGGCACTGATGCCTTCGGCCAGGCAGTCGGCCAGCTCGTAGCTGCCGCGTCCCGAGCCGACCACCTGCTGGTCCTTGACCACGGAGCTCGGCACGAAGCCGGCGAGCTCCTCGTCCCAGCGCAGTTTGCCCTGGCGCTGGCTGTGCAGGTGGACCACCGGGCTCCAGCCGCCGGAGACGGCGAGCAGGTCGCAGTCGAACTGTTCGACGCCGGAGGTGAGTTCGCCGTCGTCGTTGATGCTGCGGACGGTGACGCCGTCCACGCGGCCGTCTTCGGCGCGGCCGGTGGTGCCGGCAACAGCCGCGCCGATCAGCACCCTGGTGCCCTGCTCCACGGTGGCTGCCGCGGGGGCACTCAGCTGCGGACGGGCGTCCACGACAGCGGCCACCTTGATTCCGGCGTCCTGCAGTTCGGCCACGAGGGCGTAGGCGGAGTCGTTGGTGGTGCTGATGACCACGCGGGAACCGGCGGCGACGGCGTAGCGGTTCAGGTAGCTGCGCACGGCCGAGGCGAGCATGATGCCGGGGCGGTCGTTGTTTTCGAACACCAGCGGGCGCTCGTGGGCGCCGGGGGCCAGGACCACCTGGGCGGCACGGATGTGCCAGATGCGCTGGCGGGAGACGCCGTCGGCCGCGGGGACGGTGAGGTGGTCCGTGCGGTTCTGGGCGGCGATCACGTAGTTGGAATCGTAGGAGCCGAAGGCGGTGGTGCGGTTCAGCACGGTGCATTCGGCGGCGGAAACCAGCTCGGCTTCGACGTCGGCAACCCATTCCAAGGCCGGCTTGCCTTCGATTTCCTCGGCCAGGCCGGGAACGGTGGAGCCGGAAAGCAGGGCACCGCCGAGTTCGGGCTGGTCGTCGATGAGGATGACGCGGGCGCCGGTGCGGACCGCTTCGCGGGCCGCGGCGAGGCCTGCGATGCCGCCGCCGATCACCAGCACGTCCGTGTGGACGTACTTCTTGTCGTATTCGGCCTTGTCCTCGTTGGGATCGAGCTTGCCCAGGCCGTTCAGCAGTTCGGCCTTCAGTCCGTCCACGAGGGACACGGTGGTGGCCGGGAGCATGGACTCGGCCACGTGGCCGGGGAAGCGCGGGGCGATCTTGACGAGGGCGTTGGCTTCCTCGACGCCGGCGGACATGATGCCGCGGGGGCGGTCCTCGTAAAGGGAGTTGCCCACGGTGACCCGGCCGTTGGCGAGCAGCGCGGAGGCGAGGGTGTCACCCGGGTGGCCGGTGTATTCCTGGCCGTCCACGGTGAAGCGCCAGGAGATGCTGCGGTCGATGCGGCCGCCGTTGGCGAGGCGGGCGTTCTGGGACGTCACTTGCTTGCTCCTTCCGGGGCGGATGCCTGGGTGGCGGATTCGGGGCGGGGGCTTCCCATGGGGTAAACCGCCTGGATCTCATAGCTCACGGTGTCCCGCAGCATGTTGAACCATTGGCGGCAGCCGGTGCTGTGGACCCAGCGTTCGGCGAAGGCGCCCTTGGTGTTGTCCCGGTAGAACAGGTACTCGGCCCATTTGCGGTCGTCCAGTGCGTAGGGGTCTTCGGGGTAGGCGATGTGCGCCTGGCCGCCGTAGTGGAATTCGGTTTCGTCGCGTGGCCCGCAGTTGGGGCAGGAAATGAGGAGCATGTCCGGCTTTCTTTCTGTCTTTTCCGCGGGGTCAGTGGGCGACGGCGGCAGCGCCGTGTTCGTCGATCAGGGCACCGGTCTCGAAGCGCTCCAGCGAGAACGGCTCGTTGAGCTTGTGCGGTGCGCCGGTGGCGATGGTGTGGGCGAAGGTCAGGCCGGCCGCGGGGGTTCCCTTGAAGCCGCCGGTACCCCAGCCGCAGTTGACGAACATGTTCTCCACCGGGGTGGTGCCGACGATCGGCGACGCGTCCATGGTGGTGTCCACGATTCCGCCCCAGGTCCGCAGCACGTGTGCCCGGGCGAAGATCGGGAAGAGTTCGACGGCGGCCGCCATCTGCTCCTCGATCACGTGGAAGGAGCCGCGCTGGCCGTAACCGTTGTAGGAGTCGACGCCGGCGCCCATCACCAGTTCGCCCTTGTGGGCCTGGGAGACGTAGACGTGCACGTGGTTGGACATGACCACCGTCGGGTGGACGGGTTCGTGCAGCTCGGAGACCAGGGCCTGCAGCGGGTGGGACTGGATGGGGAGGCGGAAGCCTGCCATCTCTGCCAGGACCGAGCTGTGGCCGGCCGCGCACAGGCCCACCTTTTCGGTGTTGATGGTGCCGCGGTTGGTCTTGACGCCCACCACGCGGTCGCCGTCCTTGACGAAGCCCTGGACCTCGCAGTTCTGGATGATGTCCACGCCCAATTCGTCGCACTTGCGGGCGAATGCCCACGCGACGTGGTCGTGCTTGGCGATGCCTGCGCGGGGCTGGTAGGTGGCGCCCATGACGGGGTAGCGGATGTTGTCGCTGACGTTCAGGATGGGGCAGAGTTCCTTGACCTGCTGCGGGTCCAGCCATTCGGCGTCGACACCGTTGAGCTTGTTCGCACCCACGCGGCGCATGCTTTCGCGCACGTCGCCCAGGGTGTGCGCCAGGTTCATGACGCCGCGCTGGCTGAACAGGAAGTCGTATTCGAGTTCTTCCGGCAGCACCTCCCAGAGCTTGAGCGCGTGCTCGTAGATGGCAGCGCTCTCGTCCCAGAGGTAGTTGGAACGGATGATGGTGGTGTTGCGGGCCATGTTGCCGCCGGCCAGCCAGCCCTTTTCCAGGACGGCGATGTTGGTCATGCCGTGGTTCTTCGCCAGGAAATACGCGGTGGCCAGGCCGTGCCCGCCGCCGCCCACAATCACGGCGTCGTACGAGGCCTTGGGCTCCGGGTTGCGCCAGAGGAAGTCCGGGTGCTCCGGGAGGTGGTCTGCGCTCACTGGGCTGCTCCAATCATTTCTGCTGCGAGTTCGGTGGCCGAACCAGCGGTGCCGAGGTGCGGGTAGAGGGGGAACTGTTCCGCCAGCGCGGTGACGCGTGCGCGGAGCTCGACGGCGGTGTCCTCACCCAGGGTGCCGTCGCCGGCGGCGGCGATGAGCGCCGTCGCGATGATGTCTGCGACTTCGGTGAATTCGCCGGCGGCGAAGCCGCGTGCGGCGAGTGCCGGGGTGCCCACGCGGAGACCGGAGGAAACCATCGGCGGGCGGGGGTCGAACGGGACGGCGTTGCGGTTCACGGTGATGCCGATGCGGTGCAGCGCGTCCTCACCCTGCTGGCCGTCGAGTTCGGAGTTGCGCAGGTCAACCAGGACCAGGTGGACGTCGGTGCCGCCGTTGACCACGGTGATGCCGGCTTCCGCGACGTCGTCCTGCAGGAGGCGGTCGGCGATGATCTTGGCGCCCTCGAGGACGCGTTCCTGGCGTTCCTTGAACTCAGGCTCTGCGGCGAACTTGAAGGCTACGGCCTTGGCTGCGATCACGTGCTCCAGCGGGCCACCCTGCTGTCCGGGGAAGACTGCGCTGTTGATCTTCTTGGCGTATTCCTCCTTGGCGAGGATCACGCCGCCGCGCGGGCCGCCGAGGGTCTTGTGCGTGGTGGTGGTGACGACGTCGGCAAACGGCACCGGGTTCGGGTGCAGTCCTGCTGCCACCAGTCCGGCGAAGTGGGCCATGTCCACCATCAGGTAGGCGCCGACGAGGTCGGCGATGCGGCGGAATTCGGCGAAGTCCAGCTGCCGGGAGTAGGCGGACCAGCCGGCGACGATCAGCTTGGGCTTGTGCTCCAGTGCCAGGGCTTCCACCTCTGCCATGTCCACGCGCAGGTCCTCTTCACGGACGTGGTACGGAACCACGTTGTAGAGCTTGCCGGAGAAGTTGATGCGCATGCCGTGGGTCAGGTGGCCGCCGTGAGCCAGGTCCAGGCCCATGATGGTGTCGCCCGGGTTCAGCAGGGCGAACATGGCTGCTGCATTTGCCTGTGCACCGGAGTGCGGCTGGACGTTGGCGAACTCGGCGCCGAACAGGGCCTTCACGCGGTCAATAGCCAGCTGCTCGATCACATCGACGTGCTCGCAGCCGCCGTAGTAGCGCTTGCCCGGGTAGCCCTCGGCGTACTTGTTGGTCAGCACCGAGCCCTGGGCCTGCATCACGGCAGACGGAGCGAAGTTTTCGGAGGCGATCATTTCCAGGGTGGACTGCTGCCGGATGAGCTCCTGCGCAATCGCCTGATCGACTTCCGGGTCCGCAACGGCCAGCGGGCGGTTCAGCGGTTCAACCATGCTCTGCTCCTAAGGAATCTTCGTAGTCACCAACTGTTAGGCAACTGATATATCAGAACTGCAATCATGGTATGTTGTAAATCACAAGGTCGTCAACAGTCCACGGCGAGTCTTCTGGGCAAGGATTGAATGACTGCAAGCGGAGAGAGCAATGAGCACTGTTTTAGAAGCACTGGATTCGGGCCCACAGGGCGCATCCTTGGCCGAAAACGCCTATCTGCTCCTGCGGGACCGGCTCATCATGCTGGACATCAAGCCCGGCGATCCCATCAATGACGGCCAGATCGCCGGCGAACTCGGCATCGGCCGCACGCCGGTCCGCGAGGCCATCAAGCGCCTCGAAAGCGACCACCTGGTGGTCTCCTATCCGCGGCGCGGCACTTTCGCCACGGGCGTGGACATCACCCAACTTGCCGACATCTCGGAAATCCGCGAACTCCTGGAACCGCTGGCTGCCCGCCGTGCAGCACGCATGGCCGGGCCCAACCTCCGGCAGGAACTGCGCGACATCGCCGACACCATCGGCAAGCTGGAAGAGGGCAAGGCCGGGCAGTACGAGCTCATGCGCTACGACATCCAGGTCCACCGGCTCATCTACAAGGCTGCGGCCAATCCGCACCTGGAAGATGTGCTGATCCGCTATGACAACCTGGCCACCCGGATCTGGTGCTACATGCTCGAAAAGATGCCTTCGGTCACGGGGCACATTGCCGAGCACGTCGATCTACTCAACGCGATCGCCGACGGCGACGAAGAGAAGGCCGCAGCGCTGGCGCTGCACCACGTGACGAGCTTCGAGGAAACGGTCCGCAAGGTCCTGTAGGGCAAGGTCCCGCAGGTTAAGGTGCTGCAGGGCGAACCGTCACTTCCTGTTCGAACGGCTTGGCCACTTCACATTCATCAGCAGCAAGCCCAGCAGGAGTGCGTCAATCGTCATTATCGCGCCCAAGAGGTAAGCCCATCCGGCTATCATGCCCTTGGCACCTCCCCTCCGCACGTGACAATCCCCTGGCCTGAACCCCCAGCCACTCGTACCCCAGCCATCCGATTCATCCAAGTGTCCCACTACGGGTGCCAAACCGATACGGCCCGGACGAGGCAGGCGGGCCCGGCCGCCGCCGGGGATGCCGGAGCGGCCACGGGCCTGCCGGTGGCGGGTCAGCGCCCGCCGATCACTCCCTTCTCCACCGCCTTCGTGACGGCGTCCGCCTCGGCCTGAGTGAGTGTCCCGTCGCTCACGGCCTTGTCCAACCTCGCCTTGAGGGCGGCCGCCCGCTCCGCCTGGGCTTCGCTGCGGATCTCCTTCAACGCCGCGGTGACCTTGGCCTCGTCGATGCCGAGTTTCTCCGCCAGGGCCTTGGCCAAGGCAGCATCCCTCGCCGCACGGTCCGGCCTGGCGGCTTCCGTTGAGCCCTCCGCGGGCGGCGCCGAGGGCTTGTTGGCCTCACGGAACGCCTTGAGCGCTTCGGTCACTTTGGCTTCGTCGACCCCGAGCTTGCTGGCCAGGGCTGCAGCGAGCCGACCGCGGTCACCTTGGTGCCCGCCGTGCCGACCGAAGCCGCCGTGCCAGCCGAAGCCGCCACCCGCGGTGGTGCCGTCGGCGGGGGCGGTGCCTTCCGGCGTCGCGCCCGTCTCTGTTGCGCTGGGGCTGGGAGTGGTTGCCGCGGTCGCCATGCCGGTCACGCCGAGACCTGCGCCAAGGGCGAGGGCACCGGCCGCGACGCCGAGCGTGATTCTCTTTGTACTTGCCATGGATCGTCTCCTGATTTCCGCCGCGCGAACGGCTGTCTGGCCAGGTGGCAGTATGCCGCCCACTTCACTCTCGGCGCCCAAGTTCAACGGATGCTTTCCGGTAGCTGTAGTTTGCCTGTGAATGCGGCGCCCAAGCTGTGAAAGCGGTGGCTAGGATCGTTTTCAGGACGAGCTGCCGGGAGGACTCACCGACATGGCCATCGAAATCCGCCCCGCAAGACAATTCGAGGACGTCCGCATGCTCCTCGGACCCAAGCAGCGCGCGGATGCGAATGTGTGCTGGTGCCTGAGCTACCGCATCCCCGCGAAGCAGAACGTGGCCTTGCAGGGCGTGCGGCGCGGCGAGTTTGTCAGGCAGCTGCTCGCAGAGCAGGTACCGCCGGGGGTGATGGCGTACGACGGCGACGAGCCGGTCGGCTGGGCCGCCGTGCACCCGCGGGCGGACACCAGCTTCGCCCGGAGCAGGAAGATCCCGCAGGTGGACGAACTGCCGGTGTGGTCGGTGTGGTGCATCCGGGTGCGGCCCGGGCACCGCGGCCGGGGTATTTCGCACCGGCTCCTGGAGGGGGCGGTCGAATTCGCGCGCAGCAACGGGGCGCCGGCCATCGAAGGCTACCCGGTGGACAATGCGGGTGGCCGGGTGGACCTCACCATGGCCTATGTGGGCACCCGGAAACTGTTCGAAGAAGCGGGCTTCAGCAAGGCCTCGGACACGGATTCGGTAATCAACGGATTCCCGCGCGTGCTGATGAGGCTTGAGTTACGCGCGCGTTAACACAATGTAGCCCACGTCACACTTAGTGCCGGCGATCCACTAGGTTTGGAAGCGAGAGGGAACTACACAGAAGCCGTGGCGGGCAAGCCGGCCACGGAAACTACCTGAAAGTATGGAGCATGGTTTCGAACGTTGAGCCCGATACGGATACCGAGGCTGCAGCCGGGCAGCACGGAGGCGTGCAGTCCGTGGACCGGGCACTCGAAATCCTGGAGATCCTGGCCAGGGACGGCCATGCCGGAGTGAGCGAAATCGCCGAGGAGATGGGCATCCACAAATCCACGGTGTCCCGGCTGATGGGTTCCCTGGTGGGCCGGGATATGGTCCACCAGAACAGCGAACGCGGAAAGTACCAGCTGGGCTTCGGAATCCTCCGCCTGGCCAGTTCCATCCCGGGCCGCCTGAGCCTGGTGCGGGAAGCACGCCCGGTCCTGGAAGCCCTCGCCGAGGAATTCAAGGAAACCGTGAACCTCGCCGTGCTGCGCTCCAACTATGCCGTCAACGTGGACCAGGCGATGGGCCCGTCCACATTGGCCACCTACGACTGGGTGGGCAGCCTGACGCCGCTGCATGCCACATCCAGCGGCAAGGTCCTCCTTGCCGCACTTCCGGCGGACGAACGGGACCGCATCCTGAAGGAGACCGGCCTTCCGCCCCGCACACCCCGGACCATCACGGACAGGACAACGCTCGAAACCGAGTTGCTTGACGTCGCCCGCCAGGGTTTTGGCGTGGTGAGGGAGGAATTCGAGATCGGGATCACCTCGATGTCGGTCCCGGTCTACAACCACTTGGGCGCCGTCATCGGGGCCGTCAGCATCTCCGGACCCGCCTTCCGCTTCGACCCGGAAAAGGAGCCGGGACTCCTGGACGGGCTGAAAGAAGCCGGGCTGAAGATCAGCGCCAACATGGGCTACGTCCGGAGGTAGTGCCCTACGGCTAGAGATCCTCTTCGAGACGCTCGTTGAGGATCCGATTGGCGTTAACCTGCAGGATGCCGAGCGATTCCTGGATCAGGGGCGAGGCGATGCTGCCCCTGCGCACCGCGGCGATAATGCGGCGCACAGGTTTCGCTTTGCCTGTAATACGTAGTCGAACCACGTTCTCCGCACCGCGCAAGGGTGCCAGCCGTGGCAGCAGGCCGACGCCCAGCCCCGCACCCACGAACGCGATCTGCGTTTCCCATTCAACGGCCTCATGCGCAATCCGCGGCGTCACCCCGACTGTCGTGAACGCCGCGGTGAAGAGGGAATGGTAGGTGGAACCAGCGGCCTCCGTGATCCAAGGTTCCGATGCCAGCTCTTCAAGCGTCGCTGTTCCCCGTGATGCCAGCGGATGGTCAGCGGGAACGATCACGTCCAGCGGATCGTCGAGCAGAACTGTCTGCTCGAAGCGCGGATCGTCCTCACCGTAGCTATCGGATTGCATGGCGACAATGACCGCGAGGTCGATTCGCTCCGCAATCAACAAGTCGAAACAGCGGGCCGGGTCGGCCTCAAGAACCTGCACCTCCAGCAGGGGGCGTGTTGAGCGCAGGGTAGCGGCCAGCGGCGCGAGCAGCTGGGCGGCTGCAGTGGAGAATCCGCCGAGGCCAAAATGGGGCTGCACCTGGTCGCCGGCCTCCATGGCCGCGGCACGCAGGCTCTCCCATTGGGCAATGAGGGGATCCGAGCCCGCCACGAGAAAGCGGCCGGTGGCGGTCAGCCGTACACCCCGGCCGTCCTTCGTCAACAGCTGCATTCCAAGCACGCGCTGTAGCTCCCGCAATTGCGCGGAGACGGCGGACGGAGAGTAGCCCGTGAGTTCTGCGGTTGCGCCTATGGTGCCGCACCGGGCAAAAACCCGAAGGGTGATGAGCCTCGCATCGATCATGCATCTATTCTGCATGGTTATCTTCAAAATCTTGCGCTTTTGTTGCAGCTCAATCGTGCCTAATCTCATTCCTTAGAAAGCTATTGCGACGCCCGTCACATCCCCCGATTCGTGGTCGCCGCGCTTTGCCCCACTCACCCACGCCCCGGGAGGAAACCCATGACTGCTTCAGTGAACGTGCCCCTGAATTCACGCGGAAAGCTCGCTTCATCATTGCCCGCCGAGCAGCTGGCGGAAATCACGGCGTTGTTTGAGTTCCGGCGCACCGGTTACTCCCTCGATGCCCCCTTCTACACCGATCCCACGATCTTCAACCTCGACATGGAAGCCATTTTCGGCCAGCACTGGATCTTCGCAGCCAGCACCGCTGAACTGCCCGAGCCGGGGGACTACGTCACCGTCGACTATGGCCCCTACTCCCTGATTGTGCTGCGCAACGACGACGGCGGTGTGAACGTCCTGCACAACGTGTGCCGCCACCGCGGCGCCCGTGTCCTGACCGAAGCTGCCGGGTCGACCGGAAACCTGGTCTGCGGCTACCACTCCTGGACCTACTCCCCCGAGGGCAACCTGATCCACGCCTCCGCGCCCGGCGAAGCAAAATTCGACAAGAATTGCTTTGCCCTCAAGCGCGCCCACGGCCGCGAGGTTGCCGGACTCATCTTCGTCTGCATCGCGAACGAGCCGCCCACGGACTTCGACGAGACCTCCAAGATCTTCGAGCCCTACCTCGCGCCCCACGAACTGGCGAAGACGAAGATCGCCTACCAGCAGAACATCATCGAAGAGGGCAACTGGAAGCTCGTCATGGAGAACAACCGTGAGTGCTACCACTGCGATGGCCACCCCGAGCTCGCCTGCTCCCTCTTCCCCACCTGGGGCCTGACCGAGGGCCTCATCCCCACCCACCTTGAGGAAGTGTGGGATCGCAACAAGCAGGCCCAAGCCGACCTCGAGGACCGTTGCCGCCGTTACGGCCTTCCCTACGAGGTGGTCGAGGAACTCGACACCCGCATTGCGGGAATCCGCATTTCCCGGGAAGCGCTCGACGGAGATGGCGAGTCCTTCTCCGCCGACGGGCGCCGGCTCTCCAAGAAGCTGCTCGGTGACCTGCGCGATTTCCGCCTCGGCCGCTGCTCGATGCACCTGCAGCCCAATAGCTGGTTCCACTTCATGGGCGACCACGTCATCACCTTCGGCGTCTTCCCCATCAACGAGCACCAGACCCTCGTCCGGACCACTTGGCTGGTAGCCGACGACGCCGTGGAAGGCGTTGACTACGACCTGGACAAGCTCACCTACGTGTGGAAGCAGACGAACATCCAGGACAAGGCGTTCGTGGAGTTGTGCCAGCAGGGCGCTGCCAGCCCTGCCTACGAGCCCGGCCCCTACATGAAGAGCGAATACCAGGTCGAAGCATTCATCAACTGGTACACGCAGCGCGTGCAGGAGCACTTGGCATGATTGAGCTCCTCCCAGAAACGGCAATCCTGGAACCACAGCGCATCCGCGGTCTGGAGATGCCGTGGAACAGGGTGATGGGCGGCGCCGGGGTGCCCGCCCGCGCTGCCCACGCCCTGGGTCCCTGGCACCCGCAGGAATTCATGGCCGAATGCGTCGAGACCGTTCCCGAAGCCGGCGGCATCATGACCTTCGTCTTCCGCCGTTCCGACGGTGCGCCCCTGGCGTTCCGAGCCGGTCAGTACGTGAATGTCGCCTTCCCGGTGAACGGCGAGGAGCAAGAGCCGGTGGACCGCAGCTACTCGCTGTCCAGTTCGCCGACGCAGCCGTGGACCTTCAGCATCAGCGTCAAGCGCGACCCCACGGGCCTGGTCTCGCCGTGGGTCCACGAGAACGTCAAGCCCGGCACCGTGCTTGAGATGCTCGGACCGGTGGGGGCATTCCACCTGCCCGACGCCGACCGCCGGGCGCGGTACCTCCTGCTCGCTGCCGGCGCGGGCATCACCCCCATCATGTCGATGGTGCGGACCATCCACTCCCTGCCCGGACTGGCAGATGTCGCGGTGCTCTACCACGGCTCGGATGCCGGAGGCTTTGCCTTCGACCGGGAGTTGGCTCACATCGCCTCAGTGGATTCACGCTTCAAGGTCTTCTACTCCCTGGGCGACCGCGGCCGGCCCGACGACTGGGAAGGGCTCAGCGGAAGGCTGTCGGCGGCCATGCTCAGCGAGGTGGCCCCGGATGCCAACGGCCGACAGGTCTATGCCTGTGGTCCCGAGGGATACCTGAACGCCGCCACCGAGCTCCTGAAGGAGGTCGGCGTCGACGACACCTCCATCTACATGGAGTTCTTTTCGGGTGACCGCCAGACGCTCCTTGAGTACCAGTCGGAGCTCGCGATGGCCGCAGACATCGCAGAAGAAATCGCGGAGGAAATCGCCGATTCCGCCGAGGACTACTTCGAAAACCAGCCTGCCGCGTTCGGGCTCTACGAGCCTGGCTATGACGCCGACGGAACCCTGCCGGCCTCGGGGCTGCCGCTGGAAACCGTCGACCCGGACACCTCAGCCTCCGGCACCTCCGACGACAGCCTGGACGCGGAGCCGGAAGGCGGCTCCCCTGATGCCTCCAGCTTCAACACGGTCGGAACAGGCAGCCTCACCATGTCCTTCATGCGCACCGGCGTCAATGTGCGGATCGACCCCACCGAGCACATCCTCGAGGTGGCCCAGCGTGCAGGCGTGAGGATTGGCGCGAACTGCAAGGAAGGCATGTGCGGCTCTTGTAAAGTCGTCAAGCTTTCCGGAGAGGTCGAGATGAACCACCAGGGCGGGATCCGGGCACGGGAAATCTCTGCCGGCAAGTTCCTGCCCTGCTGCTCCACCGCGCAGACGGATCTGGTGATCGACGCCTGACGGCCCGAACGCCGTCGTTTGCCCCCATAGCGACGTGCACTGCACGTATCAATTGAGTCAATTCACTTCACGGAAAGAGCCATTCAATGTCAGGTAACAAGGCTGTTGCGTACAAGGCGCCAGGGATCGTGGAAATCATCGATACCCCGTTTCCCACTTTTGAACTGCAGGCCGGCCCCGGCGTCAATCCCATCAATGTCGGCCGGAAGGTCCCGCACGGGGTCATTCTGCGCACCGTGAGCACCAACATCTGCGGCTCGGACCAGCACATGGTTCGCGGTCGCACTACTGCGCCGGCTGGTCTTGTCCTGGGGCACGAGATCACCGGTGAAGTCATCGAGACCGGGCCGGACGTCGAGTTCATCAAAGTCGGGGACATCGTCTCGGTCCCCTTCAACATCTCCTGCGGACGTTGCCGGAACTGCAAGGAAGGTAAGACAGGAATCTGCCTGAACGTGAACCCGGACCGTCCCGGGTCCGCTTACGGCTATGTCGACATGGGCGGATGGGTAGGCGGGCAGGCGGAATACGTCCTGGTCCCCTACGCGGACTGGAACCTGTTGCGGTTCCCCGATCGGGACCAGGCGCTGGAGAAGATCATGGACCTGACCATGCTCTCGGACATCCTCCCGACCGGATTCCACGGAGCCGTCACGGCGGGTGTCGGCGTCGGGTCTACCGTCTATGTTGCCGGGGCCGGCCCGGTCGGACTTGCCGCGGCGGCCAGCGCCCAACTGCTGGGGGCGGCTGTGGTGATCGTAGGGGATCTCAATGAGGATCGCCTGGCCCAAGCCCGGTCCTTCGGCTGCGAAACGGTCAATGTGGCCAACGGCGACCCCGCTGACCAGATCGAGCAGCTCCTTGGCGTCCGAGAGGTCGACGCCGGCATCGACGCAGTCGGTTTCGAAGCCCGCGGACACGGACACGGGGCCCAGGAGGCGCCGGCCACCGTGCTCAATTCGCTGATGGACCTCACTGCCGCCGGCGGATCCGTGGGCATTCCCGGCCTTTATGTCACCGGGGATCCGGGTGCTGCGGACGAGGCGGCCAAGAAGGGAAGCCTGTCCCTGTCCTTGGGCACCGGCTGGGCGAAATCCCTCTCCTTCACGACTGGCCAGTGCCCGGTGATGAAGTACAACCGCCAGCTGATGATGGCGATCCTGCATGACAGGATCTCGATCGCCAAGGCGGTCAACGCCAAGTCCATTCCGCTCGAGGACGCCCCGCAGGGGTACGCGGAATTCGACGCCGGAGCCGCCACGAAGTATGTCCTGGACCCGAACGGTTACCTCAGCAACTAGTCAGAGGTAAAGCAGGTCTTCCTTACAGACAGGCCAGAGCGGTCGGTGTACCACCCGTGCCATGCCGGGTGGTGCACCGACCGCGTCGTCTTTAACGAAGGAACTACCCTGTCATTGCGGAGCGCATCCGCGAGAAGGCGGCAGACGCCCGCTGGTCAAGCCTCCCTCCAATCGAAAGACCCCCCTTATGCAAACTCCACGCAGGACCTCATTTTCATGAGTGTTGGACTGGGTATGCCGCTGGTGCGCGCGGACGGGGATGCCGGCAAGGGCGCCGTACCCCCGCCGCGCCCTCAAAGCGTCCCCGCAGGCCTGTTCGACGCCCA
>NZ_JBFPFO010000007.1:0-193136 GCF_047977865.1 Curtobacterium sp. LFS079
GCCACCGCCATGCGCAAAAAAGGCCGCGACATCCCCGAACACCTGGCCCACATCGCCGAAGGCATCCAGGACTCCGGCACCACCCGCCAGGAAGCCAGAACCCTCCTCGCCGCGGGTGCAACCAAGGCAACTGGAGCGTAGGGGGAATGGAGATGTTTCCCACCAGATTCGAAATCATCCCGTCCACCGGCATCGCGGAGAAGCTCGTGGCCGCTGTGCCGACGTCCACCACCCTGACCATCACCTGCCTGCCGCACCACGGCATCGCCCGCACCATGCGGTCGGCGCTCGAACTCCGGGACCTGGGTTACGACGTCGTTCCCCATCTCGCCGCGCGGGCACTGGAAAGCCGCGGGCAGCTGGCCGGGATCGTCCGCGACTGCGAAGCCGCGGGGATCACGGAAGTCTTCACGATCGGCGGCGATGCCCAGCAGCCGGCAGGACCCTACGCTTCGTCCCTCCCGCTGCTCGAAGACATCGCGGAACAATCCGGCGGAAGGATCGCGGCCGGCGTCGCGGGCTACCCGGAGGGGCACCCCGCCGTCGGGGGCGTGGACCTGCTCGACGACCTGCTGGCGAAGCAGCACCTCGCCGCCCGGATCGTCACCCAGATGTGCTTCTCGGCACCGGAGATCCACAACTACACGGCACTGCTGCGGCGCGAAGGCGTCCACCTGCCGGTGTGGGCCGGGGTGGCCGGAGCCGTGCCGCGGACCAAGCTGCTCTCCCTGGCAACGCAGATCGGCGTGGGCTCGTCCATGAAGTTCCTCGGCAAGCAGAAGACGCTGGCCCGCAAGCTGTTCCTCGGGGACCGCTACTCCCCCGAAAACCTCGTGGCGGACCTGGCCGGACCGGCCGGAAACATCGCCGGCATCCACCTCTACAGCTTCAACAACGTCCGGCTGCCGGGCTGGATGGCCGGGGCGGCGTAGGGCGCTAGCACTCGCGCGGAAACTCCTACGGCACCGAAACCGCAGCCACCGTCTTCCTGGCTTCGTCGCGCAGCTCCACCCCGGAGATACCGGCCAGCTGCACCGGTGTGGCGCCCGTGACCTTGATCCGCCCGGTGGGGGTCGCGGTCCAGCCGCAGGCGAGTTCCTCGCCGCCGTCGCGGTCCTTGACCCACAGGTACAAGGTGCCCTCGAGCGGCATGCTGCGGCCTTCGAGTTCGAGCTCGGTGCCCCAGGTCTTCTTCACCAGGCCCACCGTCAGCTGCATTCCGTTTTCGGCCTGCAGGGAGTAGCTGGCATCCGGTTTTGGCGGCGGGTTGAGCAGGCCGCCCACCGCCGGTCCTGCCAGGATGCCGCCGGCGAGGCAGGCCGCGGCGACCCCCGCCACGAGTGCGGTGCGCCACCGCCGGGACTTCCGACGTCGAGCGGCAAGTTCCAGCAGAACCGGCGCCCCGGCTTGCGGTTCGGCAGCCGGCCCCCTTCCGGCGGCGAGCGCGACGGCGTCAGCCACGGGAACGGCGTCGAGCAGCGCCGGCAGGCTCTCCAGTTCGGCGATTTCGCGGCGGCAGGCGGCGCAGCCGGCAAGATGCTCCTCAAAGGCGAGCAACTCGGCCGGCTCCAGTCCGCCCAGCAGGTAGGCACCCAGGAGCGCGTGATCGTTCATCGCTGCACCCCCATTTCATCCAGGATGGTGCGCAAGGCGCGCACGGCATAAAAGGCCCGGGATTTCACCGTTCCGCTGGGAATGTTGAGCCGCAGTGCGGCCTCGTTGACCGTGAAGCGCTGGTAATGCAGTGCCACCAGGACCTCGCGGTGTTCCTGGCTGAGCCGCAGCAATGCCTCCTCCATGAGGACCCGGTTGAGCAGTTCGTCCACCCGTTCGCTGCTCTCGGCCAGTTCGAGGGCCGCCGGGCCGGCTTCCGCCGGGCGGCGGCGGGCCTTGCGGTAGTTGTCGATGATGACGTTGCGGGCGGTGCGGAACAGGTAGCTGCGCAGGCTTCCGGTGATCTGCGGTGCGTGCTGCCAGACCCGCAGCACCGTTTCCTGCACGACGTCGTCCGCCAGGTTTTCGTCGCTGGTGCAGCTGAGCACGAAGCGGCGCAGCGCGGTGCCGTGGTCGCGGTAGATCGCGGCCACCACGTCCTCGTCGCTCATGTTGCCGTCCAACGGCACCGCTGCCTCCTGGTTTTGTGTTCCCTTTTCGGCTGATACGACGCCGGCTGCCCCGAAAAGGTTCAGTCCCTGTGAACCATTCTTCACCTGCGGGCGTCGTACCGGGTGAATGTCCGGCCGATCCAGGCCGGACCCGGCGAAGGAGCGAACCCATGAAACGCCTGCACCCGATCAGCGGATTTGGCGCACTGGCCCCCGCGGCCGCACTGATCCTCGCGGTTACACTGGCTGGCTGCGGCGGCAGCCCCGGCACCTCGCCAACTTCGGCCGGCCCGTCGTCGAGCGCGCCGGCGTCGAATGCGCCGTCCTCGAGCGCGCCGTCCTCGAGCGCGCCGGTTGCCGGACCGGAACTGAAAACAGCCAGCTCCAGCGCGGGCAAGATCGTAGTGGGCGCCAACGGCATGAGCGTCTACTTCTTCACCAAGGACGTGAAGGACTCGGGCAAGAGCGCCTGTGAAGGAGCCTGCGCAGCCCTCTGGCCGGCCGTGACCACTACTTCCGACAAGCCTGCTGTGGAGGGCGTGACCGGGACCATCGGCACCATCCCGGCGGCGGACGGCAAGAAGCAGGTGACCATCAACGGCCTGCCGGTCTACTTCTTCTCGCGGGACACGGCTGCCGGTGACGTGAAGGGCCAGGGCTACGGCAACGTCTGGTACCTGGCGAGTCCGTCCGGCGACATGATCAAGCAGGACTCGGGGATGGGGTACTGACCGGGCCTTGGCTACGAATTCCTGGCTACGATCGGAGCATACCCTCGAGACCCGATCTGAAGAACGCCGGAACCTGGCAGCTCATGGTGGACAGCAACCAGGAACTGCTGCTGCGCACGTCCGGGCACGACGTCCACTGGTGGGCTGAGCGGGCCCGGGCGGCCGGGTTGAAGAACGACGCCGAGCTCCGCAACTGGATGCGCGAGGAACACGGCATCACCGGCTATGCCCGGTACGCGGTGTCCTGGGAGATGTTCGGCTACCCGGAGTTCATGCTGCCCGGCGCCGACGAACTGATCGACGGCCAGTACGCCAAGCACCCGGAGCTGCGGCCCATCGCCGATGCCCTGCTCGCCTGGGCCGCAGCCACCGACGGCGTCGGGATCCAGCTGCGCAAGGGTTACGTCTCGCTGCGCAGCCCGAAGCGGAAGTTCGCCCAGGTGACGCGGGCGAACAACACGACCGTCGACGTTTTGTTGAGGGCCTCCCTTGAGCCGGGCGGCCGGGTGGAGGCGGTCAACCACCATGGTGCGCACCGCTCCGGCAAGCGCGGGCGCCAGTCAGCAGCCGGCTCGCGGTGCCGGCTATGTGACGTTCCCTCCCGGTTGCAAGACCCAGGTCAGGCAAGGAGTAGCCCCGTGCCCCGGATTTCCGGGGCTTGTCGACGGCCTGTTCAAAAGCAACTGGGAAGGAACGCCGCTTGGTCGGCTCAAGAAGCCGTCCAGCCGGGAAGCTACGCTTCCGCGCCCTCGAGCTCGTCGTCCTCTTCGAACTCCACGGCCGCGATGATCTCCTTGGTCTCCGGGTGGAGCATGAAGGCTTCGTCGTCCTCTTCGACCATGAGGTAGTCACCGTGGTCGGTGCTGAAATGCCAGGCGAGGGTCTTCTCGCCGTCGTGGACGTAGTTCGGATCGCCCATGGTGATCTTTTCCAGGGCGAACCCGGCCACGTCGCACAGTTCGCGGATGATGAGCTCGAACTCCGGCGCGTCCAGGAGCTCGGCCTCGGCGGCCTCGGCCCGGCGCTCGTCGAGGTCCGGAACCAGGGCGACGCGGGCCGCGATGTGGGATTCCAGCTGCTCTTCG
Source organism: Curtobacterium sp. LFS079 (assembly GCF_047977865.1). Taxonomy (NCBI): domain Bacteria; kingdom Bacillati; phylum Actinomycetota; class Actinomycetes; order Micrococcales; family Microbacteriaceae; genus Curtobacterium; species Curtobacterium sp. LFS079. The sequence goes on from NZ_JBFPFO010000007.1 coordinate 3,922, forward strand.
TCCAGGTAGAGCACGCCGTCCTGCCCGCGCAGCCAGGCCGCGTTGAGCTCGATGATGTCCTCGGTTTCCAGCAGCGCTTCGAACTCGCCGTCCAGTTCCTCCAGTGCCGCGACCGCCTCGGACGGGTCCTCGGATTCGTCCAGCTCGCCGTCCATGTACGTTTCGGCTTCCTCTTCGGAGAGGGCGTCGAAGGCCGCGGCCGTGCGGTTGAACAGGTCCAGGTGGGCCGTTGCACCCATGCCTTCGAGGCCTTCGCGGACCAGGACGTCAACGTCCTCGCGCTCCGGAATCGTGAACACGTACTGGGCGAAACCACCGGACAGAGCCTGGGTCAGGTAGTAGTCCACGTAGTAGCTGCGCAGCGCGTTGGCGGCGATTTCGTCATGGTTGAGCAGTGCTTCGTACATCTCGTTGACCACGGTGACGTTCGCGTCCACGACGTCCGCGCTGCTCGCGTCGATGCTGTCCTTCGTCAGGACGACGGGGTATTCGTTGCTGGCCATGGGATTCCTCACTGCTTGAAGAAGGTGGTGCTCCGGACGCCTTTCACGCTACGCGCGGGCGGCACCCCACCGGCCGAGGGCAAGGTGAACGTCCGGCGAAGTTTCAGCGTCGGCCCGGGGAATCTCCTCGAAGTAGGATTCATAGATAGCCCCGAGCCGAAAGTAGTTTCCCCGAATGCCTTCCCACTCAGACGATTCCTGGGATCTGGCGATTCAAACTCCCGCCATCAACGACCGCTCCCTGGCGGCCGGCCTGGCGTACGCGATGGGCAGCCGGGTCAGCAACATCACCTTCGACGCCGGCACCGGCCTCATGCTCGGCAAGGTCCGGGGCAGCGGCGCCGCACCGTATTCGACCTCCGCCAAGCTGGTCCGCAAGCCGGCCGGCTGGAGCTGCACCGTGGGCGTATGCAGCTGCCCGGTCCGCAAGGACTGCAAGCACGTGGCCGCCCTGCTGTTCGCGGCCGAAGACCACCCCACCGTGCGCGCGCAGCTGCTGAGCGTGCCCGCCCCCGGCCAGACCTCCCGGAGCACGGTTCCGCTGCAGCGCCCGGCCTGGGAACGCGCCCTGGACCGGCTCATTTCCGGCGGCGGAAGCACCCCGCAGCCAGGCCGCGGGCTGCCGCTGGCCCTGCAGTTCGAGGTGGAGGAGCCCGCCCCGCACTTCGCCTACACCGGCCGCCGCGACCCGCACCGCAGCATCCGCCAGCTCAAGGCGCGGCCCGTGATGATGGGCGCCAAAGGCAAGTGGATCAAGGGCGACGCCTCCTGGTCCAACCTGAACTACCTGGGCTACAAGCGCGAATTCAACGAGGCCCACCTCCACTGGCTGCAGGAACTCCTGGCCGGCCACTCCAGCAGCGAGCACCGGAACTTCGGCTCCAACATGTGGCTGCTGCTCAACGACTACGCCGGCAAGAAGCTCTGGGACCTCTTCACCGAGGCGGAAAACATCGGCCTCGCACTGCTGCACTCCGGCGGCAGCGAGCCGGTCCGCATCGCCGCGGAGCCCGCCGTCGTCGGGCTGGACCTCAGCCGCCCGGCTCCCGGAACGGATAAGAACGACGGCGGACTGGAGCTCGCGCCGTCCGTCACCATCGGCGGGGACGCCGTTGATCCGGCGTCGCTGGGGCTGATCGGGCGCCCGGCGCACGGGCTGTTCTTCACCGGCGCGACTTCCATCGCAGCGCACGGGGAACTGCCCGGTGTGCCCTCGCCGCAGAACCTCATCACCCTGGCTCCCCTGGCCGGCGGCGAATCGCAGGAGCTCCTGGACTTCGTCTCCGAGGCGACCCGGCTGCAGATCCCGGCGCAGGACGAGGAACGCTTCCTCACGGCCTTCTACCCCAAGCTGCGGCAAAGCGCCCGGCTCACCGCGCAGGACGAGTCGGTCGAGCTGCCGGTGCTCGCGGTGCCCACGCTGTCCCTGCTGGCCAACTACGGCGCGGACCACCGGGTGCGGCTGCACTGGGAATGGCATTACACGGCCGGCAAGCTCGTCACCGCCCAGCCGCTGTGGCGGCACCCGGACGACCACGGCTACCGGGACGACGCCACCGAGGCACGCATCCTGGAAAGCCTCGGCCGGCCGTGGGAAGTGGTTGCGGCGCTCGGCGAATCGTCCAGCGGCGGCTGGGGCGCGCCCCGGCTGGCCGCCGCCGTCGAGCTGGACGGCCTGGACACCCTGGCCTTCACCGAAGAGGTGCTCCCGCGGCTGCGCGAACTGCCCGACATCGTGGTGGACACCAGCGGCGAGATCGCCGATTACCGCGAGGCCTCCGAAGCCCCGGTGGTGTCCATCTCCACCAAGGCCACGGACAGCCGCGACTGGTTCGACCTGGGCATCGTCATCACCCTCGAAGGCGAGCCGGTGTCCTTCGCCGCCGTGTTCTCCGCCCTGGCCGCCGGGCAGAGCCGCATGCTGCTGCCCAGCGGCGCCTACTTCTCCCTGGACCTGCCCGAGCTGCACCAGCTGCGCGCCCTGATCGACGAAGCCCGCGCCCTGCAGGAACACCCGCACAAGGACGGCACCCTGCAGATCAGCCGCTTCCAGGCGGGGCTGTGGGACGAGTTCGCGCAGCTGGGGATCGTGGACGAGCAGGCGGCCGCGTGGCGCGAGTCCGTGGGCGGATTGCTCGACGACGGCGTGACCGGGCTGCCGCTTCCGGCCTCGCTTAACGCTGAGCTGCGTCCGTACCAGCTGGAGGGCTTCAACTGGCTCAGTTTCCTGTACAAGCACAGCCTGGGCGGCGTGCTGGCCGACGACATGGGCCTGGGGAAGACGGTGCAGGCGATCGCACTGATGTGTGCTGCCAAAGAAGCCGCTGCCGGGCAGGCTGCCCCGTTCCTTGTCGTCGCCCCCACCTCGGTGGTGGGCAACTGGGCCGCTGAGGCACAGCGCTTCGCCCCCGGGCTGAGCGTGCGCACCATCACCGAAACCTTCGCGAAAACCGGGGCGGCGCCGTCGGACGCGATGGCGGGGGCCGACGTCGTGATCACCTCCTACGCGCTGTTCCGGATCGACCAGGAGGCGTATGCCTCCCGGGAGTGGGCCGGGCTGATGCTGGACGAGGCGCAGTTCGTGAAGAACCACCAGTCCAAGGCGTACCAGTGCGCGCGGAAGCTGCCGGCGGCGTTCAAGCTGGCCATCACCGGCACGCCGCTGGAGAACAACCTCATGGAGTTCTGGGCGCTGACTTCGATCGTGGCGCCCGGGCTCTTTTCGAGTCCCAAGCGTTTCGCGGAGAACTACCAGAAGCCGGTGGAGAAGAACGGTGACTCGGCGCAGCTGGACAAGCTGCGGCGCCGGGTGCGTCCGCTCATGATGCGCCGCACCAAGGAGCAGGTCATCAAGGACCTTCCGCCCAAGCAGGAACAGGTCCTGGAGGTGGTGCTGAATCCGCGGCACCACAAGGTGTACCAGACCCACCTGCAGCGGGAGCGGCAGAAGATCCTGGGCCTGATCGACGACGTCAACAAGAACCGCTTCACCATCTTCCAGTCGCTCACGCTGCTGCGGCAGCTTAGCCTGGACGTGTCGCTGGTGGACGAGTCCCTGTCCGCCGTGCGCTCCTCCAAGCTGGACGTCCTCTTCGAGCAGCTTGAGGACATCATCGCCGAAGGCCACCGGGCGCTCATCTTCAGCCAGTTCACCGGCTTCCTGGGCAAGGTCCGCGAACGGCTGGACGCCGAGGACGTGGAGTACTGCTACCTGGACGGCAGCACCCGCAACCGGGCCGACGTCGTGAGCGAGTTCAAGAACGGCGCCGCACCGGTGTTCCTGATTTCCCTGAAGGCGGGCGGCTTCGGGCTGAACCTCACCGAGGCGGACTACGTGTTCCTGCTGGACCCGTGGTGGAACCCTGCCTCCGAGGCGCAGGCCGTGGACCGCACGCACCGGATCGGCCAGAACCGCAACGTGATGGTGTACCGCCTCGTGGCCAAGGACACCATCGAGGAGAAGGTCATGGCGCTGAAGGCGAAGAAATCGCAGCTGTTCGCCGACGTCATGGAAGGCGACGCCCTGGCCGGCGGTGCACTCACGGCCGAGGACCTGGCGGGGCTTTTCGTCGAATAGGCCGGGCCGGCGGCTCCACCCCTGGCAGGAGTGAAGCCGCCGCCGGCTTCCCTTCGACGGTCAGACCAGCACTTCGCCGTCGCGGGCAACGACGCGGCCTCCCGAGAGCACGAGGCGCCGCTGCGGGCAGCGCACCAGCACGTCCGGCACGTTCTCGGCGTCGAGGAGCACGACGTCGGCGCGCGCACCGGCGACGAGGTCGTGCCGGTCCCGTCCGACGAACGGCGCGCCGTGCTTCGTCGCGTACTCGACCGCGGTGGTGAGCTTGTCGTCGTGGCGGAACCCGTGCAGGCGGGCGAAGGCGAATGCCACGCGCAGCAGGTCCCCGTCGCCGAACGGCGACCACAGGTCGCGGATGCCGTCGGTGCCGAGGCCCAGCGGAACACCGCGTTCCCGCATCCGCTGCCAGGGCAGCGGCGCGGTGCCGCTCATCGCGACGGTGGTCCACGAGATGCCCGCCTCGGCCAGGCCCTCGATGATCTCCTCCTGCACGCCCTGTTGCAGCGCGCCCATGGCAAAGCCGTGCGAGATGTTCACCTTGCCCTGCAGGCCGGCGTCGATCGTGCGGCGGATCACCTGGCGGTACTCGTACGCGCCGAGCGAGCCGAAGTCGTGCAGGTGCAGGTCGAGGCCGACGCCCCGGTCGACGGCAATCTGGAACAGCCCGTCGAGCTGGCCCTCGACGTCGCCGTCGATGGTTCCCGGGTCGAGTCCGCCGATGCTGCCGGCCCCGGCCTGGGCTGCCTCGTCGAGCAGCCGCATGACGCCCGGCCGACGCAGCACCCCGTCCTGCGGGAACGCCACCGTCTCGACCTGGATCGCGCCGTCGAGCTCGGCGACGGCGGCCTGCACCGACTCGAGGCCCTTCAGGCCGATGCCGAGGTCGACGTCGATGTGGGTGCGGGTCGCGGTGGTGCCGTGGCGGAGGAACTCGCGCAGCACCGCGGCGGCGGAGTTCACGTTCGGGATGTCGTAATTCCCGCGCTGGGCGCGCTCGTTCGCGATCCAGCCCTCGACGGTCGGATGGTCCGAATAGGTGTACGACACCCACGGCTTGCCCCACCAGCTCTTATCGACGTGGGCGTGTGTGTTGATGAACCCGGGAACGGCCAGCAGTCCGCCGCCGTCGAGGTCGCCCGGTTCGGACACGCCCGAGGCCGGTGCCACCTCGGCGATGACGCCACCGCTGATCGTGATGTCCGCGGCCTCCGCGCCCCACGGGCGCACATTCCTCAGGGTGAACTTCTTGTCAGTCATTTTTGTTCTTTCTCTTTTCCGGACTCAGTGCACGTGTGGACTCAGTGCACCCGGCGCAGGAATGCCGCCGTGCGCTCGTGCTGTGGGTTGTCGAGCACCTCGCGCGCCGGACCGTCCTCCAGCACACGGCCCTGGTCCATGAAGACCACCCGGTCAGCGACCTCGCGGGCGAAGCCGATCTCGTGCGTGACGACGATCATCGTCATGCCCTCCTCGGCGACCTGCCGCATGGTCTGCAGCACCTCGCCTACCAGCTCGGGGTCGAGGGCGCTCGTCGGCTCGTCGAACATCATGAGCCGCGGCTCCATTGCGAGCGCCCTGGCGATCGCCACGCGCTGCTGCTGGCCGCCCGAGAGCTGGCTCGGGTACGAGGCGTCTTTGTCGGCCAGGCCGACCTTGGCCAGGAGCTGCCGTGCGTGCGCGGCGGCCTCCTTGCGCGGGCGGCCCTTGACCCTGGTGGGTCCGTAGGTGACGTTGTCGAGCGCGGTCATGTGGCCGAACAGGTTGAAGTGTTGGAACACCATGCCGATGTGCTGGCGGGCCTGCGCCACGCGGCGCTCGCTCTGCTCGTAGAGCTGCCCGCCCTGCAGTTCGAGTCCGATACGCTCTCCGTTCACCTCGATCACGCCGCCGTCAACGGGGTCGAGGTGGTTGATGCAGCGGAGCAGGGTGCTCTTGCCCGAGCCCGACGGGCCGAGGATGCACACAATCTCGCCGGTGCGGACCTCGATGTCGACGCCCCGGAGCACATGGTTGTGCCCGAGCCACTTGTGCACGCCGTCGATGCGCAGCATCGTGTCGGTCGCAGGTCCTGCGGGGGCTACTTGCGCCACGGCGCACCTCCGGTCATGGTCGTGGTGGTCGCCGCCGGGCCGCCCGGCGTGCGCTTGCGGGGTTTGCGGGACCCGGGCTGCGAGGCGTTGAAGCGACGCTCGAGGAAGTGCTGGCCGATGCCCGCGACGGTCACGAGGACCAGGTACCAGAGCACCGCCACGATGAGGAGCGGCAGGATCTTGAAGTTCTGTCCGTAGATCAGCTGCACCCGCGTCAGCAGGTCGCTGCCGCCGATGACCGAGACGAGCGAGGTCGCCTTCAGCATGCCGATGAACTGGTTGCCGGTGGGCGGGATGATGACCCGGATCGACTGCGGCAGCACGATGCGCGCCAGCGCCTGGTTCCGGGTGAGGCCGATGCTGACGCCCGCGTCGGTCTGGCCGGCGGGCACCGAAATGATGCCGCCGCGGATGATCTCAGCCATGTAGCCCGACTCGGCGAGCGAGAGGGCAATGAGACCGGCGGTGAAGCCCGAGATGAGGGTGTTCGTGTCCTGCCCGAGGATGGTCGGGAAGAGCACCGCGAGGTTGAACCAGAGCAGCACCTGCACGAGCATCGGCACGCCGCGGAAGAACCAGACGTAGCCGCGGCCGATGGCGCTTGCGACCCTGTTGTTGCTCTGGATCATCAGGGCGATGACGAAGGCGAGCACGATCGAGATCAGCATGGCGAAGATCGCCAGCTGGATCGTGACGCCGACGCCCTGCAGGACCACCGGGTTGAACATGTAATCCCAGGTGACGCCCCATTCCATGTTGGGATTCTGCGCCTGGGACTGGATGAAGAGCGCGAGCAGGGCGATCGCGACGAGCCCCGCGACGATCTGGCCGTACTGGGGGCGCCGCTTCGCGTGGATCGGCGCCTCCTGCACGGGCGGCTCATCGCCGGGCCGGCGCACATAGTGCGCCGGCCCGGTAACAGCCGGGGAGGACGGCGGGTTCAGCTCCGACATGATCACTTCTGCGCCAGGTTGATGCCGGGGGTATCAAGGTTGATGACCTCGACGTCCCACTTCTTCAGGACCTCCTTGTACGTGCCGTCCTTGTGGATCGCGTTGAGGGCACTGAGGAAGGCGTCACGGAGCTTGGTCTGACCCTTGTTGAAGGTCATGCCGAGGTAAACCTTCTCCTCGAAGTCGACGGGGAGCGACGCGAGCTTGTCGCCGGTCTCGCGCTGGATCACCGAGACCGCCATGTCGGGCCAGAAGATGGCGTCGATGCGGCCCGAGGTGAGCGCGAGGTTCTTGTCGCTCGAGTTCGGGAAGGAGATGAGCTGGGTGGCGGGTTTGCCCTTGGCGACGCACGCCGCAGCCATCTGGTCAACGAGGCGGTTGGCGTCGGAGCCCTTCACATCGCCGATCTTGATGCCGCAGCCGCCGTCGACGGCACTCGTGACCCCCTTGGGGTTGCCCTTCTGCACCATGAAGACGGTGCCGGCCCACTGGTAGTCGATGAAGTCGACCTGTTCCTGCCTCTTCTTGCGGTCGGTCATGCCGGCGATCGCGGCGTCGAACTTGCCGCTCTGCATGCCGATCAGGATCTGGTCAAAGGGCACCTTCTCCCACTTGACCGGGATTCCGAGCTCCTTGGCCATCGCCTCCATGAGGTCGACGTTGTAGCCCTTGATGCCGGTCTCACCGGCGGGGGTGAAGTTGGCTGGCTCGAAGTCGGGCTGCGTGGCAACGGTGAGCACGCCCTTGTCCTTGACCTCCTGCGGCAGGAGGTTGAAGAGGGGCGCCTTCTCGTCCAGGACGGCGGGTTTCGCCGATCCCCCGGCGGCCGTGGCTGAGGAACCGGAAACGCCGCAGCCGGTGAAGGCGAGCACGGCAAGGCTTCCGGCCGCGAGGGTGGCCGCGGCGCGGCGTGCGAGGGTGGTGCGGTAGAACGACATTGTTCTTGCCTTTCGGGCGAGGTTCCGCGGGATGCGGAACCGGGTGGGGGAAGAAGCGAGCGGGGTACCGCTCGCCGGGGCCAGGGTCAACTTGCGCGCACGGGGCTCCCGTGGCGCGCGACGACCCTGCCACGTTTCAGCACGAGCCGCCGCGGCGGCCGGGCTGCGACCGCCTCGCCGATGCTCGCGGCATCGATGAGGAAGAGATCGGCGGGTGCACCGGGTTCGATCCGGGCGGGTTCGCGCCCGAGGGCAATCGCCCCGCCGCTGACGGCCACATCGAATGCCGCGGCGATCTGCTCGTCGGTGCGGAAGCCGTTGCGGTATGCGAGGTGGAAGGTGCGGTCGAGCATGTCGCCGTTTCCATACGGGCCCCAGAGGTCCCGCACGCCGTCGTTGCCTGCGCCGATGTTGACACCCCGCCCCCGCAGCTCCGCGATCGGCAGCACAGGGGTGTTGTAGACCGTCGCCGTCAGCAGGGAGATCCGCGCCTCGGCGAGGCCCTGCGAGATCCGCTCGGTCTGCGCACTGTCGACCTCGACGATGGCCACGCCGTGCGAGATCGCGACCCGGCCCTCGAGCCCGTGCCGCAGCACCCGCTCGATGATGAGTTCCATCGTGTGCGCACCGAGGGTGCCTCGCTCGTGCAGGTGGATGTCAAGCCTGGTGCCGTAGCTCTCGGCGAGCCCGAAAATCAGATCGAGGTGACGCACCGAGTCGCGCTCAAGCGCAGCGGGGTCGATGCCGCCGAGGCATCCCACCAGCCCCTGCTGGAGGGCCGACTCGAGCAGCTCGGCAGTGCCGGGCCGGGTCAGCAGGCCACCCTGCGGGAAGGCAACCTGTTCGACGTCGATCACATCGGCCAGCTCTTCGGCGACGCTCGCGACGAGCTCGAGACCGCGCAGCCCGATTTCGGGATCGACGTCGGTATGGGTACGGGCGAGGGTGGTCCCGGCGGCGGCCATCTGCCCGAGCAGCGCGTGCACGCCGTCGCGTGTCGGCAGGCCGAGCTCCGCGCGGCGCCGCTCGCCGTTCGCGATGCGGTCCTCGAGCACTGGCCCCGCAGAATGGGGCACCCAGCCGCGGCCCCAGAGCGTCTTGTCGACGTGGCAATGGGCATCGACCATTCCCGGCAGCGCGAGCGCGCCGGCGCCGTCCTCGCGCACCGCCGCGGCGGCGTCGATGACGCCGGCTGGCTGGATCTGTGCGATGCGCCCGTCCTGCACGAGCAGGTCGACCTGCGGCGCTTCATGTGCCAGCCGCACGCGCTCGATAAGTGTGTCCCGCATCCAAAGCTCCCGCTTCTGTGACGACCGTCAATCTTTCGATACACAGTAGGTGGCTTTGGTATCCCAGCGCAATACCCAAATCACCAAAATCGGAATAATGTCGCCGAAGTGAGGCAGGTTCAGCGCATCGGAAGTCGCCAAAGCATATTGCATGGCATACCAAATGCGGATTGTGACTTGGCGAAGGACTCGACGCAGCCGCGTTCGGCAAGGTGTCCCCGGCGGCTGAAAGGCTGGCAAAACCCCGACCCCGCTGTCGGGTTCAGCGCAAAGTTGGGCCCACCGCCGTCGGGCTCAATGGATCGCCCCGGACCGGGTCCGGGACCAGGCGCGCAGCCGCACCGGGATGCCTTCCGCTACTACATCCCCATGCGGACCCTGTGGCGCCGCTTCCCGCACCGTGATCCGGGATCCGAACCTTCCCCTGGAGTACCTGCCGGACGGTTGGCACGATCCCACCGTCCGGCAGGTACTCAAGGCGGTCCACCGGCTTGCCGCGGCGCACGCCCACGAAGTCATCAGCGGCAGCCTCGACACCGCAGGCAGTACTACCTCGGCCGGCGGAGAACCGTAGACTGTGTCTGTTTCAACGGGATGGACGGACATGAAGCCCAATCTTGCTGTAGCCGTGGGAGCCGGAGCAGCGTTGACCATCATGGGAGCGATTCTGGTCGGCTGCTCTCCCGCACAACAGACGCCTGCGGAAAGCGCGACCACGATTCCCGCGAATCCTCCCGGAACCCTGCCCGCTCAAGGACCACCGAGGGCCCCGAACGGTTCAGCAACCGTCGGCTGCGACCATGCCCGTGCATTGCCCCAAGGGTACAAACCAGGCCCAGAGGACCTGAGTCTTGGTGTGCTGGTCTATCCAGGCTTTGCACACGGGATTGCACAGCAGGCTCCCGAGATTGACGGGCTTCGCTTCTTCAAAGAGGGTGTCCACCTGCCCCGCGGGGCGGCAGCGACCGTGACCGTCGACGCTCCGGCGTCCGCACACATCGGCATCGCGACGGAAGCCGGTCCGAGACAGGGGTACCAGTCAGTCCGGTACCTCGCCTGTGCAAAACCACCCGCGGGTTGGCTTTGGTGGGTTGGAGGTTTCGTCGTCGCTGGCCATGAAAGCGCGTGCGTGCCTGTATCTGTTCGGGTGGACGGAGCCCATGAGGTCCGCCCGCCGTCATACCTCTTGGAACCACCAACTGCTAGATACCTAGTGGGCGTCTTCGAGAGCCACGCTTCTCCCGGCGCCTCCACCGTCGGTTTCTTCGACTATGCCGCCGGCAGGTTCCGGGGTCCGCCGTCGTCCCTTGTTCAGGGCGAAGTAGAGGGCCACGATGCCCAGCGCGAACGGAATCCCGAAAACGAGGGTCATCCGGAAGGCGTCGATGAACAGGGTGGTGACCATGACCGCGACCATCAGCCCGGCACCGGCCCAAGACGCCGCTGGGTACAGGCGCAGCCGGTAGGACAGAGCCTCGCCCCTGCGCTTCGTCACCCCACGGAAGGCCAGGTGCGTCACGAAGATCAGCAGCCATGTGGCCATGGCGCCGAACATCGACAACGCCATCATGAACGTGAAGCCGGATTCCGGATTCAGGGCGTACACGCATGCGGCGACCGCGATGCCTCCGGTGCACAGGATCAGCGCGTTGACCGGGGCGCCGTTCCTGGTGAGCCTGCCGAACGCCGCCGGGGCCTGCCCGGCCCGCGACAGGCTGAACATCATGCGGGTGGAAATGTACAGCTGCGAGTTCATGGCCGAAAGCGCGGCGATGATCACCACCACATTGATCAGGGAGTCGGCGAACGGGATCCCGATCACCTGCATGACGGTGACGAAGGGGCTGTCCCCGGCGAGGATCTGCTGCACGGGGGCGATCGCCAGGATCAGCGCCAGGGTGAGGATGTAGAACAGGAACAGCCGGAACACCGTCACCTTGAAGGCCTTCTTGACGGCGGTTGCCGGGTCCTTGGCCTCGCCCGCGGCAACGGCGATCATCTCCACCGAAAGGTAGCTGAAGATCGCGACGATGACGGCGAACCACATGCCGGAGATTCCGTTGGGGAAGAAGCCGCCGCCGGCGGTATAGTTCTGGATTCCGTAGCTGGGATTGCGGCTGCCGAACACCAGGTAGGCGGCCAGCAGGATGAAGGCCAGGATGGCGAAGACCTTGATGCTGGAGAAGGTGTACTCCAGGGCGCCGAAGGCCTTGACGTTGAACATGTTGACGCCGATCAGTACGGCGGAGAACAGCAGGACCCACAGCAGCGGCGGGACCCCGGGGAACCACAGTTTCATGTAGTCCCCGATGGCCAGCACCTCGGTTCCCACCGCCAGCACGATGCAGGACCAGTAGAGGTACTTCACGAGGAAGCCCGCCAGCGGGGAGATGTAGTGTTCTGCGAACGCTCCGAAGGAGCCGGTGGTGGAATGCGCCACGGTCATCTCGGCGAGCGCGCCCATCAGCATGACGGCGATCAGCCCGCCGATCGCATAGCTCAGCAGCACGCTGGGCCCGGCGAAGGAGATGGCGAACTTGCTTCCGAGGAAAAGCCCGGTTCCGATTGCACCGCCCAAGGCGATCATGGTCAGCTGCGGACTGCTGAGTTCACGCTTGAGTCCGCTTTCACGGATCTTGATCTGGTCGAAGCTGTTTGACACCGTTGTCTCCTTTGTTTGGCTTCGGAAGTTCCTGGACGTCCCCCGCGTCTATCACCCGGCAGGACAGCGATGCCTGGATTTCGGAACCCGCCAGTTACGTTGAGCATATGTGACGATCGTAAAATGATCGACATATGACATGGATCACCGCTACCCGGGACGGAAGCCAACGCGCCCGCCAAGCAGGCGCTTTTCACCCCTTAACGGACAATTCCCCGCCGCACGCGTGCGACGGGGAATTCTCTGTGGGCCGGCGGTTACCGGCTAATAGGCGGCAGGCGCTCAGGCGCCGCTGCAGAGCTGGCTGAACTTCGCGCCGGCCTTCTGGTACTCCTCGGTGAGACCACCGAGTTTCGCCTCGTCCGGGTTCTGCTTGGCGGATTCGTCGGCGTATTCCAGCAGCGCTTTCAGCGACGGCCGGAGTTCATCGGACGCCACGGCCTCGAGAGGGCGCAGGGCGTTGGCGATACGGTTCAGCGCCGCTTTACCCGTTCCGCCGGGGCTCGACACAACAAGGTTGAGGCGCTCGCAGGTTTCCTTCGTGGACAGCTTCGGCGCGGTGCAGGCGGAGGCCGAGACGAGAAGCCCGGCGGCGAGCAGAACAGTGGTGAGTTTTTTCATGGTCCCTCAGTTGTCGGTTTCACTCGATTGTACGCAGACCGGGCACGGGGACCCGAAGCGGAGACCCCGGGTCCGGGCCTCTGGTTCGGCTGCCATTTGCCAAATTCGGCCGGAAAAACCGGCCCAAACCGGCCGGAAGTGGCAGATGGCCGAACCATTCGCGGCGCGGGTCCGGGCCAACGCGCTCTGGCCTAGGCTGGTGCCCATGGCGATCCTGCACAAAGCGACACTGGTTCCTTCCAAGCTCGAACTCATCGCGCAGTACCTGCCGCAGCAGCCATGGTTCGTGCCCGGCGACTCTGCGCAGCCGGCTCTTCTAGGCGCTTACCGATTCGATGACCCAGACGGTGAAGTCGGGATGGAGACCCACCTCGTGTCCCACGGCGGAACCGTCTACCAGGTCCCGCTGAGCTACCGCGGTGCGGAATTGCCCGGGGCCGAAACCTGGCTGGTGGGCACCATGGAACACTCGGTCCTTGGCAAGCGCTGGGTTTACGATGCCTGCGCCGATCCCGTTTACGTCGCTGCCTTGGCAAGCGCAATACTCAGGGGCCAGCGCGAGGCCGAACAGTTCGTTGTGGCCGACGGAAAGCGGGAGCCACGCCCCAGCACGGCCCAGGTCCAAGGCAGCGGAACGCCCGGAACGGCCCTCCCGGCTTTGGAACCGCATGCTCCCGTCACGACGGACCGGGTCACGGTCATCGACGCCGGCGCCCTCCGCCTGGAGATTTTCCGGATGGTGGACCCAGCGCCGCAACCGGGCGAACTCACGCTCAACGGCACATGGACGGGCCAGGAAGTCCCGGTCCAGCTGGCTTCGGCGGAGTGGCGGCACTGATCGTGTCCGTCCTCGAAACTGCCCGGCTCCGCCTGCGGCCCATGACGGACGATGATCTGGATGCAATGTCGGCGATGCTCGGCGACCCCGAGGTGATGCGCTACTACCCCGCCCCGAAAACACGTGCCGAGGCACAGCGCTGGATCGATTGGAACAAGCGCAACTACGCAGGGTACGGTTTTGGGCTCTGGATCATGGAAGACCACGAAGGAAACTTCATCGGCGATTGCGGCCTGACCAAGCAGATCGTGGACGGCACCGAGGAGGTCGAAGTGGGCTACCACGTCATCACCGCCTGCCAGGGCAATGGCTACGCCACTGAAGCCGCCGGGGCGTCCCTCCGCTTCGCGGCCGCCCGGGGCATCAACCGGGTCATAGCCATCATCGATCCCGCGAACATTCCGTCACAGCGGGTGGCGCAAAAGGCCGGACTGCGCCTGGAAAAGGAAGCCATCAAGAATGACAGGGTCCAGCTGATCTTCGCGATCGCCCTGTGACGAACGTCAGTCGCGCGGACGCCAGACCACCACGGCCTGGGACCGCGGACGGGGACGCTGGCCGCGGGCCAGGCTGACGACGTCGCCGGCCGCTCCGGCAGCGAAAATCCGCGCATCCAGGGGATCCCGGCGTCGGGACAGTTCTTCGCTCAGTTCCACCACACGCTGCTGGAGCGCGGCCACCTGGTTCTCCAGCTGCATGATGCGCTTGATCCCCTCCAGCGAGACGCCTTCATGGGAGAGGCGCTGCACTTCGCGCAGGCGGTCGACGTCGCGCTGGGAGTAGCGGCGCGACTTGCCGGGGGCACGGCTGGGCGAGACGATGCCCAGCCGGTCGTACTGGCGCAGCGTTTGCGGGTGCATGTCAGCCAGCTCCGCCGCCACGGAAATGACGAAGATCGGCTGGTTGACGTCGATACCCATGGCGGGCTCCTACAGCCTGGCCTTGGCGGCCAGGTCCTGGCGCGGGTTGGCGTGCGCTGTCGCCTCGGCGAAGGCCTTCACGGCTTCTTCCGCCTCCTTAGGCAGCTTCTGCGGAACGACGACGTCGACCGTCACCAGGAGGTCGCCCTCACCCTTGGAGGTGTGGACGCCGCGGCCCTTGACCCGGAGGGTCCGGCCGGAATTGGTGCCGGCGGGGACGCGGAGCTTCACGTGGCTGCCGTCGAGCGTGGGGACCTCGATCTCGCCGCCGAGCGCGGCTTCGGGGAAGGTGACCGGGACGTGGACGCGGATGTTGTCGCCGTCGCGGATGAAGAAATCATGCGGTGTGACGTTGACCGTGATGATGAGGTCGCCGTTGCCGGCCGCGCCGGGGTTGCCCTTGCCGCGCTGGCGCACCTTCTGGCCGTCCTTGATGCCGGCGGGGATCTTGACGTCGATCACGTTGCCGTTGTTTTCGCGCAGGCTCACCGTGGTGCCCTGGATGGAGCCCTTGAAGGAAATACTGGTGGTGGCGGTGCGGTCCGAGCCCTTCTGCGGGGTGCGCTGGAAGCCTGTCGGGCCGCCGAAACCTCCGCCGAAAAGGTCAGCGAACTCCGGCGGGATGCCGCCGGCGCCGGCGGGCTGGCGGGCTCCGCCGCCGAACAGGCCGCCGAAGAGGTCCTCGAAGCCGCCGTTCGCGGGGCCACCGCGTCCGCCCGCGCCGGGAGCGAAGCGCGCGCCGCCCATGGCCCGGATGGCGTCGTACTGCTGCCGGTCCTCAGGGTTGGAGAGTACCGAGTAGGCCTCGGAAATGTCCTTGAACCGCTTCTCCGCAGCGGCATCCCCGGAGTTGGTGTCGGGGTGGTACTGGCGCGCAAGCTTGCGGTACGCCTTCTTGATATCGGCGTCGGACGCGTCCTTGGCGACACCAAGGATCGCGTAGAAATCCTTCTCAACCCAGTCCTGGCTTGCCAAGTGTGTGTCCTTTCTTAGTGTGGTCGCGGTTGCGCTACGCAGAGCATAGGCCCCCGCCCCTTCGCGTGGGCGGCTTGGTCCTGCGGACCCAAGCCACCCACGCTCCGGAAGGCCCGATGCCACTCCCGGGGCCTATGCTCTGCTTCGCGTTTGCGGTCAGCTCACCTTAGGCGGATCGCGGTTGGCGAGCCAAACGCTTGAGCCGCAGCGGATGAGGAGTCGAGTCGAACTATGCAGGCACCGACACGATGACCTGGGCCGCGCGGAGGACCCGCTCTTTGGAGCGGTATCCCGAGCGCAGCACCTGGCTGACCGTGTCCACCTCGATGTCCTGGCCTGGCTGCTGGATGAGGGCCTCGTGGATGGTGGGGTCGAACTCCACGCCGGTGGCGTCGATCCGTTCCAGTCCGTAGGTCTTCAGCGCGTTTTCCAGCTTGGCTGCGATGGCGGCGAAGGGGCCGTCCTCGAGGTCGCCGTGCTGGCGGGCGGCGTCGATGTCGTCCAGTACCGGAAGCAGGGAGTTCAGGACGCCGATGACGGCCATCTCCCCCGCGACCGCACGGTCGCGCTCGACGCGCTTGCGGTAGTTGACGTACTCGGCCTGGAGGCGGAGGAGGTCGTTGCGCAGTTCCGCGGCTTCGGCCTGGGCCGAGGCACCGGAGGCCACCGACTCTTCAGCCGGAACCTCGACGCCGTTGAGGATCTCCTCGGCCTGGGACAGCGCATCGCCCTCGGCAGCCGCGTCTTCCGCACCCGCGGGGGTGCCGGCGTCGGGGGCTGCCTCCTGGTGCGGGTGCCGGGTGGCCCCGGTCTCCGGGTCAACCTTGCGGTTGTCCCGGATGACCGGCTTGCCCTGCTCCTGCTCCGAACCCGAGTGCTCTGATTCGTTGCCGTGGTGGGGCATGGTTACTTCTTCTCGTCTTCGTCGATGATCTCAGCGTCGACGATGTCCTCGTCGGCGGCAGAACCGGCCTTGTCACCGGCGGGAGCTGCACCCTCGGCGCCTTCGGCACCGGCGGCTGAGGCCTGCGAGTAGATGGCTTCGCCCAGCTTGGACTGGGACTGCTGCAGCTTCTCGAACGCCGTCTTGACGGCGGCGTCGTCGGTGCCTTCGAGCGCCTTCTTGAGGGCGTCGACGTCGGCCTTGACCTCGGTCTTGACCTCTTCCGGCAGCTTGTCGTCGTTTTCCGACAGCAGCTTCTCGATCGAGTAGGCGAGCTGCTCGGCGGAGTTGCGGGTGTCCGTGGCTTCCCGGCGGGCCTTGTCCTCGGCAGCGTGTGCCTCGGCGTCGGCCACCATGCGGTCGATGTCTTCCTTGGACAGTGCGGTGCCACCGGTGATGGTCATCGACTGTTCCTTGCCGGTGCCCTTGTCCTTGGCGGAGACGTGCACAATGCCGTTGGCGTCGATGTCGAAGGTGACTTCGATCTGGGGAACGCCGCGCGGAGCAGGGGCGATGCCGGTCAGTTCGAAGGTGCCCAGCGGCTTGTTGTCGCGGGTGAACTCGCGCTCGCCCTGGAAGACCTGGATGGCCACGGACGGCTGGTTGTCATCTGCCGTGGTGAAGGTTTCCGAACGCTTGGTGGGGATGGCCGTGTTGCGCTCGATCAGGTGCGTCATGACGCCGCCCTTGGTTTCGATGCCGAGGGAAAGCGGGGTGACATCGATCAGCAGCACGTCCTTGCGCTCGCCCTTGAGGACACCTGCCTGGAGAGCTGCACCGACGGCGACGACCTCATCCGGGTTGACGCCCTTGTTGGGCTCCTTGCCACCGGCCAGTTCCTTGACGAGCTCGGAGACGGCGGGCATGCGGGTGGAGCCACCGACGAGCACGATGTGGTCGATGTCCGAAACCTTGATGCCGGCTTCGGCGATGACGTCGTGGAACGGCTTCTTGGTGCGGTCCAGCAGGTCCTTGGTGAGGTCCTGGAACTTGGCACGGGTCAGCTGCTCGTCCAGGTGGACCGGGCCGTCGGGGGTGACGGAGAGGTACTGGAGCGAGATGTTGGTGCTGGTGGAGGAAGAGAGTTCCTTCTTGGCCTGCTCTGCGGCTTCGCGGAGACGCTGCAGGGCGATCTTGTCCTTGGAGAGGTCGATGCCCTTGATCTTGAGCTGGCTGAGGAGCCACTCGACCACGCGGTTGTCCCAGTCGTCGCCGCCGAGGCGGTTGTCACCGGCAGTGGCGCGGACCTGGATGGTGGAGAAGCCGTCTTCGTCCTTGCCGACTTCCAGCAGGGAAACGTCGAAGGTGCCGCCGCCGAGGTCGAAGACGAGGATGAGTTCGTCTTCCTTGCCCTTGTCCAGGCCGTAGGCCAGCGCAGCCGCGGTGGGCTCGTTGACGATGCGCAGCACGTTCATGCCCGCGATCTCGCCGGCTTCCTTGGTGGCCTGGCGCTCGGCGTCGTTGAAGTAGGCCGGAACGGTGATCACGGCGTCGGTGACCTTTTCGCCGAGGTAGCTTTCGGCGTCGTTCTTCAGCTTCATGAGGATACGCGCGGAAATTTCCTGCGGCGTGTACTTCTTGTCATCGATGCTGATGGACCAGTCGGTGCCCATGTGGCGCTTCACCGAGGCGATGGTGCGGTCGATGTTGTTGACGGCCTGGCGCTTGGCGATTTCGCCGACCAGGACTTCGCCGGACTTGGAGAATGCAACGACGGACGGCGTGGTACGGCCGCCTTCGGCGTTGGCGATAACGGTGGGCTCGCCACCTTCGAGAACAGAGACGACGGAGTTAGTGGTTCCGAGGTCAATACCTACTGCACGTGACATATGTGTTGCTTCCTTTCACTGCTTTTCAATGCCGATGTTCGAGACTGCACCCGGGCAGGCGTCTTTGCGGACGAAAGCCAAGGACCACTCAACATTCGGCTAGTTGAGCGTTCTTCACTCAACTGTACTCAGGCGTGAATTTAAGTCAAGCCAAAGTTGAGTCGAGTTCGCTCAACTCTGGGTTTTGGATGGCCGGAGGCCTTGCAGTTGCGTGCCACTTGGGGGCGTTCGCCGTGGGAGAACTTTGCGATTCAGGCTCGAATTCGCGGGAACGCTGCCCGCTCGCCGGAGCGTTCCGGCGAGCCCGCACGGTTCCCGCGAACCCGGCTCGAGGGCGGCGTCCCGAATTCGGAGGGCTGATGCGGAGCGATAAACGGTGACACACTGTCGCCATGGAAATCACGGGGTTCATGCCGCCGGACGAATTCTGGGCAATGCAGCAGCAGCTGGAGGAGCGGATCCGGGCGGCCGCGGCCAGCCTGCCCCTCTTCCAACTTGCCGCTTGGGACGGCCCTGTGGCACTCGGGACCTGGCAGATGGACGCCAGCGAAGGCAGCGTGGTGCATCTGGCGGGTTTCGCCTCCGAACGGCCACGAATCGAGGTCACCACCACCACCCGCGACGCCGAGGATGTCTGTAGAAATCGGTTCATAGCGGCCAACGGCCCGGCCCTGAGCCGCGAAGACCTGCAGCGCTTGGAGGGAGCGTTCGATCAATTGCCCCGGCGCGCCGTCTCCATAGCCATCGACTCAACGGATGCCGATTTCACAGTGAGGCAAAGTAACGGCGCATGGTGGGCCGCCGGCAGCCACGGCGGCTTCGGGGTTGCCATCGAAGGCCTGGAAGCGGACGGCTCCGCAGAAGCCATTGCACTAGTGGCTGTCGCAGACATAGAGCCGTTGCTGGAGTCCCACCGCGCGATGCTGAGGCGGATGCGCGGCGAAGGCTAAACCCTGGCCCACTCCGGTGACTGAAGTGGACCACTTTTCAGCAAGCCGGGTGGGCGTTTTCGCAGCGGGCAGCCGCCTTTCAACCGGAGAACTGGGCCGGTTCAGGCCCAGCACGCTTTGCGGAGGCTGCCAAAGATGCGTCCGGCGCCACGGGCTTGTAGACCCAGGCCACCAGCACCACGGAGATGATCATCAGCAGGAACCAGGAGAGCAGCTTGTCCGGGGAGACAAGGTGCCAGCCGTTCACCTGGCTCGGATAGAGCCAGGCGTGGGACCAAGTGGCGATGTTCTCGGCAATCCAGATGAACAGTGCCACCAGCAGGAAAGACACCAGCAACGGCATCCGGAAGCTGCGCCGGAACACCCGGAAGTGCATCACGCAGCGGCCGAACACCAGCACGACGACGGCCAGCAGGACCCAGCGGAAATCGAACACAAAGTGGTGCGAGAAGAAGTTCACGTAGATGCCAAGAGCGACGATCGCCGTGATCCAGCGCCGGGGGTAGCGGGCGAAACGGAGGTCGAAGAGCCGGTAGACCCGCACCATGTAGGAACCCACCGAGGCATACATGAACCCGCTGAACAACGGCACCGCGCCGACCCGCAGGAAGCCCTCGGCCTCGTAACTCCAGGACCCGACGTCGGTCTTGAACAGTTCCATGACCGTGCCCACGAGGTGGAACAGCACGATCACCCTGAGCTCGCGCAGCGTCTCCAGTTTGGTGGCGACCATGACGATCTGGATCACGACGGCGGCAATGGTCAGGAAGTCGTTCCTGGCGAGGGCCGCGTCGGCCGGGTACCAGAGCCTCGCCCCGAAGATCACGGCCAGCAGCGAGGCACCGAAGATACAGGCCCACGCCTGCTTCATGCCGAACACCAGGAACTCGGCCAGCTTCCAGCGGAGTCCGCCGGCGGGTGCGCTCTCCAGCAAGCGGTGCGCGCGTTCGTCCAGGGACTGTTCGACGGCGGTCAGGCTACGCATCGATCCTGCTCCGGACGCCGGACACATCGATCCGGCCAAGGTAGTAGTCCCGTGGCCGGTGCCGGATGCCCCGGGGAAGCCTCGGATACACCGCGGCCAACATCCGCATCAAAGCTTCGAAGCGCCGTTGCCGCCGGAGACCCCAGGGCAGTCCGTACGCGGCACGGAGGGACTCCGTCAGCAGCCCGGCCGTGAGCAGCCGCGCCACGGGCATCACCATGCGCAGCCACACCGGCCCGACGGCGGGATGCAGCAGGTCCCGGGCCACCCGCACCGCGTCGGGGGCGGGAGCCAGCCGCGTCAGCCGTTCGTTCCAGTAGTCGGCAAAGGCCGCGCGGTCCGCGGGCCAGAGCTCCTCCGGAAGCTGCAGGGCCGTCCCGATCCGTGCATACTCGCGGTAGACACGGTCGGCCGCCCCGCCGTCGAGCGTTCCGTAAACCCGCTCGTAAACGGTCACGGCGGTGTTGTACAAGGTGGCCACCACCCACAGCTGGGATTCCGGATCGAAGGCGTTGTAGCCGTCCGAGGCGGCGTCGGCCTGCCGGCGGACGGGCGCGTGGGCCCGGTTGACGGCGCGCCGTACGGAGGCCAGCTGCTCCTCGGAGCCATAGACCACGGCGTAGACGTAGCCCATGGTGGCCGCGAGCCGCTCGAGCGGACTTTCGGCGAAATCGCTGTGTTCGGCCACGCCGCGTCCTACCGCCGGATCGGCGATCTGCAGCAGGACAGCGCGGCCGGCTCCGGCGAGCAGCACGGCTTCCGCCCCGATGTCTGCCAGCCCGCGAACCATGCAGCCACCCTACTCCTCAGACAAGGCCGATGATCCCGGCGAGCAGTCCGAGCTGGTGCGCGAACAGTTCCTCCCGGGCCGCGAAGGTGTCCGCGCCGTACTGCCCGAACACCTCAAAGCTGACGGCCCCGAACAGGGATGTCCAGATCAGCACGCCGCGCGTCACCAGATCCTCCGGCACTTCGAGGCCGAGTTCGGAGCGGATGGCGGCGAGGTCGCGGGAAAGCGTTTCGGGAACGACGACGGCGGGTCCCGCCGGGGCGGCCAGGGCACCTGCCCGGTGGGCGGCGTCGAAATTGCGGACCAGGCGGTACACCACCCGGGTGCCGGGCACGATGGTCCGCTCCCCCGGCGCTTGGTATCCGGGGACCGGGCTGCCGAAAAGCAGGGCGTAGCAGGCGGGTTCGCGCAGCGCCCAGTTTCTGACGGCGTGCCCCAGGGCATGGAAGCGGCCGGCGAAATCGCCCTCCGGGAGGCCGTCGACGGCGGCATCCACGGCGTCGCCGAGCTCGTTGTAGGCATCCACCAGCAGAAGGGTGAGGAGTTCGTCGCGGTTCTCGACGTAGCGGTACACCGCCGAAGACACCACTCCGAGATCCCGCGCCACCGCGCGCAGGGACAGGGCCGCGGCGCCGTGGTGGGCAAGGTGCTCCCGGCCGATCCGGACGATGTCGGCGATGGTCTGCGCACGGGCACGCTCCCGCGGCGTGGGGGCTTTGGCCTGCGGCTTCGTGGTGGACGACATGCCTCCAGCTTGCCACAAAGGAGAGCGCCGTCAACAAAAGAGAGCAGTGCTCTTGACTCTGGCGGGAAACGGGTCCATTCTGGTTCAGAGAGCACCGCTCACAGAATCCACCGAGACCAGGAGCCAGCCATGACCACCACCTACGCAGTCACCGGAGCCGGCCCCGTCGGCTCCACCGTTGCCAGCCTGCTCGCAGACCAGGGCCACCAGGTCCGGCTCCTCACCCGCTCCGGTTCGGGCCCGGAGCATCCCCTGATCGAGCGGCGGAAGGCGGACGTCTCGGACCCGGCCCAGCTGGCGGACGCGTTCGACGGCGTCTCGGCCGTGTTCCATTGCATTCACGGCTCCGCCTACTCCGCGAAGGCCTGGCAGGCCGAACTCCCCCGCGCCGAGCGGACGGTGCTGGACGCCGCCGCGGAGGCGGGCGCCGTCGTCGTCTTCCCGGAGAGCCTGTATTCCTACAGCGAGCCGGACAGGACGATAAGCGAATCAAGCCCGCGCGAAGCAAGCGGCGGAAAGCGTGGGGTGCGCACCGCGCTGCTCAAGGCCCGGCAGGCGCACAAGGCGAACACCGTGAGCGTGGTGGCCGGGGACTTCTTCGGCCCGCGGGTCCGCGGTGCCCATGCCGGCGAGCGCATGGTGCCGGTGCTGCTGAAGGGGAAGTCGCTGCAGGTGATCGGGCGCGCGGACCAGCCGCATTCCTTCACCTACGTGCCGGACCTGGCCGCCGCGATGGTCAAGGCGGCACAAACTCCGGAACTGTGGAACTCGGTGCTGCACGCCCCCACCGTGCCGGCGCTCAGCCAGCAGGAACTCGCGACGGCGTTCACCACCGCCGCGGGGCTGCCCGCGGTGAAGCTGGGGACTATTCCGGGCTGGCTGCTGAAGGTCCTGGGCCTGGCGTCCACCGACATGCGTGAACTCGGCGAGACCCTCTACCAGTTCGAGCGGCCGTTCGTGATGGACTCCGCGGCAAGCCAGGCGCGGCTGGGCCTGGCGCCGACCCCGCTGCCCGAAGCCGCCGCGGCGACCGTGGCGTGGTGGCGCAGGGAAGGCGCGTCCGCCCGGGGCTAGGCCCCGCGGCTGGACTCCGCGGCTGGACTCCGCGGCTAGACTCCGCGGCTAGACTCGGGCGCATGACCGTCCCCGACCGGAAGGCCCGCAAGGCCCTCGCCAGGAAGCACCTCGACCGGAAAATCCGCTTCCGGCTGCGCCTGTATGCGTTGATCTTCGTGGTGCTGCTCGTGGTTGTCGCGGTGGAGCTGGTGCTTGAAGGCGCCTGGGCCGTCCTGCCGGCGCTGGCCTGCCTGGCCGCCGGCGTGATTGCCGGACGTATCGCCAGCCGGATGTTCCGCCTGGAATGGGATTCCGCGGCGAAGAACGTGGTGGGCAAGGTGGACGTGGTGGGCGGCGTGATCCTGCTTGCCTACATCGCGTTCACGATATTCCGGGGCCGGCTCGTGGGCATGTGGGTGCCGGCAAGCATCGCCGGCACCTGCAGCCTGGCCATGCTGGCGGGCGCGATGTTCGGCCAGGTGATCGGCACGGTAGGCGGCATCAAGGATCTGGGCGAGCGGCTGCGCGCCAGCGCGGACTGAGGCCGCAGGACGGCCGATCGGCGGCAATCTTCAAACGAATGGAATTACTCCGCAAACCCCGTGACTGACGGGCAGTCACGGGAGTAACCTATGCACAACCGCTGTACTGGACCACCTTGTCGACTGGGGTGCCACCGTGGGTGTTGTGCAAGCTTCGTTGACCGAACTGCTCGGGCTGCTCTCGGACGCCGTCTCGCCTGTGGAGGTCCACTTCGAGGACGACGGCGAGCCCTCCTCTCCGGACGCTCCTGAGGCAGCTCCCGAAGCAACGGTGACAGTCCGCGCCATCGCCCTAAACCGGGTGGGCCGCTCCCGCAGGAACGGTCCGCTGCTGGACCTGGAACTCAAAGTCGCCGTCGAGGCCCGCGGCCCGGAACGGCTGGCCACCATGGAGAAACTGCTCCTCGCGGTGGAGCGCCACAGCCAGTACTCCGTGGTTTCGGCCGACGAGTTCGAACCCGGCGAATACCGTGCCAGCATCCGCGAAGGCCTGGGCTTCCTGGTCCGGGTACCGGTGTCCCTGGACTTCGAAGAACCCTCCGGCCCCCTGGTCCTGGAACCGCTCATCGCCGAAACCAAGCTCGCGCGCCGGATCCAAGGCCGGCTCGTGGACATCCACAACAAAGGCATCCCCAACGCCTACATCCGCGCGCATTCGTCCGCCTCCGCCGTCGTCAGCGATGCCACCGGCCACTTCGAGGTCCTGGCCTCGGCAGACGAACTCCAGCACTTTGCCGTGGCCGTCCGCGGCACGGAACGTGAAATGTCAGCCAGCACAAGCAGCCTGCCGGTAACCATCCGGTGGGAGTAAAGGGAGCGCACCATGGCGAACTATCAGGCGCCTGGAGTGTACGTGCAGGAAGTGCCCAGCGGTGCCCGCTCCATCGGGCAGGTGAGCACCAGCATCGCCGGATTCGTGGGGGTCGCCCCGGATCCCTTGGCGCACCTGGATGAGGCACGCGTCCTGGACAACTGGACCCAGTTCGTGGACCAGTATGTTGGGAAGGCTACGCAGGGAACGCCGCTGTCCAACGCGGTGTTCGGCTTCTTCGCCAACGGCGGTGGCCGCTGTTATGTGGTCAACGTCGGCACCGGCGGCAGCCTCACCGGCACAGCCAGGAAGCCCACGGGCCTCACCCTCTTCGAAGCGATCGACGACATCTCCATGGTGGCCGCCCCAGGCTACGCCGACGCCGATGCCTACGCGGCCCTGCAGGCGCACGTGGAGCACCCGCTGCGGCAGGACCGGATGGCGATCCTGGACACCGTGGAGAAAGTGGACGACGTCGGAGCGCTCACCCGGGCGGCGACCTCCGGCCTGCCGGGCGACCCTGGGCCGGACAAGCCTGAGCCGGACAAGCCCGACAAGCCGGAGAAACCCGAGCCGGGGGCGGGCAGCGCGGACACCCCCGCCAGCCGCGCCACCGGAGAGGACGCGCTGGGCGCGCCCCAGTCCCCCGGCGGCTACACCGCCTTGTATTTCCCGTGGATCGTGATGACGGACCCGGTGTCCGGCAAGAAGGTGACCCAGCCGCCGTCGGGCCACATGGCAGGGATCTGGGCGCGGGTGGACGGCAGCCGCGGCGTCCACAAGGCGCCGGCCAACGAGCCCATCCAGGGCGCGCTGGACCTGGTGCGGCGGGTGAGCCGCGGCGAGCAGGAAGTCCTCAACCCGGCCGGAGTGAACTGCATCCGCTACTTCCCGGGCGAGGGCATCCGTGTGTGGGGCGCGCGGACCAAGGCACCCGAGGCCAGCGAGTACCGCTACATCAACGTGCGCCGGCTGACGAACATGATCAAGGAATCGGTGGCGGACGGAACACGCTGGGTGGTGTTCGAACCCAACGACCACACCCTGTGGAAATCGATCCGGCGCGACATCGGCGCGTTCCTGACCAACGTCTGGCGGGACGGCGCCCTGCTGGGCACTACGCCGCAACAGGCCTTCTTCGTGAAGTGCGACGAGGAAACCAATCCGCCGGAGGTCCGCGACGCCGGCCAGGTGGTCACCCTGATCGGGATCGCGCCGGTGAAACCAGCGGAGTTTGTGATTTTCAAGCTCATGCAGTCGGCCGAAGCCACCAGCGAGTCAGAAAGCGCAGGAGCCTGAGATGAGCATGCAGCCAAGCACCCCGGCCCCGGCCGCGCAGCCCGGCAACGTGGTGGATCCGTACCGCGCGTACAACTTCAAGCTGGTCATCCAGGGCGTGGTGCAGGGCCACTTCACCAAGGTGGAAGGCCTGGGCATGAAGATCGACCGCATCCTGTACCGCTCCGGCGGGGAGAACAGCACGGTGCGGGTCATTCCGGGGCAGGTGGAGTACACACCCGTGACCCTCAAATACGGGCTCACCGATTCCACGGAGATGCTGCAGTGGCTCTTCAAGGCGGCCAACGGCCAGGTGGAGCGGCGGAACGTGTCCATCGCCATGCTCAACGACGCGGGCTCGGCAGAAGTCCGCCGCTGGAACCTGCTGGGCGCGTGGCTGTGCGAATGGTTCGGCGCACCCCTGGATGCCTTGGGCAAGGACCTGGCCATCGAATCCGTGACCATCGCCTACGACCGCCTGGAACTGGACGATGCCCGCGCGCCCGTGGCCTGACGGTCCGGCTGGCTGGCGGCGGGGGCTGGCGGGGAGGCTGCGCGCGCTCGCCGGACGGATCGGCCCGGCTGGGCAGGGGCCTCCGGACGGCATTGGCGGCCCGGCGACCCCGTCGGGACCAGTCAGTCCGACGCCGGCCCGCGGCTTTGATCTCTCCGGCGCACCCGAGCATTGGGTGCGCCTGTTGCGCGACGCCGGTTTGGCGCCTGCGGAGGGTGGTCCTGCTGCGGCGGGTGGTCCGGTGCCGGCCGTCGATGGGGCGACCGTCCCGGGGCACTTTGGACTGTCCCGGCTGCGGAAAATCAGGCTGTGGCCAACAACGGCGCGGATGCGGTCCGCGGTCATTGAGCCAAAGAGCCCCACGACGGCGCCCGGGCAGGACACGCCAAGCGAAGGCACACTGGAGCAGGACGTGGGGAGCCGGGACTCAGGAATCCAGGACATGGGAACCCTTGCCGCAAACTTCGACGCCCCCGATGCCGTGGCGCCCACACTTGCGGGGCCCGCTCTACGTCCTTTGGCACCGTCAAAGGACGTAGAGAAGGCCCCACAACGCATCGCCGATCGTGTGCCGGTGCTGCGCCTCCGCCCGGACCGCACGGTGCTTTCCAGACCAATGCAGCCCACCCCGGCGCCTTCTTATACCGCGCAGCCCACTCCAACGGTGTCAACCCCGGCACAACGCGTCCCTGCACGGCCCGCCCCGGCGCTGCCCACTCCAGTACCCTCCACCGCCACCGGCCCAACGACAGACCCAAGGGAAGCCCGCCGACTTGTGAGGCCTGCTCTACGTCTTTTGCCGCGCCCAAAGGACGTAGAGCAGGCCTCACAACGGGCAAGCCAAGCCCCCGCCAAGACGAGCCCCGCCGCGGAGCACCCAACCCGGCCCGCCGCCGTCGTGCTCCCCAAATCCCCGGAACCGCCGCCCCGGAAACCACAGCCCACGGAACCGAACGCTCCGGAATCCCAACTCGCGGACCCAAAGCCCGCAGAAGAACCCAAAGCACCGCACCCCAGCTCCGCAGCCGAGCACACCCCGAAATCCCCGCTCACCGGCACCTGGCCCGAACTCGCCCCGAAACCAAACCCGCAAACAACAACCAGCCAAAGCAGCGAACACCTCGAACACGCGCTGGCCCGGGCGGCGCGGCTGAGTGTCGAGCGGTCGGCGGTGTGAGATGGAGAGGGTCGCGTTCCTGATCGAAGACACCGGCGAGCACCTGGGCTGCCTGCTCAACCCGGAGACGGTGGTGATGCAGCGCAGCGCGGGAGTGGAGCCGCGGAGGAGTGCGGGCGGGAAGCTCACCGGCAGCGGGCTGGCGGACGATCCCCTGCTCTTCACCGGCGGCGGGCACACCGAGCTCCGCCTGGATTTGCTGTTCGACGTCGATCTCGCACCGGCGTCGCTTAATGTCCAGGACGTCCGGCAGATGACCCGGCCCATCTGGGCGCTCGCGGAGAACTCGGCTGAGGTGGAGCGGCAGCGCCGGCCGCCGTCGGTCCGCTTCGTCTGGGGCCGGGCGTGGAACGTGCCGGGGATCGTCACCGAGGTCGCGGAGCGCTTCGACCGCTTCGCCCCGGACGGTTCGCCGCTGCGGTCCTGGATGCGCCTGGTGTTCGTGCGGGTCGGCCAGAGCGCTGACGAGGAAGGCGGCGAGAATTACGAGCTCGCCCAGCGCCTGCCTCCCGTGGACCTGACGGCCCCGCCCGTGGACACCCTGACAGTGACCGGCGACGGCGGCACAGACCGGGACGCTTTGGCCCCCGACGGCGGGGAGCCGCTTCCGGAGGTGCCGCCGGGCGAACTGGGGCGCCTGAGCCTGCAGGCCTTCGGCACCCCGCTGCTGTGGAAGCTGCTGCTGGAGTACAACAACGTGGACGACCCTGCCCACTTCACGGGCCCGCTGGCCGTGCCGCCGATGGGCGAAACACCATGAACCGGGAATCGCCATGAGGCAACTGCAGGGATTGCCCGAGCTGATCGTCACCCTCGGGCGGCGCCGGCTCTCCGCGGCTGACACCGCTGCGATCGTCTCCGTGCAGGTCCTCAGCTCGCTGGCCCGCCCGGCCCAGTGCCTCATCACCTGGCGGCCTGCACCCGGCCAACGGAGCCTCGGCCAGGGCACCCGGGGCGTGGACCCTGCGCCCGGGGACGCGCTGAGGGTGGAACTGGGCGGACGGCGCACTGCCCTGTTTGTCGGCGAGGTGACCGTGGTGGAGCACAGCTACGGCGCCGACCTCTCCCAGGAAATCCGGGTGCGCGCGTACGACGCCCTGCACCGCCTCCGCAAGCGCCAGTTCACCCGGCTGCACCAGGACGTGGACCTGGCCGGCCTCGCCCGGACGCTCTGTGAGGGCACGGGCCTGCAGGTGACCGGCGGGGGGATGCGGCTGGGGCAGGTGTACCAGTGCGCGCGTTCGGACCTGGGCCTGCTGGTGGAGCAAAGCGCCCGGGTGGGCGTCTACCCGGTGGTCGACGGCGACGCCCTGCGCCTCACCACCCTGGCCGGCGAGGGCGAACCCGTCGAGCTGGAACTGGGCAGCAGCCTGCACTCGGCCGAGGTGGAGCTCAGCCAGGAACCGGCTTACCTGGGTGCCCGGACGGCGGGCTGGCACTCGGGCGACGCCGAGGCATTGGAGGGATCGGCGTCGGGCAGTGACGCGAAGGCCGGGGTGTCGGCGGACCCGGCGCTGGCCAGCGTCGGCGCGGGCGGCGATCTGCTGCGCGGCAACGAGGCCTTCGCCTCGGATGCCGCGGCGCACGAACTGGCGCAGGCGGAACTGGATGTGCGGATGGCCGGGCAGGTCAGCGCGGTGTTCGTGGCCGACGGCGATCCGCTCCTGCGGGCCGGCGGCCGGGTCCGGGTACGCGGCCTGGCTTCGTCGCTGGAGGGCACGTACACGGTCGCCTCGGCCGCGCACCGGCTGGACAGCAACGGCTACGAAACCACCATCACCACGCGGCCGCCCGAAACCCCGCCGCCCCGGCAGCCGGATGTGTTCACCCTGGGCGTGGTGGCCGACGTCGACGATCCCGAAGAGCGCGGCCGCGTCCGGGTGCGGCTGCCCGCATATCCGCCACTGGAGAGCGGTTGGGCACCGGTGCTGTCCGGTGCCGCCGGGCCTGGCAAGGGGCTGGTGCTGCCGCCCGCGCCCGGGGACACGGTGCTGGTGCTGCTGCCGGCCACGGACCCGGCGCAGGCAATCGTTCTCGGCGGGCTCTACGGCCGCGAGCGCACCCCGGACGCCGGGGTGAACACCGCCCGGGAGAGCCGTTACACGTTCCGTTCCTCGGATGGCCAGCAGCTGGTGCTCGACGGCGGTGCCCGCACCCTCAGCTTCACGGACGGCCACGGCTCCACGGTGGAACTCGGGCCGGAAAAGCTGCGCATCACGGCGGCCACGGACCTGCTGCTCGAGGCCCCGGGCAAGGCTATGCGGATCCGCGCCAAGACCGTCGATTTCGAGGAGGCCTGATGCTGGGGAGTTCGCGATGAAAATCCTGGTTAAGGAGGCCATCCTGCGCTGCGGGCACGACGGCAAAGTGGAGAACGTCCCTTCGCAGGAATGGGTGCGGGTGGCCGGCTCGCCCGTGCTGGTGGAGCCGGATCCCGTGGGCCGGGACATCTCCATGTGCCCCAACATCGGCCTGAACATCAAGCCGTGCAACAAGACCCTCCCGGTCATCAAGGGGTATTCGCTGTTCATCCGGATCGACGGGAAGCGGATGTGCCTGGATACCGTGGAGGGCTTCACGGACGGTACCCCGCCCGGCGCCGTGAAGTACACCGTGCGGCGGCCCGGCCAGGAATTCGTGGCGGCGGGATCATGAAGGGCGCAGGTATGAAAAGCACAGGCATGAAGGGCGGCCGGCCATGAGCGCCCCAAGGTACAAGTCGGTGGCCTTCGTCCACCCTGACTTCGATGCCGCCGTCGGGATTTCCGGCCTGAACCTGACGCCGGACGGCAGGCTGGCCACCGTCACGGACGCCGCCTCCGTCCGCCAGGCCCTGCTGCTGCTTCTGAGCACCCGGCCCGGCGAGCGCATCAACCGCCCCAGCTACGGCTGCCACCTCTTCCGGCTCGCCTTCGCACCTGCGGACGACACCACGGCAGGTCTGGCCATCCACTACGTGGCCCGGGCCGTGGAACAGTGGGAGCCGCGGATCACGGTGCTGTCCCTGGATGCCTCGCGCTCGCAGGAGAGCCCGGAACTGCTGGAGGTGCGGCTGCGCTACCGGGTCCGCGCCACCCAACACCAGGACGAACTGGCCATCACCCTGCCCGTTGACTCCGGAGGTGCAGCATGAGCATTCCCGTCCCGAACCTGGATGACCGCAGCTTCGCGGAGCTGGTGGCCGGCGCCCGCGAGCGCATCCGGCAGGTCGCCCCGGACTGGACGGACCTGTCCGTGCACGACCCCGGAATCACCATCATGGAGGCCTTCGCTTACCTCACGGACACCCTCATGTACCGGCTCAACCGGGTCCCGGACAAGCTGTACGCCGTGTACCTGAACCTGCTGGGCACCAGCCTCTACCCGCCCGGCAGCGCCGAAACCATGCTGGAATTCACCCGCCTGGCAAGCGGCGGTGACGCGCCCGAGATCAGGATCCCGCGCGGCACGCAGGTCAGCTGCCCGCCCGGAGTGCCCGGGGCACCGCAGCCGGTCTTTACGACGACGGCGGCCGCGGTGCTGCCCGCCGGCCAGGCCAGCGTGCTGGTCCCGGCAGCCGATGTCACCTTGTACGACGCCGTCCCGATCGGCACCGGGACGGGGCGGCCCGGGCAGAGCTTCGTGGTTCCGAACGCGCCGATCGTGTCCGGGGCCGGGCTGTCGGTCGCGATCGAGGTGCCCGCCGGGACCCGGCTCAGCAGTGGCGAGGCCGTGCTGGTGGATGGCAAGCCGTTCCGGTACTGCCGCGAAGTGGAGGCGTTCGCGGACGCCAGGCCCGGGGAGGTGCCGGTGCGGATCGACCGGAGCGCCGGCGTCGTGATGTTCGCCTGGTGGGATGAAGCCTTCGGCGGGCAGGCTTCCGCGGGGGAACAAGACCACCCGCCCGTCCCGGGTCCGGGCGCCGAGGTGCGCGCCTGGTACCGCGGCGGCGGGGGGCAGCCCGGGAATGTCGGGGCCGGGCAGCTCACGGTGCTGCGCACGCCCGTGCCCGGGGTGCGGGTCAGCAACCCGGAACCCGCCACGGGCGGGCGCGACGGCGAGGCCCTGGAGAACGCGCTCCGCCGGGCCCCGCAGGATTTCCAGGCCCGGGACCGGGCCGTCACCGTGCGCGACTACGAGGTGCTGGCCATGCGGCACGGCGGCGTGGACCGGGCACGGGCGTTCACCCGGAAGGAGCTGTGGGCCTTCGCCCGGCCGGGCGAAGTGGAGGTGGTGCTGGTGCCGTTCGTGCCGCGCGCCGGCGGTGAAGGCACAGGCGAAACACCCGTCACGGCCGCCGAACTGGCCGCACAGGCCCGCCCCGAAGTGCGGGACGAGGTCGAACAGTACCTGCGCCGCCGCTCCACGGTGGGTGCCGAACCCGTGGTCCGCTGGGGCCTGTACAAGCAGGTGCTGGTGGACGCGCGGATCGTGGTGCGCCCGGATGAGGACGCCGACGCCGTCAGGTCACGAATCACCGCCCGGCTCGCCGAAGGCATCAGCCCGCTGCGCCCGGATACTGGCCGCCAGGATTCCGGTGGCTACGGTTCCGGCTTCGGCAAACCGCTTCGCGTCTCCAACCTCTACCGGGCCATGGAGGAAGCCGAGCCCGGGGTGCAGTACGTGGACCGGGTGCGGCTGGAGGTGGACAAGGTCCCGGACAGCGGCGCGATGGGGCTGGTGCAGGCCGAGGGGCAGGACAACACGTGGTTCGTGGCCCAGGACGGGCTGCTGTTCCGCACCACCAACGCCGGGGACGGCTGGGAGGCCTGCGCCGAGTTCGGCGGCACCGATGCAAACGGCGCCGGTTCAAGCGGCACGGATTCAAACGGCACCCCGGCCACGGAGACGGTGCGGTCCATCGCGCCGTTCCGTTCCCCCGCTCCGGGACGGTCCGCCGTTGGGCAGCACCCCGGAATGGTGGCGGTCAGCACGGTGACCGGCACGTCCTCGCGCATCTACATCAGCGAGGACCTCGGCGAATCCTGGCGTCGCGCCGCCGAACTGGGCTTTGTGGTTGCGGACCTGTGCTGGGTGGACCGGCAGGGCGCGCCGGTGCTGCTGCTCGCCGGCGAACGCGGCCTCTACGAACTTCCCGTGGGGGAAGGGGCCATCCCCGTCCAGAACGTGGTGGACGCCGGCCAGCCGGACCGCGGTTTCTACGCGGTGGACGCGCTCGTGGACGTGCGCGGCCGAACCGGGGTGGCCGTGGCCGCGGAGGCCTCGGCCGGAGTGTGGCTTTCCCCCGACGCCGGCATGGCCGGCAGCTTCAAGCTGGTCAAGGCGGCCGGGGAGGACATCCGCTGCATGACCGTGCAGTATGACGGCGGCGCGAGTTACCTGTGGCTCGGGCGTTCCGTCCCGGAGGGCAGCGGGACAGGCTGCCTGCGGCTGAAGATCGACGAGCTCGCCCGCACCGACCTCGACACCCTGCAGTCCGCCTGGGAACAGTTCGGCGCAGGCTGGACCGGCGGCAGCTGCTGGGCCGTGCACGTCATGGGCAACGCCGCGTTCGCCGCCACCCAGAGCGGCGGGGTGCTGCGCCTGCAGCTCGGCCAGGCCTCCCCGCAATGGAGCACCCCGGATGTGAATTGCGGGCTGCCGTTGCGGGACCGCACCCGATTCGAACCCGTCCGGGGGGTTTCCGGTTCCGTGCGCGACGACGGCACGCAGCTGCTGCTCGCCGCCGGGCCCAAGGGGATCTACCGCAGCACGGACAACACCACCTCCTGGGCGAGCTGCACGCGGCGGGTGGTGGACGACGTCGTGACCCTCCCGGAAACCTGGCTGTTCTGCTCTGGCGAGCACCGCATCGAGGTGGTCCACGGCCATGGCTGACGACTTCCGGCTCGGCGACTCCCGGCTGCTGCGCGTGCTGCCGGAGGTGTACCAGGTGGCGGCCGAAAGCAGCCTGCCGCTGCAGGCCCTGCTCGCCGTGGCCGAGGACCTGCACCGGCCCGTCCGGGACGTCCTGGACCGCATCCACACCGTCCCGGATCCCGGGCGCTCGCCGTCCTCGCTCATTCCCTTCCTGTCCCGCTGGGTGGACCTGGACTGGCTCACCCTGCCCGGCCCCGAAGCCACCGGAACCGCATCCGCAGGGATCCCTGTGGCCCGCCAGCGGGACCTGATCGCCTGCGCCGCCGGGTTGTCCGCGCGCCGCGGCACGGTGGACGGGCTCACCCGCTTCCTGCACCTGGCCACGGGCGTTCCGGGCTTCCAAGTGATGTCGGAGCCCGGGGCCTTCCACATCACCGTGCGGGTGCCGGCCGCGGCCGCGGGGCAGGCCGAGCTCATCCGGCGGATCGTCAAGGGCCTCAAACCGGCGCACGTCACGGACCAGATCGAGGTGATGGAGGCGTGAACGGCGGGAACCGGAAGCCGATCATCGTCGTGATCCTTTGTGCGGTCGTCGCTGTGCTGGTACTGGTCCTCGGAGTCAGCTGCAGCGGCAGCAACAACGCCGGGGCGCCGGGCTGGCAGTCCGGTTTCGCCGGGGTCGCCGGGGGCGGGAAGCTCACGACGGCGGACCTGGCTCCGGCGGGCGGTGCCTGTTCGGCGTCGGGCGGCCAGCTCGCGGTCGCCGGGAGCTGCACGTTCGAGGTGCGCAAGTTCGGCGGGCTGTTCGACTTCGGTCCGCCCACCAAGCGGGCCCGGCTGCTGCCCCAGCAGGCCGTCGTCGTGACACTCTCCGTCGAGGGCACCCGTACCGAGCAATCGGCCGATCCGGGGGATACCGTGGAGCTGACATTCGGGACATCGGGCGGGAGCCTCGGCATCCGCTGCCTGGTGCCGGGAAACTGTGTGCTTCAACTAGTGGAGGCGGGCTGACATGACCGGAATCACCCTGACACTCAGTTCCCCCACCGTGGAGCTCAAGGACGGCAAGGGCTCGCTGACGGCCTCGGTGACCAACAGTTCCGCAGCGGCGGAACGGGTGGTGCTCGGAGCCTTCCCGGGCCAGGCCGGCGCACCGACGTACACCACCGTGGCCGAGCCGCTGCGCACGCTTGGCGCGGGTGCGACCGAGCAATACCTCGTGGCCTTCGACACCACCGGCGCGGCGCCCGGCAGCTACCCGGTGAAGCTCATCGCCTACTCCGCGGACGACGCCCCGGAAGACTACGCGGACCAGGCCCACGTCGTGACCCTGACGGTGAGCCAGGCGCCCCCGCCCGCCAAGCCGCCGTCGAAGTTTCCCTGGCTCTGGGTGATCATCGGCGCCGTCGTGCTGCTTCTGGCGGTCGGCGGGGTGCTGTGGTTCCTGCTGCGCGGCGGGGGCAACGTCCCTGACGTGCGCGGCAAGCAGCAGAGCGAAGCCGCCCAGATCCTCATCGGCGCCGGTTTCTCGATGGGCTCCACCCAGGTGGTCAGCACGGAAACGCCCGGAACTGTCATCGGCCAGGATCCGGCGGCCGGCAGCCGGGCCAGCGCCGGGACCACGGTGAGCGTGCAGATTGCCCGGCCGGCCGACAAATGCCAGCCCGGCTACGTCTACCGGCTGGTCACTCCTGACGACAAGATCTGCGTTTTGCCTTCATCGGCCGCCCAGGTGCTCGAGGACAACGCCCCAAGCACGCAGGCGGCGCGCAAACCCAATCCTCCCGGCGGCCCCTACGGCGTCAACACCTGCCTCCAAGGCTTCGTGTGGAGGGATGCGTACGACGGCGACCAGATCTGCGTGACCGGCGAGACCTGGACGAGGACGAAACAAGAAAACAGCGAAGCGGCGCTGCACAGCGCTCCGTGACAGCCGGAGGATGAAATGGGCACCATCACCATGACCCTGAGTTCCCCCACTGTGATGCTGAAGGACGGCAAGGGCTCGTTGACCGCGTCCGTCACCAACGGCACCGGTGCCTCCGCGCGGGTGGTGCTCGGCGCGTTTGCCGGGGGCACTGCCTCGGAAACCTACACGGTCATCCCGGATCCCCTGCGGACCCTCGCGGCCGGCGCCACGGAGCAGTACCTGGTCACGTTCGACACAAGCGGCGCCAAGCCCGGCAGCTACCCGGTGAAGCTCATCGCCTATTCGGCGGACGACGCCCCGGAGGACTACGCGGACCAGGCCCACGTGGTGACGCTTCAGGTGCCGGCACCCCCGACGCCGCCCCCTCCTCCCCCGTTCCCGTGGCTCTGGGTGATCATCGGCGCGGTGGCGCTGCTCGCCGTCGTCGGGGGTGTGCTGTGGTTCCTGTTCAAGGACGCCAGCGTGCCGCCCGTCGTGGGCAAGCCGCAGGCGGAGGCGGTGCAGATCCTGAAGGACGCGGGCTTCGGCACCTCGGTCGTGGAGAAGGAGAGCGCGGAGGCGGCCGGCACGGTGGTGGGCCAGGAACCGGAGGGCGGAAGGACCGTGGGACGCGGCTCAATGGTGGTCCTGGACGTGGCAGTGCCGTTGAGGACCGCCGTGCCCGCGGTGCTGGGCACCACGGTCGAATCGGCCAAGGCCCAGTTCGCCGCCGCCAAGATCCAGCTGGATTTCACCGCGGGCTCCACCTGCACCAAGACCCCTTCGCTGCCGAGCCTTCAACGCTGCGTGGTACTCGGCGTCAATCCGGATGTGGGCACCCGCGTAAGCCTGAACGCCCTGGTGCTGGTCCGGACGGAACTGCGGTCCAAGATCTTCATCGACAACAACACCTTCCCGAACCTGTGCAAGAACAGCCAGTGCGTGAAGGTGGGCGGTTGACGCTTGGCCTCGGGTCCGCGCGTAACTCTCGGCAGAGCAGGCACCGCCGTGAAAGGATCAACCATGCGTCCGATGCAGCACTCCAGCAAACTCCAGAACGTCCGCTATGAACTCCGTGGCCCGCTCCTCCAGGCGGCCAAGGCCATGGAAGCCGAGGGGCACCGCATCCTGAAGATGAACCTCGGGGACACGGCGCCGTTCGGCCTGGAGGCGCCGGAGTCGGTGGTGGTGGACATGATCCACCACCTGCGCGGCGCCCAGGGCTACAGCGACTCCAAGGGCATCTTCTCGGCCCGCACGGCGATCTCGCAGTACTACCAGACGCAGAACCTGATGACGATCGGCGTCGAGGACGTCTTCATCGGCAACGGCGTCAGTGAGCTCATCTCGATGACCCTGCAGGCCTTCATGGAGAACGGCGACGAGGTCCTGGTGCCCGCTCCGGACTACCCGCTCTGGACCGCCGCGGTCACGCTCACCGGCGGCAAGCCCGTTCACTACCTTTGCGACGAGGAGCAGAACTGGTGGCCGGACATGGCCGACGTCGAAGCCAAGATCACCTCCCGCACCCGCGCCATCGTGATCATCAATCCGAACAACCCCACCGGCGCCGTCTACCCGCGCCACGTCCTGGAACAGTTCGCGGACCTGGCCCGCAAGCACGACCTGGTGCTGTTCTCCGACGAGATCTACGAGAAGATCCGCTACGAAAAGGCCAGGCACATCCACACAGCCTCCGTGGCGGACGACGTCTGCGTGCTGACCTTCAGCGGCCTTTCCAAGGCGTACCGCATGCCCGGCTACCGCGCCGGCTGGGTGGCCGTCACCGGACCACACGCCGCCACCGCCGAATACCGCGAGGCCCTGGAACTGCTGGCATCGCTGCGGCTGTGCGCCAACGTCCCGGCGCAGCACGCCATCCAGACCTGCCTGGGCGGGTACCAGAGCATCGAGGAGCTCATCAGGCCCGGCGGACGGTTGCGTGAACAGCGGGACCTGGCCTGGAAGCTCCTGACGGCGATCCCCGGCGTTTCGTGCGTCCCCGCGGCCGGTGCCATGTACCTGTTCCCGAAGCTGGACCCCGAGATCTACCCGATCGAGAACGACGAGAAGTTCGTGCTGGAACTCTTGCAGGACCAGAAGATCCTGGTCTCGCACGGCACCGCATTCAACTGGCCGACGCCGGACCACTTCCGTTTCGTGATCCTGCCGGCCGAGCGGGACATCGAGGAAGCCGTGCGCCGGATTTCGACGTTCCTCGCCGCGTACCGCAGCCGGGCCTAGGGTTCCCGTTCCGGCTTTCCTTAGTCCCCCGCCGAGCCGCTGACCCGCAGGGCGTTGATGATCGCCGGGATCGACACGATCAGCATCACCAACGCCCAGACCAGCGCGACGATCACCGTGACCAGCGCCCAGAACTGGTCGCCGATGGACACCAGCGGGCCGGGCAGGAAGCCATGGATCAGGCCGAGCACCAACTGCAGCAGCACCGACACCACCACCAGCACCACGAGCCCGGTGACCTTGAGGAACTTGGGCTGGCTCAGGATCAGCAGCACCACGAACACGGCCTTCAGCAGGAGCAGCAGCCCCAGGATCGCGGCGGCCTGCCCCGTGGGGAAACTCCCCCATAAAGCCAGATAGGCGAGGGTTCCGAACGGCGCGGCCACGAACAGCCCGAACATCAGGAACAGCTTCGCCATGGCCAGCATCGCGGCAAAGAACGCCGCCACCACCCACAGGAACGTGACAACCAGGGTCACGATTCCCTGGATCCGCCCGTAAAGCCGCAGCTCCATCATCAAGCTGAGGCCGAGCATCACCACGGTGAACAGCAGCAGCCCGTCCAGGAACGCGAGGAAACCGATGCCGGCGCCGGGCGGATCGGCGTCGGCCTTTTGCGTGTTGAGGAAGACGTCGAGCGGGATGCCCAGCTTGGCGGCCTCCCCCGGGGAGACGGGCTCGACGGCGGTCCCGCCCAGCAGGAGCGACATGCCGATTTCGGCCAGGACCGCAACAGCGAAAACCACGACGGCGGCGATGAAGAAGGGTTTGCGGATCGCCTCGGGCGACGGGCCGTCACGAAGCGTGCCGGCACCAGTGATACCCGCCAAATAGCCCGGACTCCGCCTCCCTGCGGCCATGGATCAATTGTGGCAGAGGCGGGGTGCTTTCGGGGCCGTCCGGGTAAACCCAACTGACTTGCAGTTGTCGCCGTTTTGGGGACTCAAACGGCCACCACTGCTGGTTAGTTGGGCGGGAGGAGGAGGTTACGGCTCTTCCTCGCGGAGCCAGGCGGCACCAGGCATGACATTCTGCTGGATCACCCCGGCTGCAAGCCGGCATGAGCCGCGCCAGCACAGGGAACTCTGCCGTGGCCCCGCGGGTGATCCAGCAAAATGCACCGCTTATGTCGAAGGCCAACCTGCGGGCCGAGCGGCGGTAACTACGATTGCCCGGTGCGGAGCCAGGCGCGGCCGTGGCGATAGCGGACCGCCGTGCCAGTCAGGCCGGCAGGTGCGAGATCGATGGTGTCGAGGATGCCTCGTTCGGCGGGTGGGAGGAACTTGGGTTCGAGCCATCCAGGCACGTCGCGGTCGCTTTGTTTGAGTTCGTCCGCCGTGGTCACGTTCGAGTTCGCAGCATCCATGCCATGCGCGTCCCCCTTCACGGGGATCCCAGTGAACACGTATCCGACAAACCCCAGCAGACCGATGGAGGATGCGATCATGTCGTCTTTCGTTTGCGGAACCCGCGAGCTCTCGTCCCACAGCCAGGCTGAGCGGGCGATGGCCCGGAAGGCATCATGGTCCAGGGCGTTGACAGTGTCTATGCCATGGACCACGCAGTAGGCGTCCAGGAGTACGTACTCTTCGGGAGACTCCTCGTATTCAGGGTCACGGCGTTCGGTCTCCTCATCACAGGTGCAACCATGAGCCATGGATTCTTTGGGTTCCAGCTTGCCTCCGTACGAGGGGTCCAGGCCCTGTGCCCAGACGGGACCACCGGAACCGGGAACGATCCACACGAATTGCTTTGCATAGCGGTGCACCCACCACCTGCGCGCGGCCTTCCCGCAGAAGACTGCGAGCAGAAGGGTGGCGGCGACGGCGAAAACTGCCTCGTACGGTTCAAAGGGCCCTCCGTCGGCCGGTGGGGTCTTGCCTCGGGCTATTGTCCAATCCGCAGCGAACCACGCCCACAGCCCGGCCGAAACGCATGCGAGGCCGAAAGCGACCCACCAGCCTGCCGAGAGTTCCCTCCGTTCAGCGGAGATTGCGTTTTCCCCCAGGGTTGTAGTCGCGCCATCCCTACGCCTTTCCGAGAGCTTCCGGATTTCCCTGAGCTGACGGGGCGACGACATGAGTTCCGCGGCGGCGAGGACGGCCGAAAGTACTGCACCCGCTGCCCAGGCCATCGCTGATGCTGCGCCCACACTGGTATAGGCAACGGCGCACACCCCCAGCAAAGCAGCCGAGGAGACGGGCAAGTACCTTCCCAGCGCCCAACCAGCCAACACCATCAGAAAAGCAGAGTGCGTGACCACGGAACCAAACACGTTGATCGGCAGCAGCGATTCTTCCCAGGACGAAGGCGCATCGTCCCACCCCGTGTCGGCCACGAATGCCCCGCCGACGGTGAGCAGCACCAGCAACCAAGCGATCAGCGTCGTGCGCACCCCGGACCGACGCCTGGGCAGGGAGGCCCACTCCTCTTTGCTGGGCCGAATCAGCTCGCGAACATTCTGCATTGCACAATCCTCATGGATACCCGCCGCCCCGCGTAATCCTGGCCTTAACGAGGGTGTCCCGCCCGGCAAAGAGCCGGATGGGACAGCGTGGCATGACATTCTGCTTGATCACACCCGCTGCAAGCCGGCACGGATCGCGCCCTCGCAGGGATCTCCGCGACCGTCAGCGAGGTGATCCAGCAGAATGTGCTGCCCCGAGGCAATGGGAACGCGAGGAGGAGCTACCCGAACGTCAGCTTCGGCGGGGCCTGGCGGAAGCCCTTGGTGCGGAAGGCCAGGAAGGCAATGCCGACCGCCATCCAGCACAGGCCCACGATGAACGAGGTCGGCGCCAGGGAGGTCCACAGCCAGATCGTCAGTCCGAAGCCCACCAGAGGCAACAGCAGGTACTTCACTACGCCCGCGGCATCGCGGAGCTTGCGGTCCCAGAAGAAGAGCTTGATGACCGAGAGATTCACCATGGAGAACGCGAACAGGGCGCCGAAGCTGATCATGGTGGCGGCAATCTCGAGGCTGAGCACGAGCGCCAGCAGCGACACGGCGGAAACCGTGACGGCGGCCAGCACCGGAGTGCCGAAGCGCGGGTGGAGCCTGCCGAAGGGCCGGGGCAGCAGGCCGTCGCGGCCCATGGCGTAGATGATGCGGCTGACACTGACCTGGCTGGTCATGGCGGAGCCGATGCAGCCGGCCACGAACATCGCGATGAAGAAGGCGCTCAGCACGGGCCTGCCCACCTTCTCCACGAGCTCGATGCCGGCGGTGTCCAAGGCGGTGAATTCGTGCCAGTCCGGGATCACCAGGCCGCCCACCCAAGCGACCACAATGAAGATCAGGCCGCCCAGGAGCGTGGTGATGACGATGGCCCGCGGGATGTCCCGCTGCGCGTTCCGGGCGTCCTCGGACAGGGTGGAGACGGCGTCGAAGCCCAGGAAGGACAGGGCCAACACGGCCGCGCCGGCAAAGATGGGGCTGGCGCCGGCCGAGCCGAAGCCGAACGGCGCGGTGACGGAGGGCGCCGGGTTGCCGGAGAGGTACGACATGGACAATGCCACGAACACGATGATGATCACCACGGACACGGCCACGATCACGCCGCTGAACTTCCCCACGAACTTCACGCCCAGGGCGATGAACGCCAGCACCAGCAGGATGCTCACCAGCGCGAAGACCCAGGCCGGGATGGCCGGGAACGCGGCGTTCATGTACAGGCCGATCAGCAGGAAGTTGATCATCGGCAGGAACAGGTAGTCCAGCATCAGTGTCCAGCCGGTTACGAAGCCGAGGTGGCCGCCGAAGGTCTGCTGAGTGTAGGAATAGGCGCTGCCGGCAGCCGGGATGGCACGCGAGAGCTTGGCGTAGCTGAGGGCGGTGAAGAGCATTGTCGCAAGGGCCACCACATAGGCGGCGGCGAGGTGCCCGTCGGTGATCTGGGTGACCGTGCCGAAGGTGGTGAACACCGTGGGCGGGGCCATGTAGCTCAGGCCGAACATGACCAGGGCGGCCAGGCCCAGGACGCGGCGCAAATGGGGCTGATTGCTCGCCGGGGCGCCGGGGGAAGCGGCGACCGGGGCGGCGTGGCTTTCGGAGTTCACGGACATCGTTGTCTTTCAGGTGGGGAGGGCTTGCGCCCCGCGTTGGGGAGGGCTTGCGCCCCGCGTTGGGGAGGGGCTGGTTGGGAGATGTGCGGCTAGCGCACGGACTGGGGCAGCTTCTGGAAGGTGGGGCGCCCGGCGAGCCACGTCCCCAGGACCTCGACGCCGGCAATCCGCTCAGCGGGCAGCGTCGCCGGGTCGTCGGCGAGCAGCACCAGGTCGGCGCTTATGCCGGGACGGAGGGTCCCCCAGGAATCTTCGGCGAAGGCCTGGTGGGCGACACCGGCGGTGTACGCCGCGAGGGCGGTCTCGACGTCGACCCTTTCGTTGGGCAGCCAGCCGCCCTCGGGGAGGTGGTCGGGCGTCTGGCGGGTGACCGCCGTCGCGAGTCCCGGCACGGGGTGGTGTCCGGTGACGGGCCAGTCGCTGCCGAAGGAGATGGTGACGCCGGCGGCGGCGAGGGAGGCGATGGGGTATTGCAGCGCGGCGCGGGGTTCGCCGAGCCGCGGGATGGTGAGCAGCTGCATGACGTCGTCGGAGCAGGCCCAGAGAGGCTCGAAGTTCGCCACCACGCCGAGGTCGGCGAAGCGGGGAATGTCGGCCGGGTCGATCACCTGCAGGTGGGCGATCACCGGGCGGCGGTCGCGCGGGCCGTTGCGGCGCTGGACTTCTTCGAGCCCGTCCAGGGCCATGCGCACGGCGCCATCGCCGATCGCGTGCAGGTGCAGCTGGAAGCCGAGCGCGTCGAAGGCGGTCATGGCGTTGTGCAGGTCCGCGGCGTCCCAGTTCGGCAGGCCGCTCTCGCCCGGGGCGTCGGCATACGGCGCCAGCATGCACGCCGTGTGGCTTTCGATGATGCCGTCGATGAAGAACTTGACCGTGTTGGCGGTGAGCAGCGGATTGTCGAGCACCCGGACCCTCCCGCGGGCGGCGTCGAAGGCCTCGGGCTGGTGCTGCCAGCCGGCCGGGTCGGCGCGGAAGGCGAGGTTGAGCCGGGTGGCCAGGCGTCCGCCGGCGGCTGCGGCTTCGTATGCGGGCAAGTCGTCCAGTTCCACCCAGGCGTCCTGCACCCAGGTGACTCCGGCGGCGGCGTAGCGTTCGGAAGCGGCGGCCAACGCGTCCACCCGCTGCTGCAGGGAGAATCCGGGGGCCACGCGGGCCACGAGGTCGATCGCCCCGGGCTCCAGGAGTGTCCCGAGCGGCGTGCCGTCCGGGCGGCGGGCGATGCGTCCGAGCGCCGGCTCCGGGGTATCGCGGTCGATGCCCGCAGCCTTCAAGGCCGCGCTGTTGACCCACACCGTGTGGTAGTCCCAGGCGCGCAGCAGCACCGGGCGGTCGGCGACGGCGGCGTCCAGCCATTCGGCGTCGAACATCCCGCCGGGGGCGATGGTCGCGTCGTAGCTGGCACCGATGATCCATTCGGCCTCCGGGTGGGCGTCCGCCCATTCCCGCACGGACGCGGCGATCTCCTCGACGGAACCGCAGCTTCGGATCTGCGGGCCGAGGTCTTCAAGCCCGCCGTAGAGCGGGTGCGCGTGCCCGTCAGCGAACGACGGCGACAGGTAGCCGCCTGCCAGGTCCACCGTTTCGTCGGCCTCGCCGAGCAGCGCGAGGGCGTCCTCGCCCACGGCGGTAATGACGCCGTCGCGCACGGCGAGCGCGGTGGCGCGGCCGCCGCTTGGCTTAGCTGCCGGGAAGGACGCTGCGACGGTGCCGCCGTGGAAGATGGTCAAGCTCATTGCCGCTCCAAATAAATTTAACGGGATTAAATTTCCTGAATCGAGGATAGAGTGTGATTGAGGCAACAAGCAAGGGTGAAGGGAAAAATGTCTGAAACGCTGGAACGCCGGGCGGGCAGGCCGGCCAAGAACGTCCTGAACCGGGAGCTCATCCTGGCCACGGCCATCACCGTCCTCAACCGCACCGGGCCGGAGGACTTCACCATGGCGGCCCTCGCCAAGGAACTCGGCGTCAAGACCCCCGCGCTTTACCACCACGTAGGCGGCAAGAACGACATCCTGGCCGGCATGCGCCAGTTCGTCACGGCCGGCATCGACTACGAAGTGTTCAAGACCCTGCCCTGGGAAGAGGCCACCATCATCTGGGCGCGTTCGTACCGCGCCGCCTTCGCCGCACACCCCTACGCGATCTCGCTCCTGGCCACGGTCCCCGTCACCGGCGCACACCCCACCCTGGTGATGTACGAGGAGGTGTCCAAGGGGTTCCGCGCCGCAGGATGGCCCGAAGCGAAGATCGTCAGCGCCATGGTGGCCCTGGAGAACTTCATCCTCGGCTCGGCCCTGGACGCCGTGGCGCCGCCGGACATGATGGAACCCGGGGATTTCGCCGCCGACGTCCCCGTCTACACGAACGCGCTGCGGGCCGGGGAAAGCAAGGATTCTTCGCTATCCCGCGCAGACCAGGCCTTCGAACTGGGCCTCGCCGCGCTCGTGGCCGGCCTGGCCTCGTTCAAGGCATCGGGCCTGCAGGACCGCGAAACGCCCTGATTCCGCCCGCTGCGGAGGCCTTGCGGGAGTAGCGTTTCCCTATGAGTGAGCAGAAGCCGGACGACGTCTACACACACGGCCACCACGAGTCCGTTGTACGGGCCCACGCCTCGCGCACCGCGGAGAACTCCGCGGCCTTCGTCATACCCCACCTCAGCTCCGGAACGTCGGTGCTCGACGTCGGCTGCGGGCCAGGCAGCATCACCTGCGACTTCGCGGAGCTGGTGGCTCCGGCACGCGTCGTCGGGCTGGACCGTTCGGCCGATGTGGTGGCGCACGCGGCGTCGCTGGCGGCCGACCGCGGCGTGGAGAACGTCGAATTCCGCACCGGCAACATCTACGACCTCGATTTCGGGGACGAAACCTTCGACTTCGTGCACGCCCACCAGGTGCTGCAGCACTTGACCGATCCCGTGGCGGCGCTGCGGGAGATGCGCCGTGTGGCGAAGCCGGGAGCCATCGTGGCCGTGCGCGACGCCGACTTCCACGGCATGAGCTGGTACCCCGAGGTCCCCGAGCTGGACGACTGGATGGAGCTGTACCAGAAGATCGCCCGCCGCAACGGAGCAGAGCCCGACGCCGGCCGCCGCCTGGTCTCGTGGGCCCAGCAGGCGGGATTCACCGAAGTCGCGCCCAGCAGCAGCAACTGGCTCTACGCCACGGCGCAGCAGCGCCGCTGGCAGGCGCGGGTGTGGAGCGAACGCGTGCTGCACTCGGCGTTCGCCGAGCAGGCCCTCGAATACGGCTTTGCCCAGGAGGCCGAGCTGGCCAGGATCGCTGCGGGCTGGCACCGCTGGGGCTCCACCGACGACGGCTGGTTCCTGATCCCGAACGGCGAGGTGATCGCCCGGGCGTAGGGGCTGGGCTTCCGGGCTCCGGGCTCCGGCTTCCGGGCTCCGGCTCGGGGACTCCGGCGCTTGTACCCGCAGAAATGTTGTTTACCCGTTCAAATTTGAGGGGGTCAACAACATTTGGACGGGTCGTTTCCGCCCGGTTGTCGTCCATCGCAGGAGTCTGCCATGGCCCGCGTCGCACGAAAGTTTTCCACATAGCCCGGCGTCCCCGTTCCCCGCCGCGGACCGCCTGAATAGCCTCGAAGCATGAGCTACCACTACGGCGAAGAGCCGCCTCCCTACTTCACTGCCGAGCCTTACTCCGCCGAGGTTGACCAACTAGACTTGGTCAACATGGGACAGTACAACGTCCAGGACGCCAAGACGCGTCTTTCCGAGCTTCTGAACATGGTCGAACACGGCGAAGACGTGGTGATCGCCAAGGCCGGGAAGCCCGTTGCCCGGCTGGTCAGGATCATTCCGCCTACCAAGCGCCG
Source organism: Curtobacterium sp. LFS079 (assembly GCF_047977865.1). Taxonomy (NCBI): domain Bacteria; kingdom Bacillati; phylum Actinomycetota; class Actinomycetes; order Micrococcales; family Microbacteriaceae; genus Curtobacterium; species Curtobacterium sp. LFS079. The sequence continues at coordinate 48,756 of NZ_JBFPFO010000007.1, forward strand.
CCTGGGCTTCGTCAAAGGGCAGCTGCCGGATGGTTTCCTCGAGCCGACGGGTGAGGAGGAACTGGTCCAATGGGAAGCACCAATTATCTCCTCGACACCCATGCCCTGATCTGGGCCCTGACCGAGCCCCGGAAGCTCTCAGCCAAGGCACGGCGGACCATCCAGTCACTCGACCACCACCTTGTGGCCTCGGCGGCCACCGCGTACGAACTCGCCTACAAGCACAAACTCGGCAGGCTCCCCGGACTGGACGGACTCCTCCTCGGCTACCCCCGGCACATCGCCGAGCTTTGCGACGAGGAGCTCTCCGTCCGCAGCAACCACGCCCTCACGGCCGGGCAGTTGGAATGGGATCACAATGACCCCTTCGATCGGCTGATAGCGGCACAGGCGATCGTCGAATCCATGGTCATAATCACAGCCGACCAGGCATTCCATGACTTCGGGCTGGTGGAAACCCTCTGGTAGCTGCGGGCTAAGCTGGATCAGTGCAGCTTTCCCTTTGGCTGGCCCTTGTCGGCGCCGGTACCCTGATCAGTTTCACTCCCGGCGCGGGCGCCATTTTCACCATGAGCAACTCGCTCAACTCGGGCTTCCGACGCTCCATCTGGGGCATCCTCGGCCAGCAGTTGGCACTCGTCATCCACATCCTGATCGTGGCGCTTGGCGTCGGCGTGCTGGTCTCGAACTCTCCGCTGATCTTCAACGTGATCCGCTATGCCGGTGCCGCCTACCTGGTTTACCTGGGCATCCGGCAGTTCCTGCACAAGCCGGACCTGGAGAAGGAGCAGGTGGACAGCCGCCGCAATGAGCCTGCGCTCTCGATGTTCCAGCGCGGCGTCTGGGTGAACCTGCTCAACCCCAAGGCGATCGTGTTTTTCCTGGCCTTCATGCCGCAGTTCATCCGCCCGGAGCAGCCGCTGTTTCAGCAGTATGCGGTGCTCACTGCCACGGTCCTGGCCATCGACATCATGGTGATGTGGTTCTTCTTCGCCCTCGCCGCCCGCTCCTTCCAGCGCTTCACCCACAACGAGCACGGCCAGAAGGTCCTCAACCGGATCTTCGGCACTCTCTTCGTCGCGGTGGGCATCCTGCTGGCCGTCATCCACTGAGAGCCCGGACCACCAAGCGCGCCCGACGCCGGCAAGGAGCCCTGTGAACGCCAAGCCATCCGCGAACCCCGCCGCGACCGGCACCCGGGCAACGTCCGCACCGCTCTACGCCGCAGGCTTCGTGACGGCGTTCGGCGCCCACAGCATCGCCGCCGGCATGGGTGCCCAGAGCGAAAACATCGGCCTCACCCTACTGGGCCTGGGCATCCTGCTCGCGGCCTACGACATCTCGGAGGTCTTCCTCAAACCCGTCTTCGGCGCCCTGAGCGACAGGATCGGCACCAAGCCCGTGATCGTGGCCGGACTGCTGGCCTTCGCAGTGCTCTCCCTGCCCGGGCTCGGGGGCGGCGGGCCTGGGGGCAGCGATCCGCTCATGCTCGGCATCGCGCGCCTGGGGCAAGGCGCGGCGGCATCGGCGTTTTCCCCGGCCGCCTCGGCGATGGTCGCCCGGCTGAGTGCCGGCAAGAACGCCGGCAGCCGCTTCGGAAAATACGGTTCCTGGAAGAGCCTGGGCTACGTAACCGGCCCGCTGCTGGGCGCCGGCCTGATCTTCGCCGGCGGCTTCGCCCTGCTTTTCGGGGTCCTGTCCGCACTGGCAATCGCGGCCGCCCTCTGGGTCCTCCTCGGCGTGCCGCACCTTGAGCCGCTCCCCCGCCAGCGCTACACCGTCGTCGACCTCTTCCGCCAGGTCACCGAGCGGCGCTTCCTGGTACCCACGCTGGTCCTCGCGGCGTCGATGGCGGCCATGGGCACGGCGATCGGTTTCCTCCCCGCGCTGGCCACCCGGCACGGCCTCGGACCGGTGGCGGGTACGGCAACGGTCAGTGTCCTGGCCATCGCATCGCTGCTGACCCAGCCGCAGGTGGGCCGCATGCGGGACCAGGGACGGATCAGCGACGGCCGGGGCATGGCCGTGGGCCTCCTCCTCACCGCCGCCGGGGTGGCGGTCATCGCCGTCGCGCCCGGTCCGGTGACGCTGTTCATTTCGGCCGCGGCCATCGGCACCGGCGTCGGCATGGCGACGCCGCTGGGCTTCGCCCACCTGGCAGACACCACTCCGCCCGAACGCATGGGCCGCACCATGGGATCGGCGGAACTGGGCAGGGAACTGGGCGACGCCGGCGGGCCGCTCCTGGTGGGCGGCGTGGCCGCTGTCAGCGCACTGCCGTTCGGGCTCGGCGCCCTCGCGGTCCTCGTCGCCGCAGCCAGCCTCCCCCGGCTAAGCGCCAGCCGAAAGCCCCCAGGCTAAAGCCCCTGTTTGCGCGCCGGTCCCAGGAGTAATCTCGGTCCATGGCCGCCGTAGTGAGCATCACGGGCCTGACGAAGAGCTTCGGGCATTCCATGGCCTTGGACGGGCTGGACCTTGACGTCAGCGAAGGCGAAGTCCATGGTTTCCTGGGCCCAAACGGCGCAGGAAAGTCCACGACGCTCCGCATCCTTCTCGGGCTGCTCCGAAGCGATGCGGGCACCGTCCGCGTGCTCGACGGCGATCCGTGGCGCGACGTCGTCACCCTCCACCGGCGCATCGCCTACGTTCCCGGCGACGTCAGCCTCTGGCCCGGACTGACCGGCGGCGAGGCGATCGACCTGCTGGGCAGGCTGCGCGGCGGACTGGACGACAGGCGGCGGGCGGAGCTGCTGGAAACCTTCGAACTGGACCCCACTGTCCGGGGCCACGCCTATTCGAAGGGCAACCGGCAGAAGGTGGCGATCGTCGCTGCGTTTTCCTCGAACGCGGAGCTGCTCATCCTCGATGAACCGACGTCGGGCCTGGACCCGCTCATGGAGGCCACGTTCCGCGAGGAGATCCGTCGGGAAAAGGCCTTGGGCCGCAGCGTGCTGCTCTCCAGCCACATCCTCGCCGAGGTGGAGTCCCTCGCCGACCGGATCAGCATCATCCGCAAGGGCAAGGTGGTGGAAACCGGAAGCCTGGAACAAATGCGCACCCATGCCCGCACCAACGTGGCCGCCACCCTCAGTGACGGCGCCGCGCGGCTCACCGCAACACCCCGCCTCGCGGCGGTGCCCGGCGTCGACGGCCTGCGGATTGACGGCAGCCGGGTCCAGTTCAACGTCGACGCCGCCGGGCTCGCGGCGGCGATGAACGTGCTGTCCGGCCTTGGCGTGACTGCCCTGACGGTCACTCCACCGAGCCTCGAGGACCTCTTCCTCCGGCACTACGGCGAGCGCGGCGGGCAGGGACGGCCGCAATGACCGGCCGTCACGCGGCGATTCGCGCCGCCGCGGCCCCGCTCACCGGAACCCCGCTGACCCGAACCCCGCTCGCCGGAACCCCGCTCACGGGAACCCTGGCACTGCTGCGGCACGCGGTCCGGCTGGACCGGTGGAAGCTGCTGCCGTGGCTCCTGGTGATCGGGATCTTTCCCACCGTGAGCTATTCGGTGTACGGGTCCTTGTTCTCCACGCCGCTGGAGGCCAAGGCCCTGCAACTCAGCCTGGGCACCAACCCGGCCTTCTCGCTCCTATTCGGCCCGGCCATGGACCTCGGAACGGCTGCGGGCTTCACCGCGTGGCGCGTCCAGATGTTCGGGATGTTCTTCGCGGCCCTGATGGCGGTATTCACCGTCACCCGGCGCACCCGGGCCGCAGAGGAATCCGGCCGGGCCGAGCTCCTGGATTCCGGGGTGGTGGGCCGCCACGCCCGGCTGGCGTCCGCCGTCGTGCTGGCCTGGCTGGCGTCCGCCGCTGTGACGGTGCTGGTGGGGCTCGCACTGATGGTGGCCGGTTCGCCGCCGGCTCCGGCGTTTGCGCTCGGAAGCGCCTTCGGCGGGACGGGGCTGGCGTTCGCCGGGGTCGCCGCCGTCACCGCGCAGCTCGGCTCGACCGGCCGGACGGCGAACACCCTCGCCGCCACCGTGCTGGGCGTCAGCTACCTGCTCCGCGGCCTGGGCGACACCCTCGACGATTCAGAGTGGCTGCTGTGGACCAATCCGATGGGCTGGGCGGAGCATATCCGGCCGGCGTCGGAGAACGACCTCCGGCCGCTGCTGCTCCAGCTCGCGGCGGCCGTTGCCCTGGCCCTGCTGGCGGCCGGGCTGGAATCGCGGCGGGACTTCGGGATGGGCTTGATTGCGCCCCGGGGCGGGCCCGCCCGGGGACGGCTGGGCACCTGGGGGCTGACGACGCGGCTCAACCGGGGAGCCTTCCTGACCTGGGGCGTCGTGTTCGTGGCGCTCGGCTCGGTGTACGGGCTGGTGGCCACCACCATGTCCGGGGTTTTCAGCGGCAATCCCTTCGTGAAACAGATGATCGCCTTCCGCTTGGCCACCGAGGAACAATTGTTGTTCGCCTTCGTTCAGGTGCTCCTGCTGGTGCTGGCCTTCATCGGCGGAGTGTTCGGCATCCAGGTCATCCTGCGCTTCCACACCGAGGAGGACGAGGGGCGGGCCGAATGGATGCTCTCGGCACCGTTGTCCCGCCTGTCCTACGTGGTCCCGACCATCGTGCTCGCCGCCGTCGGCCCCGCCATCGGCATGGCCGCCGGTTCGTCAGCACTTGCCACCTCGGCCCGGCTGGCGGGATCGGAGCTGGACACGGCGAAGGTGGTGTTCCAAGGCCTGGCGGAGGTTCCCGCGCTGTGGCTCGCGGCCGCCGTCGCGCTTTTCCTGGTGGGGCTGGCTCCGCGCGCACGGGCGGGGGCCTGGCTGGTGCTGGTGTACTGGCTGCTGCTCACCATGTTCGGTCCGGTGTTGAAGGCGCCGGACTGGCTGCTTGGCACCAGCCCGTTCCACGTGGTGCCCAACGTCATGGAGTCCAGTCCGGATTGGCTGCCGGTGGTCTGGACGCTGCTGCTGGCCCTAGGCCTGCTGCTCGTCGGGCTGGCCGGATACCGGCGCCGGGACCTGCTCAGCCGCTGAGCGGGCCCCGGCGTCCTCAGCCTCAGAACTCCGTGCGGGCGGCGAGGGACTTCTGCGAGCGGATCTGCCGGGCGAGCATCAACTGGCTTTCATCGCGGATCACTGTCGGATCGGACGACGGCGGCGTGAGGCCTGCCGCGGCGATCTGGCCGCGGGCGTCGTCGTCGACGGCGAAGCCCCACTTCAGGAAGAAGTCGCCAAGGTCCGCATTCGCCGCCTTGCTGGCCCAGACTACGAAGTTACGCAGCCGGTGCACCTCGTCCCAGTAGTCACCCTTGGGCGGGCGCTGTTCGCGGATGATCTTGTGCAGGGTAGGCCAGAAGTTCTTGAAGCCCAGGCGGAGCTGTTCGAACATCACCAGCTTCTCCATCGAATCGAAGGTGCTGCCGTACACCGCGCCTTCGCTGCCGATCTTGGGCACCGCGCTTTCCCACGGGCTGAGGCCGGTATTGGGGTCCGGCACGTGCAGCCGCGGCTGCTGGCCGTATTTCTTCGCGAAACTGGCGTTCACTGCAAGCGAGTAGATGTTCACCGTGACCTCGGTGAGGGAGGTGGGTTTGTAATTCACCTGCTGATGCTGGTGTCCGAGTTCGTGGTAGATGCCCCAGCCGCGCATCCGCAGGCCCTCGACGGTGAGCAGCCGGTCCTGGATGGGCGGCGGGAAGGAGGTGTGGCCGTGTGTGGCATAGGCGCCGACGCCGGAAATCGCCGCCGGGTATCCCACCAGGTGGTAGGGGTGCGCCTGGCGGGCGTGCAGCGGCGTTGAGCCATCGTAGCCGCTGGTGGCGTCTTCCACCGCGATCAGGTCCTCGAAGGTCTGCATCAGCTCGGAGTGGTTCTCGTTGCGGTAACGCAGCGCCGAGGCGCGCTCCACGGTAACGGTGGCGTGCGAGCTGACCAGTTCCACAAAAGGCGTGGGCCGCTCGTCCAGCTGGCGCTGGTAAGCGAGTTCACTGGTGCGGCCGTAGACGAAGTAGGGCATGGGCTGGGCGGCGGCGTCCAGGACGGCGTTCACGTAGCCGGAATCGCCGATGACCTTGTAGTAGACTACCCCGCCGCCGGCGTCGGTGATGGTGTTCTTTCCGCGCTTCAGGACGTACTCACGCGGCTTCTTGAACTCGGCCCGGCCGTCGGCGTCGGGGGCGCCGACCACGAGCACCGCCTGCGGGGCCGTGAGCGCCTTGACCGTCACCATCATGGCGGTGTTGGCCGGAAGGTAGAAGCCGGTGGACTGCAGGTTTGTGGCGCACAGGGCGATCTGCAGCCGGTCTTCCTCGGAGGTGTGGGAGTCGGGCAGCGCCGTGACCAGCTGGCTGCGGGACTGTTCGGCCCGGGTATCGGCCGCGGCGCCGGTGGCGGACCATGGGACCAGGAGTCCGCCGGCTACTGCCGCCATGGCTCCCAGGGCAGTGCGGCGGCTGAAGGAGGTGCCCGGCGACGGTGCGGCCGCGGGGACGCCTGGGAGGAAATCGGTAATGGTGCTCTGGCTTTCACGCATGAATCATCCTTCGCTTCGGTTTATTCACTGTGACTGGCATCACGCGGTTAAAATGAAAGCGCTTTCTATTTGATATGGCAAGAGAAACCCTGAATTGATTGGAAAGTGTTCAGTTCGTGGTGACTTGAACAGAAAGCGGTTACCGTCCGGCGTGACACGCAGGCCGGAAACGTGACAGGAACGGAAAGCCACAACTAGCCAAAGAGCGGCGGCAGCGGCAATGCTTGCAGCATGTACTCAGCGTCCCGCCCGTATCGCATCATCGCCGTCTGTACCGGCAATATCTGCCGCTCCCCCATGGCGGAATTCATGCTGGCGGAAGCGTTCGACGCCGCGGGGCTGGGCGACGTCGTGGTGGTGGATTCGGCGGGAACCACGTCCTACGAGGTGGGGCGGCCCATCGACCCCCGCGCCGCCCGCAAGCTCTCGGCCCACCGCATCGCCTCGGGCTCCCACGTTGCCCGCGTCTGGCAGCAGGAATGGTTCCGGGACCGCGAGCTGATCCTGGCCTTGGACGTTGACCATTACGGCTGGCTGCAGCAGGCCGCCCCGGGCCCGGCAGAGCTGGCGAAGATCCGGATGCTGCGCAGTTTCGACCCCGCCGTGGCCGGCCGTAACACCCTGGAGCTTGGCATCGACGATCCCTGGTACGGCGGCCACCGCGACTTCGACGCCACGTGGGACCTCATCAACGCAGCCATTCCCGGCATTGTCGGATTCACGAGGAATGTCATCGCCGGAAAGCAGGACGACACCCAACAGGTACGCTCTATTCCATGACTCCAGCACCCGTGATCATCGCCGTCGATGGCCGCTCAGGAGCAGGAAAGACCACGCTGGCCGTGGAACTTGCGGCGCGGCTGCGCGAGCACCACAAGGTGTCGCTCTTCCATCTTGAGGACATCTACCCCGGCTGGAACGGGCTCGCCGCAGGCATCGAACGCTACGTCACCACGGTCCTGGCGCCGCTGCGCCGTGGCCTGGCCGCCGAGTGGGTCAGCTGGGACTGGGAAATGCACTACGACGGCGCCGGCCACACCACCCTCCCGGCGGAGATCGTCGTCGTCGAAGGCGTGGGCGCGGCCGCCGAGGCAGCCCGTCCCTTGGTGGACGCTGTGGTCTGGGTGGAGGCACCCGAGGAGGACCGCCGCCGGCGCGCCATGGACCGCGACGGCAGCGGCTACGAACCCTACTGGGACACCTGGGCGGCCCAGGAACAGGAATGGCTGGACACGGACGACGTCCCCGCCCACGCGGACATCCACGTCCTCAACCGCGCCAACGGGGACGCCCCGGATGACCTGATGCAGGCCCTGAACTACCTCCCGACGCTCTCCGCTGTCCTCACGCCGGAGCTCTCCGCGCGGCGTGGCCTGCGGCTCCTGTCCGAGCGGATCGATGCCGCACCCAAGGCTGAGGCCCTGTTCCAGGCCCTCTGCGGGAACTCGGAAAACGCCGTGTGGCTGGATTCCTCGAACGCGGCGGAGGCGCCGGCCGGCGGGCAGGCGGCGCCTTCCGGGGCGGCGCCATCCGAAACAGCGCCGTCCGAAGCTGCGGCCCGCAGCCGCTTCAGCATCCTGGCGGACGACGGCGGCACCTTCGGCCAATCGGTGCTGCACCGCTCCGGCAGCACCCGGGTGACCGCGGGATGCGCCACCGCGGAGGTCTCCTCCCCTTTCTTCCGCTGGCTGGACACCGTGTGGGGCCGCCGCGCCGTGCGCGCCCCCGAGGGCTACGACTGCGAATTCACGCTCGGCTGGCTCGGCTACCTCGGCTATGAACTCAAGCGCGAAACCGGCGGCAACAACGTTCCCTCGGACACCCCGGACTCCGCGCTCCTGTTCGCCGGCCGTGCCGTGGTGATCGACCACCAGGAGGGTTCCGTGTGGCTGCTCGCCTTGGACGCTCCCGACGCCGGAGACTGGCTGGCGCACGCCCGCTCGGCCGTGCTGGACGCCACCAAGCCGGGGGCCGCAGTCGAGCCCCCTCGCCCCGGGCTGTTGCCGCCGTCGTTCGCCAGCCGCGACAGCCAAGCGGACTACCTCCGCAAAATCAAGGAAGCCCAGCAGGAGATCACCGAGGGCAACAGCTACGAGGTCTGCCTCACCACCACGGTCAGCGCTGCGGACCCGGGGCTCGATCCGTGGCAGACATACCTTGCACTGCGCCGCCGGAATCCCGCGCCGTTCGCCAGCTACCTGCGCTTCGGCGGGCTCACGGTGGCCAGCACCTCCCCTGAGCGTTTCCTGCGGATCACCTCCGACGGCGCCATGCGGGCCGAGCCGATCAAGGGCACACGCGCCCGGGCCAACGATCCCGTGATCGATGAGCACCGCCGCAAGGACCTGGCCGGCTCGCTCAAGGACCGGGCCGAAAACATCATGATCGTGGACCTGCTTCGCAACGACCTGAGCCACTTCGCTGTGCCGGGGTCCGTGACGGTGAGCCGGCTCTGCGCGATCGAAAGCTACGCCACGGTGCACCAGATGGTCAGCACCATCGACGGGCAGCTGCGTCCCGGCGCACCCCGGGCCGAAGCGGTGGCCGCCGCCTTCCCCGCGGGCTCCATGACCGGTGCCCCGAAGATCAGCACCATGGACATCCTCGACCGGCTCGAGGACGGCCCGCGCGGCGTGTATTCGGGAGCCATCGGCTACTTTTCGCTCAACGCGGCGAGCGACCTCGCGGTGGTGATCCGCACCCTGGTGATGGACAACGACGGCGGCGGCGGGCGCACGCTCTCGCTCGGCGTCGGCGGCGCCATCACGGCCGATTCCGACCCGGCGGAAGAGTACGAGGAGATCCGCACCAAGGCCTTCGGCGTGCTCTCGGCGCTGGGCACGGAATTCCCCGAGGACTGACTCCCGCTATCCGGAGCCTGCCGCTCGGCCCCTCCGGGAGGGGAGAACTCCCCATGCGCACCCGGTGCACCGCCCGTGCGTTCCCCGTAGGGTTGGGGACCATGAAGAGACTCCTCGCAACGATCGCCGTCGCCGGCGCGTGCCTTACCGCCTGCTCTCCGGGCGGCGCCGGCCCGGCACCCAGCAGCACGCCGCCAAGTCCCTCGAACAACGCCGGCCCCTCGGGCAGCGCTGAACCCTCGGGTGGCACTGAGGGCACGCTGTCGTCGGCTGCGGCAAGCGGCGTGAAGGAATCCTGCGAACTCTTCAACTCCCTTTACGCCGAGTACGCGGCCACCGGCAAGGACGACGCCAATGGCTTCGACGACATCTACCTGCGCGCCGACGACGCCAAGGAATCCGCTCCGGACGAAGTGTCCGGGCTCTTCGACGCCCTGAGCCTGCTGGCCCTGGACCGCTCCCTCGGCGACGCCCCTTCCCAGGAGTCCAAGGACGCCATCCAGAACGCTTTCCTGGCCAGCTCCGGGCCGTGCACCGCCGAAGGCGTCACGCTCAAGATCTGAGCTTTCCCGGCACGCAACAGACGCGCGGGCCACCTTTCTGGGTGCCCGCCGCTTCCGCTGTATCTACAGGACTCAGCCCAGGCTGATCGCCCCGACGATTTCCTTCAGGCGGTCCGCGCGTGGTTCCTTCCCGGCGTCGGCCACCGGCCAGACCACCAGGACCCCGATGAACCGCTCGTTCTCAAAGACGCCGACGGCGGAGGCCACCTTCGCGGTTCCGTCGGGATCCTGGAAACCCACCATCACGGCGTAGGAGTCCTTGCCGGGCAGGTCCAGCGAGCCTTCGGCGAGTTTGGTTCCGCCGCGCTCGTCCAGGTAGTAGACGGACATGAGGTGCGCCCATCCGGTGGCCTGGGGCGCATCCTTGACGGCGCTGTCGTCCTTGATGAGGGTCACCAGGACGCCGCCCAGGAGTCCGTACTGCTCGGTGTCGGGCCCGGCGGTGGATTCGGGGAGGGCCTGGGTGAATTCGGGGAAGTCTGCGGTGAAACCCAGCGGGGATTCAATGTGGACTGTCATGTGGTTGCTCCTTCTGTGAGGGACTCGTAGCGGCCTGCCTGGGGGCGGGCCTAGAGCTTCTCGAGCTTCGTGTCGTTCTCGACCTTGTGGTAGGTGCTCACATTGGTGGTCACCTGGCTCTCGGTGCTGACCTTGACCTCCCCGGCCTTGAGGTCGACGCCGGCCTCGTTCTTGGCCGTCACCACGCTGTTCACCTGGACCGTGGCGGAACCGTGGTCGTACAGCTTCGCAGCATCCGATGCCGCGGCAACGGTGTTGCCCGTGGCGACGTTCCGCATGTAGCTGTCGATGATTTCCTTGTTCTCCGGAGTGTAGTCAACATCGATCTTGACCGTGCCCTGGGTGCCGGCCGTGATGCTCGACTCGGCGCTCCCGACGCCCTTTGCCTCCACGCCATCAACGGCGCCGGCGGCCACTGTGCCCTCGAGGGACAGGGAGACGGAGTCGATGTTGTTGTCCTTGTCCATGTTGACCTCAAGGCCGCCCTTGCCGGAAGCCTCGAAGCGCCGGCCGTCAAGGTCCAGCTGGCCGGAGGCGGACACCTCGCCGCTGGCCTTGGACGTTCCGTCGCTGAGGTTCTTTTCGTAGGACAGGTCCAGCTTCACGCCGCCTTCGGCATCCGTACCGGCCTTGCCGGATGCTTCGAGGGACAGGGTGCCCTTCGCCTTGTCCACATGGCCGTCTGCGCCGTTGTCTTCGGCGGCATCGTTGATCCGGTCGAGGACATAGCCCGGCGGGTTCGTGGCCACATCCTTGACGTCGCCCAGGCTGTCCGGCGGGAGCTCCTTGAACATCTGCGCACGGGCCGCCGCGGCCTCTTCGATGCTGTCGAACTTGTACTCCCGGGAGACCTCGCCGCTGAGCGTGGCCCCGGCGGTTCCGGACGGATCGTTCACGCCCAGGCCCAGGTTGCCGTGAACCTTCATGGTGGCGGAACCGTCGGCGTTCTCCACGATTTCCGTGCCCACCTCGGCACCGCCGTGCACCCAGGCGACCCGGGCTTCGATTGCGGCCTTGGCGGACTCCTTGTAGACCGGGATGTCGGCTTTGGCCTGCTCGTGGAGGTATTTGCGGGCCTCGGCCTGGGCGGAATCCGGGACTCCGCCGTCCATCTCCATGATCTGTTTGGCGGTCTCTTCGTTGCTGAGCAGGTATTTCCTGTCCTCGTCGGACAGGCTGTTCCACCACTTCGCCTGCTCTTCCGGGCTGGCCTTGGCCATCTTCTCCGCGCTCTCGGCGAGTTCCTTGCGGTGCTCTTCCTGCTCAGCCGCTTCCTTGGCCCGGTCCTCCAGCCACTTCCGGGCGGAGTCGATCTTTTCCTGGGCCTTCTCCGCGGAGCTCATGCTGGTGCTGCCGGTGCTGCGGTCGGAAGCCTTCTCCTGCTCGTCGGCGTGCTGGCGCAGGATCTTGGAATTCTGCCGCAGGCTCTCCACGACCTTGTCCAGGCTGGGGCGATGGCGGCCGGTCCAGTCGTGCTTGAAGCGTTCGGCGTCGTTGCCTTTCCAGGGGGCGGCCATGATCTGGCCCTGGAGGGTCGCTGCCTTGGTGCTCAGCAAGGTGGCTGCCTTGTCAGCGGCCTTCGCCAAGGCCCGGAGCTGGTCTACATCAGCGCCGTAGAATGTCATATTTCCCCCGGGGAAGAGTGCGGTGGTTGTACAGCTTGGTACCCAAGATCGTTGCATGTTGGCCGCGGCGCTGCCATGGGCAACACTGCCCATCCCCGCCGCCCGCCCATTACCAGGCGCGGGCTATTGCAGGGTCGCAGTCAGCCTCGCCACGTTGTCCACGTATTTGGCGAGCATCGGCCGGTGGAGCCAGTCCCCCAGGGTCAGTTCGAAGCTTTCCTCCCGGTAGCCCTGCTCCACCGAGCGCATCAGGTCCACGGTTTCCGCGCCCAGCAGCATCACCGAGACCTCCATGTTGAGCGAGAAGGAGCGCATGTCCATGTTGCTTGAGCCCAGGACCGACACCTCGTCGTCGATGGTGAAGTGCTTCGCATGGAGCACGAGGGGCGCCCGGTAGAGGTAGATCCGCACTCCCGCCTCCAGCAACGCCTCGTAGTAGGAACGCTGGGCATGGTGGACCAGGAACTGGTCGCCCTTCTCCGAGACGAACAGCTCCACGTCCACCCCGCGCTGGGCCGCGGTGGTGATGGCGTAGAGCAGGGAATCGTCAGGCACGAAGTACGGGCTGCAAATGGAAATGCGGTGCTGGGCCGAGTAGATCAGGGTGTTGAACAGGCGCAGGTTGTTCTCCGTGACGAACCCCGGGCCGCTGGGCACCACCTGTGCCGTAACCCTGCCGCGGCGCGGGTGGTCCGGCAGCTGGAGCTGGGATTCGAGGGATTCGTCGGTTTCGCTGAGCCAGTCCGTAGCGAACACGACATTGAGGGTCGCCACGATCGGGCCGTCCAGCCGGGCCATCAGCTCGACCCATTTGCGGCCGGCCCGGCGGTGGCGCGGGTTGTTGTAGGAGGGCTCGATCAGGTTCTGCGATCCCGTAAAAGCTGTGACGCCGTCGATCACCAGGATCTTGCGGTGGTTCCGGAGGTCCGGGCGGCGCCACTGGCCATGGATCGGCAGGAGCGGGAGCATCCGCTTCCACTGGATCCGGCTGGCCCTGAGCCGGCGGATCAGCCGGCGGTAGCCGCTCACCCGCAGCGTGCCGATGTGGTCGAACAGCAGTCGCACGCTGACGCCGCGTTCCGCCGCCTTCTCAAGCTCGCTGAGCAGCCCGTCCGTGACGGCGTCGCTGCTCATGATGTAGAACTCGGCGTTGACGTAGTTCCGGGCACCGCGGATGGCTTCGGTCATGGCGTCGATCGATTCCTGGTAGCCGGGGATCAGCTGCACCGAATTCCCGTCCACCATGGGCAGGGAGCCAAGCCGGCGGTTCAGTTCGGCGGCCGAGCTCACCCATTCCGGTCCGGAGTATTTGCTCACGACGTCGGCCATCGCCGAGGCACCCGCCCGCACCCGCTCATTCACTTCAGCCTGTTGCTCCCGGCGGCGCCGGGACAGCCGGAAATTGCCGAAAAGCAGGAAAAGCACAAAGCCCACGGACGGCACGAGGAAGACAGCCAGCAGCCACGCCATGGCCGTGGTGGGGCGCCGGTTTCCGGGAATAATGCCCAGGAGCACGATGCGAAGGATGATTTCCGCGAGCGCCCACGCGGCCAGGGGCCATGTCCAATCGGTCCCCAGCTCGAAAGGAAAAAGCACTCAACCCCCCGATTCCGATAGCCGTTAGGGTCCAGCGTAACCGGCGGATCCCGGAACATTCTGCTGGATCACCCGGTTCGTGCGTGCAATCCGGATCGGGTTTCCGGGGATGCCTGGCCTGGATGCTGAAAGTGATCCAGCAGAATGTGCGCCTGGCCATGGACTTCCCGCTGGAAGGCCCCAGTTAGGGGCGCCGTTCCCACACAGTCACTGCCCGCAGCGCCGCACTAAGCTGGTGGCATGACTCTCCCCGCCCCCACGGTTCTCGTGTTCCTTGATCCTGCCTTCGAGGACGGCCGCATTGCCGACGCCACCCAGCCCCAGCTGATGGCAACGGACCTGGGTGCCACCCGTGGTGACGGAGTCTTCGAATCCCTGCTCGCCGTCGGCGGCCATGCGCGGAAGGTGCATGCACACTTAAACCGGCTGCAGGCTTCGGCCCGTGCGCTCGATCTCGTAATTCCGGAGCAGGAGGCCTGGCGCCGTGCCATCGAAACGGCGATCACCGAATACCGCGGGACCTTCCCTGCCCCGGAACCGGAATCCGACGAAGTGGTGGTCAAGCTCCTGGTGACCCGCGGCGTCGAAGGCGCTGCTGCTCCCACCTGCTGGATCCAGGCCTCGCCGTCCCCCGCGGGCAGCCGCCGGCAGCGGGAGACCGGGATCGATGTCGTCCTCCTGGACCGCGGCTTCGACGCCGAGGCGGGCGAGCGGGCCCCGTGGCTGCTGCTCGGCGCCAAGACGCTGTCCTATGCAGTGAACATGGCGGCACTGCGCTACGCACACAAGCAGGGGGCCGATGACGCGATCTTCATCTCCACCGACGGCCGCGTCCTGGAGGGCCCGACGTCCACCGTGCTGCTGGCATATGTGGAAACGCTCGACGACGGCAGCGGCTCCCAGCGCACCGTCAAGCGGCTGGTCACCCCGCAGCTGGACAGCGGCATCCTGCCCGGCACCTCCCAGGGTGCCCTGTTCGCCAAGGCCAAGGAGGCCGGCTGGGAACTCGGCTACGGTCCGCTGGTCACCCAGGACCTGTACGACGCCGACGCCGTGTGGCTGATTTCCAGCATCCGGCTGATTGCGCCCGTCAACCACGTGGACGGCCATGAGATCGGCAGCCCGGCCCTGCGCAAGCAGCTCACGGACGAACTGAACGAGCTCTTCGCCGGGATTGAATAAGGCGGCAAACAAATCCCGGACATTTCCGCCGTGTCAAGCCTTATCGACATTAATTAACACTGAAATCCTCGGCCGCAAAACGATACTTGACTTGCAATTACAAACCCGGTCATGGCTGCCGAAGTTCAACGGAAGAATTCTATTGTGAACGCATTCCATCAGTGATTCACTAATGCCTGTGATCCCTGCTGGGGGCGGGTGAACTCCCATTCCGTCCGGCAGGGCACCTGTTTTCACGACGTCGTGAAAACAGCCAGACTGATGGGGGTCATCATTGTGAGCGCAGTTTCTTCGTCCCAGAATTTCAACCATGGATTTCCCACTCCCGGACCCCAGGACCCTTCCCCGCAAAAGGTGATGGACCATGTGTTTTTCCTGAGTGAAGGCGAATGGAAAACGGTCCGCGAGGAAGAGCAATTCGACCATATCGTGATCGGCAGCGGCTTCTGCGGCTACGCATTCGCCGAGCGGACATTGACCGTCAACCCGCATGCGCGGATCCTCATTATCGAGCGCGGCCCGTTCTTCCTGCCCCAGCATTTCCAGAACCTTCCCCTGCCCTACCGGGAGACGCTCGGCGGCCTCTCCGAGACGTTCCCCTGGACCCTCGCCGCCGCTACCGCCGGCCAGCCGGCCGGGAAAATCTCCTGGCAGCACGGCATGGTTCCCTTCTACGGCGGCCGCTCCATCATGTGGAGCGCCTGGTGCCCCCGCCCGGAGGAAGACGAAATGCGGGGCTGGCCGCGCGCTGTCATGGACGCCGCGAAGGCCCACTTCACCACGGCAGAGGACCTGCTGAACGTCGTTCCGGCCGACCAGATCGACGCCGGGGCGTCGGCCGACGTCGTCGATCTCATCACCAACACCCGACCGGTGTACGGGATCATGCAGAAAGCCCTGCAGGAGCGGCTGGCGGCCGGCCTGCATGAGATCGATTCCGCCACGCGCTTCATGCCTGCACCGCTGGCGGCAGCCTCGGGCGCGACGTCGGGCATCGACTTCGCGAAGTTCTCGACGCCGGCGGTCCTCCTTGAGCTTTCGGACAGGCAGCAGCTCCTGGCCGCCCAGGGCAAGGGTTCGGCACTGCGCGTTGTCACCGACTGCACCGTGAAGTCCGTGATCCAGCAGGATGGCCGGGCCACGGCGCTGGATACGAGCCGCGGCGTGGTGAACATCGGCGACGCCAACCTGGTCCTCGCCATGGGCACCCTTCCCCCGGCCACGCTGGTGCTCAATTCCTTCCCCCAGGTTCCGCGGGCCGGCGAAAGTTTCAGCGCCCACTTCATCACCTCCGTGGTGGCCAGGGTTCCGCGCCGGGACTACGACTTCAGCGAAGCCCTCGGCGAACTGGAACTGGCGGCGATTTACATGGCAGGCAAGAGCCCGGAAGGCATGCAGTACCACGTGCAGCTCTCCGTCCTCTCGGACCGGAAGCCCGCTGAAAACGCCCAGAAGTCCGAACGGTACGCCCCGGATGTCGTGGCCACCGCGTCCATGGCGCAGCTGCTGTCCTCCGAGGATTACCTGGTGTTCGTGTGTGCGGTGCTCGGCGAATTGGACGAATCGAATCCGGAGAACCACCTGCGCCTCTCCGGCGGCGCGGATCCCACCACCAACGTGACTCTGCAGGTGCTGGCCAACTCCACCGACGACGTCACCTGGGACACCATGGACGAGGGAACCTTCCAGATGCTGGAGCGGGTGCTTTCCCCGGGCGGGGCCAGCCGGGTGGAGTACTGGCACGGCGATCCGAACAACGGAAGCTGGGCCACGGAGCGGCCGGAGATCCCCGAACGCCGCGTCCCGGGCCTGGTCCATGAAAGCTCGAGCCTGCCCATCGGCGAAGAGGACGACGCCGTCGTCGGGATCGACTACCGGCTCAACGGCGTCGAAAACGTCTTTGTCTCCGGCGGCTCGCTGTGGCCCACCGGCGGTTCCTGGAACCCGACCATGACCATGGTGGCCCTGGCTCAGGATCTTGCCGAAAGGCTGGAGGCCGACGGCGGCAAGGAGGTTGCGCCGTGACCGCCGCCGCAGCGCTGGATCCGGTGGTCCTGCCGACATTGCCGCCCATGACCGTGGCCGATGTGCTGGACAAGCAGGACGGCGTCTATTGGGTGGTGAAGGACGCGAACTCGGTGTTCCTGTGGGTCAACCAGAACTTCGCCGACCTGGTGGGCATGAGCAAGGACGAACTGATCGGCCACCAGGACTCGCGTGCCGAACACGTGGCACACGACAAGGAGGTCATGGCCAGCGGAAAGCCGCTGCTGAACTTCCACGAAACCATCGAAGTACCGCTCAAGGATGGCGGCATGGTGAACGTGGACATCGTCACGCAGAAGGGTCTCCTGCGGTCCCTGGACACCGGCGCGATCATCGGGATCACGGTGTGCTTCTCCCTGGCGGATCCGCCCAATGAGTGACATCGGCACGGGCGGGCCCGACGCAAAGGGGTGGATCAAGCGGCTGGGCATGACGCCGTCGGGGGTTGGCGGCTGGTTCGCCCCGGCCATGGTCAGCAACGAGAACATTCCCGGCGCGGCCCTGCCCCCGCGTTTCGGCGCGGTTGACCATCCGCTCTACAGTTCCAACTGGTACCTGCTGGAAGCCGGCGAAGTCCTGCAGCTGCACACTCTCAAACAGGACGAGCTGTGGTTCTTCCATCTGGGCACTCCCGTAAGGCTGCACGTCTTCTCCGAGGAGGACGGGTACTCGGAGACGGTGTTCGGCCCGGATCCGGAGGCCGGCCAGATCCTGCACGGAGCCGCGCCGCATTCCACCTGGTTCGGCGCAGAGCTGGCGGGCCCCGGCTTCGCGCTGGTCAGCTGCAGCCTGTCGCCGGGCTACGAGCCAGCGGATTCGGCGAAACCCACAGAGGAACAGCTCGATGCGCTGGTGAGTGAGTTCCCCGTGCAGGCCGAACTGATCCGGCGGCTGGCGGGCGGGCAGCTCCCGGACGGGGAGTTCCGGGACGATGCGCAGGTAGGGGACGACAGGCAGGCAGGGGACGGCCGATTCGCCGGCGGGCGGGTAGCTGTTCAATAGGCCTGTTCAATAAGACCTGGGGGCGCGGCGCGGCCACGATCGCCGTGCCCCGCCAGCATTGCCTCGGCGGGGCTAGAGAAGTGCTATGCCAAGCTGGCCAAGTGGGGACGTGAAACCATCACCCGGTTCCGCCCGGCAGCCTTGGCCGCGTACAGGGCAAGATCAGCTTCGTGCAGCAGTGTGTCGACGCTGACCCGGTGGCTGTCCGTGCAGGCCGCTATGCCGCCGCTCAAGGTGAGGACGCCGGGCGGATTTCCGGAGTGCGCTATCTCCAGTTCCCGCACCGCCTCAAATGCCCGGGTCATGAAGGCCCGGGCGCCGGAGGGAGACTGCCGGGGCAGGATGATGAGGAACTCTTCGCCCCCGAAGCGGTACACGCCGTCGCTCTGCCTTACCTGCTGCGCCAGGGCGTCGGCAACGGCCCGCAGCGCGGCGTCCCCTGCCTGGTGGCCGTAAAGATCGTTGTACCGCTTGAAATAGTCGACATCGCACAAGACCACGCTGAACTGCTCACCGCCGTGTTCCGAGGTTTTGCGCAGCTGTTCCAGGTCTGCGGCCAAGGTCAGCCGGTTCCGCAGCTTGGTCAGCGGGTCCGTGCGGGCCTGCTCGGCCAGGGCCGCACGGTAGCGGGCAAGGTCGGCGTGCAGTGAGGTGACCCGCTCGGCCACGAGCAGCCGGGTGTGCAGGGTGAAAGGATCCAGCGGCTTGGTCATGTAGTCGTCCGCGCCGGCGTTCATGCCTGCCACCACCGCGTCCTTCGAGCCGTGCGAGGTGACCAGGACCAGGTAGGTGTAGGAATCCGTTTCCGCCGCCCGGATGGCACGGCAGAGTTCCAGCCCGTCCATCCCCGGCATCTCGAGGTCGCTCACTACCGCCTGCGGACGGTGGCGCTGGTACAGCTCCCAAGCGGCGGCGCCGTCCGCAGCCGCGATGCACTCGTGGCCGGATTGCTCGACGGCAGCCTGTGCAACCAACCGCGAGCCAAAGTCGTCATCTGCAACCAGGACTCTCATGGCGAGGTGAACAACGCCTCGTCCAAGGCCTCCGCCACAAGGGCGAGCTCGGCTTCCAGAAGCTCGATGGTTTCCAGTCCGGCGCCCGATGAGCCTGATTCCACGTGCTCCAGTTGCAGGCACAGCCCGGCAGCACGCGTCGCGCCGATGTTCGCGGCTGCACCCTTCAGCCTGTGGGCCGCCCTGCCCAGGGCATCGCCGCCGTGGGCAGCGGCAGCCCGGAGCCCCTCGAGGGAAGGCAGGATCTCGCCCTTGAACGCCTGGGCCGCGGCAGGAAGCAGTCCCCGGCCGTCGGCCGGTCCAAGGGAACGCAGCGTCGCCAACCTGGCCGGATCGAGGACGGGACCGGCGAGGTCAGGAAGGAGCATCCCGTCGACGCCGGCGGGTTCCGTCCCCGTTTCCGTCCCGCTTTCCGGCCCAGGAACGGACCCGGTTTCCGCCCGGGCAGCGGCGGCCTTGTCCGCCGCGGGACCGCCGTCGGACGCTTTGCGGGTTATCCACCGGGCCAGCACGGAGCGCAGCTTCCCCTCGTCGACGGGCTTGGAAAGGTAGTCGTCCATGCCCGCGGCGAGGCAGCGCTCCCGGTCCTCGTCCATGGCCCCGGCAGTCATGGCAATGATCGGAATCCTGGGTCCCTCGGGGGTCCTGGCCCGGATGATCCGGGTGGCTTCGAAGCCGTCCAGGACGGGCATGTGGCAGTCCATCAGCACGGCGTCATAGTGCTTTGAGTCAGTCGCGGCCACGGCTTCGGCGCCGTCGGAAACAACCTCCACCCCGTAGCCGAGCTTGGCCACGATGCTGCGGGCCACAAGCTTGTTGACCTCGTTGTCCTCGACCACCAGCACGAGGCCTTGGGGGCCGTGGCCCTCCCCGCGAATCGCGGACGGTGCGGGGGCCGCCGCGGCAGGTACTACGGGCCCGGCGATGAGGCGTATCAGCCGGTCGTAGAACTCCGAACTGCGGACGGGCTTGGTGAGCCATTCCCTGATTCCCGCCTTCTTCAGTTCCTGCCGGTCCACCTGCATCGTGGAAGTGAGCAGGATGAGCTTCATGGACTTCAACGCCTCGTCGGCACTCAGCAGGCGGGCAAGCTCAAGCCCGTCCATTTCCGGCATGCACATGTCCAGCACAGCAAGGTCGTAGGGATGGCCGGCCTCGGCTTCATAACGCGCCCGTTTCAGCGCATGCCGTGCACCCCCGACGGCGTCAGCCTGCATTTTCCAGCCGGCCAGTTGCGCTTCGAGGATCATCCTGTTGCTCGCATTGTCGTCCACGACCAGCACGCGCAACCCTTCAGTCTGGCCGTAGGGAGGCTGGGCCGGCAGCGTCGTCGGATCCGTCACCGGCAAAGGAACGCTGATCCAAAACGTACTGCCGCTGCCCGGGGTGCTCGTCAGGCCGATTTCGCCGCCCATGGCTTCGGTGAGCCTGCGGCAGATCGCCAGGCCCAGGCCCGTCCCGCCGTACTTGCGCGTGGTGGACGCATCCGCCTGCAGGAACGGCTCAAAAAGCCGCTCATGGTCTGCCGCGTCGATGCCGATTCCGGTGTCGCGGACTTCAAAACGGACCGTGGCAACGTCCGCGCTCCCGTCCACGACGCCCACCCTGATTGCAACCTCTCCGGCTTCGGTGAACTTCACCGCGTTCGACGCCAGGTTGAGGAGGACCTGGCGGATCCGACCGGCGTCGCCAAGCAGGGAGACCGGAACTTCCGGGCGGCAATAGGCCATGAGCTCCAGGTCCTTTTCCCTTGCCGATTCGGCCAGGAGGCCCGCGATTTCCTCCACGAGAAGCCGGGGATCGAACGGTTCGGGGTCGAGCTCCACCTTTCCGGCTTCGAGCTTGGAAAAATCCAGGATGTCGTTGATCAGCGACAGCAACGAGTCGGCCGCGACGCGCACGCCGTTGGCGTACTGCCGCTGGCGTTCGTCCAGTTCGGTGTCGAGCAGCACTCCCGTCAGGCCGATGACACCGTTCATCGGGGTGCGGATCTCGTGGCTCATCGTCGCCAGGAACTCCGACTTCAGGCGGCTGGCTTCCTCCGCGGATACCCGGGCCGCGATCAGTTCGGCCTCGTTCCGCAGCCGCTCGCTGATGTCCCGGGCGATGGTGGCCACGCCGTGGATCCCATCGGCACTGCTGATGGGTGACACTGTCAGGGATACGGGCACCAGCAGACCATTGCCGCGCACCCGCTCGGTTTCATAGGTGTGGGTTGTCCCGGTGGCCGCGACGTCGGCAAGGATGGCATCTTCCCGCAGCCGGAGATGCACCGGGATGATGAAGTCCGCGTGCCGGCCGATGGCCTCGGCGGCATGGTATCCGTACAGGCGCTCCGCAGCCGGATTCCAGCTCGTGATGATGCCCTCGGGCGTCTTGCCCACAATCGCGTCGGCAGAGGAGTTCACGATTGCGCCGAGGCCTTCGAGCTCCGCGGTGCGCGCGGCGACCTTGGCCTCGAGGTGCCGGGTGAGGGTGACGTTCTGGTAGATGATGAAGAACTGCCGGAGCACCACCAGGATGAAAACACAGAGCCCGGTGACCAGCAGGACCGGATCGCCTTCTTCCCTGAGCCGGGTCGGGGCTGCCAGCACCGCGCCGACGGCGGGAACATAGGGCAGCATCTCAAGGCCCAGCGAGTTCCACAGCGGTTCCTTGCGGGCACCTTTCGAATGCGGAATCAAGGGAGCAAGGCCGATCAACAAGAAGGCGCACATCCAGCCGACCGCCAGCAGGGTTCCGGTCGATCCGGTGATGCCTTCCGCGGTCAGCCTCACGTAGATGCTGTCCGTAACGGCGAGGACCACCACCCCGCACCCCAGGCACTCCCATTGCAGCCGTTCACGCCGTGAGCGGCGCATGGTGAGCACGAGCACCAGTGAGGCGAGGGCGACGTCGACGACCGGATAGCCCATGGTGGTGAGCCACGCGACGATGTCCTGTCCTTCTCCCTGGTAGATCGGTCCCAAGACGGACGCCCAACTGATGAAGAGCGTGGAGCTGGCGATGACAGCGGCGTCCAACACGCTGCGCAGCCCCGGCACGCCGGTCATCGGACGGGGAAAAGCGAAGAGCCCGATCGCCGCGGGCACTGCGTACAGGAGGAAGAGGGCGTCGGCGGGTGAAGGGAACGGATACGCGTGGTCCAGGGTGATGCCGTAAGAAGTCCACAGTGCCTGTCCCGCGGACCAGACAAGGGCCGCCGTCGCCATGAACCACCACGCCCTGGCGTCTTCCTTTTTCCGGCGGGCGGCCAAAGCGCAGCTTGCGGCCGCCGCGAGCGCACAGCAGAGGATCGCGACATCGCCCAGGGTCTGGGAACCGGGAGTCGCCGGGTGCTGCCAGAACCACAAGGCAAGGAGTGGAACCGTAACCGCGGAAATCAGGCTCCACCATAGCCAGGGCCTGCGGATTTTCATGGCGCGCCCCGCAGGGCGGCAGCGGGAACGCCGGCGGGAAGCCCGGGAACGGCGCCGGGCGGGGTATGGAACAGCCACAGCGCAATTGCGTTGTAAATCGCCCATTCGCCCCGGAGGTCGCGGAGTGAGACCATCCTTGCACCGTCCGGCGTCGTCCACGCCCGCACGATGTGCAGGGTAAGGGGCGCAGCGCCGGGAAGCCTGAGCTGGACCGGACCTGACCCCGCCAGGTCGCCGGACACGACCCGCACGGCCGCCCCGCCCATCGAGATATCGACCAGTTCACCGCGGCAGCCTGCCACTGTCACCGGCACCTGGACGCTGAACCTGTACGCTTCCCGCCTGGAGGTCGCATACTCGCTCGCCCGGATGCGCAGTGCCCCCAGCAGCAGTACGGCGCCGGCTACGGCAAGCCAGAGGCCTGACGCGACGGTGGAACCGGGACTCGAGGCCCACGGGACCCAGCCCTGGACTCCGGCCGCCGCGTATGCGAGGGCCAGGATAACGACGGCGATCATGACGTAGATCATCCCTGGCACGCGGCCCCGGTTGCGCTCGTTGGAAGCCCCCTTCGGTGTGACCTGGAATTCGAGGCTCTTGCGGGACAGCAACCACAACAAGCAGGCAAGGCCGATCGGGATCCTGAAGATCCGCAGCGCGAACGCCGTCGGCCAGTGGATCTGATGCCGCAGGAGCCTCTTGATTCCCCAAAGGCGGATGAAGAACATCGCAAGGAACGCGATGGTGAATTCAATGGGTCCGGCGGTTGTCGTCTGCGCCCCGGAAAACAGGATGAACAAGGGAACGAAGAACGCCATCAGGGTAACGAGCCCCTCCAGCCACCAGAGGGTTCCGTTCAGGTATTCGTGGAAGTTGCGCCAGGACATCCACCTCTTGGCCGCCCAAAGCTTCTCGTAGGCCAGGATCTGCATGGCGCCCATGCCCCAGCGTCGGCGTTGCAGCAGGTACTGCTCGGCCGTCGCAGGCGCCAGTCCCACCGCAAGGGTCTGGTGGTGGTAGGCGGTTTTCCAGCCGCGGCGGATGAGCTTGAGGGTGGTATGGAGGTCCTCGGTGATGGTCTCGGTGGCCACGCCGCCGACCTCGCGGAGCGCCTTCACACGGAGCAGGGACGTCGAGCCGCACCAGAACGGTCCCGCCCCTGCGACGTTGCGGGCCGGCATCAGGACGTTGAAGAAGAGGCCCTGTTCACCGGCAATGCCGTCGTCGTCGAAGGCTCCGGAGTTGTAGAAAGCCTGCGGCCCCTGCACGAGGGCGATCTCCTCGTCGTTGAACCATCCGAGCGTGGCCGTGAGGAAACTGGGAAGCGGAACGTGGTCGCAGTCCAGGACGGCGATGATGTCAATGGGTTCGCCTCCGGCCGCCTCCTCCCGGGCCATCAATTCCAGGGCGTGGTTCATGTTTCCGGCCTTGGCGTGCTCGTGGCTGGGCCGGCTCAGGTACCTGGCACCGAAGGAGCGGCACATTTCGACCACCCACGGGCGGTCGCCGTCGTCCAGTACCCATGTCTCGTGGGCGGGCTGCAGGGCGCAGGCCGCCGCAACCGTGGGCGAGAGCACCTCGACAGGCTCGTTGTACGTGGGGATGAGGACCGCGGTCCTCAGCTTGTCACCCTGTTTCGGAGCTTCCGGCGCGGCACTGTCGATGTTCCAGATGGTGATGGTCTTCAGGACAATTCCGGCGAGCGGCAGGGCTTCGAAGACCACCAACACCCACGCAATGGCGACGTTCGCTCCGCTCGTGGGCAGGGTGAACCCGATGCGCCAGGCCAAATAGAGGACGAGGGCGGCGATCGCGCTGATGCCGCCGATGTGTGCCATCCTGCGGGACCGTGGCGCCTCCGGCGCGGGCAGGCCAAGCTGCGCCGCCCACCCGGCGATTCCGGCTTTGTTGTACGCCGAAGTTTCCCTTGGTGTGTCCCTGCCTGTCGGACGATCGGTACCCGCGCGCAGGTTTTCGAGAGCGTGCATGCGATTCCCCCAGCTGGATTCGGCAGTGCAGACCTGATCTAAGAAATTATGCCATTGTGCCAGCGCAGGGTACAGCGTTCACGGGCATCCCGGGAGGACGCCCGACAGCGTGTTCCAGTCCCGTTACGGAGCGTGACGGAGGCGGAAAACGCCGCCGTCGGCCCCTGATGCGGCTAGGCCGTGTGTACCCGTACCAGGGCGGTGCGCCGCTGGACGCTGTTGTCCACGGTGAAGTTCGTCAGTTCGGGCAGGTAGCGGTCGTCTGAATACTCAAGCTTCCTGCCGTCGGCGGACAGCGACAACCGCCGTTCCCGCAGCAGCGGAACGCCGGGTTTGCGCTCCAGGAGCCGGGCATCCTCCTCATCCGCGGCCACGGCGTCAATGGTGTGGCGGGCGCGGCTGAGGTCGACTCCGAGTTCCTTCAGGTGGGCGAAGATTGACCCTGCGTCCGGATCGAAGTCGAACAGCAGCCGCCCCACCTCGAGGATGAAGGACGTGCGTTCGATCATGGCCGGCAACCCGTCCAGGGTCCGGAGCCGCAGGACTTCGACGACGGCGTCCCCGGGTTCCAGCCCGAGCTCCCGCGCCGCTTCGCTCCCGGCAACCCGGCGCGCGACTTCGAGTGTCTGCTGGCCGGGAACGCGGCCGATCGAGTGGGCCCATTCGGTGAAGGACATGAAAGTCGAAAAGGACTGGGAGTGCACCTCGCCGCGGACCATCGGAGGTTTGCCCCGGCCGCCGGTGACTGCTCCCTCGGCACGCAACGCCGCCAGGGCTTGGCGCACCGGGCCGCGGGAGGTGCCGAATTCCCGGCAAAGCTCCGCCTCGCTGGGCAACTGCGAACCGGCAGCCCACACGCCGCTGCGGATCCTCTCCCGGAATTCCTCGCTCAGGCGTTGGTGCAACGGGAGGCTCACGATGTTGTCCACACCGCTGATGATACAAGTCGCGGTTTCCCGGGCTGCCGGGAAACCCGGCCCGAAGATGAACTCCACGTGAATTGGAAGCGCTTCAACACTCCATCCGGCCCGGGTTGTATACCTAAGCGGAGCGGCCCAGCGCGCCCGATTACGGAACATGACGGCGGCCGGACTGCGGGCCGTCGTCGCCGGTGTTATTTTTCTTAGTGAGTAATGAGCACCAGCGTTCAGCCCTGACTTGCTGGTCGGCAACCCTCTCTCCCGGCGGGGTGCCTCAGGTGACTACTCGGCGTATCGACACTTTTCGAACTGCAAGCGTGACTGAGGAGCACCAATGCCTGAACCAATCGAAGACAAACTCTCCTACCGCCTCATCACTGGCCCCGACACCCGCGAGTTCTGCGAGCGGATTTCCGCTGCCCTCGCCGAAGGCTACGTGCTGCACGGCAACCCGGCTGCGACCTTCAACGGCACCGACGTGATCGTGGCGCAGGCCGTGATCCTGCCCGCCGCCGTCGCGAGCGCGGACGCCGCGGTGGCCTCCGCCGTCGACGAGCTCGAAGGCTACGACGACGAGGAAGCATTCGAGGGACACGCATGAGCTACGCCGGAGACCTGAGCCCGCAGGACGCCTGGGCCAAACTCGAAGAAGGCGCCATCCTGGTGGACGTGCGCACCGAAGGCGAGTGGGCGCACATCGGCATCCCGGACACCAAGGCCACGGACAATGATCCCCTGTTCATCCAGTGGAACTTCGCCGGCGGGGTCCCGAACGGCAACTTCGTCGAGGAGCTCAAGCAGCAGGCCCCCGAGGACAGCGACGTCGAGCTCATCTTCATCTGCCGCTCGGGCCAGCGCTCCATCTCAGCCGCGATCGCCGCAACGCAGGCCGGCTTCACGGCCTACAACGTGCTGGAAGGCTTCGAAGGGGAGCCCGACCGCTACGGAGAACGCACCGTGAACGGCTGGAAGAACCGCGGACTGCCTACGAACCTGGGGAACATCTAAGTGACTTTCAATCCCGACGCCGCCAGCTGGAGCCCCGACACCCAGGCCGTCCGCGGTGGCCTTGACCGCAGCAATTTCCAGGAAACGTCCGAGGCCGTCTTCCTGAACTCCGGCTTCGTGTACGAGTCCGCGGCCGCCGCCGAGCGCGCCTTCACCGGCGAGGACGAGCGCTTCGTCTACTCCCGCTACGGCAACCCCTCCGTGGCCACCTTCCAGGAACGCCTTCGCCTGCTTGAGGGCACCGAGGCGTGCTTCGCGACGGCGTCCGGCATGTCCGCCGTGTTCACTGCCCTGGGTGCGTTGCTGGCTGCCGGTGACCGTGTGGTGGCAGCCCGATCCCTGTTCGGTTCCTGCTTCGTGATCCTCAATGAGATCCTGCCGCGCTGGGGCGTGGAGACCGTGTTCGTCGACGGACCGGACCTGGAGCAGTGGCGTGCCGCCCTCTCCGAGCCGACCACCGCCGTCTTCTTCGAGTCCCCCTCCAACCCGATGCAGGAGATCGTGGACATCGCCGCGGTCAGCGAGCTGGCCCACGCGGCCGGCGCGACCGTCGTCGTCGACAATGTCTTCGCCACTCCCCTGCTGCAGCGCTGCGGCGAGCTCGGCGCGGACGTGATCGTCTACTCGGGCACCAAGCACATCGACGGCCAGGGCCGCGTGCTGGGCGGAGCCATCCTGGGCACCAAGGAATTCATCGACGGCCCGGTCAAGCAGCTGATGCGGCACACCGGCCCCTCGCTCTCCGCGTTCAACGCCTGGGTGCTGACCAAGGGCCTGGAGACGATCGGGCTGCGCGTAAACCACTCCTCTTCCTCTGCTTTGAAGATCGCAGAATGGCTTGAAGAGCAGCCGGCCATCAACTGGGTCAAGTACCCACTGCTGAAATCGCACCCGCAGTACGAGCTCGCAACGAAGCAGATGAAGGCCGGCGGCACCGTACTGACCTTCGAACTGCTGCCCTCCGGCGGGCGCTCGGCCAAGGACGCCGCGTTCGCGCTGCTGGACGGCCTCTCCGTGATTGATATTTCGAACAACCTGGGCGACTCCAAGTCCCTCATCACCCACCCAGCCACCACGACGCACCGCGCCATGGGGCCGGAAGGCCGTGCGGCCATCGGCCTGAGCGACGGCGTGGTGCGGCTTTCCGTGGGCCTCGAGGACGTGGACGACCTCATCCGGGACCTCGAACAGGCACTAAAGCAGGTCTAGATACCGGTTTAGGTATCGGCTCCGCGCCAGTCCTGCCGCACCCAGGTGAGCACCGGCAGGGACTTGGTGTCGGACTCCGGTGCACCTTCCGGCATCGTCTCCCGGACAGCATGGCGTACGACGGCGGCCAGCGCGGCGGGGTCCGGGCGGCCGCCGTCGTTGTCGTTTTGTTCGCTCGCGATGCGGCGTTGCTCGGTGGCGCCGTTCCCGCGCTGCAGTATCTCCGTGACGCCTGCCTGGGCGAGGTCGAACTCACCCTGCTCGGTGAGCACGGGTTCCAGGTACTCCACGAGCGACCAGACGACGTCGGCCGCGGGTGCGGGCCGGAACGCACCGAAGTCCAGGAGCTCGCTGCGCAGGCCGAAGTTGCTCGCCTGCCACGATGCCATGCGGAGCAATGCCGTAGGCACGGAAGACGGCTCGATTCCCGCCTCGGACTCCCGGACCGCCGTCTCCACGAGGGCCCGCACCAGCACCGCAATCAGCGCGGCGTCCTCGGACCGCAGGCAGACGTCTGCCACCCGGACCTCCACCGTGGGGTTGTTGCGCGAAAGCCTGGCATCGAAGTAGATCATGCCTTCGTCCAGGAGGACCCCGGTGTCGATCAGCCGGCGCACCACGCGGCGGTAGCTCGCCAACGAGCCGAACACGGCCGACGGACCCGACGAGGGCCAGCGGTTCCAGGCCTGGGTCCGGTAGCTTTCGAAGCCTGTGGCCAGTCCGCGCCAATACGGGGAGTTGGCGCTGATAGCGGTGAGCACGGCGAGCTTGTCCCGGATATGGTCCAGCGCCAGCACGCCTTCCTCCGGTGAATTGATGGAAGTGTGCACGTGGAAACCGCAGGTCAGTTGCTCATGGGCCGTGATGCCGAAACGCTCCAGCATGATGGCGTAGCGCGGGTCCGGGGTGGTGTGGGTGGCCGAATCGACGGGTGAAGTGGCGAGGGCCGCGATCCGCGCCCCGTGGCTGCGGGCGGCGTCACTGGCCATGGTCCGGCCGCGGCGGATCTGACGCAGGAGCTCGGCGTAGCTGCGGCAGGGATGGGTCTGGGTTTCGATCTGTTCGAGCTTGAGTTCGTGGCTGAGTCCGGTGCGCGGCCCCGGGGCGGCCGGGGTGTCGTCGGCATCTGTGATCCCGGGAGCGCGGGTTTCGGCGGCTTCGGCATCGGCGGCGTCGGCCGTGTCGGCCGCACCGGTCCCGGCGAGGAGCGCGTCGGCAAGGGCGAGCGGCTCGCCGCTCGCAGGATCGACGATCAGCAACTCCTCTTCCACACCGAAAGTGCGCACAGAACAATTGTGCGCTAAGGGGCCGGGGGCCGGAACAGCGGGCTTTGGGGTCTGCCGGGCTGCTCCATGGACCCATTCTGCTGGATCACACCCCGTCGATACCGGCGAGGCCGCATGTTTCCGGGCTCCGGACCAGGCCGGTCCCTGGGTGATCAAGCAGAAAGTTCCCGGCTTCGTCCACATACGGCACTTTCCCCCGCGCACGGAGGCCGAATCGGTGGCTAGCTGGAGTCATGGACGCGCTCGAATATCTGGTTTCGCTCGGCGGGGTGGCACGTGTTGGCCTGCTCCGCTCGAACGGCCACTCCCCGGCAGCGATCCGCCGGCTTGCCGCAGCGGGGGCCAGTCAACCAAGAAAGGGTGTGTGGGCGCTTCCGGCCGCGGACCCCGATTACGTCAAGGCCATTCTCAATAATGGGCGTATTACCTGTGCGAGTGCTGCGCTTCGCTACGGACTTTGGCTCAAGGACAAGCCCACCCGTCTGCATCTCGCCACACGGCACTGCCGGGGAAGTGGGTTCATCCGTCACGGGTACACACGGTTCCCCTTGCCGGAAACGGTTCCCGTCGCTTCCGTGGAGGACACGGTCATCCACGCCTTAACCTGCCTGCAAGAGGTGGATGCAATCGCGGTGGCGCAGTCAGCGATGAAAACTTTCGGCATCCCGCGGTCGATGCTGGCAAGCGAATTGTCTGCCGACTTCTACGGCAGCGCGCGGAAGCGCCTGGCCAAGGCGGACGGAATTTCGGAATCCGTACCGGAGATCAGTGCCCGGCTGCTGTTCGAGTCGGCGGGTCTGGACTTCCAACGCCAGGTCAGAATCGAGGGCGTGGGCAGGGTGGACTTCCTGGTCGACGGCCGGCTCATCGTGGAGGTCAATGGCTACCAGTTCCACAGCTCCCGGGAGGACTGGCGGCGGGACATGGCCCGGCTGAACGCAGCACAACTGCTTGGCTACGGCACGCTGAGCTATGCCCCGGAACACCTTTGGAACACCCCGGGCCAGGTCCTCGCGGAAATCCACGGAATGCTGCGGCGCGGCCGGGGCACGGGGCTGGCCTGTGAACACATTCTGCTGGATCACACCCCGCCCCGGTGGCAGGACGCCGCATGATCCCGCGCCAGCCCAAGAAACGCCTGGGTGATCCAGCAGAATGTGCGCCCGGCTCAGTCCTGGAAGTACTCGATCCTGGCGCCGACGGTGTTCAGCCGCTCGGCCAGGTCCTCGTAGCCGCGCTCGATCACATAGATGTTGCGCAGTTCGGAGGTGCCGCGGGCCGCGAGCATCGCCAGGAGCAGGCAGGCAGCGGGACGCAGGGCCGGCGGGCAGCCGATCTCCGCCGCACGCCATTTGGTGGGGCCGTTGACGTAGATCCGGTGCGGGTCCAGCAGTTGCACCTGGGCGCCCAGGCGGTTGAGTTCGGTCAGGTAGATTGCCCGGTTTTCGTAGACCCAGTCGTGGATCATCGTCTGGCCCTCGGCGTTGCCCGCGATCACGGCGAAGAAGGGCAGGTTGTCGATGTTCAGGCCCGGGAACGGCATCGGGTGGATCTTGTCTTCCGGCGCCCGCAGCACGGAGGGCTTGGTGGTGACATCCACCAGGCGGGTGCGGCCGTTGCGTGCGAAGTACTCGCCGGAGACGTCCAGTTCCTGGCCCATCTGCTCCAGCGTGGCCAGCTCGATTTCCATGAACTCGATCGGCACGCGGCGGATGGTCACCTCGGAGTTGGTCACGATGCCCGCGGTGATGAGGCTCATCGCTTCGATCGGGTCCTCGGAGGGGTAGTACTCGATGTCGACGTCGACCCCCGGGCGGCCGGTGATCCGCAAGGTGGTGGTCCCGATGCCCTCGATCATCACGCCCAGTCCCTGCAGGTAGAAGCAGAGGTCCTGGACCATGTAGTTGGGGCTGGCGTTGCGGATCACGGTGGTGCCGCAGCGGTGGGCGGCGGCCATGATGGCATTTTCGGTG
The DNA here is from genome assembly GCF_047977865.1 of Curtobacterium sp. LFS079. NCBI lineage: Bacteria > Bacillati > Actinomycetota > Actinomycetes > Micrococcales > Microbacteriaceae > Curtobacterium > Curtobacterium sp. LFS079. Next base: position 79,454 of record NZ_JBFPFO010000007.1, read on the forward strand.
ACGGTGTCGCCGCGCTCGGTGAGGACGAAGGAGCGGTCGTGCTCGTCGGCGGGCGGTGCCTGGACCACGTAGAAACCGGAGGTCGCTTCCACCGACAGGCCGAACTGGCGCAGCGCCTGCATGTGCGGTTCCACGGTACGGGTGCCGAGATCGCAGCCGCCGGCGTAGGGCAGCTTGTATTCGGTGGCCTCATCGAGCAGCGGGCCGAGCAGCATGATGACGCTGCGGGTGCGCCGCGCGGCGTCCACGTCCATGGATCCCAGGTCCAGGACCTCGGGCCGGCGGATGCGAAGATCGTTGCCGTTGAGCCAGGTGCACTCGACGCCGATGGACGTGAGGACCTCGACGATCCGGTTGACTTCCTCGATCCGCGCGAGGCGGCGCAGCGTGGTGGTGCCGCGGTTGATGAGGCTGGCGCACAGGAGGGCGACGCCGGCGTTCTTGCTGCTGTTGACGTCGACGGCGCCGGACAGTGTGCGTCCGCCCTCTACCCTCAGGTGGGTCATCTGCGGTTTGCCGACCTTGACGATGCTGCGACCGAAGATCGCTTCGAGCCGCTCGATCATTTTCAGGCTGAGGTTCTGCTTGCCCTGTTCCATGCGGGCAACGGCGCTCTGGCTGGTGCCAAGCTCTGATGCGAGCTGGCCCTGGGTCCATCCCTTTTCTCCACGGGCGTCGCGGAGAAGAGCACCAACATTTTCGGCGGTCGGCTGAGTCATAACCAAAAAATATCACAGATGATCTACATGGTTTGGAGTTTTGATGATCCTGACCGCTGCGGCGTGTCGATAGTCACTTCGTGCGATATGCGCCGACGGCGGCAGACCCCGGACGCACGCGGTGCCCAGGGCCTGCGGTGCTGCTGGGGCGGCGGCTAGGGTGCCGAGTCCACCACGGAGGTTCTTATGGAAGTCCACCCGAACGCAGTGTTGGCCGGGATCCCGTCCGTCGCCACAAGGGCCACCTCACGCTCACCAATCATCAGACCGGTTGCCGGATCTACGATGATGTCCTGCCGAAGCTTGCCGTCGGCCCAATAGACACCCAGCGCCACTCCCTTTCGGCCATCAAGCGCGGCTTGCTTGTCCGCCACCACCACGCCAGGGATCAACGCTGCCGCCTTGTACATTGCTGCGCGCAAATCGGCGGGAATGGCTCCGAAGCGAAGCGCGTCGGCGATGGTTGTCAGCGCCTCGCTTTCCGGCGAAGGTCCCTTATCCTTGTTCGTTTCGAAAATCAGGTCCAGCAGTTTGCGCGGATCACGCGGCAGCGTCTTGATCGCTTCCGGAAGTGGCATTCCGAGAATCTGCTGAGGGCTGCCGTAGAAGGAGCCTCCCTTCCCCCGGATGATGCCCTCAAACTTGGGACCATCATTGGCCTGTTGGCTCTTTGAAGCCTCCTGCCTCTGGAACTCGGCTTTTGCTTCCTTGCCGAAGAAAGTAGTAGGCACCTGAGGCTCGCGGTTCCAAACCCATTCGCCGGACCTGTCCGCCGGCACATAGACCTGGCCATCCTGCGTTTCCAACCAGGCCACGTCAGTCCCGTCAGCCCTGCGAGTGAAGGAGGCGTAAACCGCCTTCGTGTCCACCTTCAAATACTGCCCCGGCTTCACCACCGGATCCGAAGTTCTGATCGCCGCGTCCGCCGCCTTGTTGAGCACTTCCGCTGCCTCAGCGCTGGCACCCGGCCTTCCCACTGGAGCCACAACATCGGCAACCACAATCCCGCCAACCAACACCGCCGCGGCCGCCGAGGCGAGGACAACGCGCCGGATCACGGTCCGCCGCCGGCGCGTACCGCCGTCGGGCACTGCCACGCCGCCGGGAGCGCCCCCAAAACCGCTCCCGAACCGGGCCTCCGTGTCAATCTTCTGAAGGAGTTTCTTCCGGCCCCGCGCCAAGGTTGCCGATGGCGGGGTTCCAACGTCGCTACGCATTTCGCGGAGCAGCTGCAAGTCGTCCATTTTCGTTGTCCGTTTCGTCAAGTATTTCCGGCCCCAGGCCGCTGCGGAGGATGCGCCGGGCGCGGTTCAGTCGCGAACGCACGGTCCCGACGGGGACGCCCATGGCGCCGGCGATGCCCTCATAACCAAGGTCCGCCCAGGCGTAGAGAAGAAGGGTTTCGCGGTCGATCGCCGGCATGGCCTTGAGGCGCTTGGCCAGTTTGGCCATGGCAGCCGAGGCATCCACCTGCGCCGCCACGCCATCGGTGCTGTCCACCCCGGCTTCACGCGGTGCGGAGCGTGCCATTGCTTTCAGCAAGCGGGCCTCGGCGCGGTGGTGCCGGCGCAGCAGGTTGGTGGCGATGCCGAACAGCCACGGCCGCGCGTCTTCCCAACGCTCGTCGAAGGAAGCCAGGCACTCAAAGGCGACAAGGAAAGTCTCCGAGGTGACGTCGTCGGCCACGAAATCACCCGCGCGCCGGGCCGCATAGCGGTAGATGACCGGGGCGTGCCTGTCGTAGAGCACGGCGAACTCGGCGGGGCTGTCCCGCGAGCGCCTGATGATGTCTCTGTCTGTGTTCACACCTTGTATTGCCCGGTGCCGCAGAAAAGGTTCACGGAAACTCAGTCTGCCCCTTAGAACACGAAGTTCCAGGTGCCGGCCGCAACGGCCGCCAGCACAGCCGCGGCGGAGATGAGCACCCCGCCCAGCAGCACCCACACGTCCAGCAGCGAGTACGTCGATTGCCGGGCCCACGTCCGGGCGGAGCCGCCGAAGCCCCGGGCTTCCATGGTTACCGCCAGCCGCGAGGCCCGGCGCACGGCCTGGACCAGCAGGCCGAAGCTCTGGCCGAGGGTGGCGCGCAGCCGTTGCAAGGGACTGCCGTGCGAACCAACCCCGCGGGCCCTGCGGGCCATCCCGATGGTTTGCCATTCCTCGGCCATGAGCCCTACCAGGCGCATCGCCGCCAGGGTCCCCAGCACGAAGCGGTGCGGCAGCTTCGCTTTCTGCGCCAGGGCGTCGGCGAGGTCGGTCGGGTCGGTGCAGCTCATCAGCAGGACCGCCGGCAGGGCGATCGCCAGCCCGCGCAGCATGAACCCAAGCCCCAGCTGAAGAGAGCCTTCGCTGATGGACCAGATGCCGACGTCGAGCAGTGTCCTTCCGCTGTCCGCCGACAGGATCGCGGTGCTCCAGCCGCCCAGGGCCGCCGCGAGGATGAGCGGCCAGCCGCGTTGCCACAAGAGCCGCAGGGTCAGGCCGACCAGCGGGAACAGGGCGAACTCCGCGAGCAGGGCGGTGGACGCGGAGACCCAGTCGATGGACAGCGCCAGCACCAGGGTGATCGCAAAGACGGCCATGAACTTCACCAGCGGGTTGGCCCGGGTGAGGAGGGCGTGGTTGCCGTGCAGGCTCATGACCTCCCTCATGCCGCACCCGCCTCCGTATAGGCCGCAGCTGCGGAGTCGAGCCGCATTTCGGTGCCGCCCAGCACCGCACTGAATTCCTGGTCATGGGTCACGGAGACAACGGCGGTTCCGGCGTCGAGCAGTTCGGACAGGAAGGACGCGAGTTCGGCCCAGGTGTTGGCGTCCTGGCCGAAGGTCGGCTCGTCCAGCACCAACACCTTGGGGCTCGCCGCCAGCACCGTGGCCACGGACAGCCTGCGCTTCTCGCCGCCGGAGAGCGTGTAGGGGTTGGCGTCCACCAGGTGCGTCAGGCGCAGGCGCTCAAGCAGTTCATCGACACGTTCCTCCCCGTGCCCCAGATGCCGCGGCCCGAACATGAGCTCATCCAGCACCCGGCCCGTGACGAACTGGTGCTCCGGCTCCTGGAACACGGTCCCGATCCGCGAAATCAGCTGCTGCGCCTTCCACGTGTAGGGGTCGCTTCCGGCGCCGTTGGAAAGCGCGACGCCGGCGCCCACCTTCCCGGCCACCGGCGCCAGCAGCCCGGCGAGGGTCAGCGCGAAGGTGGACTTGCCCGCGCCGTTGGGTCCGGTGATGGTGAGTGCCTGGCCGGCGACTACGTCGGCATTGAGGCCGGACTGCGCCGGGACGGGCGGAATGGTCTTGAAGCCGCGGCGGCGCGGGCGCTCCCGGGAAACAGCAAGGTCCTCCGCGCTGAGGAGGAGCCCGCCGGCGTCCCCGTGTGCCCCTTTTTCCGTCCGTGCCCGGGTGGCCGGCACATACCCCGGGACCCAGACGCCGGCGGCGGCCAGCATGTCGCGGGCCTGTTCCAGCACGGCGTCCGGCGGGCCGTCCAGCAGCACCGCGGGCTCGGAGGAGCTTCCGGGCTGCAGCACCACGATCCGGTCCACCAGATCCTTCCACACGGACACCCGGTGCTCCACCACCACCAGCGTGGCACCGGTCTTGTTCAAGCAGCGCCCGACGGCGTCCCGCACCTCCAGTACCCCGGCCGGGTCCAGGTTCGCCGTCGGTTCGTCCAGCAGGATCAGCCCGGGGCGCATCGCCAGGATGCCGGCGAGCGCCAGGCGCTGCTTCTGCCCTCCGGAGAGGGCCGACGTCGGGTGGTCGATCGCGAAGCCGGCCAGCCCGACGTCGTCGAGTGCCTCGTGCACGCGCGCCCAGATGTCGCCGGGCGGCACGGCCAGGTTCTCGGCGCCGAAGGCGACGTCGTCACCGAGGCGCGAGAGGACCACCTGGGTCTCCGGGTCCTGCTGCATGAGTCCGGCCCGGCCGCGGCTGTCCTGCGGCCGGGCGCCGTCGATCAGCAGCGAGCCGGTTTCGTCGGCGTCGTCCTCGCCGCCCAGTACCCCCGCAAGGGCGTGGAGCAGCGTGGACTTGCCGGCGCCCGACGGGCCCAGCAGCAGCACCCGCTCACCCGGTGCGATGTCCAGGTCAAGGCCATGGACGGCCTGGGCGGTGCGGCCGGCGTGCCGCCAGCCCCAGCCGCGTGCGGAAACGGCAGCGGCGCGGACGCCGGCTTCACTGGACGGCATCAGGAGAAGACGGGCTCCGTGGCGGCCTTCCGGGACGCGAAGGAGCTGAGCACACCGGTCTTGGCCAGGCCGCGGGTGGCGATCCAGGAGAGGCCGCCCGCGATCACGGCACCGGAGATCGCGCAGAACACGATGTAGGCGAGCTTGTCGCCGGCCTCGTACGCGATGTTCCAGCCCCACGGCATGAAGGAGTCGTTCAGGCCGCAGAACAAGCCTGCGCCAGCACCCGCCAGCAGCGATGCGGGCAGGTTGAACTTCTTGTATATGAGTGCCGCGAACACCAGCTCGGCGCCGAGGCCCTGGAGCACGCCGGAGATCAGCACGGTGGTGCCGTACTGCGAGCCCATGATCAGCTCGCCGGTGGCGGCAACGGTTTCGCAGAAGAGCGCCGCGCCCGGCTTGCGGATGATGAGCATGCCAAGCACGGCCGGAATCATCCAGCCGCCGGCGTAGAGGCCGCTGGAAGGCGGGTAGACGAAGACCGGGGCGAGCAGGTTGGCGCCCTGGTCCCAGGCCCAGAAGATCACGCCGCCCGCGACGGCGATCAGTGCCGCCACCACGATGTCCACCACGCGCCAGGTGTAGCCGGTCTTACTGGAAGCCGGCGTCGAAGAAATACCAGTCATTGTGTCCTCCTGAGGAACAGGAGGGGAAAGTGTCGCCCGGCCCTTGTTTCCCGGCCACCGGTCACTCTGAGAACTCGACTCCCTTGCGCCGGTACTAACCGGATCAGGTTCGAGGGTCTGCGGTGTTCCGCACTCTCAGCGCCCTTCCTTCGTTCTGCTGCTGCAGCCCGACGGCGGCGCTCCCCTGTCGTTATCAATTGCCCTTTTGGGCGTGCTCCAGTTTACACCCGGGCCTTTACCGGGCCCCTTCCGGGCGTTTTCGGGGCAGGGCGGACGGTCACATTGGCGCGGGGGTGCCTGGGCCTTGCACATTCTGCTGGATCACCCTGCTGGATAACCGAGGCTTGACCGCACCGTGGCCTGCAATGGTGCGGGTACGGTGGAGTGACTGCAGGTGTGATCCAGCAGAATCGTCACGAGGAGAGCAGGGAGCGTCCATGGCGGAAGACAATTCGCCCGGGAACACCGGGGCGCCCGGCACCGCGTCAGGTACAGCGCCCGGCACCGCGCCCGAGCCGCGGCTGGCGGCGAGCGTGATCCTGCTGCGGGACGGCGCCGACGGCCCGGAAGTCTTCGTCCAGCACCGGGTGTCCACCATGGATTTCGCGGCCGGAATGGTGGTGTTCCCCGGCGGCCGGGTGGACGCCGTCGACGGCAGCGGCTGGAAGTTCGCGGACGGGCTCGTACGGCAGCACGCGCAGGTGTGGCGCCGCTGCAGCATCGCGGCCGCAGACCCCGGCACGGCAGAGCACAACGCGGGCCGGGTCCTTGCCGCGGCGCTGCGCGAAGTCCAGGAAGAGGCGGGACTGCAGCTGGACGCAAGCCTGATGCGGCCGTGGGCCAACTGGGTCACCCCGGCGGACCAGCCTAAGCGCTTCGACACCTACTTCTACCTGGCTGCACCCGGGCCGGAGGACGAGGCCCGGCACCAGACCACCGAGGCCTGGCAGTCATTGTGGATGCCGGTGCGCGGAATCCTTGGCGGCGAGGCCGCGGGCGCCCTCAAGCTGATGCCACCCACCCTGGTGCTGTTGGAGGAACTGCTCCGGCTCGGCAGCACGGAAGCCTGCCTCGCCGTAGAACGGGACATCACTCCGGTTCGCCCGGAACCGGGTGCGCTCAAGGCCTTCTTCGAGCGCCGCCGCCAGTCCCCGGCAGCCGAATAGGGTTAGGCTGGGGTTCGGTCCTGTTTCCTCCCGCAAGGAGCCCCGGAATGAACATCTTTTTCAAACTGCTTGGCGCCGGCATCGGCATGGGCGCAGGATTCGTGGCCACCAAGCTGGTCAACGGCGTGTGGGAAAAGACCACCGGAAACAAACCGCCCAAGGGCCACGACGACATGGAAACCAGCCTGCGTTCAGCCCTTGCCTTCGCACTGGTCTCCTCTTCGGTCACTGCCATCATCCAGGTGCTGACCAGCCGCGCCACGCAGCGCGCCATCACCCGTTTCGCCAAGACCCCGGACATTACCTAGGTAGTTCCCACGGGTGGCGCTCTGGCACGCCGGGCGATTCACGTAGATTGCACCGCGGGCTGAACAAGCTCGATTCGCAGTCTTAGACCGGGTTCTGGGCCAGATCGGCGGCGCCGATGGAGGCGGCGAGCGGGCCCAGGAAAGCGGCCCGCAGCGTTGGGCGGAAGCGCGGCGGGGTGAATTCGATGGCTTCGAAGGCGCCTTGGGCGATCGCCAGGAACCGAGGGTCTGTGCCGAGCCCTCCACCCAGCAGCACGGTGGCCGGATTCAAGGCGTCGGCGATAAGTGAGATTCCCGGACGAGATGGGCAGCGGTGGCCTCGACGACGGCCCGCGCGGCGGGGTTGGTAAGGTCGCCCCGGGCGCCGTGCCGGCGGGCGCGGCGTCCGTGGTTGACAGTGAAGTTGTGATGGCGAATGCGAGTCCCCGGGACGCCGCCGACTGGCAACGGTCGTAGCTCGGCGACGTCCCGGGGACGGTTGGAGGTCCTCAACCGCGCCGGAGGACTCCGGTCTTCGCGATGCGGCCGAGCCAGGATGCGCTGGGCTTCGGGGTCCGTTCGAAGGTCTCTTTGTCCCAGCCGATGAGTCCGAATGTGGGTGTGTACGATCCCCATTCGTAGTTGTCGAGGGCTGACCAGTGGAGGTAGCCGAGGACGTCGATTCCGTCGGACATGGCGCGGTGCAGGCCTTGGAGGGCGTCGTGGGTGTAGTCGATCCGGCGGGCGTCGTTGTCGGTTGCGATCCCGTTCTCGGTGACGAAGATCGGAGTATGCCCGGTGAGTTCCCACGCGTGGCGGACGCAGATCTCGAGGGCTCGCGGGAAGTACTCCCAGCCCATCAGGGTGGTTTCGGCCCCGTCGGGGACGGGCAGGGCGCCGTCTTTGCCGACGAAGGTGCGCAAGTAAGCCTGGACGCCGATGAAGTCGTCCCCGCGTGCCGCCTCGAGGAAGATGTCCTCCCGGGGGTACCGGTAGGCGGCCATCTCCTCCTCGCAGCCCGGGGCTGCGTGGAAGGCTTGGCCGGCGACCGTCCATCCCGTCTTAAGGTCAGGGAGTTGGCTAAGCACCTCGCGGGAGCGTCGGTGTGCGTCGATGAGGACCTGGGTGATCCGGGCATCAGGTGAATAGATGGCGGAAGGCGTCCCCGTCTCGGCACCCACCTCCGTGCGGATCATCGCCATCCCGTTGGGCTCGTTAAGGGTACAGACCCAGGGGACGTCCTCCAGCAGCGGGAGAACTGTTTCGGTGTAGCGTGCGAAGAGCTCGGCAGCGTCAGGCTCGCTCCAGCCGCCACGCTGGGCAAACCAGCGGGGATTGGTGAAGTGGTGCAGGGTCACCATGGGCTTCAGGCCCGCGTCGAGCGTCGCGTCGATCATCCGCCGGTAATGCTGGAGCATGGCGCGGGAAACGAATCCCTGCTCGGGTTCGATGCGGGCCCATTCGATGCTGAAGCGGTAAGCGTTGAAGCCGAGCGAGGCGAGCAAGGCGATGTCCTCGGGGTAGCGGTCGAAGCTGTTTGCGGCGTCACCGCTGGGCTCCTTCAGCTCGGTTTCGGCGGCGTGTTCCCGCACCCACCAGTCGGTGTTGATGTTGTTGCCTTCGATCTGGTGCGCGGCGGTAGCGGCTCCCCAGTGGAAGTTGGGCGGAAAGGTCGGCTCGGTCACTGTGGACAGGTTCACGCGTGGTCCTTCTGTTGATTGGCGTAATGGGTTATTTGATGCCGGTGCTTACGAGGCTTTGGGTGAAGTAGCGCTGCAGGGCGACGAAGACGACGACGACGGGCAAGATGACGAGCGTCGCTCCGGCCAGCAGGAGGCCGTAGTTCGTTGCGTTCTGTCCGACCGAGAAGAGCGAGAGGGCGATCGGGAGGGTGTAAGTGCTCTGGCCCTGGGCCGCGACGAGGGGCCAGAGGAAGTTATTCCATGAGGACAGGAACGTCAGGATGGCGAGGGTCGCCAAGGGCGCCCGGCAGAGGGGCATGATGATGCTGGTGAAAATGCGTGCTTCACCAGCACCGTCGAGGCGGGCCGCGTCGATGAGGGAATCGGGGATCCCGGCGATGAACTGGCGCATGAGGAATACCCCGACCGGAGAGGCGAGGAAGGGGAGGAACAGCGAGGCATAGGTGTTGAGCAGGCCGAGTTTGCTCACGGTGACGAACATCGGGATGAACGTCACGACCCCTGGGATCATCAGGGTGATGAGCACGAGGGTGAACACGAGGCGGCGGCCCCTGAATTCCATCTTCGCCAACGCGTATCCGGCCATCGAACAGAAGACCAGGTTGCCGGCAACCGTGACGCCGGCAACGACGAGCGTGTTCGTGAAGTACTGCCCAATGTTCAGCGACCCGAACCACTGCTCGTAGTTCTCGAGGGTGAAGTGGACGGGTAGCCACGCCGTGGGATCCGAGAGGATCTCTCCCTGGCTCTTGAATGAACTCAGGACCATCCACAGCAAGGGCAGCAAGGTCGCCGCCAGGCAGATCATGAGCACAGCATGAACGGCCAGGCGTGACAGCCGGAACCTTTTCACCAGAGATGGGCGGTCACCGCGGCGGCCGGGTGCGGGCAGCGTTCCGAGGCTGTCGGGGGCTGCTTCTTCAACGTGGAGCATGGCTAATCCTGTGAGCGGAGGGTGCGGAATTGAATCAGGCTGACCAGGGCGATCAAGGCGAAGAGGACGTAACTGGCCGCCGAGGCCAGCCCGTACTGGCCGAAGCCGAACTGGTTGTAGGTGAAGTAGGTGATCGAGAGGGTCGAATTCAACGGACCGCCCTGGGTCATGACGAACGCCTCTTCGAAGAACTGCAGGAATCCCACGCTGAGCAGGACACTGCCGAGCAGGATGGTCGGGCGCAGGATGGGCAAGGTGATGGACCAGAACCGGCGCCAGGCGCCAGCGCCGTCCACCATCGCAGCCTCCTGGAGCTCCTGTGGCACGGCTTGAAGTCCGGCGAGGAAGATGATCATGAGGGTTCCGGCGTTGCGCCAGACGGCCATGGCGATAATTGCAGGCATTGCCCAGGTGGTGCTGTTGAGCCAATCGGGCCCTTGGACCCCGATCAGCTGTAGTGCGGCGTTGAGCGGGCCGTCAGGCTGGAGGATGAACTTCCAGCCGGTGGAGACTGCGACGATGCTGGTCACTACGGGGATGTAGAAGCCCACCCGGTAGAGCGTGCGGAGCCGGCTGATCCCGTTGTTCAGCGCAACCGCAAGTGCCAGGGCGACGACGATGGCCAGCGGGATTCCGACGAGGACGAAGTAGCCCGTGGTGAGCATCGAGCGCAGGAACTGCTCGTTCGTGAAGAGGGACTGGTACTTCTGCAGCCCGACGAAGTCGACGCCCAGGGGGTTCTGCACGTCGGTGGCCCTGAAGTCCGTGAAGGACATCGCGAACGAGGAAAAGATCGGCAGCAGTGTAAAGACAGCGAAGATCGCCAGGAAGGGTGCGACGAACACCCAAGGCGCGACGCGAGGCCCGGGCCGCCGGTTGGCCCCGCCCCTGCCGGCCCGCGCAGCGCGCGGCCCGGCGGGGGCGGATGTCAGCGTGCTCATTGCGAGACGCCTACATTCGATGCGGTGGCCTGCAACTCCTGCAGTGCCTGCTGCGGGGAAACCCCGCCGCGGACGATCTTCTCGAGCTCCTTGTCCGCGGCCGCGTTGACCTGGGTCCAGCTAGTGTTGGCCGGAGGGGCCTTGGCGTCGTTCATCTGGGCCTTGAAGGTCTGCAGCAATGGGTCGCTCTTCAAATCGCCCTGGCTCCAGGCGTCCTGCTGGGAGGGAAGGTCTCCGGTGAGCTTGTAGAACTGCGCCTGCACCTCGGGCCGGGAGAGATACTGGACAAGCTTCCACGCCCCGTCACGGTTGGCGGCGTTCTTGAACACGGCGAGATCGGATCCGCCCACGAACGACGTCCCCGTCTTCTGCTTGGGGAAGGTCATCACGCCAACCTTGTCCTTGAACGACGCTCCGGTGGCCGCGGTGAGGGCCCCGACCTCGGACGGTGCTCCGATGAACATCGGCGTCTTGCCGCTGACGAAGTTTGCCTCGGTCGCGCCGGTGGCGGTGTCCGGGTTCTTGTTGGCGATGCCCTCGGTGAAGAAACTGTTGACGTATTCGAGGGCGCTGGCCATCTCTGGCGTGTCGATCGTCCACTTCGTGCCGGCGGGATCCATGAGCTCGGCGCCGTTGGACCACACGAACGGCAGGATCGCCTGGAAGTCGTCCGTGGAAGCGCCGGTGGGGAGGGCGATGCCGTAGGCCGCCCCGGCCTTGGCCTGCATTGACTTGGCCATGCCCTTGAAGTCGTCCCAGGTGGCCGGCGGTGTCGTGTAGCCAGCCTTCCCGGCAAGGTCCTTGCGGTAGTAGACGACGCGGGTATCGACATACCAAGGGACACCAACCGACGTGCCCTTGATGGTGGCCGGGCTCTTGGCGGCAGGGAACATCCCGGAGGTATCCACCTCGGTGGGGACCGGTTCGAACGCGGACGCGAAGTCGGCCATCCAAGTCGTGCCCATCTGCGCCAAATCAGGGGTCGATCCTCCGGCGATCGCCGTCTGGTACTTCTGGTGCGCCGCGCTCCACGGGATCGCCGTGACGTCGACCTTCGCATCGGGGTTCTCCCGCTCGAAGCCCTTGATGATCTCGCTAAGTTGCTGGGCCTCGGAACCCTGGGCCCAGACTTTGATCGTCCCGGTGGCCTTGCCGCCGCCAATAGCGGCTGCCGGACTGGGATTGGTGCCCGTGTCGGCCGTCCTGCCACAGGCGGTCAAGGCGATCGCACCCGCGACCATGACGCCGACCGCTAAGGCCGCTCGCTTCTTCAACATCATCGTTTCCTATCGGAGGGTTGGGGGGAATGGGAGGTGCAGAGGGGCTGCTGTTCGACGTCGACGATCCGCCCGTGACTTTGAGTGTACGCGCATACATTTGCATGTGGCAAGAGTCACTTCCCTTTGATGGCAAGGATGTCAGCGCGTACAGTGTGTCTATCTTGGATTTCGCGTAACGCGACATGACTCGTGGTGGAACAACTTCCCGGGGAAGGGGTAAGCAGTGCCCAGTACACCGACCGTCTACGACGTCGCAGCGGCCGCAGGTGTTTCCACGGCCTCCGTCTCCAGGTTCTTCCGCTCCCCCGACAAAGTCAGGCCGGCCACCCAGGAGTCAATCCGCAAGGCCGTCGAAACACTCGGCTATATCCCGAGCGGACTCGCCCGGGGCTTGGCTGAGCGCCACAGCGGCGTGGTGGGCATGTATTCGTTCAGCGGACACGAGCCCGACGAACTTGCGATGCCACAGCAGTTCGACCCCGAGGATGTCACCCTGGTCCGTGAATCGTCCTCAAGTCCCCGTCTCTACCCGCTCTTCGCGGACGAAGTGCTCCGCGGAGTCGAGCTTGAATGCACCCTGCGCGGGCTCCCGCTCGCCCTCGGCTGGCAAAAGGCAGGATCTGGCGGCGTGGCCCTGGACGAGATCGCGCGCCGAGTGGACGGACTCGTTGTGCTCCCCCACATCATGTCCGAGTCCACACTCGCGCACCTCGCCCGGACCAAGCCCATCGTCCTGGTTGCCCAGAGACCGGAAGACCCCGCCGCCATGTCGTCGGTGACAGTCAACAACGAGGCTGGAATGCGCCGGCTCGTCGAGCACCTGATCCACGACCATGGGCGCAAGACTTTCTGGTTCGCCGGACCCATCGACGACGCCGACCGTACGGCGCGCCACAGCGGATTCCTTGCCGCCCTCGACACAGCCGGGCTGGACCGACCCGAGGGCCTCGTCCTCGACGAAACCCGCGGACGAGCAGATGCACGCGAAGCTTTCGCAGCGCTGCTCGCCGACAAAGCACGTCTCGCGGAGCTACCCGAGGCGATCGTCTGCGCAAACGACCAGACCGCACTCGGCGTCCTTGAAGCGCTCGCAGCCGCCGGGATCAGGGTCCCCGACGACATCGCGGTGACCGGCTTCGACGGGATCGATGCCGGCCGGTTCGTAAGCCCAGGGCTCACCACCGTCCGCCAGCCCATGGATTTGCTCGGTCGGATCGCCGTCCAGCTCCTGAACGAACAGATGGCTGAGACCCCGCCGGCATGCGAACACCGGGTCCTTCCCGTCCAGGTGCTCCTTCGGGAAAGCTGCGGCTGCACATCCTAGGCTCCGGGGGTCAGCGGGTTCCGGGCCCGCCGCCTTCTTCCGCGGCCTTCCGCACCACGGCTTCGAGTTCGTCCACGCTGAGCAGCTCCGGGTGCAGGTGCTTGGTCCGGTAACCGGCACGGCCCACCATGTGCGCTGAGACGGGGACGGTGAGCAGCTGGAAAATCCAGGCAACCACCAGCACCGGCCACACCCACCACTGTCGCATCTGCAGGCCGATCGCCGCGAGCAGCAGGAACAAGCCCAACACCTGGGGCTTGGTGGCCGCGTGCATGCGGCTCATCAGGTCCGGGAAGCGCAGCAGGCCGATGGTCGCGGTCAGCGACATCAGCGCCCCGAGCACCAGGAACACGGCAGTCACCGCATCGATCACGGCGTCCACGCCGCTTGCGTCAGGAGTCATTGGCCTGCCCCCTCCGGTCGGACACGAACCGTGCCACCGTCACCGAACCAATGAAGCCGATCAACGTCAGCGCCACCAGCAGGAACAGGTTGTTCAGGTGCTTGTTGACGGCCATGTCGATGGCGAGCGCGGCGCCCACGATCCCCAGCAGCACGTCCGAGGCCAGCACCCGGTCCAGCAGGGACGGCCCGACGGCGATCCGCACGATCGCGCCCGCCGCCGCCACAGTGAGGACCACCGCCGTCACTATCAGCACAAGGTCCTTCACGGCGTTGCTCCCTTCCTGCGCCCGGTTCCTGCGGGATTTTCGGCTTCCAGCGCCGCCAGCTCGGCCTTGCTGCCCATGATCCGGATCAGCCCGGCCTCCGTGTCCTGCACTTCCTTGCGGAGTTTGGCGGCGTCCGCCTCGTCCCGGATGTCCAGCCCGTGGACGTAGAGCGTGGACGTTGAGCGGTCCACCTCCACCACCAGCGAGCCGGGGATCAGGGACAGCACGTGCCCGGTGGCCGTGACCATGAGGTCCGAGTGGCTCCTCAGCGGGACCCCGACGACGGCGTTGACGACCCTGGGGCCTTTGACCACCGCCAGGTAGATCACCTGGCAGCTCGCTGCCACCACTTTGGCGAGGAACACCAGTGCGAAAGGGACGGCGCGGAGCACGTTGAAGCGGCCGCTCAGCTCCACAGGGGGCAGGTAGAAAATTCTGGCCACCACCAGCGCGATCAGGGCGCCGAACAGCAGGTTGCCGGGGCTGAAGTCCCGCCACAGTGCACCCCACACGACCACAAGCCAGACCAGCAGAGGCAGCTCGGTGCGCAGCGAATTTGAACTGCGCAGCGAGATCCGTTTGCGGCTCATTTCGCGCCTCCCTGCAGGCTCGGGCCGGAGTCAGCGCCGCCTGGCGAGCTGCCGCCGGTCAAACTATCGCCCGGCGAGCTGCCCCCCGGGGCGGCCTTGCCCGGCACCCTGGCGTCCGGGCCCAGCACCGAGTGGATGTAGGCGGTACGGTCCAGCATCTGCTCCGCCGAGTTCCCGGCGAGTTGGAAGAGCGGCCCGGCGAATACGGTGAGGGCTACGCCGAACACCACCAGGGCCGCCGTCGAACCCACCATCGTCCGGGGAAGCAGGCCCACCGCGGCGGTGTCCTTGAGCACGGGATCCGGGTATTCGGCGTCGTCCGGTTTGCGCCAGAAGGCGCGGTTCCAGACGCGGGCGATCGCCAGCAGGGTAAGCAGGCTGGTCAGCGCACCGCCCGCCACCAAGGTGATGGCCAGCGGCGTGCCCAGTTCCATGCCGGCCTGCATCAGCCCGAGCTTGCCGAGGAAGCCGGAGAACGGCGGGATGCCGGCCAGATTCATCGCGGGTACGAAGAAGAGCAAGGCCAGCATCGGGGACAGCTTGGCCAGGCCGCCCAGCCGGTCCATGGAGGAGCTGCCGCCGCGGCGTTCGATCAGGCCCGTGACCAGGAAGAGGCTGGTTTGCACCGTGATGTGGTGGGCCACGTAGAACACGGCGGCGGCCAGCCCGGTCACAGAGGACATAGCAAGGCCGAACACCATGTAGCCGATATGGCTGACGAGGGTGAAGGAGAGCAGACGTTTGATGTCGCTCTGGGCCAAGGCACCCAGGATGCCCACCACCATGGTCAGCAGGGCCGCCACCATGAGCGGGGTGTTAAGGGTGTCGCCCGGGAACAGCAGGGTCTCCGTGCGCACCATGGCGTACACGCCCACCTTGGTGAGCAGGCCGGCGAACACGGCCGTGACGGGTGCCGGCGCAGTGGGGTAGGAGTCCGGCAGCCAGAAGGACAGCGGGAACACGGCGGCCTTGATGCCGAAGGCCACCAGCAGCATCACGTGCAGCAGGTTCCGCGTGGAGGGATCCAGCTCGGCCAGCTTCACGGCGAGGTCGGCCATGGTGATGGTTCCGGTGGCGCCGTAGATCATGGCGATCGCGATCAGGAACAGCACCGAGGACACCACGGACACCACTACGTAGGTGACGCCGGCCCGGATGCGCGGCCCGGTTCCACCGAGCGTCATCAGCACGTAGCTTGCCGTCAGCAGGATCTCGAAGCCCACGTAGAGGTTGAACAGGTCGCCGGTGAGGAAGGCGTTGGAGACCCCGGCCACCAGGATCAGGTAGGTGGGGTGGAAGATCGAGACCGGGGCTTCCTGGTCGCCGTCGGCCATGCCCTGCCCGGTGGCGTAGACGAGCACAGCGAGGCTGATCACGGAGGACACCACCAGCATCAGCGAGGAGAACTGGTCCACCACCATCACCACGCCGAAGGGCGGAAGCCAGCCGCCCAGGGTCACGGAGGAGGTCCCCGTGGTCCAGACGGACGCCAGGAGCCAGCATTCCAGCAGCAGGGTCAAGGCCAGCAGGCCGATGCTCACCATCCGCTGGGCCACCGGATTCCGGTTGAGCGCGAAGGTGAGGGCGGCACCGAGGATGGGAAGGACGACGGCGAGCGGCGCCAGGCTTGCTGCGTTCATCGCGGTCCTCCTCCTTCGTCGTCGTTCAGTGGCGGTTCTCCGGTGGCCTCCGGGTCCCCGGGCGTGTGCCCGGCGGCGATCGCCGCGAGCGGGAACTCCGAGGTTTCCTGCGGCACTTCGGCGTCGTCCTCCGCGTCGAAGCTCGGGGTCTTGGCCACGCGGCGGTCTTCGGCGTCGTCCTGGATGTCGTCCTGGCGGGCGAGGGCCCAGGTGCGGTAGATGATGCCGAGCATGAAGGCGGTGACGGCGAAGGAGATCACGATCGACGTCAGGATCAGCGCCTGCGGCAGGGGGTCGTTGTAGTCCCCGGAGCCGGTCCCCTTACTGAAGAGCGGCGCCAGGCCCGCGTAGCCGCCGGTGGCGAGGATCAGCAGGTTGGTGGCGTTGGCCAGGAGGACCAGCCCGAGCAGCACCCGGGTGAGGCTGCGTTCCAGGATCAGGTAGATCCCGCAGGCGTAGAGCACCCCCATGACCAGCAAAAGGGTCAGATTGACGCTCATGCGTTACCCCTTTCGCTTCCCGTGGTCAGTGGGGTCTCGTCCAGGGCCGCCCCGTTCAGTGCTGCTTCTTCCGACGCGGCGCCGTCCGGTTCCCGTGCGTCGCCATCCGGGCGGGCCGTTTCCTCGAAGTGTTCGTCGATCTCGGCGCCCAGGCTGCGCAGCACGTCCAGGGCCAGGCCGATCACCACGAGGTACACGCCGATGTCGAAAAGCGTGGAGGTGACGAACTTGATGTCCCCGAAGACCGGCAGCCAGAACTGGATGATGGCGCTTTGGAACACCTCGCCGCCCAGGAACAGCGGGACCAGGCCGGTGAGCGCCGCCAGGGCGAGACCCGTGCCGAGCAGCATGCCGGCGCTGATCGGGGCGGCCTCGCGCAGTTCGAAGCGGCCGCCGGCGAGGTAGCGCACGGTCAGGGCGAGCCCGGCCACCAGGCCTCCGGCGAAGCCGCCGCCCGGAAGGTTGTGCCCGGCGAGCAGCAGGTACACGGAGAAGATGATCATCGAGTGGAAGATCAGCCGGGCGACCACTTCGAAGATGATGGAGCGTCGTTCGGGGGCCAGGGTGCGCCCGGCCACCAGCCAGGGGTCCCCTGCCTTGCCGGCGAACCTGCGTGCCACGTGCAGCGAGGCGTGCTCTTGGGAGTCTTTCCCGACGGCGGTGCGGCGCCCCACGGTGCCTTCCGGCATGGTGGCTGCCCGGTTGATCCGCTCGCCGCGGCTGCGGATGAAGATCAGGCTGGCCACGCCGGTGGCGGCCACGGCAAGCACCGAGATTTCCCCGAAGGTGTCCCAGGCCCGGATGTCCACGAGGGTCACATTGACCACGTTGAGCCCGCCGCCGCCTTCGTAGGCCAGCTGCGGGAAAGCCAGGGACACGGGCGCCGCGACCCGGGCGCCCATCGCGTAGATGGCCACGAAGATCATGGTCACCCCGAACGCGGCGCCGATGATGATCCGGACCACCCGGAGCTTCCCGCCGGTGCGGTCCCGCAGTTCGGCGGGCAGGCTGCGCATCGCCAGGACGAAGGCCACCAGGATGATGGTTTCCACCAGCATCTGGGTCAGGGCCAGGTCCGGGGCGCCCTGCAGGGCGAACATCAGGGCGATGCCGTAGCCGGTCACCGAGACCATGAGGACCGCGAGGAAGCGCTTGTTGGCGCGCACCGCGGCCAGGGCCCCGGCGATGATGCCAGCGGCCGCGACCAGTTGCAGCGGCGAATTCGGGTCCACGAGGTAGAGCCCGCCCGGCAGCGGCTTGTTGGACACCAGGAGCACGCTCAGCGGCACCGCGAAGGCAACGGTGAGGATCACGGCCAGGTAGAAGTACAGGGAACCGCGCTGGGTGCGGCCGGTGACCCACACCGCCATGTCGTCCAGGGCGCCGATGGTGCGCTGGTAGGCGCGGTCGCCGTCGACCCAGTCCGGGACCCGGCCCTGGGCACGGGAGACGGCGTTGCGCCAGTAGAACATGGCGAGGCCCGCCGCGAAGGTGACGGCGGTCAGGCCCAGCGCGGGCGTGAGTCCGTGCCACAGCGCGAGGTGCCCTGCTTCGGCAGCCTGGGCACCGGCGTCGTGCGCTGCGGCGTTCCCGGCGCTGAAGAGCGCGGCGTACGGCTGAATCCAGGTGTCCACCGGGAGCGGCCACAGGCCGTAGGCGACGCCGAGCAGGCTCAGCACCGCCGGCGCGGCCAGGAAGGACAACCGGATCGCCTTGAACGGGGTCCGTTCCACGCCGGGCTTGCTGGCGAAGGCGCCCCACATGAAACGGGCGCTGTACGCGAAGGTCAGCACGGAACCCAGCACCAGGCCGATCAGCAGCACCAGGCCCCAGCTCCCGGACGCGGGATCGTCGCTGTAATGCACGAAGGCTTCGAACACGGATTCCTTCGCCACGAATCCGGCCAGCGGCGGCACGCCCGCCATGGACGCCGCCGCCAGTCCGGCAACCACAGCGAGGGCCCGGGATGATTTGTAGACCCCGGAGAGCTGGCGGATGTCGCGGGTCCCGGACTGGTGGTCGATGATGCCCACCACCAGGAAGAGGGCCGCCTTGAACAGGCCGTGGGCGAGCAGCAGGGCGAGGCCCGCCAGTGCGGCGTCGGGACGGCCCAGGCCCACCACCATGGTGAGGAAGCCGAGCTGGCTGACCGTGCCGTAGGCGAGGATGAGCTTGATGTCGGTCTGCCGCAGCGCACGGTAACCGCCCAGCAGCATGGTGCCCAGGCCCAGGCCGAGCACCAGCGGCAGCCAGGCCGGGTTTTCGCTGAAACCGGGCGCCAGGCGGGCCACGATGTAGATGCCGGCCTTCACCATGGCGGCGGCGTGCAGGTAGGCGCTTACGGGGGTGGGGGCGGCCATGGCGCCGGGAAGCCAGAAGTGGAAGGGCAGCAGCGCGGACTTCGTGACGGCGCCGGCCAGGATGAGTACGACGGCGGCACTCACCGCGCCCTGGGCGGGCCCGGCAAAAAGTTCATCCGCCCCGGCCAGGATCCCGGACATGCGGTAGGTCCCCGCGGACTGGCCGAGGATGATGAGGCCGATGAGCATCGCCAGGCCGCCCGCCGTGGTGACAACAAGGGCCTGCAGGGCCGAGCGGCGCGCGGAGAGCCGGGTGCGGGCGTAGCCGATCAGCAGGTAGGACAGGACCGTGGTGAGTTCCCAGAAGATGAACATCATCAGGAGGTCGTCCGCCGTGACCAGGCCGAACATGGCACCGGCGAAGGCCAGGAGCTGGGCGCCGAAACCCCCGAGGTAGCTGTCCTTGTCCTTGAAGTACCTGGCACAGTAGACCAGCACCAGGGTGCCGACGCCGAGGACAAGGAGGGACATCACCCAGGACAGCACGTCCATCCGGAAGGCGAATTCCAACTTGAGCTCGGGAATCCAGGAAAAGCTTTCCTCGATGAAGCCACCCGTGCGCTTCCCCTCCGGGTAGACCTGCCCGTATTGCGCGATCAGCCACACCAGGGACGCCCCGGGTACGGCCGCCAGGACATAGAAGGCACTCCGCCCGATTTTCCGGAAGATCCAGGGCGCCACAGCAGCCGCTGCAAAGGTCACGGCAAGGACTGTGATCACTGTTGTCTCCGCAAATCAGGATGAAGGTTGTCAAAGAGTTGGAGCCGGCGGTTGTGCGTTGGGTTCGCTCCGAACAGTTTATCAATCGGGTGTGACAACCAAGTTTCCGTCGGCACCTGCCGATAGCATTCAAAACATGGACACCGCAGCGGTTCCCGACTCCTCCCGTCCGGCTTCAGAACTGGCCGCCGGCACCACGGCTTCCACCAAGGGCCGGATCCTCGCCTGGGCCTCCTGGGACTGGGGTTCGGCGGCCTTCAACGCCGTCATGACCACCTTCGTCTTCACGGTCTACCTCACCTCCAGCGCCTTCGGCGGCGGGGACGCGGCGTCGGCTGCCCTGGGCGCGGCGCTGGCCATCGCGGGCGCGGCGATCGCGCTGCTTGCTCCGGTGACCGGCCAGCGGTCCGACGCCGGCGGGCGGCGCAAGCTGTGGCTGGGCGTCAACACCGCACTTGTCGCGGTGCTGACGGGGCTGTGTTTCTTCGTGTTCCCGCGCCCGGAGTTCCTGCTGCTGGGCGTCACCTTGATCGCGCTCGGGAACGTGTTCTTCGAATTCGCCGGGGTCAACTACAACGCGATGCTCGCGCAGATCTCGACGCCGGCCAACATCGGCAAGGTGAGCGGCTTCGGCTGGGGCATGGGGTACCTGGGTGGGATCGTGGCCCTGCTGGCCGTGCTGCAGCTGTTCGTCCAGCCGTCCTTCGACTGGTTCGGGGCGCGGACCGCGGACGGGCTGAACATCCGGCTGGTGGCCGTGTTCTCGGCGCTGTGGTTCTTCATCTTTGCGTTGCCCGTGCTGTTCGCCGTCCCCGAACTGCCTGCGCGCCGGGCCCGGGAGCGCCTTGGCTTCCTGGCCTCCTACCGGCTGTTGTTCCGCAGGATCGGCGCCATCTTCAAGACCAGCCCGCACACCATCTACTTCCTGCTGGCCAGCGCCATTTTCCGCGACGGGCTGGCGGCCGTCTTCACCTTCGGCGGCGTCATCGCGGCCGGCACCTTCGGCTTCGAACTCAAGGAAGTCATCTTCTTCGCGATCTTCGGCAACATCGTGGCCGCTGTGGGCGCGATCATCGGCGGCCTGCTGGATGACCGGATCGGACCAAAATCCGTCATCGTCATTGCGCTGATCGGGCTCCTGGTTGCCGGCACCGCGATCCTGGCCCTCGGCAACGGCAGCTACACCGTCTTCGGCGCCGCTTGGACCGGCGGCAGCACCTTCTGGGTGTTCGGCCTGTTGCTGTGCCTGTTCGTGGGCCCGGCCCAGGCGTCATCCCGTGCGTACCTGGCCCGGCTGGCCCCGGACGGCGAATCCGGGGAACTCTTCGGCCTCTATGCCACCACCGGGCGCGCCGTCAGCTTCCTCGCGCCCACCCTCTTCACGCTCTGCATCACCATCGCCACTCCCCTGGTGGCCGCGGGCGAAGCACAGCGCTGGGGCATCCTGGGCATCATGGTGGTGCTGTTGGCGGGCCTGCTCGTGATCCTGCCGGTGAAGGCGCCCGCCGAAACGGCCATCGCCGTCGTTCCGGAGCGGTAAGGGGGCAAGCGGTAGGGGCCGGAGCGGTAAGGGCCCCGGCCAATAACGCCGCCCTGAGCCCCCCGGTCCCACACCCCGAAATGTTGAATACCCGCTCAAATTTGAGCGGGTTTCCCACATTTCCGGGGGTGGAACCCGAGAGCACGGTCTCGCGCCAGCCGTTGAAGCCTCGACGCAGATTCATTGCCCCGATCCTTTCGCAACCCCTTGACCTTTGATTGTTAGTAGAGTTAACTAACTTCCATGCCAAGCGTACGAGACCGGGGTCACAGCAAACGGACAGGCGCCGCCACCCTTCCCTCGGACGGCCGCGCGAACAACCTCTCCCTGGTCCGCCGCACCCTCCACGCCAGCGGCGCCATGAGCCGCGCCGATCTCTCCCGCACCCTGGGCCTCACCCGCGTAACGGTCTCCGACCTGGTCTCGGACCTCATGGACCGCGGCCACGTGGTCGAGCTCGGCCAGTCCGTCGAAATCCGCCCCGGCAAGCCCGCCATCCTCGTCGACATCAACCGCCAGGGCCTCCAGGTCATCGGCGTGGACCTTTCCAGCGAATCCGACCTCCGGGCCGCGGTCCTGGACCTCGACGGCAACATCCTGGAGCGGCTGGAACGGCCGGTCGGCACAGCCACCGGGCAGGCCGTCGTCGAACAGGTACTCGAACTCGTCGCCGAAACGGCGGGCCGTGCCACCGCGCCGCTGCTGGGCATCGGCGTCGGGACCCCCGGCATCGTCAGCGGCGACGGCGTGGTCCTCACCGCCCCCAACCTCGGCTGGACCGACATTCCGCTCCGGGACCTGCTGGAACAGCACACCGGCCTGCCCACCCTGGTCTCCAACGACGCCGACGCCGCGGTCCACGCAGACCACACCTTCGGCGGCGGCTGCGATGACGAAATCCTCGTGAAAATCGGCCGCGGCGTCGGCTCCGGCGTCATCGTCGGCGGCCGTCGCGCCCGCGGCGCCCACTCGGCGGCCGGCGAAATCGGCCACGTCACGGTCGGTACCGACGCCGGCACGCTCTGCGTCTGCGGCCGTACCGGCTGCCTCGAAACCTGGATGTCGGTCCCCAGCCTGGAGCACGCCCTGGCCGAAGCCGCGGCGGGCGAAGATCCGGAGGCCGCCACCGCCGTCGTCTACCAGGAAGCGGGCGAACGGCTCGCCATCGCCCTCGCCCCCGTGGTGGGCGTCCTCGATCTGGCGGAAGTGGTCCTCAGCGGGCCCCGCCACCTGCTGGGAGGTCCGCTGCTCGACGCCGTGCAGCGGACCCTGCTTGCCCGGCTGCTGCACCAGGACCCCCAGCCGGTCACCGTCCGGCTGGCCGAAGACCCGCAGGACATCGTCCTGCGGGGTGCTGCGGTCATGGTCCTGTGGAACCAATTGGGAGTGGCGTGAACCCCGCCCCCGCACCGACGGGCCCCGGCCCGCACCAAACCGTCCCGCACACAGCCGTCCGAAAGGGCCAAGCCATGGGCACCTTGAAATCCGCCACCCTCGCCGCACCGGAACAACACACAGACACCGAACACATCCGCCGGCTCGCCGCAGGCACCCTCATGCCCGGCTTCTCCGGGATCGCCGTGCCCGTCTGGATCCTGGACGCGTACGACGCCGGACTGGCGGCCGTGTGCCTCTACGGCACCAACGTGGCGTCCCCCGTGCAGCTGCGCGACCTGTGCGCCGGCCTGCGCGCCCACTCCCCCAACACCCTGATCGCCGTCGACGAGGAAGGCGGGGACGTCACCCGGCTGCACTACCTCACCGGCTCACCGCAGCCCGGAAACGCCGTGCTCGGCCGCCTGGACGACGTCACGTTGACCGCCACCAGCGCTGCCACCATCGGCCAGGAACTCGCCAGCCTGGGCATCAACCTGAACCTGGCCCCGGACGCGGACGTGAACTCGGAGGCGGACAACCCGGTGATCGGCGTCCGCAGCTTCGGTGCCGAGCCGGACCTGGTCGCACGGCACACGGCGGCCTGGATCCGCGGGCTGGAGGACTCCGGAGTGGCGTCCTGCGCCAAGCACTTCCCCGGCCACGGCAGCACCACCAGCGATTCCCACCACGAACTTCCGCGGGTGTCAGCGTCCGCGGACGTCCTGGAAGCCCGTGAACTGGTGCCGTTCCGCGCTCTCGTCGAGGCCCGGGGCGCCACGGTGATGACCAGCCACATCCTGGTCAACGCCCTGGATCCGGTGAACCCGGCAACCTTCTCCTCCCGCATCCTGCAAGGGCTGCTGCGCGAGGAACTCGGCTTCGACGGCGTCATCGTCACCGACGCGCTCGACATGGCCGGCGCCTCCGCGGAGACCGGGGTTCCGGAAGCCGCCGTGCGGGCCCTGCTGGCCGGGGCCGACCTGCTCTGTCTGGGCTCGGACACCGGCCCGGAACTCTACGAACAGACCCTCGCCGCCATCACCACCGCGGTAGCCGAAGGCCGTCTGGACCCCGAACGCCTGGCCGATGCGGCAGGCCGCGTCGCCAAGCTGTCGGCACGCTTCCCGGCCGCGGGCGCGGCCGAAATCCACCAGGCCACGCCCCGCGGGATCTCCAGCAAGCCGGGCCGCCCGGCTTTGGACACAGCCGCCGCAGCGCTCGACGCGAGCCGCATCCGCGAGGCCTTCGAGGTTTCCGCCGCCGCCGAAAACTGGCTCGCCCGCGAAGAAGCCGTGGCGATCGTGCAGGTGGACACCGGGGCGAACTTCGCCGTCGGGCAGGTGCCGTGGGGTCCCGCCGCGGCGACGGACGCCGTCGTCGGCGAACGCGAGGTTCCGGACGGCGCGAAGGTCGCCGTCGTCGGGCGCGGGCTCGACGCCGACCACCCCCTTTGGACCGTCTTCTCCCGCCTGCGCGCGGAAGGCCACGCGGTGATCGCCGTCGAGTGCGGCTGGCCGCGCGGCGGCGCGGACATCGTCACCTACGGCGCGTCGCTCGGGGTGTCCCAGGCGCTCTGCGGCCTGCTGCTCGGATAACTGACTCCCTACACACCGAACCAAGGAACCACTCAATGGAAATCATTGTTGCCCCCACGCCCGAATCCGCTGCGGCCGTTGCGGCCCAGGCCGTCCTCGCCGGGCTGCCCGCCGGAAAGGCTCCTGTCCTGGGGCTCGCCACGGGTTCCTCGCCGCTGGGCCTGTACGCCGAGCTCGCCGCCGCGGTGGCAGACGGCCGGGCGGACTTTTCCGCGGCCAAGGGCTTCGCCTTGGACGAGTATGTGGGCCTGCCCGCCACGCACCCAGAGTCCTACCGCCAGGTGCTGGTCCGCGAGGTCTGCGAAGTGATCGGCCTGCCGCTGGACGGCCTCAACGTGCCGGACGGTACCGGGGCCACGCTGGCGGAGCTCGAGGCCGGGGCCGCCGCCTACGATGCCGCGATCGCCGCGGCCGGGGGCGTCGACGTGCAGATCCTGGGCATCGGCGCCAACGGCCATGTGGGCTTCAACGAGCCCGCATCCTCGCTTTCCTCGCGCACCCGGGTGAAGCGCCTGGCCTCCCGCACCCGCCGCGACAACGCCCGCTTCTTCGCCACCGAAGCCGAGGTCCCCACGCACTGCATCACCCAGGGCCTGGGCACCGTGATGGACGCGCGCCGACTGGTGCTGATCGCCACCGGCGAGGCGAAGGCGAATGCGGTGGCGGCCGCCGTCGAGGGTCCGCTCTCGGCATCCTGCCCGGCGTCGATCCTGCAGTGGCACCCCAATGCGATCGTCGTGCTGGACGAGGCGGCAGCTGCTTCCCTGCAGAACCGCGAGTATTACGACGACGCCGCCCGCGGCCTGCCCGTGTAGGTCCCTTCCCAAGGCTCGCAAGCTCGCCTCGGGGCCCTCGGGACGCCGTGTGAGTCCCTTCCCAAGGCTCGCAAGCTCGCCTCGGGGCCCTCGGGACGACACTTAGCTCCAATTTCGAGGAGGGTCCCGAGTGCCCGCACGGCGCCGTTCCGCAGCCCACCCAAGAGGACTAGGGTGGAGCCATGAACGTGGATGAGACTGAACTTCCCGGCCTGGGTGTCCGCAAGGATTTCGTCACGGCTTCCGGGCGTCGGATCGGCGTCGTGGAACTGCGTGAAGGCGAAACGGAGCTTTTCGTTTCGACCTGGGACGACCCCGACACCTGCCAGGCCTCCATCCCGTTGACCGCGGACGAAGCAGCCGCCTTGGGCAATCTCCTGGGCGGCCAGCACATCGCCATGCGCCTCGCCGAAGCCCACAAGGAAATTCCCGGCATCGTCACGCGCCAGTTCTCCATCACTGCCGACTCTCCGTTCCAGAACCAGCCCATGGGCAAGGCACAGATCCGCACCCGCAGTGGTGTGTCGATCGTGGCGATCATGCGCGAAGGCGAGGTCGTTCCTTCGCCCGCGCCCGACGTCGTGCTCCATACGGGTGATCTTCTGGTTGCTGTCGGTACGCAGGAAGGCCTGGACTCTGCGGCTGCCATTCTTCGCAACGGCTGACGGTCATGGACCCGTTGGCCCTGACCCTGATTGAACTTGGCGCAGTTGTTTTCTGCCTCGGCCTGCTGGCCCGCCTTGCCGGCCGCATCGGAATGTCGCCCATTCCCCTGTACCTCATAGGCGGGCTGGGCTTCGGAGCCGGCGGGATTGTCAAGCTGGACGGCATGCATGAGTTCGCGCATCTGTCCGGCGAGATCGGCGTCATCCTGCTGCTGCTCATGCTCGGACTGGAGTACACGGCCGCGGAACTGGTGACCGGGCTGCGGCGTTCCTGGCAGGCCGGCGTCATGGACCTCGTGCTGAACTTCGCGCCCGGCGCCGGTGTGGCGCTGCTGCTGGGCTGGGGCGTGGTGGGGGCGATCGTGATGGGCGGCGTCACCTACATTTCCTCCTCGGGAATCGCCGCGAAGGTCATCACGGACCTCGGCCGGATCGGTAACCGCGAGACCCCCGTGGTGCTGGCCATCCTGGTTTTCGAAGACCTCACCATGGCCATCTACCTGCCGATCCTCACCGCCATCCTGGCCGGCGTCGGCTTCCTTGGCGGGCTGCAGACCGTGGGCATCGCCCTGGCGGTGGTGACGATGGTGCTGCTCGTGGCGCTCAAGCACGGGCACCGGGTTTCGCAAGCTGTACACAGCGAGAACTCCGAGGTCTTCCTGCTCAACGTGCTCGGGCTGGCCCTGCTGGTGGCAGGCCTCGCCTCGGCCCTGCAGGTCTCCGCCGCCGTCGGCGCGTTCATGCTGGGCATCGCGATTTCGGGCGCCACGGCCCACAACGCCACCCGGATCCTGGAACCGCTGCGGGACCTGTTCGCCGCGATTTTCTTCGTGGCATTCGGCCTCAACACGGATCCGACCACCATTCCGCCGGTGCTGCTCTTCGCCCTGCTGCTGGCATTCATCACCGCGGTCACCAAGATGCTCACCGGCATCTGGGCGGCGAAACAGGCCGGGATCGCAATGCCCGGCCGTTTCCGTGCCGGGGCGGCGCTGATTGCACGCGGCGAGTTCTCGATCGTCATTGCGGGGCTGGCCGTGACCTCGGGCGCCGTGCCGCGTGAGCTGGCCGCCCTCGCCACCGCCTACGTACTGCTGATGGCGATCATCGGACCACTGGCGGCCCGCTTCGTGGAACCCGTGGTGAAGGCGCTCCGGAAACCGCGGCGCCCGGCCTTGGCAGGGGCACGCTAAGCCGCGGGCCTACAGGCGGCTCAGCCCAGCCGGCGGGCGAGGACGGAAATGTGTTCCGGGCCGATCCCGCAGCAGCCGCCGATGATGCTGGCGCCCTGCTCGCGCCAGGCGGCGGCCCATTCAAGGTAGCCTGCGGGATCGAGGTCTTCGCGCAGTTCATCCAGGCCGTCGTTGGCGGTGGCGTCCTCGGGCTGTGGCGGGAAGGCGTTGGCGTAGACGCCCAGTTCCAGCTCCGCACCCAGCCGGTCCGCGGTCGAACGGGCGGCGGCCAGTGCCGCGCCCATCACTTCGGGGCGGCTGCAGTTGAACAGCAGCGCTTCGGCGCCCATCCCGACGGCGGCCTCCGCGGCTTCCTCGACCGTCTCGCCGGAGCGCAGCAGGGCGGAGCCCTCAACGTCTTCGTCCCGCAGGGTGAGGGAGAGCCAGAAGGGCTTGCCGTCGTCGGGCAGGCCGGCGCGGATGGCGCGCGCCTCTGCGATGGAGCTCTGGGTCTCGGCAAGCCACAGGTCCACGTGAGGAGCGAGCCCGGTCACCAGGGGCGCCAGCACCTCGGCCGCGCGTCCGGCGTCGAACAGATCCGGGCGGTAGGAGCCGAACAGCGGCGGCAGGGAACCGGCCACGCGGACGCTGTGCGCGGCGGAGTCGGCTGCGGCACGGGCCAGGCGTCCGGCACGGGAGGCCAGGGTGCGGGCGTCCGCGGCGAAACGTTCCTCGCCGATGTGGAACGGCACCAGGGCGTAGCTGTTGCTGGCGATGACCCGGGCGCCGCCGGCAATGAAGTCCTCATGCACGGCCTGCACCTGCTCCGGAGCCTCCATGAGCGCGAGCGCGGACCATTCGGGCTGTCGGAAGGGTGCACCGCGGCGTGCCAGCTCGCGGCCCATGCCGCCGTCGAGGATGGTCAGGAAACCCAAGCTCAGATGTCCGTCCGGTGGAAGTTCAAGAAGCTGCGGCTGGCGGTCGGTCCGCGCTGGCCCTGGTAGCGGTTGCCGTACTGGCCGGAGCCGTACGGGTGCTCGGCCGCGGAGCTGAGGCGGAAGAAGCATAGCTGGCCGATCTTCATGCCGGGCCAGAGCTTGATGGGCAGGGTGGCGACATTGGACAGCTCAAGGGTCACGTGGCCGGAGAATCCCGGGTCGATGAAGCCGGCCGTGGAGTGGGTCAGCAGGCCCAGGCGGCCCAGGGAGGACTTGCCTTCGAGCCGGGCGGCGATGTCGTCCGGCAGGCTCACGGCCTCGAAGGTGGAGCCGAGCACGAATTCGCCGGGGTGCAGGATGAACGGCTCGTCACCTTCGACCTCCACCAGCCGGGTCAGCTCGGGCTGCTCTTCGGAGGGGTCGATGTGGGCGTACTTGTGGTTGTCGAACAGCCGGAAAAAGCGGTCGATCCGCACGTCCACGGATGACGGCTGGACCATGGCGGGGTCGTACGGCTCCAGGACGATGCGTCGGGAATCGATTTCGGCACGAATGTCACGGTCAGAGATCAGCACAGCATCAAAAATACAGTAGGTTCCGCGCAGGCATGGCGTCCGCACAAGTCTGCGACTATAGTCCGAGGACCATATTCCGCCGCTGCCTGCTGGGTGGCACGACGCGAGCTGGTGAATAGTGAAACGAATTGCGGCAGCTGGGGCCGCCCTTCTTGCCTGCCTGGTCGCCATCACCGTGTTGGGAGGCTCGTCTCCGGCCGGACTTCAGACCGGCAGCCCGACGACGGCGGCAACCGCGACGTCCTCCCCGGCCCCCTCCGAGGGGGCTGCTTCGGCCGTGACACCGTCGGATTCAGCGTCGCCGGCGGCGGCTCCCGCGACAACAACACCGCAGGCAACCCCGACTGCTTCAACCACTCCATCGCCGTCCGCCACGGCCACGCCGTCGCTGGCTCCGCAGCTGCCCGCTCCCACGCCCCCGGCAGGCACGCCGCCGGAGGTCCCCAACATCCCGCCACTGTGGGGGCCCGACCCGCTCCCCGGCGCCACGTCAACGAACGCCAAGACTGCTTCCTATGAAGGGCCCACGGAGTCCTTCAGCGCCGTCCGGGCACTCAGTACGAGCGAATCGTTCAGCACTGCCCGCACGTCCGCGGTGACGCAGCCCGCCCCCCGGGCACTGGTGAAGGACGACAACTCCGCGGCCGTCCTGGCGGTCTTCAACGCCATCAACAGCTACCGGACATCCCTCAAGCTGCCCCCGGTCAAGTACCACCCTACGGTGGCGTCACTGTCCCAGGACTGGTCGGACAATATCGCCACGCGCGAGGTGATCGAGCACCGTGCGAACTTCTGGACGGATCCCCGCGCCCTGAACCCGGACCTGGCCGCCGGTGAGGTGATCGCGGTGCGCTGGGACCGGGACGCGGCGAAGCTGGTGGACTGGTGGAAGAGTTCGCCCGCCCATGACGCCCTGCTGCGGGACCCGCGCTTCAACGTGATCGGCGTCGGAATCACCTTCACGGACGGAAACCCGGTAACCACCCCCAACCGCTACACGATGTGGGGCGTGGTGAACCTGTTCGGGTACAGCACCCTGCCTTCCGGAACGGTAACGAGCCCGGGCGGCCCCATCACGCCGCCGCCTCCCAGCGTGTGCGATCCCCTCGCCAAGCACCAGCCGCCAACCCTGAACCTGGCCAGCGCCGCGATCCGCGGGCCGGGCGACCTTGTGGCCGTCGATCCTTACGGGACGCTGCTGGACTATCCGGCGCTCGGCAACGGACGCTTCGGCGCGGCGCGGACGGTGGGGACGGGCTTCACCGGCGCCAAGGAGCTCTTCGTGACGGACTGGGACCGGGACGGGGTCTTCGATGTGCTGTCGCAGCAGCTCGACGGCAGGCTCCTGCTCTACCCGGGCGTGCTGGAGGGTGGATTCGGTGACACCGTCCAGCTCGGCAGCAGCGCGTGGCAATCCCTGACCCTTGCGGTGGGCACGTGGTGCGGCAACAACAGAATGCCTCAGATCCTGGCCACCAACTCCAACGGCCAGCTGTTCCTGTACCGGAACCTGGGACTGGGCACCGTGGGCGCCGCGAGCAGCCTGGGTGTGACCGTTCCGGGCCAGCGCCTGGCCATGGTCGACTACGACGCCGACGGCCTGCAGGACCTGCTGGCCGTGGAAGGCAACGGGTACCTTAGCCTCTACCGAGGAAGCGGCAGACCGGCGCCAAAGGCCCAAAACCGCACCGTCATAGGCACCGGCTGGACAGACTACAGCGGGCTGCGTTCCCTGCGGGATGTCACCGGCTTGAATTCCACGGGCATCGCAGGGCTCACTGCGGACGGAACTATCGAATACTGGGCGCTGGATACCGGGCAGTTCAGCACCTCCGCCGCGGTCGTCAGTGGCTGGGGCGGCCTCAAACTGGCACAGTAACCCGCGCCGGCAGGGTCAAGCCGCGGCAGGGCACCCGCGCCGGCAGGGTCAAGCCGCGGCAGGGCACCCGCGCCGGCAGGGTCAGGCCGCGTTCTCCTGTTCGAGGACGCTTTTCAGCTTCTCCAGCTGCAGCACCTCGGCCTCCATGGTCTTCTGGATCATGCCGCCCAGGAATTTGTGCAGGCCCTTCGGGTGGAACTCCAGCGCGAAGCGCAGCCGGGTGCCGCGGCCTTCGGTGCTCAGGTAGTAGCCGCCCAGCGGCCTGGCGGGGCCGGCAACAACCGCGAAGCGCACCTCCGCGCCGGGCCGTGCCTCGGTGATCTGGAAGTCCGCCGCGAGCGGCCGGCCGCCCGGCCCGAGCAACGTCTGCTGGTACACGGCGCCCTTCTCGCCGGCTTTGCCGGAACGGAGGGAGATGCTGCGGATGCCGCTGCGCCACAGGGGGTTGTTCAGCCCGTCGACGAGGAAAAGATAGACACTCATGGCGTCGCGGCCGATCAGTACTTCGTGCGCTGCGAATGCCATGGGATCCCCTTCTATGTGCGACAAAATGATGTAGCCCGGTTCCCCATGACGCACAGCTATCCGTTTCAGGATAGGCAGGGGCCGGAGCGCCGGGACACCGTTGCCGCGAGCCTTAACCGAATCTTTATTACATCGGGCGTTGTATTGCGGTACAGTTCCTGCGCCGCAAACAGAAGGGACTGTTCATGCCTGTCGCACTCAACACGGGCCCGTTTCCGGTACGACGACGCCGTTCCAGGGCCCGTCTGCCGCTTGCCGTTTCGCTGTGTGCGGCTCTGCTGCTGGGCACCCCGGCGACGGCCCCCGCGGCGGGCAGCACCGCCGTCGTACCCGCCGTCCGGACGGCGGGCGCCGCACCGGTGACGGTCAATCCACTGCCCCACCTGGCGCCGGTGTTCAGCGCCGGCAGTATTGCGGTGCTGGTCAACAAGTCCCATCCGCTCAACCCGCTGCGGTACGTTCCCGGAGACCTCGTCAATGCCCGGGGCAGCGGCTACTACCTCCGGGCGGCAGCGGCGGGTGCCTTGAATTCGCTCTTCAATGCGGCGTCAAGTGCCGGGTACGGCCTGGCGGTGGTGAGCGGCTACCGCTCGTACGACACCCAGGCCGGCCTGTACGACTACTACGTCCGGACCTACGGCCAGGCTTATGCGGACACCATCTCCGCCAAGCCCGGCTACAGCGAACACCAGACCGGTCTGGCGGCGGACATCGGCAACGCGGGCGGCTCCTGCGGCCTGTCCACCTGCTTCGGGGATACCCCCGCCGGACGCTGGGTGGCGGCGAACGCCTACCGCTTCGGCTACATCGTCCGCTACCCCAACGGCTATTCGGGCACCACCGGATACAGCTACGAGCCCTGGCACCTGCGCTACGTGGGGCCCACCATCGCCGCCGACATGCGCGCCCGCAGCTATCCCACCCTTGAGCATTACTTCGCCGGCAACCCTGCGGCCGGGGCCAGCATCAAGAGCGGTTCGGACCTCCTGGCGGTGAGCCCGGCCGGCCAGCTGCTGCGCTATGCCGGGGGCGGCGGGAAGTATCTTCCGGCAACCGTGATCGGCAGCGGCTGGTCCGGACTGAAGCAGGGCTTCGTGGTGGACTGGAACTCCGACGGCGTCTACGACCTCCTTGCGCAGTGGAAGAACGGGGTGCTCGGCTTCTACCGCGGCCGGCCCGGCGGCGGTTTCGACGCGCAGAGGACTGTGGGCTGGGGATGGGGCGACATGACCATCACTGTGGGAAAGACAGCACGAAGCCAGAAGTATCCCGGAGTCCTCGGCTACAAGCCCGACGGCGTGCTGCGCTACTACCCCAACACGAGCGGCGCGGCGCTGGGCACCTCCACCGTTGCCGGCCAGGGATGGTCGGGGCGCACCATCACCCTGGCCGACTGGAACAACGACGGCAACAACGACATCCTGTCCCAGGCTCCGGGCGGGACGCTGCTGTTCTACAAGGGCAACGGAGCCGGAGGCGTTGCGGCAGCCACCCCGATCGGCTGGGGCTGGGGCAACATGGACGCGCTTGCGCCCGACTTCGGTTTCGCGGGCATCGGAACCCGCGGCCTTACCGCCCGCAACGCGGACGGAACGCTCCACTACTACGGATTCCGCAGCGGCAGCTGGGCTCCAGTCAGGGTTGTCGGCAACGGCTGGAGTCCGTTGTCGATCTTCAAATAGTCCCTGACCCGACGGCGTCGGTTGCCACGTGCATGGCCTCCGGTGAGCCTTGGCGGGGAACGCCTGTGATCTGCGCTAAGCTGGGATCTGCTCCGGCCGAAACGCCGGGCAATGCGGGCGTAGCTCAATGGTAGAGCGCTAGCTTCCCAAGCTCGATACGCGGGTTCGATTCCCGTCGCCCGCTCCACGTGAAACACCCCGGTCCTTGTGGGCCGGGGTGTTTCTGCTTCTGCTTTTCCTTGCAGGCTCCTACGCCGCCCGCGGCACGATCCGTACCATCCTGCGCCGGTTCTTCAAGTCCACCCTGAGCTGCAATGCCGACTTCCGGGCCAGCACGACGGCGACCGTCCCCGCCGCGAGCGCCGGCACGCCACCGGCCACCAGGATCGCCAGGTGCGGGTTCAGGTGCTCGGCCAGCCAACCCATCATGGGCCCGCCGATCGCCTGCCCGCCGATCAACACCACGAGGTACAGGCTCATGACCCGGCCCCGGATGGCCATGTTGGCGCTGGTCTGCACCATCTGGTTGGCGGCCGTGAGGAACATCAGGCACCAGAAGCCCGAAAGGACCATCGCCGCGCCGAACCACGCCATCGACGGCGCCAGCGCACCCAGGCACAGCATCAGCCCGTACATTCCCGCGCCCAGTACGACGGAGCGCAGGCGCAACTGCCGGCGCCGGGCGGAAGCGACGGCCCCGGCCAGTGCCCCGAGCGCAACCAGCGCGTTCAGCAGGCCGTAGCCTCCGGCACCGGCGTCGTACACATGGGCTGCAAAGGCGGCCAGCAGCACCGGCAGGCTCATCCCGAACACCGCCACGAAACCGGCCATGAGCCACGGCCAGTAGATGGTGGGCTTGCGGAGCGCGTAGCGCAGGCCTTCGGCGAGCATGCCTTTGCGCCTGGGCGCCGGCTTGCTGAGGTGCAGCTCGTCCTTGCGGAGCAGCAGCAGGGTGGTGATGGTGGAGCAGCAGGCCAGGGCGTTGCCGGCAAAGGCCCAGCCGGGCCCGACGGCGTTCAGCAGCGCACCCGCCAGTGCCGGACCGATCAGCCCGCCCAGTTGGAAAGTGGTGGAGTTGACGCTGATCGCGTTGCGCAGGTACGTGGGTCCGACGAGTTCGTTGACGAAGACCTGGCGGGCGGGCTGGTCGAGCACGGTGACCAGCCCGAGGACGAACGCGATGACGTAGACCTGCCACACCTGCACGGCGCCGCTGAGGGACAGGACCGCGAGGGTCGCGGCAAGGGCTGCGGCCACGCTCTGGCAGAGCATGAGGATGCGGCGTTTGGCGAAGCGGTCGGCGATCATTCCGCCCCATGGGCCGAGCACCAGGGAGGGCATGAACTGCAGGGCGACGGTGATGCCGACGGCGGTGACGGAACCGGAGAGCTGCAGCACCATCCAGTCCTGGGCGATGCGCTGCATCCACAGCGCGACGACGGCCACGAAGTGGCCGATTGCGAAGACCCTGAAGTTTTGGATCCGGAGGGAGATGAAGGTGTGCCGCCAGGGCAGGCGTTCGCTCACGACGGCGATCGGCTGGGTGACGGTGTCCGGGTCGCGGCCGGCGTCGCGGGCCGCGGAGCTCACGGATTCGATGGCGGAGTGGCTGACGGTTGCCTCGGAGGGTGGAGGGGGTGCCAAGGGAGTGTCCTCATTCAAGCGTTAGGTTCAGGCAGGATTCGGTTCAGGTGGTTTCACTGGAATGCCTTTAACGCTAAGGTTGGCCCCGGTAATCATGGAAGCGTATTGGCCTTATAACTCCTATTGCATTCCGCAATAGCAAGCTCCTTGAGGAGACCCGTGTCCGGTGCAATACTGTTCGACCCCGTGCAGCTCCGCTCGTTCCTGGCCGTCGCGGAGACCCTGAGCTTCACCAAGGCCGCCGAACGCCTCGGCCTCGCCCAGCCGACCATCAGCCAGCACGTGCGCAAACTCGAAGCCGCGGCCAAGCGTTCGCTCGTGGCGCGCGACACCCGGGACGTCCGCCTGACAGACAACGGGGACGCTATGGCCGGCTTCGCCCGCAGCATCCTCGCGGCGCACGATGACGCGGCCCGCTACTTTTCCGGTTCGGCGATGCGCGGCCGGCTGCGCTTCGGCACCGCGGACGATCTCGCCATCACCGGCCTGCCGCGGATCCTGCGCGAGTTCCGGCAGCTGTATCCGCAGGTGAACCTGGAGCTCACGGTCAGCCAGAGTGACCAGCTGTACCGACGGCTCAATGCGGGCCAGCTGGACCTCGTGTTCGTGAAGTGGGTGGGCGAGGCCAAGGATGGCACGGTAGTCCGGAAAGACAGCTTCGACTGGGTGGGCCTGGAGCAGACCGCGCTCGATCCCGGCAGCCCGGTCCCCCTCATCTGCTACCCCGCTCCGAGCGTCAGCCGGAAGCTCGCCATCGATGCCTTGGAGGCGCGCGGTCGCACCTGGCGGGTGACGTGCTCCACCAGGCAGATCGCGGGAGTCCTCGCGGCGGTACGGGCGGGTATCGGCGTCGCGGTCATGCCGTCGTCGCTGGTTCCGGAGGACCTCAAGGTCATCACCCACCGTTTCGACCTGCCGCCCGTGGGCGACGTGGACTTCACGCTGATCCGCAATCCGCTTGCCAACGCCGAGGCGATCGACGCGCTGACCCAGGCAATCATCGGCAGGACGCTGCGGAAGCAGGCGTAGGGTTCCGGATGGCATTCGTTCACCGATGCAGGGAATCCTCCAACGCCGCCAGGACAAGGGCCACGGAGTCGCCGTTCGCATTCGGGTCCAGCATGGCAATGAAGTCCGGGTCAAGATGGCCTAGGAGCGGGTGCCCCAAGGCAGCGGTTGCCTCGGGGTAGCAATTGCTGGGACCGGGACCGAAGAGGTGCCGCTGGGCAAGCAAAGTCATGGGTTCCGCTCCGTAATGGGTTGGTTTCGTGTCATTCGGGTCAACCGACTACCCGGTACATGAGGTCGATGAAATTGCCGCCGAGTGCCGCGATGATGGTCGGTTCGTCGACGCCGCGGACCACCAGTTCCCTCGTGATGTTCGGGAAGCCCTCGTACGTCTTGATGCCTTCTGCGTAGGGATACCAGGGCGGGGACTGCATGCACCCCGGGCCTTCCCACTTCATGCGTTTGACGTACAGGGTGCCGTCGTACTGGATGTTGAGGTAGCCCTCGCCGTCGATGAAGGCGGTCTCGTAGACGCTGCGCCGCCCCTTGGGGAAGTCCGTGCAGACCCCGACGCCCGTTGGCCCGAAGACCTCGAGCGTGTACATCAGGTGATCGGCCATCTGCGCAACCGTCGGCTCGTAGTCGTCGTTGATTTCGAGCGGCATCGTGCTCATCATCCCGCCCTTGGCGGCCACCACGTGCATGGTCTCATCCATGGCGTTGCGCCGGTTTCCGAACACCGAGTAGCAGTTGTTGTGCGAGAAATACGGCGGTGCGGTGGATGCCTGGGCCGCCGTCAGCTGCGTCCTCTTCCCGCCGTGGGACAGGTCCACCAGCATGCCGGCACGGTTCATTTCGGCGATCATTTCGCGGCCGATGCTGCTGATTCCGGAGTTCTCCGGCTCGGCGCAGCCATCGCCCAGGAAGTTCCGCTTGTTGTAGGTGATGGCTGAGGATACGACGCCCATGTCCCGGAAGAGCTCGACATTTCCGGGATCGTCCCCGAAAGGCTTGGCGTTCTGAAACAGGTAGTAGACGCCGATCCGGCCGTCTTCCTTGGCTTGCCGTATGTCGTCAGCACAGGTGACCTTCACGAGGTCAGCCGAATGCTTGCGGATGTTTCGATTCCAGAAGGTGATCTGGTCCATGGCGGCACGTTGGTCATGTTCCTCGGCGGAGAGCGTCATGCCCACGCAGTCGACCCCGCCCCGCCGCAGCAGGGCGATGGAATCATCCAGGGAACCGCCGCCGCCCGGAGGAATCGCACCGCAGGTGTCCACCACGGTGGCCCGGGAATGGAGGTCGAGCGCGTACGCTTCCTCGTCCGCGCTCAGGTGGCGGGACAGGTAGGCATGTTCAAGCTGGGTCCGCGTCATTGTTCTTCCTGGAAATCCTGATTGATCATGTCCATGAGCCTCGTGTCCGTTGGCAGAAGACCAGCCCGAAGGAGAGCGTCCGCCCATGCCTTGAACTCAGTCGGATTGGCCTGTGGTGTCCGGGCCCAAAAGCCGATTCTTTGGAACTGGGCAATGGTGGCCAACAGTTCCCCGTCGGAGATGGACGGGAACAGCGCTGCCGCCTCCGCGGCGACCGTGGCGGCCTGCTGCTCCGCCAGCCAGGCCTGTGCCAAACCCAGCCCCGCCCGGAACGCTTCCAGCGTGGCGCCGTTTTCCTGCGCCCAGTCTTTCCTCGCGCAGTAGACGGACCACGGGACCGGGCCAAGGCCTTCGGCGAGCGGCACGGCTTCCCGCAGCCGGGGATCCTGCGCCTCCTGGCCGCCCGCCAGGAGGAAGTCACCGGGTCCGGCGAGGAACTCTTCGACCACCGCCTCCGGCTGGTAGCCGACCAGCAGCTTGATGTCTCCCAGCGGGATGCCCCGCCGGTGCAGGACCTCCAGGAAGGCAACCCACGACGTCGGAACATAACTCGGTGCGACGAGGAGGACTTTTCCGCGGAGCACCTTCCAGTCGAAGGCGGTGGGGCCGCCGCCAAGCACCGGATCCGCCGCGCGCTGGAACAGGAAATGCCGCGTCTGGGTGTTGCTGACCGCGGCCACCACGCTGGGAACAGCCCGGTTGAGGCGGTCCGCGAAGACCACGCTTCCCAGCACCAGCTCGGCCTCCCCGCGGACCACCGAATCGGTGATACTGCCGTGGCCTGGAGCCTGCTCGAGTACTTCCACGTCCACTCCCGCCTCAGCGAAGAAGCCCCGGGAGATGGCCACGTAGTGCGGCAGGTAGGCGAGATTGCGGGCGGCCGCCACCCGCACGGTTGACGCAGCGGCCGCCAGCGGCTCAGAAGTGGGCAACGGCGCCTGCTTCATTGGCTTCTTCGAGGGTCTTGCCCTTTGTCTCCACGCCGCTCGCAGCGAAAAGCACTACGACTCCGAACATGACCGCAAGGACGCTGAACACCCCGGAGAGCTTCCAACTGTCGAAGATCAAGGCGAACAGCGGAGGCATCACGATGGGGCCGACGCTGCCAACACCCTTGACGAAGGACACACCGAAACCACGGACTTTCGTGGGATAGAGCTCCGGGGCCCAGGACCAGATGGTGGTGGTCAGAAGCAGGCAAAAGAACTGGAAGATGGCTCCGAAAATGACCACCTGTGCGTCATTGCTGGCAACCATTCCGAAGAGAAAGGCATCGATTCCGCCCAGAAGGGCACCGACGATCATCACCATGCGGCGTGGAAGCCGAAAAGTGACGGTGGCCGCACAGATCGTGCCGAGGAGACTGCCCAGCTGCATGACCAGGGTGTAGACAAGGCTCTGTCCCACCGAGGAACCGCGGGACACCAGGAACGTGGGCATCAGGGTCAGCAGGGAGATCTGCGCCCCGACCAGCATGAAGTACGCGCCACCAGCTGTGACCGTCCTGCGGAGCAGGCCGCCAAGGAAGATGTCCGTGAGCCTGACCCGCCGGGCGACGC
Source organism: Curtobacterium sp. LFS079 (assembly GCF_047977865.1). NCBI lineage: Bacteria > Bacillati > Actinomycetota > Actinomycetes > Micrococcales > Microbacteriaceae > Curtobacterium > Curtobacterium sp. LFS079. The sequence continues at coordinate 117,451 of NZ_JBFPFO010000007.1, forward strand.
GCAGTTCGCCCTCGCTCTCGGGCAGACGGTCCGGATCAATGTGGATCTCAGAGTCCGGCACCTTGCCAGCGGCGATCTGGGTCAGGCTGCGGTTGCATCCCTCGACGTCGCCCCGGGAAAGCAGGAACCGCGGAGACTCCGGCATCTTGCGCCGGATCACCAGGACCAGGAGAACCGGCAGGACCAGGAGGCCGAAGAGCCACCGCCAGCTGGTCGCCGGGCCGCCGAAAAAGTCACCCAGCACCACCAGGACCAGGCCGGCGTACAGCGGAGCGATCACATTGCCCAGGCCCCCGGAGAAAATGTTCAACGCGGCCACCGAGGAGGCCCGCAGACGGGTGGGCATCATCTCGGAGATGAGCGCGATGCCGACTGCCAGTTCTCCACCCAGCCCCAACCCGACGAAAAGCCGGGCCACCATGAAGAATTCGTAGTTGGGAGCGATGGCGCAGAAGACTCCGCCAATGGTGTAGATGAAGAGGTTCAACACCAAGGAGAACTTGCGGCCTTTGAGATCAGCCAAGGCTCCCGCCGCCCAGGCGCCCAGCGTCAAGCCGATGAAGGTCATCGAGGTAATCAGTGCGAATTGAGGCTTGGATATGCCAAAGGACTTGATGATGTTCGAGCCGGCGAGTCCGACGGAGTTGGACTCCAGGATGTCGAAGAACATGCCCGCGACGATGAGCGCGATAGTGACGATGTGGGTCCGCGTCACAGGAATCTTGTCCACCGAATCGGACAGTTTCAACAACATGGAATTAAGTCTGGGGCTGGTGCCCTTGATGTCTAGCGAACTCATTTTCTGCCTCCTGGGATGAGCCGTTTACACCAGGCGCCACAGATGGCACTTGGCACATCCTTGCGCTCTGTTTGGAACCGGAGTCTGTTGCCCTGAACGGGCCTCACTAGCTGTGATTCGTACCACTAAGTTACTTCATCATCGATGATGATGCAACGATTCCCGGTAAATATCTGACCGTCTCCGGGGGTGATCCGATGGACTGGCGCCGCACCTCAGCGGGCCATGGCGGACAGGGACAGGCCGCCGTCGAGCACTACCATCTCGCCCACCGCATAACTGGCCTCGGGGCCGGCAAGCCACAGATAGATGCCCGTGATCTCGTCGATCCGGGCAGGCCTGCCCAGGGCTCCGCTGTACACGTCGTCCGGGTCCGCCGTCTCGCTGAAGAAACGGGTCTGGACATCGCCCGGGCATACGCCGTTGACCAGGATGCCGGCAGGTGCCAGCTCCATGGCCATCGACTTGACCAGGCCCATGAGCCCCCACTTAGCGGCGGCGTAGACCGCGTAGCCCGGCTCGGCCGTGAGCCCGGCCACGGAGGACGTGGCGATGATCCGTCCTGGCACCTCGTCCACCAGCATGCGGGCAGCGCCCGCGCGTATGGTGTTGAACGCGCCCCTAAGGTTGTTGTCCATCAGCCAGTCCCAGGCGTCATCCGGGGTGTCCACGGCGGGACGTTTGGGCAGCGATACCCCGGCATTGGCGATCACTACGTCGAACGGCAGTTCCGCTCCGGCGAAGTACTGCTCCGTGGCACGGGCATCGGCGACGTTGAGCTCGACGGCCTCCGCTCCGGGAATGTCCCGCGCGGCCCGGGCGGCTTCTTCGCCGTCCAGGTCCAGCAGCGTCACCCTGGCACCGGCCGCGGCGAAACGTTCGGCGATTCCCCTGCCGATGCCACGGGCGGCGCCCGTCACGGCTACCCGCTTCCCCGCGTGGGGCGACTCTCCGGTCATGGCAATGTGATTCCTTCCAAGAGTGGCTGTGCCGGGTACCCGGTCGCCTGGTGGCGCACGGACGCGCCCGGGTGGTTCCGGAAATCCTCGCCCGCCAGGCTGCATGCCATCGAGATCAAGGCGGTAATGGCCGGTGTGGGCGCCCCTGCCGCCTCGCCGAGTTGTTCCAGGGGAACGAGCCCGCACGGCACGTCCTCGGTGGTGAAGCGCGGCTGGAAGGTCGGGCCGAGCCGCGGCGGCAGTGCTTCCCGTGATCCCGGACCGTATGCCCGGGCCGCAAAGTCGTTCCGGCTAACAAAGTGCTCGCCGATCCCGAGGGCGGCCATCACATCCCTACGTTCGGCGTCGAGGACGTTCCGCAGGCCGTCCAGGGCCGGCGCTCCGAAATCGCCCAGGTGGAAGGCGCCGTTCGGCGGGATCAGGCTGTGTTCCTCCAGCGAGGCCGACACAGCGTTGAGCACCGCGGCGGGGACGTGCGCCACCGGATTCGGGTTGTTCAATGATGATGCGAGCTGGTGCCGGGCGGGCACGGCGGCCGGCAGCCAACGCGCCAGCCGGCAGGTTCCCCGCGCGACAGCTGCGGCGTCCGTCCCGGAGACTTCCAGCCAGCTCTTGACGGCGGCAACATGCACGCGGCCGTCACCCGGGGCGTAGGACAGATGGGGCGTGGTGTTCAGGGCCAGGACCGCGTCTCCGCTGGCAGTACACCCGGCGGCGGCGAGGCCGGCCGCGAATGCAGCGGCGCCGTTTGCATAACCGGTCGCCAGCACGCACAACTGGCCGTCCCGCAGGACGGGGGCCAGGCTGCGTGCCACATCCCCGTGCCGGTCCGCCGTCGTCGCCACGAAAATGACGTCGCAATCCGCAAGCCTGCCGTATGCATCCGTCATTTCCGGAAGGCCGAACGCGGCGGTGCCCAGATGCCCGCTGAGGGAAATCCGCCCGGCGGAACGCAGGTGCTCCAGCAGCTCCGCATCCTCGTCCACCATGCAGTGGAGCTCGCCGCCGCGCAGCCCGATCTGCGCTGCGAGCGCCATGCCAGAGCTGCCGCAGCCTATGATTCCGAGGTTCGTCATGGTGCACCGCCTGGCCGGACGAGCCTGCCGTGCCCCGGCCGTCCGATGGCTTCTCCGTCCCTGGCCACCTGGATGCCCCGCACCCAGGTGGCCACCACGGCCCCCTGGGTCCCGCGCCCGTTCCAGAACTTCGCCGCTTCCCGGCTCACCGAATGCTGGCCGGCAAGGTCAATCACGCCCCGACGGCCCAGGTCCACGAGGATGATGTCCGCGTCCCTTCCCTCCCGCAGTTCGCCCTTACAAGACAGTCCGAATACTTCCGAGGCCCGTTGGGACACCACCCTGCTCAGCCGGGGCAGCGTGAGGCGGCCCTGGTTCACGGCGGTCAGCAGGGCCGGCAGCACAGCCTCCAGTCCGTGCACCCCGGAGGGCGCGGACCAGATGTCATTCCAGCCCTTGTCCTTGTCCTCCGTGGTGTAGGGGGCGTGGTCGGTGCCGATGTAGTCGATCGTGCCGTCGGCGAGCCCGGCCCACAGCGCTTCAACGTCGGATTCGTTCCGCAGCGGCGGGTTGACCTTGGCGTAAGGGCCGAGGTGCTCGGCCTGGTCGAGGGTGTTGAACAGGTGGTGGGGGCAGGCCTCCGCCGTGACCGGCTGCCCGGAGGCTTTGGCACGGCGAACCCTTTCCACGGCCGCCGCGGTGCTGATGTGGGCAATCGAAAGCCGCGCGCCGGCCGCACCCGCGAGCAGTATGGCCCGTGCGACGGCCTCTTCCTCGGCGATCGGCGGCCTGGACTCTGCGTGCGCCCTCAGGTCCGTGCGCCCTTCCGCCTTCAGTTGCGCGGCCAGGCAGCCGCAGATGGAATCGTTTTCAGCGTGCACGACGGCGACCAGCCCGGTTTCCGCGATGGCCTTCATCGCTGCGAGGAAGGAAGCGTCGTCCGGCAGGGACCGGGCGTCGAAGCCCGGATCCGCGCCCGGCGCCGGGGCATTCATGAAGGATTTGAAGGCGACCGCTCCCGCAGCGGCCTGCTCCCCGATTTTCCCGGTGTTGCTGTGTCCGGCTCCGCCATAGAGCCCGTAGTCCACGATGGCCTTCGGCGCAACGGTTTCGTCCTTGTACCGCCAGCTTCCGGCGTCGGAGACGGCGGGAATTCCCGAGGGCATCTCGAGTACAGTTGTCACTCCCCCGACGGCGGCAGCTGCGGTCCCGGTGGCGAAAGTCTCCCGGTGCGGGTGGCCGGGGTCCCGCAGGTGGACGTGCGTGTCGATCATGCCCGCCATGACATAGAGTCCCGTGGCGTCCACGACGTCGGCTGCAGGCCGCGCGGCGCCGTCCCCGCCGCCGGGAGCACCGCCGCCGGTCCGCTCACGCAGCTGCGCGATCTTCCCGTCCCGCACGAGGACGTCGGCCTCGATGATCCGGTGCGGAAGGACCACCCGGCCGCCTGTGATGAGCAGTTCCGGTGCTGTCGCGGCCATCAGTCCTCCGACATCATGATCACGGCACCCTTGGTCTGGGTGTAGCCCAGCAGCGCCTCGTAGCTCTTGGACGTCCCGTAACCGGAATGTTTGCGCCCGCTGAAAGGCAGCTCGACGCCGTTGGAGAAGGTGTTGACCATGACCTGGCCGCTGTGCAGGTCCCGGACCATGCGGTGTGCACGGCCCGCATTGCGCGTCCACACGCCCGAAACCAGTCCGTATTCGGTGCCGTTGGCGAGGGCGACGGCTTCGTCGGTGTCGTCGAAGCTTGTCACGGTCAGCACCGGCCCGAAGATTTCCTGCTGGGCGATCACGGCATCCGGAGCCACGGCGTCGAAAATCGTGGGAAGCACGAAGTTTCCGCCTGCGAGGCGTTCGTCCTCCGGCACGCAGCCGCCTGTCAGGAGCTCGCCCTCGTCCCGGCCCAGCCGGATGTAGTCGAGCACGGTGGCTTGCTGCCGCCGGGAAATGACAGGGCCCATGCCGGGGTTTTCCAGGCCGGGGCCGAGGGTGGTCCCGCGGAAGATCCGGACGAGCCGTTCGACGAATTCGTCATGGACGCCGCGCTGCACCAGGAGCCTGGAACCGGCCGAGCAGGTCTGGCCGGCGTTCTGCAGGATGGAATTGGCCACGACGGAGGCCGCCATGTCCAGGTCGGCATCGGCGAAGACGATGTTCGGCGACTTCCCGCCCAGTTCAAGGTCCGCCGGGACAAGGTTCGCGGCGGTCGCCTGGCCGATCTTGATGCCGACCGGCACGGAGCCGGTGAACGACAGCTTGCCGATTCCCGGGTGGGCGGCCAGCGCGGCGCCTGCTTCGGTCCCCTTGCCGGGGACCACGTTGAAGACACCATCCGGCAGTCCGGCTTCGGACATGATTTCGGCAAGCCGCAGGGAAGACAACGGCGCTTCCTCTGCCGGTTTGAGGACGCAGCAGTTTCCGGCCGCGAGCGAGGGGGCGAGGGAACGGGTGGCCAGGCCCAGCGGATAGTTCCACGGGGTGATGTGCCCTGTCACGCCGTACGGTTCGCGATAGGAGAAGGTCATGCGGTCGGTGCCGGCCGGGATGATGCTGCCGAACACGGCTTCCACCATGTTGGAGTAGTACTCGAAGAAACGCGCGGCGAAGGCCACGTCGACCGCGGCCTGCCGCAGCGGCTTGCCGGTGTCCTGGCTCTCGATCCGGGCGAGCTCGTCTTCGTGCGCCACGATCGCCGCGGAGATGTTCCGCATGACCTTGGCGCGTTCGGCCGCCGTCGTCCGCTTCCAGCCGCCGTCGAAAGCCTGACGCGCGGCGGTGACGGCCCGGTCAACCTCGTCCGGACCGCACGCGGCAACGTGTGCGATTTCCTGTCCGCTGGAGGGGTCAAGGACCGTGGAAAAGGTGTCAGTGAACACCGCCCGCCCGTTGATGTGCGCAGCCCTTCGCCGGATTTCGGTGGTGTAAGTCGTCATTGCAATCCTCCTGTATGAGTCTTCGGGGTGCTTGGGCGGGCCGTGTCGCCGGCCCGGACGGGCTGCTGGGGCTGCGGGCGCTCGCGCAGCCAGTGCCTGGCAATTTCTTCCCGCGTGCTGAACAGGACATCACCAGCTCCGAGGGCGTGTTCCACGAAGTCCCGGAGTCCGGCCATGCGCCCTGCCTGGCCGGTGTGGCGCGGATGAATGCCGATGGACATCATCTTGGGCGCCCCGCGGTGGCCTTCGCGCCGCAGTTCATCAAGGCCACGTGTGCAGGTTTCCCAGAAGTCGAAGGGGCTGGTGAAACCCATTGGTTGGACGAGCCGGCCTTCGGTGTAGGTCAGGGTGTAAGGGACCACCAGGTGCTCACGGGTGCCGACCTCGGTGAAGTACGGGAGGTCGTCGTTGTAGGCATCGGAGTCGTAGATGAATCCTCCCTCCTCGACCAGCAGCCGGCGGGTGCTCATGCTGGGTCCGGTCCGCGAACGCCAGCCCACCGGCCGGCGTCCGCAGCTGCGTTCGATCGACTCGACCGCCAGCTTGATGCGTTCCCTTTCCTGCTGCTCGCTCAGTTCCGCGGGGTCGGTCCAGCGCCAGCCGTGCGCGCAGATGTCGTGTCCGCGCTCGGCTACCCATTCGCAGACCGCCGGGTTCCTTTCGAGCGCGACGGCGGGCGCGAAGAGCGTGGCAGGCAACCCGTATTCGTCGAGGAGGTCGGCGATCCGCCAGATCCCCGCGCGGCTGCCGTACTCGTAGACGGACTCGACGGCGAGATCCCGCCGGCCCGGCCTGGGTTCACGTCCTGGACCCAGGCTTTCCCCGTGAGGATCGCCTTCGAGGATGTTCCGCTCGGCCCCCTCTTCATAGGCGATGCAGAAGTTGACCGCGACGGCGGCGTTGCCCGGCCAAGTCACCCGCGGCTTGTGCCTGCCGTACCCGATGAAGTCCCGTGCCGGCCCTGGATCATTTTGCGGACTTTCCATTGAACCCACTCCCCTTCGAATCAGCTCTGCACTCTGCTGAAAATATCTTCATCACCAATGATGAAGTAGAAATCGGATGAGGTCAACAGATTCCCTGCGGCCGCGGCGACCGGCCCCGCTGTGCGAAGATGGCTTGCATGCGGCCGGGCCAACCGCAACTGGCTTGACGAAAGGGGCGCCGATGGTGACATCACCGAACATCGAGATGGAAATCCTGGCATTGACCCTGATCGGGGAATCGGATCGCCCGGTTGGCTCGTCCCGGCTCGCCGAAGCGTTCAACGAATCCGGAATCCAGGTGGCAGAGGCAACGGCAGGCCGCTTCCTCCGCTCCTTGGACAAACAGGGATTTACGGTCATACCGCGGCCTAAGCAAGGCCGCATCGTCACCGAACGCGGCCAGCAGCGCCTCGAGGAGCTCAAAACGACCCTTCGGGCTCAGGAAAACGGCGCCAATCTCGTGCGGGTGGCGAGCACCACGGACCTCAGCGAGCTTCTCGACTTTCTGGTGGTGCGGCGGGCCGTCGAATCAGAGGCGGCGAGGCTCGCCGCCGAATGCGCCTCCGACGACGAACTGGCGGAAATCACGCGGCAGGCCGCGGGCCACCGCGAAGCCGTCAGGGGCGGTACCACACCCAACAGGGATTCCTCGACCCTGTTCCATCGCACGGTTGCCGCCGCCACACACAACCGGATTCTCATATCGATGGCCGATCTCCTGATCGAACCGGCCAATCCGAACCTGACAAGCGTGCTGGAGGAAGTGTCGCTGAATTCGAAAGTGGTCTCCAAGCAGGCGCACGACCACTCGGAGCTGGCGGAGGCACTTTCCCGGCGTGACGCGGAACAAGCGGGCCGGCTCATGCACCAGCACATCGGCCACCTCATCAGCGCCGTCAGCGCCTATCTCAAGAAGGGCGGGACCGCGGCAAACTAGGCCGTCCGCCCGGGGCTGCATGAGCGGTGTCACGGGGACGCTGCGGAAGCAGGCGTAGGGTTCCGTAAGGCATTCGCATGAGGCGCGAAGGGGCATACTCTGATCATGTCCAAACCTACTAATTACCTGGAGTTTCGGTGACCTCCCCGGCAAGCCCCCCACCCGCACCTTCGATCCATGTCCGCGCCTTCATCACCTGGCTCGCGATCTTCCCGCTGGTCAGCATCGGAATGATGACGCTCGGTCCGTTGATCGAGAGCTGGCACCCTGTGCTCCGCGCACTGCTCCTGACCCTGTTGGTGGTTCCCGCGGCCGTGTACTTCGTCGTCCCGAAGTTGTTCGTAGGCTACGGTGCGCTGATGAGGAGCCAGGCACAGCGCACAACAAGGCGGTAGTAACCCACGTCACAGAGCGGCAGCCCCGGCCCGCGCTAAACTTGGTCCGTTATGAACCGCACAATGTTTAAGTCCAAGATCCACCGTGCCACGGTCACCCATGCCGACCTGCACTACGTGGGCTCCGTTACCGTGGACCTCGATCTGCTGGACGCTGCGGACATCCTGCCCGGCGAGCTCGTGTCGATTGTCGATGTCACCAACGGCGCCCGGCTGGAGACCTACACCATCGCCGGCGAGCGCGGTTCGGGCGTCATCGGCATCAACGGTGCCGCCGCGCACCTGGTGCACGTGGGCGACATCGTCATCCTCATCACCTACGCGGAGATGACCACGGAGGAAGCCCTGGCCTACGAGCCCAAGGTGGTCCACGTGGACCGCGACAACAAGATCCTCCAGCTCGGCAGCGATCCCGCCGAGGGCCACACGCCCGGGCTCCTGCGCCCGCCGCACGCCCTCAGCGCCTCAAAGCAGCACTGAGCGTTTCAAGGCCTGAGCAACGCGCTGCCCGCCCGCGCGTCCAGATGGCGGGAATCCACTCGGCTGGCACCGCCCTGGCGAATAAATCTGATTACGCTGGGATGGTGACCTTCCCCGGCAATCCACCCAGCGCTTCCGGAACCCTGTTGTGATCGACGTACTTTCCGGCTTCTTCGTCGTATGGGCAATCATCGGCGTGGGCTGGTTTGTAGGCAGGCGCGAGATCCTGGGTCCGAATGCCGGGCATACCCTCAGCCGCCTCGCCTTCTTCGTGGCCAGCCCGGCGCTGCTCTTCGAGACACTGTCGAAGGCACGGCTTGAAGACGTGCTGGGGCCGCAGCTCGCGGCCGCTGCGATCAGCGGAACGATCGTCGGCATCATCTACGTGCTGCTGAGCAAGTTCGTGCTGAAGCGGAAAATGCCCGAGGCCATGATCGGCGCGATGAGCGCCAGCCAGGCCAACAGCGCCAATCTGGGCATCCCGATCGCGGTCTACGTCCTGGGCGACGCCAGCTACGTGGCGCCCCTGCTGATCTTCCAGCTGGCCTTCTACAACCCGGTCAACCTGATGATCCTGGACACCACCCGCGGCACGCGCAGCACCAAACAGAACCCGCTGCTGAAGTTCCTCCTGATCATCCTGAAGAACCCGGTGATCGTGGCCTCCGCGCTGGCGCTGCTGTTCTCCGCCTTCCACGTCCGCCTGCCCGATCCTGTCCTGCAGCCGATCCATTTCATCGGCGGCGCTGCGGTGCCGGCCATGCTGATGTCCTTCGGCATGTCCCTGAACGGCAACCGGCCCTTCTCGGCAGCCAGCGGACGCCGCACGGACATCGTCCTGGCTTCCTCCTTCAAGCTCATCCTGCACCCGGTGCTGGCATTCCTGGCGGCGCGCTTCATCCTCGGCCTCAATGACCATGCCCTTTTCGCAGCCACGATCGCCGGCGCCCTCCCCACGGCGCAGAACGTCTTCGTGGCCGCCACCCGCTACCAGCAGGGAATCACCATCGCGAAGGACACCGTGCTGATCACCACGGTGATCGCAGTGCCCGCGATGCTCGTCATCGCCGCATTCCTGCACTAGCCCGCCGCGTCCCCAGCCCGCGACGCCGGAACCCACCCAGCTGACCCAGCAGCATCGCCCCGAAGGCAAGTACCAGGCCGAGTGTCTGCAGGGGGCCAAAGGTCTCGCCCTTGAGCAGCACGCCCAGGCTGGCGGCCATGAGCGGGGAAAGGAAGCCGAGCAGGGAGGCACGCGTGACCGGCAGGCGCCCGATCGCCCAGAACCAGACGGCGTACGCCAGCAATCCGCCCACCAGGCCAAGCCAGAGGTAACCGCCCACGGCGCGCGCATCGAACACAGGCGGGAATCCTTCTACCACGAGCGTCAACGGGAGCAGGAACAGCCCGCCCGCCGTCAACTGCCAACCGACCATCGCGACAGGCCGGACGCCTGCAGGACGTCCCCATTTCTTCGTCAGGACAACGCCAAGGGCCATCGACGCCGTCCCGGCCAGGCCGGCCAACACACCCACCAGATCCATTCCGGCCGAGCGTCCCAGCACCACGAATCCCACGCCCGCGGCACCGGTCACGGCCCAGGCGAGGCGCCAGAAAAGCAGCTTCTCGTTCAGCACGGCCACCGCAAGGAACACCACCACCAAGGGCTGGGTTGCGCCCAGGGTTGCGGCGACACCGCCGGGCAGGTGCTCCGCAGATATGAAGAGCAGCGGGAAGAAGAAGCCGATGTTGAGGAGGCCCAGGGCGGCCGCCCGGAACAGCCAGACGCCCTTCGGTAAGGCCCTGCCGAGCGCCAGGGCCACCAGGCCGGCCGGCAGGGCCCGGGCCAGGCCGGCGAACAAGGGGTGCCCGGCGGGCAGGAAGTCCGTGGTCACCACGTAGGTGGTTCCCCAGACCAGCGGGGCGAAGGCGGCGAGGGCCGTCACCGCTCCGAGCGGGAGGGCCCGACGGCGGGTGGCCGGCTTTGTGCCGTTCGGTGCCGTTCGGGCGGGGTAGGTCTTGGCCGGTGAACTCATGCTTCAAGAATCGCCGCGGAACAAGCATGAGTCCAACACATAGATTTCATTTGAATGATGAGCAGAATAGATGCATGGATTTGCAGCAGATGCGGTACGTGGTGGGCATCGCGGAAACCGGCAGCTTCACCCGCGCGGCGGCCCGGAACTTCGTGGTGCAATCGGCGCTGAGCCACCAGCTCGCGGCTTTGGAACGCGAGCTCGGAGTGCAGCTGTTCGTGCGGTCGAGCCGGCAGGTCCAGCTGACCGAGGCCGGCCGGGCCTTCCTGCCGCACGCCCGCGCAGCGCTGGAGGCTGCGGAGCGGGCGCGGGACGAGGCGGCTGCCGCCGACGGGGCTGTGCGCGGCAAGCTGCGGATCGGCTTCATCCCCACGCTCACCGCCGTCGAACTGCCCTCATTGCTGCGCGAATGCCGCAGCCGCTTCCCGGAACTCACCCTTGAAGCCCGGGTTTCCAACAGCGAGGAAATGATCCAGGAAGTCCGCAACGGCGCACTCGATGTGGCATTCCTGGGCCTCCTCGACGGCACCTTCCCGGCCGGGAGCGTCGAGCAAGGCTCTGTGCAGGGTGTCGCGATCCGGGAACTGAACCGGGACACCCTCGCGGCAGTCCTCAGCGAGGAGCATCCGCTGGCCCGGCGCAAGAAGCTGTCACTGAAGGAACTGGCCGAAGAAGCGTTCGCCGACTTCCCCCGGACCTCCGCCGGGCGGAAGCAGAGCGACGCCGCCTTCGCCCGGGCCGGCGTCGAACGCCAGGTCGCCTACGAGCTGGGCTCGATCGAGCTGACGCGGGAGCTGATCGTCAACGGGCTCGCCGTCACCCTGCTGCCGAGCCGTTTCGCCGCGCGCCTGGCGGGAGTCGCCGTCGTGCCGGTCACGGAGGAAACGGCGCGGCACGAGTACCTGATCTGGGACCGCCTGAATCCCAGCCCCGCGGCCCGGGCGTTCACGGCGTTGGTGGCGGAGGTCGCCCCGCCGGCTGAAAGCAAGCCCTAGGCCGGCACCAGCCCCACGGCCTGGGCGGTGAGCTCGACAGAGCGGAGACGGCTCTGCGTGCCGGTGCTTTGGTGGGCAACGATGAGTTCGTCCGCGTCGGCTTGCTTGGCGAATTCGTCGAGGTACTCGCGCACGGCGTCCGGTGTCCCGACCGCCGAGTACTGCATCATCTGCGCCACGTGCTGGCCCTGGGGCGAGTCGAGGATGAGGTCGGCCTCGTCGTCCGTGAAGGTGCGGCCGTTGCCGAAGAAGGTGGAGATGCGCGCCCGCTTGACGTCGAGCAGCATCTGCTGAGCGTCTGGCGCCGAGTCCGCGGCCACCACATTCACGCCGGCGATCACGTACGGTTCCGCAAGCTGTCCGGAAGGCTTGAACTCGCGGCGGTAGAGCGCGACGGCGTCCTGCAGCGCGGCCGGTGCAAAGTGCGAGGCGAAGGCGTACGGGAGTCCGAGCTGGGCAGCCAGCCGCGCGCCGAACAGTGAGGAACCGAGAATGTAGAGCGGCACGTTCGTGCCGCGTCCCGGCGTCGCCTCCACGCCCTGGATCCGGCTGGGCCCGCTCAAGTAGCCCTGCAGCTCGAGGACATCCTGCGGGAAAGTGTCTGCCGCCGTCGGGTCCCGGCGCAGGGCGCGCATGGTGTTCTGGTCGCTGCCAGGCGCGCGGCCAAGGCCAAGGTCGATGCGGCCCGGGTGCAGGGTTTCGAGGGTGCCGAACTGCTCGGCGATGGTCAGCGGCGAGTGGTTGGGCAGCATGATCCCGCCGGCACCCAGGCGAATGCTTTCCGTGTGCGCGGCGATGTGCGCGATCAGCACGCTCGTGGCCGAAGAGGCGATGCTGGCCATGTTGTGGTGCTCGGCGTACCAGATCCGCCGGTAGCCGAGCCGCTCGGCCAGTTGCGCCATGGCGACGCTGCCCGCGAAGCTCTCCGCCGCCGTCTGGCCTTTGCCGATGATTGCCAGGTCGAGGATGGAGAGGGGAACAGTCACGTCGGTGCCGGCCTTTCAGGATTCGTATCGGCCGCGCTCCGGCCGCATTTGGGACAACGACGGCGGGTGGCCGGGAAATTCCTGAAAGCCGGGTGGGCGGGGTCACTGCTCAGAAGTCGCCGTGTCTTGAACGGCTTCCCGCCGCGGCGCATCCTTGAACCGACAGAGGAGAGCACCATGACCCAGGACCCCCACAACAGCCACGCCGAGGGAACTGCCGGCGTCCTCGCCGCCCTCGCGTTCATCGACAACGTCGGCTTCCATGGCATCGCCACCAACCTCACCGGCCCGGCACCCAAGATCGACCGCAACTGGGTTGCGCTGATCAAGAATGCGCGAATCGCCGTCGCCGCCACACGATGGCCGGACGGACTCAATCCCCAAGTCCAGGCGTTCCTGACGGCTGCGGAGAAGCTTGTCTCGGCACTCGAGCTGCGCGACACCGTTGCCACCAAGGATCCCGCCGCGGAGCTGCACATCAGCTACCACGCCCTCAGCGACGCCGGCTGGCAGCACCTCGCCCAGGCCGCAGGGATCGAGGCGGAGAAGCACGATGCGGAAGGGCACGCGCACGGGGCGGAAGGGCACGAGCACCATCACCATTAGGGGTTCCGTGCTGAAAGGTCTGACCGAGATGCGCATCAGAGTCCGCGGAATAGCTCTCATTGTCAGTGTCACTCCCGAACAGCTCGCGGCGAGTGACCTTCTGACCATGAAGTTCGCCGCAGGATCCAACCCAAGCCTCTCGTATGAGCAGGCAGCTGCGGTGCAGGATTGGCCAGCGAATGTCACCAGGGTGGAATGCGTCATTTCCGATCGCAAGGACGCCTTGGTCGTGAATGCTTGCAGTCTCACGTTGTCTACCCTTCGGCGGGCGCGTGTTCCTGCAGCCGTGCCGCCAGAATGATCCGCCCGCGGTTAAAGACTTCTTTGATCAGGCGTCTCTCAGATTTCTTGAAGTGAGGAGCGTAGTGCTCACCTGGCGGAGTGATGCACTTCATGTTCAGCCCGCGGAAGAGCTTGTCGTAGCATCGGTCCACTTCTGCGGTGCGGTCGTCGAGGCTGGCTCCGACACTGCGGGCGATGTCGCCCAAGAGATTCCACGCGTTGATGAGTTGATTGCAGATGTCGTCCGAAATCGGCAGTGTAAGCAGCTTCTCCAACCCGTCCAGCTTCACCAGCTCGGCTGTTCCCTCTTCGAGCGTGAGTCCTTGTCGCTCAGCCAGCTCGCCGAGCTCTCGCGCTGTCCGCGCCCAGATGATTCGGCCGTCGTCGTCGATCAAGACGCCGTCGGTGTCGCCCTCAACCGGTGTCTCGTCGTCGGACTGCCACACAAGGCCGCGGCGCACACCGCGGAATTCGATCCACTGGGCAACGGAATACCTCATTCCCGCACTCTAGCGTCACGCCCGGCAATCTTTCGCCCGGCTCTCATCGGTTGCCAATCCGAAATGGACGTCACCGGGGCAGCAGGACCGCTACCTGGTTCCTGATGTCCTGGAGGATGTCTTCGACCGTACTGGCGGTATGGAATGGTGCTGCCATGGCCAGGAACATGATCGCGGAGACGATGCGCGCCAACGTTGAAGCGTCGTTGGGAGTGATGCACTGATCTCGTCGAAGCACTGCGATGATCGCCTCCTCAGTCTGGACGGTGAGGGCGAGGGCGTCGCGGTGGTGGGGTTCCTCGGGATCGCCGAAGATCATCTCCCGTAGGTAGGTGCGTCCGTTGTCGATTTGGACCCTGTTGCACTCGACGACCGGCCGGACAATGGCCATCAGTGCGTCCAGCACGTCCGGCGTGTTTTCGGCGGCTGCCTTGCCCCGCACGAGCGCGTCGGTGTAGCTCGAATTCTGCACCAGGAGAAGGAGTTCCCCCTTGGACTTGGCGTAAAGGAACAAGGTCCCGGCGCCAATATCGGCTTTGTCGGCGATCTGCTGCGTGGTGACTTCATCGACCCCATGCTGGGCGAACAGCTCGCGGGCCGCGGCAGTGATGCGGTCAAGCTTCTCCTGCTTGTTCCGTTCGCGGCGGCCGACCGGTTGTGGGGCAAGGGGCATGGGGTCCTCCGGAATACAGATTTCCGACTGGGTTCGGTGCTGATCCTAGTCAGTACCGCGTGGGCTCGGATTTGCTGTTGTTCATTTTCGCATCATGCCGGGACGCGGCAAACCTCCCTTTCCCGGTGTCTTCGGCGTCAGCTGGCTAAGAACTTGGCTGCTATCGGGGCGAATTGTTCGTGGAACTGGAAGATCCCGCCGTGACCGGAATCAGGGTAAATGATCAGTTCGGATCCGGCGATGCGACGGTGGAGGTCCTCGGAGAGGACGGATGGCACCATGCGGTCGTTGTCGCCGTTTGCGATCAGTGCGGGTTGGGTGATCGTGGACAGGTCCGAGGGCGCGCCCCGGCCCCACTTCTTGATCGCTTTAAGTTGCGTGCGGAAGGCCTTGACGTTGATCGGGGCATCACGTTCTTCGGTGCGTTCCGCCAGACGTTTCACAAATGCCTTGCCTGCGCGCTTGCCGGCGGTGTTGCGGCTGAAGAACAGGAACTCCTTTGGATCGGACCCGGTCAGGGTGGCACGCAGTATGTCGTAGTAGGTGATCCCGGCGACCTTGTCCATGTCTTTCCCGCCTCTGGGGCCGGTCCCGGTGAGGATGAGCTTGCGGACCAGCTCGGGGTGCTTGAGGACGAGGGCTTGGGCGATCATGCCGCCCAGCGAGAAAGAGAAGACATCGATCGTGTCGAAACCGAGCGCTTTGATGAAGGTGTAGGCGTCATCGGCCATTGCTTCGATGCTGTCGGGGACGGCGCCGGAGGAGGCTCCCACGCCACGGTTGTCGAAGGTGATGACGTGGTGATCCTTGGCGATGGCGTCGATAATCCGGGGATCCCAGTTATCCAACGTGGCGGCGAGGTGCACGAAGAAAATGACGGGTACCCCTCCCCTGGGTCCCAGCTCGCGGTAAGCGTAGCTGATCCCGCCGGCGTCGATGGTGCGGGCCGGGGCCTTTGCGTAGGAGGTGATGGCTGGCTGCTTGCCGGTGGCGCTCATGATTGTTCTCCTGATGTGTGGTTGATGACGACGCCGGTGATGATCGCCGCCGGGGTGGCCGGCGAAGGGTTGCTGATGACGGCCTTGCCGCGGATGCCGCCCGTTTCGATGGCCTGCAAGGCCTGGGGAGTTTGGTCGAACGGGAAGGTGCGTCCGACCACGGGACGCAACACGCCGTCGTCGACCAGCCCGGCGATCCGGGTGAGCTGCTCACCGTTGGCGCGCATGAAGAGGAACTCGTAACTCACGCCCAGCTTCCGGGCCTGACGGCGGATGCCGGCACTGAGGCCGCTGATCGCCAGGCGCAGCGCCGGGTTCAGGCCCATCTCCCGGGCGAAGGCAGGGTCCGGCGGGCCGGAGATACCGATGGCCTTGCCGCCGGGGCGCAGCACACGGAGGGATTTCCCGAGGTTCCCGCCGCCGAGGCTGTCGAGCACCAGGTCATAGCCCTCGAGGAGCTGTTCGAAGTCCTGGGTGCGATAGTCGATCACGGTGTCCGCGCCGAGGCCGCGGACGAATTCCGAGTTGGCGGCGCTGGCCGTGGTGGCCACGGTGGCGCCGAGGTATTTGGCGAGCTGGATCGCGATGGATCCGACCCCGCCCGCTCCGGCATGGACGAGGACCTTCTGTCCCGGCCGGACCTTCCCGCGCTCCACGAGGGCCTGCCATGCCGTCAGCGCCACCAGCGGCAGTGAGGCTGCCTCCTCCATGCTGATCGACGCCGGCTTCAACGCCAGATCGGCCTCGGCCACGGAGATGCGCTCGGCGAACGTTCCGATGCGTTCCTTCCCCGGCCGGGCGAACACCTCGTCACCCGGCGCGAAACCCCGGACCTTGGCGCCGACCCGGATGACAGTCCCGGCGAGATCGTTGCCCAAGGTCAACGGGAGCTTGTAGGGAAGGATCCGCTTGAACTCGCCCGCCCGGATCTTCTCGTCGAGCTGGTTGAGTCCCGCGGCCTCCACCTGGACGAGCACGTCCCGTTCTCCAACCTCGGGCTCGGGAACGTCGGCCTCCTGTACCGGCCCTTTGTACTTGGTGACGACGAACGCTCTCATTTGCAGGTGCTCCTTCGGTGTGTCAGGCCAGATCGAATACTGACTACACTCAATATTGAGCACACTCACTAAAATTGTCAAGGAAGCTGCGTGAGCGCAACACGCACGAAGGCCCGGGGTCATGCCCCAGGCCTTCGTGTGAGCAACGACGCTCTTTACTTCATCTTGAAGTTTGCGTAGATGCTGGAGCCGTCGGCCGCCTTCATCGTCAGCTTGTAGCAGGATCCCGGGGTGGCCGGGGTCTTCCAGTTGTAGATGAACTGGCCGCCGGTTGCGTCGTAGCGGAGCGAGGTGTTCCCCGTGGACGTCAGCTCGATGTCATCGACGGTGGTCAGGGTGCAGGTGATCTTCGCTGCGCTCATCGTCACCAGGTTGGTGTCCGTCAGTTCCGTGCTGCCGGCAAAGACCTCGAACTTCGCCGGAACGGTGCTGCCGCCCTTCACGGTGTTCAGCACACCGTTCATGTCAACCGGCTGGTAGAAGCCCTTGATCGTCCAGGCCATCACCGTGTACGTCTGCTGGGCGGTGGAGGTACGGCCGGCGTTGTCCGTGGCCGTCGCCGTCAGCGTGTGCGTGCCGACCAGGTTGGAGTATCCGGTAACAACGCAGCCGGCCGGGCCGGATACATCATCCGAAGCCGTGCAGCTCGGGGCCGCCGCGACGGAGCCGAAGTAGGCGTTGGCCACCACCGAATCGAACGAGGCCGTGGGATCGGTCTTGTCCACCTTGTAGCTGTGGCTGGCCGCACCTGCCGCCGTCACGTTGCCGGCAGTGTCCTCGAACGCCGGGCTCTGCACCACGACGGCCGAACCCTCACCGCTGCTGGTAGCCGTCTGCGTGGCCGACGCCGGACCGGACGTCGCGTCCGTACCCGTGAACGTCGCCGTCACATCCGAGGTGTACCAACCGTTGGCTCCGACCGTACCGCTGGCGCTGGTGTAGGCAACGTCCGGTGCGGTCTTGTCGATCTTGAAGCTGTGGCTGGCCGCACCTGCGGCGGTCACGTTGCCGGCGTTGTCCTTGAACTCGGGGCTCTGGACCACGACGGCGGAACCCTCACCGGAGGAGGTGGCGGTCTGCGTGGCGTTAGCCGGCCCGGAGGTCGCATCGGAGCCGGTGAACGTGGCGGTCACGTCCGAGGTGTACCAGCCATCATTGCCCGCGGTGCCGCTTGCGCTGGTGTAGGCAACACCCGGCGCCGTCTTGTCGATCATGAAGCTGTGGCTGGCCGCACCGGCCGCGGTCTCGTTGCCCGCGTTGTCCGCGAATGCCGGGCTCTCCACGACGACGGCGGATCCCTCACCGCTGCTGGTGGCCGTCTGCGTGGCCGACACCGGACCCGAGGTCGCGTCCGTACCCGTGAAGGTTGCGGTCACATCCGAGGTGTACCAGCCGTTGTCGCCGGCCGTTCCGCTGGCGCTTGTGTAGGCAACGCCAGGTGCCGTGCCGTCCTTCTTGATGGACACGGTTACCGGACCGGCCGATCCGCCGCTGCTGCTCGCGCTGCAGCTGTGGTCCGCCGGAAGCTGGTCGAGGCTGATGAGTTCGTCGGAGCAGCCGGTCAGCGACAGGGTGCTGGGCGAATCGGATTCAGTGACCGTCCAGTCCAGGAAGACCTCGCTGCGGTACCAGCCGTTGAGTCCGTCAGGCGCTACAGGGTTGAGTGTGTAGCTGATTCCAGGGGCTGTCGCATCGACGATGTTGTAGTTCAGGGAGCTGGCAGCGTGGAGGCCGCCGGCGTCCGTGTAGCTGCAGCTTGCTGTCTGGCTTCCGACGCCGGTGGCGGCGTCCGGCCCGCTGACAGCGCTCAGGCTCGCCGCGAAGGAACTCGGGCCGTCCTCGGCGTCAGTGACGTTGCAGACCGCCGCCGGCACGGATCCCTTGGAGTAGGAGGAACCGGCGGAGACCCCGCTGATGGACAGCGTAGGCGCGGTGTTTGACGGGGCGGGGGCGGTGACGTTCACCTGGAATGTTGCCGGCGCAAGGTCGAAGGTTCCGCCCGAGGTGTTGCTCACCACGTTCGCGCTCACGGTGGTCGAGCCTGAGGTGAGGGGAGTCACCGTCGCCGTCTTGGTATCGCCGCAGGACGTGAAGGTGAGACTGGAGGGGCTGACGGTGGCCACCGACGGCTGGCTTGAAGTGAGGCTGAGCGTCAGGATGGTGGAGCCCGTGAGATTGCAGCCGCTCTTTCCGTCCCCGTTGGTCGGGTCCAGTGCCAGGACTGTGCTTCCGGTGGCGCCTCCCGCGTTCAGCGGCATGACTTCGGCAACCGAATCAACGGTGGCGTCGAGGTTGTTGTAGATGTTATCCGCCCAGGCAACCCCGGCTGCGGAGAGGAACAAGGCACCCGTGGCCAGCGCAACGCCCGCCTTGAGACCTGTTTTCCGTAATTTTTCCCGTTTTCCGGGCGCGTGCTGACATGCTGGTTTTCCCATTTTGAGTGCCTCCCCAGACTGGTGCAGCCCCCGCGGCCGCAGCGTTTTCCCACGGTAGGACCGGGCTTGCACAGGGCACACGCGTAATCCCCACCCGTCTTTCTCCGGCGAGTACTCGTCTTTTCCGGCCTTTGTTTCGCCGCACTACTTGGTTCCTTCCCGCCCGGGTTCCGAATATGACCTTCGCGGACCCGCCGTTAAGCCCGGTTTCGCCCTGTATCCAAGCGTTTCAAAGTGCTTTGACTGGCCTGTTTTCGCTGCAGGATAGTTGCTGCCACAAGCACACCGTTCAGCAGAAAAACAGGGGTATTCCATGGCTATTCCGGCCTTCACAAAGGGCACCGCGCTGGTCCTTGCGGCAGCAGCAACTCTCGGACTTGCGGCTTGCTCGGACCCGGGCGCAACCGCAGCCCAAGGCGCCCAGGGGGCGGCAGCGCCGTCGTCGTCCGCTGCCATAGGTGGGAAGACCTTCAACCTCAGCCCCGAGCAGGACCGTTTCCCGGTGAGCAAGGACGACGCCGCCGCGGCCCTGGTGCCGGAGGCCATCAAGGCGGATGGCAAGCTGACAGTGGTCACCACGGGCGGCACCGCGCCGCTCAGCCTGTTCGCGACGGACAACAAGACGCTGATCGGCAACGAAGTGGACCTGGCCTACGCGGTGGGCGAGACCCTCGGCCTGAAGGTGGAGGTACTGCCGGTGGCGTGGGCGGACTGGCCGCTGGGCATCGAGTCCTCCAAGCACGAGGCCGTGCTCTCCAACGTCACAGTCACCGAGGCGCGGAAGGAGAAGTTCGACTTCGCTACCTACCGCACGGACCTCCTGGGCTTCTATGCGAAGAGCGACTCGAACATCGGCGAGATCAAGGAGGCGAAGGACGTGGCGGGCAAGCGGGTGATCGTGGGCTCGGGCACCAACCAGGAGGCGATCCTGGTGCGCTGGGACGAGGAGAACAAGAAGAACGGCCTGGCGCCGGTTGAGTTCCAGTATTACGACGACGACTCGGCCTCGTCGCTGGCGATCCAGTCCGGCCGTGCGGACCTGACCTTCGGTCCAAACGCGGGGGCCGCGTACAAGGCGGCGAAGGACGGCAAGACCAAGCAGGTGGGCACGGTGAACGGCGGCTGGCCGCTGAAGGCCGACATCGCGTTTACCACCAAGAAGGGCAACGGCCTCGCGGTTGCTGCGCAGGCGGCTTTGAATTCGCTGATTAAAAACGGGACCTACGGGAAGATTCTGGACCGGTGGGGGTTGGCTTCGGAGGCTATTGCGAAATCGGAGCTGAACCCGGCCGGGTTGCCGAAGAAGTAGGGCTGTTATCTATTGCTCCGTAGGTGTCGTTCAGACGTGTGAGAACGACACTTACGGAGCAATCGTTCGTCGACAAGCTCGAAGGATCGGTGTTCGCACCGCAGAGCACGACGGCCACCGTCTCACCGTCGGCGGGCCGGTACGCCCCGGACAGCAGGGCAACGTAGGCAGCCGCCGCTCCATGCTCGACGACGATCCGGTGGCTCTCCCACAAGCGCCGCCGCGCATCGATGATGTCGTCGTCGCTGACCAGGACGCTCTGCACGCCGGTACGCCGGGCGACATCGAAGCCGATTTCGCCGATGCGGCGCGCCCCGAGTGAATCCGCCGCGCTTCCGGACACAGAAACGTCCACAGGCCGGCCAGCGGCGAGGGCCTCGTGAAAGGTCGGCACCGTCTCCGGCTCGACTCCCACCACTCTGGCCTTGCCTTCGACAGCGGCGGCGATGCCGCCCATCAGCCCGCCCCCGCCAACGGCCACCAGGAGGGTGTCGACGTCGGGCAGTTCGGCCAGGATCTCAAGCCCGACGCCTCCGGCGCCGGCCACGATCCCGGGCTGGTCGTAGGCATGGCAGAGAATCGCGCCGCTGGATGCCGCGAACTCGGCAGCGGCGGTGAAAGCCTCTGCGTACTCTGCCCCGTGCTGCACCACTGTGGCGCCAATGGCATGAAGTTTCGCGACCTTGTTAGCGGTTGCCGTCTCGGGGACAAAGACCGTGGCGGGCACTCCCAGGCGGGCCGCAGCGTAGGCGTTGGCCAGGCCGGCATTTCCCCCGGAAGCAACCACGATTCCTGCGGTTTCGGAGAGCTCGCCGCCCTCCCAAGCCGTGAGCTGCCGATTGAAGGCGCCACGTGCCTTGAACGAGCCGGTGTGCTGCATGAATTCGCATTTGAACCAGAGGGTGAACGGCAATTCTTCCCCGGCCGCAACCATCGGCGTGCGCCGGATCAGGCCGGTAGTCCGTGCGTAGGCTGCCTCTACATCTGTACGGGTGATCATCCTTCTGCCTTTCCTCGCCGCCCATCCTCGTGTGTTGGGGAGGGCGGAAAGGATGGCGGCGCATCGCGCGGTCTTGCCGTGCGGACCTGACCTGTGGCCCGAACGCGGAGCTGCGTACAAGGCGGCGAAGGACGGCAACCGATAGTTGACCTAATATAAAGTTAATAGGTTGTCAGAATGAGAGATCAAACTAACCTCCTTCTCACCTTAGCGCTACCCGAATCCGGCCTCAACTGAGTCGACCATTCGCAAATTACTTGGCATATACGGTCTTACGGGGTTCGTCTCAGTTAATCTGGCCATCATGGATGCTTCTCGGGAGCTGAGATCGATAACCTCCCTCCGGGCAAGGTCGAGAGAGCTGACAGATGTTATGACAACCTATGGGTAGGAAGGAAACGCCTCTTACGGAGTGGGGGTGGAGGGGACCAAGGTCCGGAACTCCCGCGAGAACACGCTTGGATTCGTTGCGCCGTCTAACAGATCACAGGTAGAGGCATTACGCTCAAATGTCACAGACGATCTGGGGGAATCATGAGCAGCACAAAAAACTTCTTTGAATCACCGCAGGCTGCTGCAGTCTATAAGCACAAGCTATTGAAGGCGTACATACCGGCCTGGGCGGGAAAAGTTGGATCAACCGCACAGGATGGGAAAGTTGTCGTCTACGACGCCTATTCCGGACCCGGACGATATGCCAACAACCAGCCTGGCTCACCGGAGCTGTTGGTAGATACCGCAGTCGCGATGGAAAATCTACGGCGGGTTCATACCGTGTTCAGCGAGCGGGAGCAGACATACTGCTCTCAACTGCGGAATTTACTCTCGGAGAAGGGCGTTGATCCGACGAGCTACGAAGTTAGACAAGGTCCGGTCGAAGAGCACCTCAATCATGTTTTAGCCTCCATAGGCGATCACCCACTGTTTGTCTTCCTTGATCCCTTTGGCCTAACTGTTCCATTTGACCGCGTGGTTCAGGTTCTAACGTCCCGAGACCAGCCCAACCTTCCCAGATCAAACCAGCCTAAAACTGAGTTACTGATGAATTTCTCTTACGAGGCAGTAAGACGTATTTCCGGAGCTCT
This sequence comes from Curtobacterium sp. LFS079, assembly GCF_047977865.1. Lineage (NCBI taxonomy): Bacteria > Bacillati > Actinomycetota > Actinomycetes > Micrococcales > Microbacteriaceae > Curtobacterium > Curtobacterium sp. LFS079. The sequence continues at coordinate 139,921 of NZ_JBFPFO010000007.1, forward strand.
CCGGTCTGAGAAGCGTTACGCCGCAAAAGCAGCTCAAATAACGGCCCTGGATAAGGCCCTCGGCGGAGACTGGTGGCACGAGCTGGCGGAATCCGAGCCTGACGGTTGGGTAACGGAAGTCTTGGTCGGTTTCGCCGATCGCGTCGCTCTGGCCACGAGATGTAGTTACATCACTGCCGATGTTTCCGACTCCCTTGAAGCTAAGCCGGTTTACGAGCTCATACTCTTCACTCGCCACCCTGACGGTCTCTGGGAGATGAATAACGCCATGTCTCTTGCAAGGAAGGATTGGCGCCAATGGCTCGTAGAGCAGAAGGAAGGTATGGCAGGTGGTCAGGCCGAGTTGAGGGGCCTCGCGTTCGACGACAACGAACTCGCGTGGAGCGAAGAAATTGAGTCGAACTTGGAAAGCCTATTAGGCACTTTCCCCGGGTTTACCTTAGAGGACAAGCTTGACCATGTACTTGGACGCACACTTGGTCTTGCACGGGAAAAGCACATCCGTTTGGCACTGAAGTCTCTGGAGGCACGAGGAATCATCCCCTCTGGCACCGCAAAAGGTAAGCTACAACGCGCCTACATCGCCAGGGTTGGCTTACCGGCTGGCATCTGATCCCACGTTTGACCGTCCAGTTCCCGCCCTCCGCTCTTGGGGCGGATGCCTCCCCACTGCTTGAAGAAGAACGGAGTACCTGAAGATAGGCAACTGTCCCGCAGCTCCCGAACCCACTCTGGGTCCATTCGCCTCGCCTTGGATCCGCTCTCACCTCCGGCTATCACCCAATCGATTGCACCCAGCGGAACGTCTGGAATCGGGCCGAGGAGGGGTTCGCACGAAATGAACCGCACTGAGGCCGGCACTTTTACGAGATCGAGCACTCTCTGATACTGGTCTGCCGACTCCACGCTCGTGCCCATCCATAAGTTGCTTGGCCATTGAAGCTGATCAGCAATCCGGGCCAAACGACGAGGCCGCTTGGTTAAGACCTGATAGGTGTGGCGTGGCGTCTCCGAAATGACTTCAAAAACGTCCCGAATGAACGACAGCGGAACCCTGGCATGAAATAGGTCGCTCATAGAATTCACAAATACGACTCGCGGGCGCTTCCAAGAATATGGCGTGGAAAGAGCTTCAGGATGAACAGCGAGACCGAAACCAGGACCACTCGTCCTGGGGTCTCCATCATTCTGATACTTTGCTGCCCCCATCGCCTTCAATCGCCTGGCTAGCGTCAGTGCATAACAGTTATCGCAGCCTGCTGACACGCGGTCGCAACCTGTCGTCGGGTTCCAGGTAGCTTCGGTCCACTCGATAGAGCTCTTATCAGACACTAGGACAGACTAGCGCAATCGAAAGTATGTTCTAAGGATGTGGTAGTCGTGGACACCACCGGGCCGATCGTGTCGCGCTGGCGCTTTGAAAGTTCACACTCTCGGAAGCGGCCCACACGCGCAAGAACAGGACAGCAGCAGCCAGGCCCCCTGAACGGTCCTGGGAACGGGTAGCTTCCAGGCATCAACGCCCACCCTTGCGGCCAAAGTTCCGCAGCCATGGACGAGAGGGTACTTGCAGTGAGTCTTGCTAGTTATTCTGAGCAACACTTGCTATCCTAAGAAAATGAACACCGACCTTGGCACGTATCTTCGTGCTGCCCGGAAAGCGGTAGGGTACACACTTCGACGCGTGGAAGAACTGTCTGAGGGTGTGGTCAAAAACGGCTACCTAAGCCAAATTGAGAGCGGCTCAATCAAGATTCCATCTACCAAGATTCTTTTTGAGCTAGCTCGAGTGTATGGGGTTGAATATTCGGAGATCCTCCGAATCGCAGGCCTCCCATCGGATTCAAATCAGCTTCCGACTGAATCCCGCCTCGCGCGGATCGCCGGGGTTCCGGCAAGCGCACTCTCTGACCTCACTGAGCAGGAAACGAAACAAGTAATGGACTTCCTCGCGTTCCTGAAGTCCCAGCGTTAGCATGACAGTCCGCGACGATTAGGTTGCAAGCTGTGGTCCGCAGAATGTCAGACCACCCTTGTATCCTTCCATCAACAGGAGGAGCGAGTATGTCTACGCAGTCAATCACTCGGCCGGGTCTAACGGTACAGACAACCCTTGCCGAGTTACTCAATTTTGAGCAGTCCACCGACATCGTTGTCGAGTGGGAGAGGCGTATGCGCAACATCAAGGAGTCAGAGCGAAGCGCCGAAAATGAGGAAGCAAGCGTCCGTATTCATTAGTCTGAACTTGCTTTCAAAACAAAACACAAGGAGCGAACTGAATGTCGCTGGCGTTCGATCAATGGAGCCCCGACGACGACCCCGGTGAAGTGGTCGATGTCGGGGCTCCAGGCGGATGGGATGTCATCCGATCCAACTACACAGCGCCAAACACGCCATCTTTGCCGCTAGAACGCATCATTGAGATCGCCAAAGCTCACGGAGTGCAGTCAGTTGTCGTCGAGAAGCGATACATCGACAGCGACTGGCGAAGCGAGCACGCAAATTTTTATGGATCCACGTTCCGCCGTTATCCCTCGGTATGTCACCGCCTGCATTTCTTTGCTGCTCAGGTTCCACCGGACTTTAGTGACCTGGACAATCACGTCGAGGCTTACCGTGGATATTCAGTAATCCGGCCCTTGCCAGGAACCCCAGTGGGCCGGACCATGATCCAGGCTCCGCCGGAACTTAAGGCTGCCTCCGTCGCAGGAGTCCCCGAAAAGGTCAACCTCTTTGGCTTCGAACTGACAGTGACGGCAATGCCTTTCATCAGTCAAGACGCCCAATACTTACGCTGCGCCCACGCCTCAATTTGGATGGTTTTGCGCCATGCAAGTCTGCGTCACGGGTTGCCGAAGAGAACGCCTAGCGAGGTTCGGGATGCTGCCACCGGCGGTTTGGTGGTTGGACGTCAAATGCCCTCCGACGGGTTGTCTCCGTCGCAGATGCTCAACGCGCTGGATCGTCTTGGCCTTCCGACGGGAATGCTGGAGCCTGCAATCGATTCTGGGCCAAACGTGCGCCCAGCGGCCGGGAGCACAAGTTTGTACGGTGTCTTGTGCCGCTACGTGAACTCGGATTTGCCGCCAATAGTCGTCTCTAACTCCCACGCTTGGGTGGTCGTGGCTTGGGACCGCACTCCAAGTCGTGGACACGGTCGATTGACACTTTGGCGCCACGACGACGCACGCGGTCCTTACATACCCGTCGATGATCCTTGGAACGAGCCCGACCAGGCGCACCAACCATGGAAGTTCATCTTGACCCCTCTGATGCCGCGGATGAACATCGATGCCGAGCGCGCAGAGGCAACTGGTGCGGCATGGCTGGAATTGGCTACCAAACAGTGGTCTACAGGGCCGAATGGAGCACCTGGCCGGGCCGCCCAGGCGCTGGCTGCCGACGAGCTGGCCTACCAGACCTATGCCGTGGCCTCGAATGACTACAAGAAGCGGCTGCCTCTTCGGGGTCTCGACCCTGATCTCACGCTGCTTTATCGGACCACCCATATGTCGAAATACATTTGGGTCATCGAGGCGATCGACCGAACAGCAAGAAGAAACTCCCAACCCAGCGTTCTCGGCGAGATCATTTTGGATGCAACCCACGCATCGCCCGAGCGACTCGCGCTTACGGGCGTCCTGTGTGCGCATGTGGAGTCGATGGCCATAAGTCAGGCGTTCGATCACGAGACCATTCGGCAGGTTAAGATCTCCTCCGTCGCTCCGTACCTCAGTGATCGGGATGCACGCTCAACAACGGGCGAATAATTCAGGGGCTCATCCCCACGCTAAGTCTGATCGACTGGTTCCGTGCATGGGTCCTTATCAGAGAGGCCTCTTCGCTCCAGTCGCGCTCGTTCGGCGGAAATGTGTCGGTGGACGGTCGGTCGCCCTCCCCTGTCCGCCGCCCCAGTCATTGCCTCGTAGATGCAGCCCGGTTCACACCCCCGAGTATCCAAGTCGACGGTACCGCTGGCGAAATGGAAAGTTTGCGCCCCAATATCGCCGACTCCGGCTGGGGCGACAATCATGCGCAGAGCAGCCAGAACCTGCTGCGCAGACGCTGCCGCCGAAAACGCAAACACATTTTCATTTCGCTTCAATGGACTGCTGTCGAGCAGCTGATCAAGATAGCTGGGGTCAGCGAGCAGCCCATCCCGGTCTGCTTGGACCAATCCCGAATCAAATTGCCCCAAGCACTCCAAACACCGGCGACCTGGAGCAGCCACATGCGCCCGCCACTCGGCACCTCGCATCATATTTCGTCCTGGACTCACGAGCACGCCACCGTCAATGACAGGGATCAGGTGCGCATATGCGAGGGCATTCAGCGCCGCCCGGCCGGCCGGCCGGTCAACGCAAGAGAAGATCAGATCACAGTCCTTGAGTAATTCGATTCCTCGAGCCTCGATTGCGCTGGCTTCACTCCATGCAACCCTAAAGTGCGGATTTGTCGCATGCTTAGCGGCGGCTGCCGCCGCCACCTCGGCTTTTGGTGCCGAGCGGCTGGCATGGTCTGCCGTGGCATTGAGGATCCGATCGAGGTTATGGTCCTCCACAGCGTCGTAATCAAGAATTACGAGATCACCGAAACCTGTGCGGGCAAGCGCCTCAACTATCTGGGAGCCTACGCTCCCAGCCCCAACGATTCCGACTCGCAACGAGCCGATAATCTGCTGGACGCCGGTCCCCCAAGAATCAATCGTGCGTCGTTGGTACCGCTGCGAATACTTCTCGGTGCCCCGCGGCAATGAAACCTCTAAGCGATCCCCGATCACGCGGACATTGTCCGCCCACCGTGGCTCCCAGCGACGCTTTTCAGTGCGTCGCCAGATCCTTGCACTGTACTTCTTGTTGCCCCCGGCGAGAGTCAAGCCAACCAGAGGCTGACCCGTAAGCGCTAGGGCCTGTGCAGCATGCCCAGCCTCCGCATTGAAGTCATCGTCACTCAATTTCGGCCAACTACTGGCCTTCGGATGGGAATGTATCAGGGCAATTCCACCGCCGAGCTCTGCGGCAACGTCACAAGCACGCAGAAAATATTGAGACTCAAAGGAAACATTTCCGTGCACATGACGATCACCGGCCTGAGGCAGAACGAGGTCAGTGAGGATAGCCGTCTGACGTTTAGCGCCTACAGAGGGCCTCCAGACGGCGAACGTCAGATCCTCGTCGCCGTCATCACGGATGAGATGGTCAAGAAGCGCTGTATGAACAGTCGCACCGAACGCTGCACTAAAGCTATCCACCAGTCACCTGCGCAAAGAGGCTTCTAACATGCCGGACCCATGACTTGACTGAACGGTCCGCCGGCCAGGACTGAATGGGCCTGCTCCAATAGACCCAATCAGGGCCGAGCGGTGAAGCATGAACTGCACCGGCCGGATGGGTGGTCGCCGGGCTGACATGCGGGCCGGGAGGCGGCGTGTCAGGGAAGTCCGCCGGAACCTGAGCGGCGATTCGCCGACTTTCGCCAGCATGCCCACCAGCATGTATCGGCAACTCGAAGAAAACCCAGTCCGCGTCAACCCGAATATCCGCCAACCCGATAGCTTCTGCCTGTCGGGCAAATTCCTCCTGCCCACTCATGAGGTCGGGGTGGGGCCGGTGGAGAGGCTGATAAACACCTGGTTGTTGTGGACCCGGATGGCCCTGTCACCCGCGCCTTGGTACGAATTCTGGTGCCGTCCTTGTACTTCAACCAGGTAGTGGCTCGCTGGATCAAGGCCCACAAGGCCAAGAATTTCGTTCGGAGTAGTCTCCCCGTCTGGGAGAAGAGTCTCCTCGCCGTCAATAGTGACCTGAACCTGCTTCTGCCGCCGCGCGTTTGGACTCTGTCCCTGCAGTGAAGTTTCCAACACATCTCCATTTCAATTGGCCATATTTTGGCCTTGCTCATAATTCTAAGCATTGCTCATAACGGCTGTCAACATGGCTTCGTCAGCCGTTGTCTTTCAGCAACGGCCAACAGTCGCGGGGGTGTCAGCGTCAGCGACAAGGTACGCTCCAAGAGCCTGACGAGCGCATCGTCGTCAGCTCTGAATCAGCGGAGGCTGGCAATCGTGGACTCTTGACCGGTGGGAGCCGCGGCCCCGCAGTTCCCGCCTTCAAGGGCTCGGCCGCCAACGCCGCTCTAAACGATCAGTCTTAAGCCGTCCGCTTCCATCTAAGTTGGCTCAGAATCCGATCCGCTGGCGTCGAATCTAGCCGCTCCAAGGAATGCTGACTGCGCAGCCAGTCCGTTCATCCTTTCCATCTCGTGGACGCGTTGTTGCGCCCGGTAATGACGCAGACGTCAGAATGCGTCAGCAAGAGCGACCACGCGGCAAGTTAGGTAGAAGGGCATCTGATCTGCGTTTCGCCATGCGAATCGCTCTCAACGCCGATAACAGCGCATACGTCATGTGAAACCTGCTCTGCGTTTAGAGGCGACGGCCGCGCTTCTGTTAGGCGGAGCAATTATCCAGACCGCACCGGTTACAACCCACCTCTCCCACCGTCCCACCTAACCCCGCATATCGTGGACTCCAACGAACCCTCCCCGTACAGGACCAAAAGGAGAACCATGCGCCAGCGCCTCGCCATCCTCGATGACTACCAGGGTGTCGCCTACGACTATGCCCCTTGGGACCAACTCGCCGCCGACGGAATCGACGTCGCCGTCTTCAGTGAGCCTTTTCAGGACGAAGAGGACCTAGTCCAGGCGCTGCGCGAGTTCAGCATCGTCGTGGCAATGCGCGAACGCACCGCCTTCACGGCCGCCCGGCTCCACCAGTTGCCCAAGCTGAAGCTGCTGGTCACCACCGGAATGGCCAACTCGTCGATCGACATCGAAACCGCCCACGAACTGGGCATCACGGTCTGCGGCACCGGCGGGTCCGCAGCAGCCGCACCCGAAATGACATGGGCGCTCTTGCTGGCTGCCGCGCGAAACCTGCAATTCGAGGGCAATGCCATGCGCAACGGTCGCCTTCAAAGCACTGTCGGGTTTGAACTGGCCGGCAAGACCCTCGGCGTGCTGGGCCTGGGCAAGATCGGCACCAAGATCGCCGGCTACGCTCAGGCGTTCGGCATGAACGTGATCGCCTGGAGCCCCAACCTGCGCGAGGAAACCGCGGCTGCCGTCGGCGTCCGAAAGGTGAGCAAAGAAGCGCTGTTCCGGGAGGCCGACGTCGTCAGCGTCCACGTGCGGCTCTCCGACCGCTCGCGCGGGGTCGTTGGCGAGGAGGAACTCCGGCTGCTCGGGCCGGACGGCATCCTGGTCAACACGGCCCGCGGTCCCCTCGTGGACGAGGACGCGCTGCTGCGCGGACTGAACGAAGGCTGGCTGGGCGGCGCTGCGCTGGACGTGTACGACGTCGAGCCCCTCCCCGCGGACCATCCACTCCTCGACGCCCCGCGCACCGTATTGACCCCGCACCTCGGGTACGTCACTGCCGAAAGCTACACCTGCTACTACGGCGAGGCCTTCGAAGACGTCCGCGCATGGGCGCAGGGCAAGCCGGTGCGGGTGCTTTGAATGCTTGCGCTGTGGCTGCCGCGGGCGCCCCAGCAGGTGCCGTTCGGCCTGCCGGGCGGGCCGAAAATCGGGTTCTGTAAGATGGGCGTGTGGCGACGCATTTCAAGGGTAAACCGGCCGAAGAGGCCGCACTGGATGTCTTCGTCAAGCTCGTCCGCGCAGCCGCGGCTGTTGAGTCCCGCAGCGGCCGGCTGATAGCCGAAGCCGGGCTGACTGCAACCCAGTTCGGCGCGCTGGAGACGCTGTTCCACCTCGGACCAATGACTGCGGGCAGGCTGGCGAGGAAGCACCTGAAAACCCCGAACAACTTCACGCTGGTCCTGGGCAACCTGGAAAAGCTCGGCTTGGTGCGCCGTGAACGCGATCTAAGCGACAAGCGCGTGGTCCGCGTGAGTTTGACCCCGGCGGGCCAGCGGAGGGTCGAGGAGATCATGCCGGGCTATGTCGAGCACCTCGTCGGAGATTTCAGTGTGCTGACGCGCGAGGAGCAGGCCACACTCGCCGAATTGCTGCGTCGGCTGGGGAGATCTGCCCGCGGGATCTGAGAGGGCGATAGGAACTACAGGGTTGCGGGATCGGTGTTTGCCCCGCAAAGCACGACGGCGACAGTCTCGCCGTCGGCGGGGCGGTAAGCGCCGGACAGCAAGGCCGCATAGGCAGCCGCGGCACCGTGTTCCACGACGATCCGGTGGCTCTCCCACAGCCTGGACCGCGCGTCGATGATGTCATCGTCGCTGACCAGGACGCTCTGCACGCCGGTGCGGCGGGCAACATCGAAACCGATATCACCGATCCGGCGCGCTCCGAGGGAGTCCGCCGCGATTCCGGACACCGAAACGTCCACGGGCCGGCCGGCGGCCAGTGCCTCGTGCAGGGTCGGTACTGTTTCGGGTTCCACCCCCACCACCCGGGCACGTCCCTCGACGGCGGCCGCGATTCCGCCGATCAGCCCTCCGCCGCCAACCGCCACGAGGATCGTGTCGACGTCGGGCAGTTCGTCCAGTAACTCAAGCCCCACCCCGCCTGCGCCGGCCACGATTTCGGGCTGGTCATAGGCATGGCAGAGGACGGCACCGCTGGATGCCGCGAAGTCGACGGCGGCGGTATAGGACTCTGCGTATTCCGTGCCGTGCTGCACCACGGTGGCACCGATGGCGTGGAGTTTCTTCACCTTGTTGGCAGGGGCGGTCTCGGGCACGAAGACAGTGGCGGGCACACCGAGCCGGGCCGCCGCGTAGGCGTTGGCCAGTCCCGCATTTCCGCCCGAGGCGATCACGATCCCGGCGGCCTCCGACAGTTCGCCGGCTTCGCGCGCCGTCAGCAGCCGGTTGAATGCCCCGCGCGCCTTGAAGGAGCCGGTGTGCTGCATGAACTCGCACTTGAACCAGAGCGTGTAGGGCAGGCCTTCTCCTGCAGCGGCCAGCGGGGTGCGGCGGATGAGGCCATCTGTCCTTGCATAGGCTGCCTCGACGTCAGCGCGAGTGATCATTTCTGCACCTTTCCTCGTCGCCCATCCTACGGACTGCCGACCAGGTGGAACGTGGCCGCTGCTGTTCAGGCGTCCGGGAGGCGCAACTGGGCGTTTGTCGCGTCCTGAAATGCAGCAGCTACACCCTCCGCACCAAGCGAAACCGAAGCAAGCGCCTCACGCACTTCATCAAGCCACGCCTCGGACCGCGTACCGGTCCCCAATGACAGCGCGGCCGTAAGGTCCGCCCGGGCCGCATCGTGCCGGCCCAGGGCTCGCGCGGCAATTCCCCGGTGCCGGTGCGCCGCCGCCTGCCCGTTGGGAAATTCGCCGGGCGTGCCCGTGCGCAGCGCATCGGACGCGGCGGCCAGCGCGTCCTCGTACCGGCCGAGGCCCAGAAGCGTTGAGGCGATGATGGCGTGCGCGTTGGTCTCCGTCACCACCCGGATGTTCCGCGGAAGCAGCTCAACGGGCTGCTGCACAAAGCCCAGCAGCTCACGGTATTCGCTGATGGCGGCCGCCGGATCGCGCCGGCCGCGGATGTCCGCCCGGATGGAACGCGCCTGCAGCTGCCCTTCCACATCGCCGGCCAGGGCGAAATCGGCCGCCGCTGCATCCGCCCGCTGCGCCGCCACATCCAGCTCGCCGAGCTGCAGCGAACTCCACGCGAGATAAAAACCAGCCCAACCGCACTGCTGCGCATCCCCCGCCTGCCGCGCGGCAGCAAGGGCAGCCTCCGCCGTCGTCCGGGCCGCCGCCGGATCGAAGGACTCGGCGAGCTGCGCCCAGGCAAGGTACCCGAGGTGCCGCGCCTGCTGCAAAGGGTCCGCGATGGACGCCGCGGCCGCCGCCGAGGCCGAATACAGCTCATGCCAGCGGCCCCACGCGAGCCAGAGATCGGAGAACCAGTGCAGCGAGTCCGCCACCGCAAGGACCGCGGCGTGATCCGCGCGGGCCGCGGCCGCCCGGTAGGCGGCAAACCAGTGCTCGGCCTCGGCGATCAGCCAGCGGCGCGCCGCCTCATCGGACGGGAACCCATCAGTCGGGAACGCGCCCGACGGCGGGCCGGGCCGCCGCGGCTCGAAGCGGGAACCAGCCGCGATGGTCGTCTGGAGCAGCCATTCGCGGAGGTGCCGGCGGTGTTCGGCGATCACTTCGGACGTCTCCTCTGAACGGAGCCGCGAGGCGGCATAGAGCCTCAGGAGATCGTGCAGGCGGTGGTGATCGCCATGCAGCGCTTCCACCAGGCCCAGGCCCACCAGCCCGTCCAGCTGATCCTGCGCGTCCACCTCCCCGATCCCGACGACGGCGCCCGCCACCCGCGCGCCGAACGAGCCACCGTCCAGCAACGAGAGCCGGCGGAACAGGGTTTGACCGGCTTCATCCAGCTGCCCGTAGGACAGCCCGAACGCGGATTCGACGGCGAGGTCCCCGGCCACCAGCCCGCCCAAGCGGCGCTCTTCGGTGCTCAGCCGCTGCACCAGGTCCTGCACCGTCCACCGCGGCCGGCTGGCCAGGCGGTTTCCGGCGATGCGGAGCGCGAGCGGGATGTCATCGCAGTAGCGGGCCAGTTCCTCAAGGCCCCCGGCATCTCCAGGTCCGGCATCCCGCTGTGCCGGCGGCACAATCCGCTCCAGCAGTGCCACGCTTTCGGCCCGGGGCAGGTGCCCGATGGTGAGCCGGCGCGCCCCCTCCAGTCCCGCCAGTTCGCGGCGCGAGGTAACCACCACGGCGCCCTGCCAGCCCGGCGAGAGCACCGGCCGGATCTGCGCCTCATTCGCGGCGTCGTCAAGGAGAACCGCGGCGGGCGTTGCGGCAATCGCCGACCTCCAGGCCGCGGCGGCCTCGCCCAGCGAACGTGGCACATCGGCGTCCCCGGTGAGCTGCCGCAAGAGGGACTGAAGCACCTGCAGCGGAGTCAGGGGAACGACGTCGAGCCCTCCCAAATCGACGAAAAGCCGCCTCGGCTTCGCGGGGGCGCAACGGTGCAGGGCTTCGATGGCGATCGACGTCTTGCCCACGCCCGGCGCACCGCAGAGCACAACCGGCGCGGCGGTACTGCGGGCGGCCCCGCCAGCCATCAGATGAGCTACGACGGCGACGATCTCGGCGTCGCGGCCCGTAAAGTCCGCGAGCCGGTGCGGCTCTGGATCCACGGCCGGCTCGTCCTGGGACGCCGGCCGCCGTCCGGCCCGTGCAGCCTCGAGCAGCTGCTCCCGCGCAGTTCCCTGCAGGCCGAGCGCATCGGCGAGGGCCAGCATGGTGCGGTGTTGCGGGCCGCGGCTCACCCCGCGCTCAATGTCGCTGATGGTGCGGTCGCTGACCCCTGATCGCTCGGAGAGGGCCTCGAGCGTCAAATCTCCGGCCCGGCGGTGCTTCCGCAGCAGTGCGCCGAGGTCCCCCGCAGGGCTCATGCGCGCCCAGGAATCATGCGCACGCGGGAACGCAGCCGCAGTTCTGCGTGGTTCCTTCGTGGTGCCGGGAGGGAAAGGTCAGGTCGAATGGAAGTCGTCACCACAATCCGAGGGTCCCAGCGCGGTGCCTCTCAGGCAAATCGCCATCAAGCCCCTGTGAAGGGACAAACCCGTAGAGGAAAGAGACGAGCCATGTCACAAACACCCACGATCGTGCTGGTACACGGCGCCTTCGCCGACGCCGCGAGCTGGGCGCCGGTCACGCGCCTGCTGCTGGACGAGGGTTTCACGGTCCTCGCACCGCCCGTGCCCAACCGCAGCCTTTCGGGCGACGCCGCATACATTCAGTCCTTCGTCCGGCAGATCGAAAGCCCCGTCCTGCTGGTGGGCCATTCCTACGGCGGGGCCGTGATCACCGTTGCGGGCACCGCGGAGAACGTTGTGGGGCTGGTTTACGTCTCCGGCTACGCCCTGGACGAGGGCGAAAGCCTGGCACAGCTGCAAGGCGGCTTTCCGGATTCCGCCCTCGCCGCGAACCTGGTGTACTCGCCGTATCCCGTGGAAGGCAGCGAGCCCGGTACTGACGTTTCGGTGGATATTGCCGCGTTCCCGGAGGTTTTCGCCGCGGGCGTGGATCCCGACGACGCCCGCGTGCTCGCCGTCTCGCAGCGGCCCCTTTCGGCGATCGCCTTCGGCGAACCGGCCTCCGCCGCTGCCTGGAAAACCCGCCCGTCCTGGGGAATCGTCTCCAGCGCGGACCGCACCATCAACCCCGATGTCGAACGGTTCGGCTACCATCGCGCCGGTCTGCGGGACGTCGTGGAGATCGACGCACCGCACCTGGTGATGCAGACCCATCCCGAGGACGTGGCTGCCGTAATCGCGACGGCTGCCGCCGAAGCCGGCTGACCGCCGTCGTCGTTTCCTGCCAAACCCACCGAACCGTTTCACCGAACGCTCCCACCGAAAGAGAGAGAACCATGCCCTTCATCACCACCACAGACGGCACCCGGATCTACTACACCGAGCAAGGACCGGCTATGGGCCGCCCGGTGGTCCTCAGCCACGGCTGGCCGCTCAGTTCAGACGCCTGGCAGGTGGAGCTGAAGCTGCTGGCCGACCACGGCTACCGCGCAATAGCGCACGACCGCCGCGGCCACGGCCGCTCATCGCAGCCCTGGACTGGCAACGACATGGACACCTACGCACTGGACCTCGCCGAACTGGTGGAGCAGCTGGACCTGCAGGACCTGGTGGTCATCGGCCACTCCACCGGCGGCGGCGAAGTGGTTCGCTACGCCGCGCAGCACGGCGAGGGCCGGGTGGCGAAGGTCATCACCGTTGGGGCCGTGCCGCCTGTCATGGTGCAGTCCGGGTCGAACCCGGAAGGCACCCCCATCGAGGCCTTCGACGGCATCCGGGAAAGCGTGCTGAAGGACCGCTCGCAGTTCTACCAGGACCTCACCGTGCCGTTCTTCGGTGCAAACCGCGAGGGCTCAACTGTGTCCCAGGGCGCACGGGACGACTTCTGGCGGCAGGGCATGCTCGCGGGCCTCCACGCAGCGTACGAATGTGTTGCCGCGTTCTCGGAAACGGACTTCACCAGCGATCTGCAGGCGCTTGATGTGCCCATCATGATTGCGCACGGCGACGACGACCAGATTGTGCCGATCAAAGCCGCCGCCCTCAAGAGCGCCGAGCTTGTGCGGTACGGCGAGTTGAAGGTCTATGCGGGTGCGCCGCACGGCATCTACGGTGATTACCAGAAGCAGTTGGGCGAAGACATCCTGGACTTCATCAAGAAGTAGGCCGCCGCGCACAAGGGTCCGTTGCTCCGTAACTGTCGTTTAGGACCCCCTGAACGACAGTTACGGAGCATTCAGCGTCTGGCCGGTCCCACTGGTTTTGTGTGTCAGTTGCCCTACTGTCCCGGGGCCCGGTAGGACGGCGTCTTCTTAGCGGCTTCGTCGATGTCTTCCACCGTGAGGAGCGGCTTCAGGCGGACATTGACGCTCCCCGACGAATTGATCAGCAGCGACAATGCCGCAGCACTGGCATCGTCCGGCGCCTCGAAAACGCCGAGGACATCGTAGTAACCGAATGCGTAGTAGTAGCTCTCCAGCGATCCTCCTACCGACGCCAGGGCCTCCGCCAGGGCCTCACGCGGCTTGGTGCCGCCCTCTTGCATGAGCCCCTTGATTCCCTGTCCCACGTATGTTGCTTCAAACAGATACTTCGGCATGGTCTTCCTCCCTACAAAACTTCCTTCGTTACCGCGATCGCGCATCACACGCTCATCCGGTGCCTCGCCATGAGAAGTTGCCCGGGCCCGGCGCCTCATTCAGTGAAACGGGGCGACTCGCCCCGTTAACGCAGAAGCTATTCCTCCGGCTAAGGGCAGTCAATATGCCTCCGTCGCCGCGCAGGCGGGGCTGTCCGTAAACGAAAAAGGCGTCCAGCACTGATGTGCTGGACGCCCTGTCTCGTGAGATGAATCGAAGCCGAAAGTTACAGCCACTGCTCCCACACAGTCAGCTGCAGCCTCACCGCCTCCTCGCTCCAAAGCGAGTCGCCGACGTCGGCCACCTCCTCGCCCGCCCGGCTCACCTGGCGCTCCCGGCAGTTGCCGGGACCAGCTCCGGTGACCGGACCGGCGTCGCGAGCCCGAGGTTTTCGCGGAGGGTGCTGCCCGCATATTCCGTGGGGTAGACGCCGCGTTCCTGTAGTTCAGGGACGAGGTGGTTCACGATGTCGTCCAGGCCGCTCGGGATGATCCAGGGCGAGATGTTGAAGCCGTCCACGGCGCCAACGCGGGCGTACCCGGCCAGGGTGTCCGCCACGGAGCTGTAGGAGCCTGTGAAGGTGGAATCGATGCGGGCGGTCCGGGAGCTCACGAACTGCCGGATGGACCAGCCGTTTTCCTTGGCCTCGGACCGCCATTGCGCGGCGAGCTCGTGGGCCTTGGCTCCGTGGAAGCCGCTGCCACGGGTCTCGGAGGTGGTGTCCACTACCGGATCGATGTCCGGCAGCGGGCCGTCCGGGTCGAAGGAGGAGAGCTCGCGTCCCCAGAACTGTTCCAGGTACGCGATGGCCTGCTGCGGGCCGATCTGCAGGCTGCGCACCCACTCCTTCTTCTCCCTGGCTTCCTCGTCGGTGGCGCCCAGGATGAATTCGCTGGCCGGCATGATCTGGACCTCGTTGGCGCCCCGGCCCGCGGCAAGAGTGCGGGCCACGATGTCCTCGCGGAACTTCACGGCGGCCTCGAACTTCGGGTGTGCCGAGAAGATGACATCAGCCTGGCGCGCCGCGAAATCCCTGCCATCCGGTGAATCGCCGGCTTGGAACAGCACCGGCCGGTACTGGGCGCTGCGCGGCAGACCCGGCGTCACGTCCACGGTGTAATGCTGCCCCTCGTGGAGCACGCGATCCCACGAGGCTCCGTTCCCCAACTGCCCGTTCCAGGAGTCCCAGATGCGCTTGGCCGTCTGCACGAAGGCCTCGGCGTGGACGTAGCGGTCCGCGTGGTCCAGGTAGCCTCCGCGGCGGAAGTTGGCTCCGGTCCAGGCGTTGTCCGTGGTGACCACGTTCCAGGCGGCGCGGCCGCCGGAGAGCAGGTCCAGGGAGGCGAGGCGGTGGGCGAGGTCCGCGGGGTCGTTGTAGG
Source organism: Curtobacterium sp. LFS079 (assembly GCF_047977865.1). Classification (NCBI taxonomy): domain Bacteria; kingdom Bacillati; phylum Actinomycetota; class Actinomycetes; order Micrococcales; family Microbacteriaceae; genus Curtobacterium; species Curtobacterium sp. LFS079. Next base: position 154,985 of record NZ_JBFPFO010000007.1, read on the forward strand.
TGGTGTTCTGCGTGGCCACCAGGCCGATGTTCCGGGTTACCGATGCCAGTGCCGCGAGCATGGTCTGCGCGTCGGGGCGGCCCGCCACGTCCAGGGCGTGCGGCCGGCCAAGGTGCTCGCGCAGGCGCAGGCCTTCACCAAGGAAGAAGGCTGCGAACAGGCCGCGTTCGGCGGTCTGGGCGATCCGGCGGAAGGACTCGAAGTCCGTCTGTGAACCTGCCTCCGCCGCCTTCCAGATGGTGCCGGAATTGACCCCTTGGAAGAAGACACCGAACTGGATCTTGCCGGAGGGCTGGAATTTAGCACGGGCGTGCTGCTCTGATATTTCCTGGCTCATGCCGATTCCCCGATCGTGGCGGTCTGGTGGGCTGTGGTGTAGCGGTTTTCCGGCCGTTCCAGGCCGAGCAGTTCCCGGAAAGTCGCCCCGGCGACGACCGGCCGCAGCACTCCGTGGCGGCGGAGCTCCGGAAGCACCAGCTGGCCCAGTTCCTCGAGCTCAACGTCCAGCACCGCCGGGTGCAGCCGCACGCCGTCGGCGGCCTCAAGCAGCTCCGCGAGGAACTCCGCCAGCCCCGCGGCGGTTCCCACGAAACGCGCCCGCGGGCTCTCCCACGCCGTGAAGGCGTCCAGCTCGGCGAGCCGCGCGTCGGCGGACTGCCCGCGGGAGTCCAGGACGACGTCGAGCTCCGCGATGACCGCCGGGCCGCCCCCATGACCGGCCCGGTGGCCACGCACCTCGTCTACCAGCAGTTCCGGCGTCGGGGCCGAGACCAGCACCGCGTCCACCTCGGCCGGCCTCAGCGGACCGTCCACGGACACCACCGACGCCGGCGCCAGCACGGGCAACTGCCCCTGCAGCGGGCGCGGAATGATGGACGGCCCCTTCACGGCGTAGGCCTCCCCGGGGAACCCGGCCGGCGTCTCGAAGTCGGCGTAGTGCAGCTTGTCGACGTCCAGGTAACGGCCGCTGGGGACGTCGCGGATCACGGCGTCGTCCTCCCAGGAATCCCAGAGCCGGCGGCCCACCTCCACGGACGCGGCCGCCTCATGCGCCAGGGCGCCTTCCGAAGCAGCAGTGCGCCCGACGGCGGCAGCCTCCCGGGCGTCTTCGCTCGCCTTGACGAGCCAGCCGCCGCGGCCCCCGGACACGTAGTCCAGGCTGGCAAGCTGGGTGGCGATGTGGAAGGGCTCGGTGTAGACGGTGTCCACCTCCGGAACCAGGGCAATGGAGCCGGTGACGGGCCCGGCGAAGGCCGCGCGCTGCAGGGCGTTCAGGCGGCCCGCAACATCGCTGCCATCCGGCAGCGGTCCGTCCGCGAAGGTCGCGACGTGGAAACCGGCGGACTCGGCCGCGAGGACGGTGTCCTTGATTCGCTCACCGTTCAGCAGTTCGTCCGGGGTGTGCCGGGCCTTGCGCCAAGCGGCGGGGTGGGCGCCGTCGCCGTCGAGCTCCAGCGCGAGGAACCCGGCGTTGGAAGAGAGAGTCACGAGGTCTGCCTTTCGTAAGGGATCTTTTCGCCGGCTTCGATGGCGACGGGCAGCCGGTTTTCGGCCGGCGGCAGGGGGCAGGTGGCCAGGTCGGTGTAGGCGCAGGGCAGGTTGACCGCCCGGTTGAAGTCGAGCAGCACGGACCCGTCCTCCCCAGGGGTCACTGTGAGGGAACGGTTGGCCGCGTAGGTGGTCTTGCCCGAGGTGGCGTCAGTGAAGAGGACCGAAAGGGTGCCCGGGGCGTGGCCGTTGAAGGCGGTCAGCGAAAGTTCCCGGCCGTCGAGGCTGAAGCGGATTTCGCCCGGCGCCTCGTAGACGTGCTGGATGCCCTCGACGGCGGCACCCACCGTGGTGGTGCGCGGCTCGGCGAACGGTACGTACGTTCCGGTGACGGCGAAGGCGGCGTCCGGCTCGTAGGCCGGCGTGCCGCGGTATTCGTTGAGCAGTGGGTTACGCGGGTCCCGCGGGCGGACAATGTATTCCCCGCCGCGCTTGGCCAGTTCGACGACGGTTTCCTGCGCAGCGCCGTCGGGTCCGGCGGTGTCGCCCGCCGCCAGGTTGATCCCGGCGCGTTCGGCGATGGGGCCGAAGCTGAGGCTGGCTCCGGTCTCGGTATTAAGTTCCCGGCCGTCCCGGCGCAGGCTTTCGCCCGCCTCCAGGACCACTGTGACGACATCGTTCGCCACGCTCCAGGTTCCCGGAACCCCGGCGAGTTGCCGCGGAGTGGCGGACAGCCAGTGCAGGTGGGAGACGGCGAGGAAGCCGTGCGGATCGGCGCGGTGGCGTTCGTGGGCGGCGTGCCATTCCTGCCACGCGGCGGTGAAGGACGGGTTGGTTTTCGGGGCGGAAAGAATGTCAGTGGGTGAGGGCATGGTTGCTCCTATGAATGGTGTGGTCTCGTTCGACGGCGGACGGTCGTTCTGGGTCAGGGTTTCGACGCGGCGGCCTGCGCGGCAGCCTGCGTTGCGGCGAAGTTTGCCTCCGTGACGGTCTTGGACTCCGGCAACGCTTCCTCGGAGAGGCCCCAGCGCTCCAGCACCTTGGCGTAGGAGCCGTCCTTGATGGCCGAGTTCAGTGCCGCGGTGATGGCCGGAGCCAGTCCGTTGCCTTTCAGGGTGGTGGCTGCCACGAGGGTTTCGGAGGGCCAGCCGGCGTTTACTTTGCCCACCACCTTCAGGTCGTTGCGGGTGTTTTTCCGGTACGTGGCGGAGGGGTACGGGCCGATATTCAGGTCTGTCCGGCCGGAGGATAGCGCCAGGATGGTGTCGGCCTCGGAGGAGTAATACTGCAGGGTTGCGGGCGCTTTTCCGCGCGCCTCGAGCTCCTTGTTCCAGGCCAGGAGGATCTTCTCCTGGTTGGTGCCGGAACCCACGGAGACCTTCAGGCCGGAGATGTCGTCCGCGCCCTTGATGTTGTAATTCGAGGACTTCTTGGCTTCGAAACCCATGAACGCCGCCCGGTAGCTGGCGAAGTCGAAGAGCTTCACGCGGTCCTTGTTGATGCCCACGTTGGAGAACACGGCTTCGACGTCCCCGGACTGGGTCTTCAGCGGCCAGTTCTCCCAGGAGGTCACCTGCACGTCGAGCTCCAGGCCCAGCTTGTCCGCCACGAGCTGGGCGATGTCCAGCTCGCTGCCGATCGGCGTCTTGTCATCGGTGGCGTGGAAGGACAGCGGGATGGAGCCGGCAGTGGTGGCGACGGTGAGCTTGCCGTCCTTGCCGATCAGCTGCGGCACCGCCGCCGCCGCAGCCGGGTCCTTCTGCACGCGGATGCGGTCCTGCTCCGGGGAGGTGTTGTAGACGACGCCGTTGCGTGCCGCCGCCGTCTGCGCACCGGAGGCGCCGCCGGCCGCCGTCGCTCCCGGATCGGAGCAGCCTGCCAGGACCGGAACGACGACGGCGGGCAGCACGGCGAGCGCCAGGAGTTTGGCTGTGCGGCGGGTGCGGGAGGTGGTGTGAAGCATGGAGTGGATCCTCAGATGTTGAAAGCCGGTTCGATGACTTTGGAGAAGAAGCTGCGGGTGCGGGGTTCGCGCGGGTTGGTGAAGATCTCCTGCGGGCTGCCTTGTTCCACGATCTGGCCCTCGTCCATGAAGACCACGGTGTCCGCGACGTCCCGGGCGAAGCCCATCTCGTGCGTGACGATGATCAGGGTGGTGCCCGAGGTAGCGAGTTCGCGGATCACGTCCAGGACCTCGTTGACCAGTTCCGGGTCCAGGGCCGAGGTGGGCTCGTCGAAGAGCAGGATCTTCGGGTTCAGGGCCAGGGCGCGGGCGATCGCCACGCGCTGCTGCTGGCCGCCGGAGAGCTGGCGCGGGTAGGCGCCGGCGCGGTCCTTGAGGCCCACGCGGTCCAGGAGTTCGAGCGCCCGTTTGCGGGCTTCTTCCTTGGACCTACGCAGTGCCTTTTCCGGACGCAGGGCGACGACGGGCGCCTCGGCCACGTTTTCCAGTGCGGTGAGGTGCGGGAACAGGTTGAAGTTCTGGAACACCATGCCAATGTCCGTGCGCTGCTTGAGGATGTCCTTCTCGCGCAGTTCGTGCAGCTTGTTGCCGCGCAGCTGGTAGCCCACCAGCTGGCCATCGATGGTGATGTAGCCGGCATCCACCTTTTCCAGGTGGTTGATGGTTCGCAGCAGGGTGGACTTCCCGGAGCCGGACGGGCCCAGGATCACCGCCACGCCGCCGGGTGGCACCGTCAGGGACACGCCCTTGAGGACTTCGGTGGCACCGAAACTCTTGCGGACATTGGTGATTTCCACGTGGCCGCGGCTGGCGACGGGAGCCGCGGGCGCCGTCGTCGGGCTCTCTGGAACAAAGGTGCTCATCGGGATTCCTTCACGGCGTGGGTGGCGAAGAAACGACGGACCTTCTGCAGCGGAGTCAGCGGCAGGTTCCGGACGGCGCCCTTCGAGTAGTGGCGCTCGATGTAGTACTGGAAGACGCTCAGCACCGAGGTGATCACCACGTACCAGAGCGTGGCAACGAGCAGCAGCGGCAGCACCTGCTGGGTGCGGTTGTAGATGACCTGCACCGTGTAGAACAGCTCCGAGTAGGCCAGCACGTAGACGATCGAGGTGCCCTTGACCAGGCCGATGATCTCGTTGAACGCCGTGGGCAGGATGGCCCGCATAGCCTGCGGCAGCACGATCCGGGTGGAACGTCGCCAGGCCGGGATGCCCAGCGCGGCCGCAGCCTCAAGCTGGCCTTGGTCCACGGAGAGGATGCCGCCGCGGATGATCTCGGCCGAGTAGGCGGCCTGGTTGAGGGTCAGGCCCAACACAGCGGCGGCGAACTGGCTGATGAGCGTGGTGGTCTGGACTTCGAAGAAGCGCACGTCCGTGAACGGGATGCCGAGGCTGATCTTCTCGTACAGGTAGCCGAGGTTGTACCAAAGCAGCAGCTGGACCAGCAGCGGGGTGGAGCGGAAGATCCAGGAGAACGTCCAGGACACCCCCACCAGCAGCGGCGACGCGGAGAGCCGCATGAGCGCCAGCCCGAAGCCGAGCACGAAGCCGAGCGCCCCGGAGATTGCCGTGAGCTTGAGGGTTTCGATGAGCCCGTTCACCACGGACTGCGCGGTGAACCACTGCGCCACCACGCCCCACTCCCAGCGCGGGTTCGTGGCGAGGGACCACAGCACCGCGGCGAGGCCCAGGGCCACGATCACGGTGCCCACCCAGCGGCCGGGGTGCTTGGCCGGGACGAGCTTGTAGCCGGAATAGTCGACGGCGGTTGCTTCCGCCGCGGTGTTTGTTGGGGTGCTTGCCGGGGCACTCTCCGCGGCGCCGGCGGGCGCCGGCCTGCCTGCGGTCGACGGTGCGGACTGCGCCACCGTGGTTGCTGTAGAACTCATGCGCCACCTCGCTTCGGATTGGGTGTTGGCTATCGGATGGCTGCAAATCTAGGGGTGCCCCGGAAGGGGCTGCAAGGCGGCTTTTTGCACTTCTTCACCGGGATTCACCGGGCTTCACGGCCTGTCACAGAGCGCCATATGAATGCCGTTCATTGCGCCTTTTGACGCCTCTTTGACGCGCCGTGACGCGCGGTGACCGGGCATGACCAGCTCCTCGACCGGGGCCGTGGATGGTCCCTAGGCTCAGGTTCTACCCGGCCCGTTCCGCCGGCCTTCCACCGTTTCCCGATCACCCTTTCCCGACAGGAGTGTGCACATGCCCGCAGACATCCCCGCGATCGTCTTCATCGGCGGCGGACCGCGCACCGCGGGCGTGCTGGAACGGCTGGCCGCCAACCGGCCGGCGCTCTTTGCCGGCCGGTTGGACATCCACGTGGTGGAGCCGCACGAGCCCGGCTCCGGGAGGATCTGGCGCTATGACCAGGCCCCGGGGCTGCTGCTCAACTCCATGGCCGGCGACATCACGATGTTCACGGACGGCTCGGTGCTGTGCGAAGGTCCGGCCGCCGACGGCCCCGGGCTGGCGGGCTGGGCCGCCGGGGTCCTGGACGGGTCCATCCGCGACGTGCCCGCCTTCGAACCGCACATCCTGGAGCAGCTGCGCGCTCTGACGCCGGCCACCTTCCCCACCCGGCAGCTGCAGAGCAAATACCTGGAGTGGTTCTTCCGCCGGGCCGTCGCGGCGCTCGGCTCCCCAAGCAACGGTGCCGGCGCCACGGTGACCGTCCACCGGGACACCGCCACCGGCGTCGAACCCGTCGCTCCGGATCCCGACGGCGGATCCCCCGACGGCGGCGCGGGGCACCGGGTGCGGCTTGCCTCAGGTGCCGTCCTGGAAGCGGATCTGGTGATCTATTCGCTCGGCCACACCGACTCGCGGCAGGACGCCGAAACCGCGCGCCTGACGGACTTCGCGGCCCGGCACGGCGGTTTCCATGCCGCGCCGTCCTACACCACCGACGTCGACTACTCCCCCATCGCTCCCGGACAGGACGTGATCGTGTCCGGGATGGGCCTGGCCTTCGTGGACCTGCTGGTGCTCCTGTTCGAGGGGCGCGGCGGCCGCTTCGAGGAGGGGGCCGACGGCGGGCTGCGCTATGTGCCCTCCGGCGCCGAGCCGCGGGTCTGGGCCGGTTCGCGGCGCGGGGTGCCGTTCCACTCCAAGATCTCCTCGACCTTCCGCGGCGAAGCGACCGGTGCGCCGCGCTACTTCACGGCCGACGCCGTCGGCGCCCTCTTGGACGAGCACGCGGAACTGGATTTCCGCACCCAGCTCTGGCCGCTGATCGCCAAGGACGCCGGGCACGCCTACTACCGCGAGCTCTTTAGCTACCCGGAACGCGTGAACGGCAACTGGGCGGAGTTCGAGGCGCCCTTCGACGCCCTGGACTGGTACAGCAGGGAGCGCGAGGAGCTGGTGACGCAGTCCGTGCCGGAGGCCGCGTTCCGGCTGGACCTCGAGGCGCTGGACCGGCCCTTCAGCGGATGCGCCTTCGCGGACCACGCCGCCATGCAGTCGGCAGTGGCGGGCTACATCCGCCGGGACCTCGAGCTGCGGGACGGCCCGGACCATTCGGAGACGCTCGCCCTGTTCATGGCGCTGCTCAAGGTGTACATGGACCTGGGACGGCTCATCCCGCAGGAACGGCTGAACTCCCGCTCGCAGCAGGCAGTGCACGGCTGGTGGCACGGGTTCTTCAGCTACGTGGATTCCGGCCCGCCGCCGCACCGGCTGCGCGAAATGCTCGCCCTGCACGATGCCGGGCTGCTGCACTTCCTCGGCCCCGGCATGTGGGTGCGCCCGGATGAGGCCTCCGGGCGTTTCGTGGCCGGTTCCTTCCAGTCGCCCGTGCTGGTGGACGCCGCGGCGTACATCGAGGCGCGGCTGCCGTCGCCGTCGGTGGAGCGTTCGGCGAACCCGGCGCTTGCGGATCTGCACGACGCCTGCCGCGGCACCGAACAGCGCCTGCTCACCGCGGACGGACCGCACTCCACCGGCAAGCTGCTGGTGTCCGGTGCGCACGAGGTCCTCGCGCCGACGGGCGGTCCGCAGCCCGGACTGTTCGCGATCGGCCCGTGGACCTCCGGCTGGGGCGCCGGCGCGTTCGCCCGGCCAAACACGAACGCCGCGCCGTTCCGGGAGAATGATGCCTTGGCACGGACCATCCTCGGACGCCTCGCGGCCCGCGTTCTTGTCCACAACTGACACTTCCCGCACGAAAGGAAGCCATGACCACAACGCCAACCCGGCCGACGTCGGGCGTGAAGGTCCTCAGCCTGCCCATGCACGATCCCCGGGTCAAACCGCTGTTGGACGAGCTCGCCGTCGAATACTCCACCCGTTATGGGAATCTGTTCGGCAACGTCCAGGACGAGCTGCGGCGCTACCCCGCCGAGGAATTCGCCGCGCCGCACGGTGCCCTGCTGATCCTCCAGGAGAACGGTGAATCGGTGGCCGGCGGGGCTTTCCGCCGCTATGACCCCCACACGGCGGAGCTCAAGCGGATCTGGACGCATTCGGCGCACCGCCGTCGCGGGCTGGCCCGACTGGTCCTCGCCGAGCTGGAGGCCGAGGCCGCCCGCCGCGGCTACCGCAGGATCTACCTGACCACCGGTCCGCGGCAGCCCGAGGCCAAAAACCTCTACCTCGCCTCGGGTTACACCGCGCAGTTCGACCTCGACGCCGACCCCGAGGAAATCAAGCACCTCGCGTTTGTGAAGAGGCTGGGTTAGCGGTTCGGCTAGGGCCGTTGTCTCGCTGTGCATTCTGTGCCAGCCTCTTAGTGATCCCGCCGCCGGGACGACGGCGGGGCGTACGGGAAGGGGCACAGCATGGGACTCATCCACATCGACTTGTTCACCACGCTCGATGGCGTCGCGCAGGCGCCCGGCGGGCCGGAGGAGGACACCGACAACGACTTCGCCTTCGGCGGCTGGCAGGCGCCGCTCATCGACGATGTGGTCGGCGAACAGATCACTTCCGGGATGGAAGGGATGGACGCGCTGCTACTGGGCCGCAAGACCTACGACATCTTCGCCGGGTACTGGCCGCACCAGGACGGATTCATCGCGGACCTGTTCAACCGCATCCCGAAATACGTGGCCTCACGGCAGGACCAGGAGCTCGAATGGGCCGGGTCCTCGCAGCTCGGTACCGATGTTGCAGCCGCTGTGAATGGACTGCGGGAGCGGCACGAGAACGTCCACGTCATCGGCAGCCTCGACTTCGTCCAGACCCTGCTTGCCGAAAAACTCTTCGACCGGCTCAACCTCTGGGTGTACCCGATCCTGCTCGGCGGCGGAAAGAAGGTCTTCGCCGGCGGGGTGGTGCCGACGAACCTCAAACTCATCGAGCCGGTGGTCGCCTCGCCGAACGGAGCGGTAATGCAGCGCTACGAGCTGGTCGAGGGGACGCCCGGCGTCGGAGATATGTCGGAGGTGGTTTAGGGCGTTTCGGCGCTCCGGACCTATCTGAAGGCCGCGAACACCAGCACAATTCCCAGAACGCCCATGACCATGTACATGAAGCCCATGAACCTGATCGTCGGAACGTCGGCAATGGTGAAGCCTTCGGGCGGTATTCCTTTGCTCTCTTTGTACATGCGGGACCAGGCTGTCGCCGCGCCGTTGATATCCCTGAAGATGCACAAGCCGAAAAGGAATATCGAGAGTGCGGCGGCAACGAAATCCAGCAGCAGGAGCCATTCGGGAGCTTTCAGCGCGGCAATCGCGGGGCTGAGCAGAAAGAACATGAAGAGGCTCCACCTACTCCATCCCCGATACCTCCCGCGCCGCGGCCTCGATCCGGGCACGGTGCAATGCCCATTCCTCGGCGCTGCGCCCGCTCAGGTTCGGGTCGTTTGGCCCCTTGCCAGCGGTGCCGTCGATCAGTTCGCGCAGGATGTCCGCATGCCCAAGATGCTGGGCGGTTTCCGAGATCATGTGGATGAGGATCCGGTGCAGCGTGACGTTCCGTTTCTCTTCCGACCACCAGGGCACGACGCCGGGCGCGTCCAGCGGCAGCTCGTCGATGGTGGCATCGCTGTGCGCGGCGGAAAAATGGTGCAGTTCGACCACACTCTCCAGGCTCTCCTCCGCCGGGACCCACAGGTCAGCGTCGGGTTCGGCGTCGTCCGCCAGCCAGGGAAGTTCGCGCCCGCTGGGCCGGCCGAACACCGCGCCGAAGTAGTCCAGCTGCACACTGGCCACGTGCTTCACAAGGCCCAAAAGGTTGGTGCCGGTGGGCGTCATCGGCCTGCGGAGGTCGTACCCGTTCAGGCCGTCCAGCTTGGCCAGCAGCTCCACGCGCCGGGTGCTCAGGTAACGGTGCAGCGTCGCTTTCTCGTCCATGGCCGCACCATACCGCAGCCGGAGCTCACCCGGCCACGGTTCACCCGGCCACGGCCGCATCCGCGACCGCTTTATCCGCGACGTCCAGCGCGCGGTCGATCACGGCGAGCCCTTCGCGGAGCAGCTCGTCCGGGATGTTCAGCGGCGGGACCACGTGGATGCGGTTGAAGTTGGCGAACGGCAGCACGCCGCCGGCCTTGATTTCCGCGATCACGGCGTTCATCTCGGGGCTGGATCCCCCGTAGGCAGCCAAAGGTTCGCGGGTCTCGCGGTCCCGGACCAGTTCGATCGCCCAGAACACGCCGGAGCCGCGGACATCGCCCACGCTCGGGTGCTTGGCCTTCATCGCCTCCAGCGCGGGTCGGATGATCGCCTCGCCGAGCCTGCGGGCGTTCTCCACCATCCGTTCGTCGCGCATGGTTTCGATGGTCGCGACGGCGGCGGCGCAGGCGAGCGGGTGGCCGGAGTAGGTCAGGCCGCCCGGGTAGACACGGTGGCGGAAGGTGTCGAAGATTTCGTCCGAGATGACCACGCCGCCCAGCGGAACGTAGCCGGAGTTCACGCCCTTGGCGAAGGTCACGAGGTCCGGGGTGACGCCCCAGCGGTCGAACGCGAACCATTCGCCGGTGCGGCCGAAACCGGCCATGACCTCGTCGGCGATGAACATGATGCCGTACTTCCGGGTCAGTTCCCGCACGCCCTCCAGGTAGCCGACCGGCGGGGCGTAGATGCCGGCGGTGCCGGGCACGGATTCCAGGATCACGGCAGCCACGTTCACCGGCCCCTCCAGGACGATCATGTCCTCCAGGTGCTTCAGCGCCCGCTCGGTTTCCTCTGCCTCGGTGGTGGAACCGAAATAAGAGCGGTACAGGTAGGCGGGCAGGAAGTGGACCACGCCGGCGTCGCCCGTGTCGTTCGGGAACCGGCGCGGGTCGCCGGTGACGTTGACCGCCAGGTCCGTGCCGCCGTGGTAGCTGCGGTACGCAGCGAACACCTTGCGGCGGCCGGTGTGCAGGCGAGCCATGCGGATGGCGTGCTCGTTGGCGTCCGCGCCGCCGTTGGTGAAGAACACGTGGTTCAGGCCTTCCGGCGCCAGCCCGGTGATGAGCCGGGCGGCCTCGGAGCGGGCATCGTTGACGTGCTGCGGTGCCACGGTGCAAAGCTTGCCCGCTTGCGCGTGGATCGCGGCAACCACGCGCGGGTGCTGGTGACCGATATTGGTGTTGACCAGCTGGCTGGAAAGGTCGATGAACTTCCGCCCCTCGCCGTCCCACACCTCGGAACCGGAGGCCTTGAGGACTGTCATCGGATTGAGGGTGTCCTGGGCGGACCAGGAATGGAACACGTGTGCCCGGTCCAGTTCGTGGGCGCGGCGGCCGGCTTCGATTTCTTCGGCAGTGGGCGCGGCGGTCTCCGCGCCGGGAAGCGTCTCGATGCTCATGGGGTGACCCCTTTCTGATTCAGGAGTTGGTGGGGAAGCCGAGGTTCAGGCCGCCGTGGCTGGGATCCAGCCAGCGGGAGGTGACCACCTTGCCGCGGGTGAAGAAGTGCACTCCCTCGCTGCCGTAGGCGTGGGTGTCCCCGAAGAGGGAATTCTTCCAGCCGCCAAAGGAGTAGTAGGCCATGGGCACGGGGATGGGCACGTTGATGCCGATCATGCCCACGGTGACCTCGTTCTCGAAGCGGCGGGCGGCGCCGCCGTCGTTGGTGAAGATGGCCGTGCCGTTGCCGTAGGGGTTGGAGTTGATCAGGCTCATGCCTTCGTCGAAGCCGTCCACGCGGACCACGGAGAGGACCGGGCCGAAGATCTCGTCCTGGTAGATGCTCATCTCCGGGGTGACGTTGTCGAAGAGGGTGGGGTTGAGGAAGAAGCCCTCGCCCTCGGCGTCCGGGCTCGGGTTGCGGCCGTCGACCACCACGGTGGCCCCGGACTCGATGCCGGCGTCGATGTACCCGGCCACCTTGTCCCGGTGCGCGGCGGTGATCAGGGGGCCCATGTCGCAGCCGCGGGTGCCGTCGCCGATGCGCAGCGTGTGGGTGCGTTCGGCGATCTTCGCCACCAGTTCGTCCGCGATGGAATCAACGGCAACCAGGGCCGAGATGGCCATGCAGCGCTCACCGGCGGCACCGAAACCGGCGTTGACGGCGGCGTCGGCGGCCAGGTCCAGGTCCGCATCCGGCAGCACAAGCATGTGGTTCTTGGCGCCGCCCAGGGCCTGGACGCGCTTGCCGGTGGCGGTGCCGCGCTCGTAGACGTACTTGGCGATGGGGGTTGATCCCACGAAGGAGACGCTGGCCACCTGCGGGGAGTCCAGGATGGCGTCCACGGATTCCTTGTCGCCGTGCACCACGTTGAAGACGCCATCGGGCAGGCCGGCTTCCTTCCAGAGGGCGGCCAGCCAGTTGGCAGCGGTGGGGTCCTTCTCGCTGGGCTTGAGGACGATCGTGTTGCCGGCCGCGAGCGCCACGGGGAAGAACCACATGGGCACCATGGCCGGGAAGTTGAAGGGAGAGATGATCGCGGCGACCCCGAGGGGCTGGCGGACGGAATGCACGTCCACCTTGGTAGAGGCGTTCTCCGTGTAGCCGCCCTTGATCAGGTGCGGGATGCCGCAGGCGAACTCCACGACTTCCTGGCCGCGGGCGATTTCGCCGAGGGCGTCGTCCAGGACCTTGCCGTGCTCGGCGGTGATGATCGCGGCAAGCTCACCCTTGCGGGCGTTAAGGAGCTCGCGGAAGGCGAAGAGGATCTGGACACGGCGGGCCAGGGAGGTGTCCCGCCAGCCGGGAAATGCGGCGGCCGCGGCGGCGATGCCCTCCTCGGTGGTCGCCTTGCTCGCCAGGGTGACGCGGGCGGTCACCTTTCCGGTGGCCGGGTTCGTCACCTCGCCGAAACGGGCGCCGTCGCCCGAGGTGGTGCTGCCGTTGATCCAGTGCTCGATGGTCTGCATGGGGTCCTTTCACGAAGTGTGCTCACTCCATGGTCGGCCCGGCAATCCGCACGCGCACCTGACATGTTGTACTGAATTTCGCCACCAGGAATACACTATGTCCATGCTTACGCCAACCGCCCAGCGCCCGTTGACCGTCCGGGATGCCCTCGCGCTGCCACCGCTCCTGGCCGGCGCCCCGGAGGTCCTGGCCGGTGAAGCGGAGCTCGACAGGCCGGTCCGCTGGGTGCACATCGCCGAGGAGGCGGACACCAGCTCCCTGCTGGAAGGCGGCGAACTGGTGCTCACCACGGGCCTGGCATTCCGCCACTCCCCTGAGCTCACCGCCGCCTTCCTGGCTCGTTTCCACACGGCCGGCGCGGCCGCCGTCGTCGTTGAACTGGTGGACGACGACGGCGCCCCGGACAGCGCGGCAATCGACGTCCTGCGCGCGGCGGCGCAGTCCGTGGCAGTGCCGCTGGTCCTGCTCACCCGGCGGACCCGCTTCGTCCAGGTCACGGAGGCTGCGCACCGGGCCCTGATGGACCGGCAGGTCATCCGCCTTGAACGGGCCCGGCAGGTCCATGAAGTCTTCACCGCCTTGGGCCTGGAGAACGCCGGGGAAGGGCAGATCGTCACCACCACGGCGGAGCTCTTGGACAGCCCCGTGGTCTTCGAGGACCCCGCCCACCTGGTGCTCAGCTATGCCGCGCAGGGCGGGAACCCCACGCGGCTGCTGGAGGACTGGACGGAGCGTTCCCGTTTTGTGGGCTACCTCAACCACACCGGTTTCGCGGCCGGCGGGGAACACTGGCTCCAGACCCCCGTCGGGCTGAAGGGGCAGCGGTGGGGCCGGCTCGTGGCCCCTTCCCTGGCGCCGCCGGCTGGCTCTGCTTCAGAGAGCGGCGACGAATCCGCCGGCTGGGATCTGGAGGACGCCCTCCAGGTCCTCGAGCGCGCGGGCCAGGCACTCACCATGGCACGCATGGCCGGCCGGGACCGGCGCGAGCTGCTGTTCCAGGCGCGGGCCGGCCTGGTGCAGGACCTGCGCCAGGCCTCACCACCCGGCGAGGAAGAAGCCTTGGCCCGGGCGGGCGCCCTTGGCTTGTCCTCCGGGGCAGCCTACGTACCGGTGGTCGCCAGGCAGGACGGAGGGAGCGACCCCTCGGAAGCCACGGCCGTCCAGCTCCGCGAACGGGCGTTCCTGGATGCCCTGCAGGACTGGTCGCGGCAGGAACGGCACTCGATACTGGCCGCCAGCCTCCGCGCGGGATCCGTGGCCATCCTGCTCCCCTTGGCCGCTCTGGAGCTCGAGGACTCCACGCTGCATCGCCTGACTGCCGGCGCCCGGACTCCCGGCGTCGCCTGGACCTTCGGAGTGGGCAAGGCGGACCGTTCCCTCCTCAGGGCCGCCCGCGGCCTGGACGACGCCGATCAGGTGGCGGAGACCGCTGCCACCCTGGGCTCACGGAACCGCCCGTTCTACCGCTTCGGAGATGTCCGGCTCCGGGGGCTGCTCTCGCTCCTGGGCGACGACTCCAGGGTCAGGTCGTTTGCCCAGGCGGAGCTCGGGCCATTGCTGGAACCGCACGACAAGGAAGGCATGGCCCTGCTGGCCGCGTACCTGGATCACGCCGGAAACATGTCTGCCCTGTCGCGGGCCCAAAACATCAGCAGGCAGGCACTGTATGCGCGCATCCGCAAGCTGGAGGACCGGCTCGGATTCTCCCTCGACGGCGCCGAGTCGCGGACTTCCCTGTCGGTCGCGCTCCTCTGGCACAGCCTGCACCGGGTTCAGGACTGAGCTGGGAAGGCGTAGCCTCGGGGCATGGCCAAGCTGATCTACACCGCGATCATGTCCCTGGACGGCTACACCGCCGACGCCGAAGGCAACTTCGATTGGAGTGCCCCGGACGAGGAGGTCCACGCCTTCGTCAACGACCTTGAGAGGCAGGCCGGCACCTATCTGCTGGGGCGCCGGATGTACGAGGTCATGGCGTGGTGGGAGAACCTGGATACCGCCGGCGAACCGGCCGTCATCAAGGACTACGCCGACATCTGGAAGGCTGCGGACAAGATCGTCTACTCGACCTCCCTGGACCAGCCCTCTACTGCGAGGACGCGGCTGGAGCGGACGTTCGACGCCGGAGCCGTCCGGGCGCTGAAAACCTCGGCCCAGCGGGAACTCTCCATCGGCGGCGCCGCCCTCGCGGCCCAGGCTGTCGAGGCCGGGCTGGTGGATGAGTACCGCTTCTTCGTCAACCCCGTGGCGGTGGGTGGCGGCAAGCGTTTCCTGCCGGACGGCGTCGGGCTCAAACTCGAACTGCTGGAAGAGCGCCGCTTCGGCAACGGCGTGGTCTACCTCAGGTACCGGAACAGATAAGCGTCGTCCCGAGGGCCCCGACGCGAGCTTGCGAGCGGTGGGAAGGGACCAACGCGGCGTCGTCCCGAGGGCCCCGACGCGAGCTTGCGAGCGTAGGGAAGGGACCAACGCGGCGTCGTCCCGAGGGCCCCGACGCGAGCTTGCGAGCGGTGGGAAGGGACCAACGCGGCGTCGTCCCGGGCTAGGTCCGTACCTTGTAGTCGAGGTTCAGTTCGTCCCCGGGCAGGCCGCGGATGCACTCGATGATCGTGTACCGCTCGCTTCGCGAATCCGGATAGATGAAGGATTCCGCATCCAGGGCAATGAAGCGGTGGAAGCGCTTGTCCGGGGGCAGCCCCAGCACGCCCACCGAAGCTTCGTGCAGTACGTCGGAAATCTGCAGCCGTTTCCCGGCCAGCGATTCGGCTTGGGCGTAGATCTTGAATTGAGCCATGCGACCAGTGTGCCAAAGGCCCGGGCCGTACAGGCTACCGGTCAAGCTGAAGCCGCCCCAGCCGCAGGGGTCGGTGCGGGGAGGCTCCCCCTTTCCGGGCCTGCCGAGTCCCGTTCAACCACAGGACATTCGATCTTGAGAACGTCCTGCCCGGCCGGAGTGCCGATCCCGAGGAGTAAGCGTACGCCGGCGGCACCGAGCTCGTAGTGGGGCAGCCCCACAGTTGAGAGCGGCGGCCGCAGGTGGGCCGCGATGACTTCCTGGTTATCGAAGCCGACCACGGCCATGTCCTCCGGCACGGACATGCCGCGGCGGATCAGGGCGTCGTAGAGGCCCATCGCCATGCGGTCGTTGTAGCAGAACACGGCGGTAACACCGAGGGACAGCAGCCGCTCCGCAGCACCGTATCCGCCTTCCTGGTCGGGGTAGGCCTCAAAGACAAGGCCGCCGTCGAAAGGTATCCCGGCAGATTCCAGTGCCTTCCGGTAACCCTGGAGCCGGCCGTCCCTGGCGGGCGCGGGGGTGGTTGCGTTGATGAACGCGATGCGGCGATGGCCTTTGCGCAGGAGGACTTCGGTTGCCGATTGCCCGCCCTGCACCTCGTCGGGGACCACGGCCGGAGAATCCAAGGCCGGCGAAAAGCAGTTGACGAGGACGAAGTCAGTCTCGCGCAATGCGGCAGGGACCTCGGCCGGACGGTGGAACCAGGTCGAATACAGGATGCCGCGCACCTTGTGTTCGAGCATCATGGCGATCGCGTCTTTTTCCACCTCCCCATCGCCTTCGGTATTGGCAACCAGCAACACGAAGCCGTGCTTCCATGCCTCGTCCTGCGCGCCATGAATGATCTGGCCTGCGAAGGGCGTGGTTGCGACGCCATCGGCAACGAGGCCGATGAAGCGCGAGCTGCCTTTGGCCAGGTTCTTGGCCAGCGCGTTGGCCCTGTATCCAAGTTGGTTGATGGCCTCCAAGACCCTGAGCTGGGTCTCGGGGCCGATCCTGGCGTTCTTCTTCTTGTTCACTACCAAGGAAACGGTGGCCGATGAGACTCCCGCGAGTTCGGCGACGTCCCTGAGGGTGACCGGTTTGTGGATCTCCGGATGCCGCGGCGCACCCGCCGGCGAACCCTTCGAACTTTCCTTAGACGCCATCTTTGCCCTCCCGTCGTAGTTTATCCAGTTGCGGCTACCCCTTTGTCGCGCCGCTCTCCAGGCCCTGGATCATGGCTTTGTTGAGGAGGAGGAAGACCAGCAGCAGCGGAGTGATGGTGACGCAAACGGCCGCGAAGGTAGCGGTCCAATCCACCTTGCCCATGGCGCCGATGTAGTTTTGCAGGCCCAACGGGATGGTTTTCAGGTCCTCGGAAAGGACGAAGGTGTTGGCGAAGATGAAGTCGTTCCAAATGAAGATGCTGTTGACGAGCACCACCGTAACCACCGTGTTGATGGACAGCGGAAGAGTGATCAGGCCGAAGATCCGGTAGGGGCCGGCGCCGTCGATGGATGCCGCTTCGTACGTTTCGCGGGGAATGTATTCGAAAAAGGAAGAAAACAGGTAGACGGACATCGGCAGCGAGAATCCGGCCAGCGGAATGATCATCGACTGGTAGGTGTCGAGCAGGTTCACCGACGAATAGTCGATGAACAACGGCACCAGCGCGATCTGGACCGGCACGATGATGCCGATGAGGAACAGCGCACGAACGAACTTGCTGAACCGGAAGCCGAGGACCTGAAGCGCGTAGGCGGCCATCATGCCCAGGAGGACGATCAGGACGTTCGCCCCCATGGTCACGATGAAGCTGTTCAGGATGTTCAGGCCCAGGTTGCCTGTCTCGAAGGCGCGGAAGTAGTTGTCGAAGGTGACCGATGACGGCAGCGCAAACGGGTCCCCGCTTGCGAAGTCATGTTCGTTGCGCAGGCTGGTCAGGAACAGCCAGGCCAGTGGGTACACCTGCACGATAACAATCAGGGCAATGAGCACCTTGGACAGGGTGCCGTAGACGGTAGGCCTGCGGCGCCGCCGGACTGCGGGAGGAAGGCTGCTGCGGCCGGGAAGGGTTGTCATGGTCCTGGCCATCGGGGCTGCCGGTGCGGTCATGCGTCCGCCTTTCTCTTGAGCATGAGGAGGATCAGTCCGACGGCGACCAGGCATTCGATGACGATGAAAACCGACATGGTGCTGGCGTAGCCGAAATCCGTGCTGGTGAACGCCGTCTTGTACATGTAGGTGGTCAGCAGTTCGGAAGACTGGCCGGGGCCGCCGTTGGTCATCAGGTACGGGATGTCGAAGCCACGCAGGCCGTAGGTGGTGGCCATGATCGTCGTGGTGATCCAGACGGGCTTGATGTAGGGGAAGCGGATCTTGGTGAAGATCTGCCAGCGTGAAGCGCCGTCGAGCCGGGCGGCCTCCTCGAGTTCCTGGGGAACGGCGAGCAATGCGGCGTAGATGATGAGCATGTACAGTCCGGTGAACCGCCAGCCTTCGGGGGCCGAGACTGCCGCGAGGACGGTGTTGACGTCGGAAAGCCACGGGCGCTCAAGGTTGCCGAGTCCGATCCAATTGAGGACCTGGTTGAGCAGGCCGACGGGGTCGATCGAGTAGATCCGCACGAACAGGAAGGCAATGGCCACGGTGGAGATCACCGCAGGCAGCAGGTAGAGGGTCTTGATCAGTTCCGCGCCGCGGCGCAGGGACGTCAGGAGACTTGCGACAAACAGCGCGCCACCCAACTGCAGGACAAGGCAGATGGCCAGGTATCCGAGGGCGTTGAAGAAAGCGCGCCAGAACACCGCGTCGCCGGTGAGCATGTGCACATAGTTCTGCAGGCCAACGAACTCCATGTCGCTGATGCCGTTCCAGGAGAAGAAGCTCAGGAACAGGGACTGCATGATCGGGAACAGCACCGCGGCACCGTAAAGCAGCAATGGCGGTAACAGGAATATCAGCACGGAAAGCCGTGAGCGATTGGGAAGCATCGGATGCCTTTCGGGTGGGGGCTATGCGGCCCCCACCGCTGAGGATTATTTGAAGAACTTGGGCGCGTTCTGGGCGATCGTCGCGTCCATCGTGCTGGTGAAGTCGGCGGGCTTTGCGTTGCCCTGGACCAGGAGCACGAGTTCCTGCTGCAGGCGGGTGTTGGTGGTCGGGTCCAGCTGGGTGTCCCACGGCATGGCCAACTTGGATCCCAGGTCTTCGGCCTGGTCAATCGCTTTCTTGTACAGCGGAGTCGCATTCGCCGGGATCGCGGTCTTGACGTTCGTCGTCGGCGACAACGCACCGGTGGCGGCGTACTGGGACGGATACTTCTCGAGGGCGAACTTCAGGAAGTCACTCACCAGGGGGTCGAAGGTCTTGGAGTTCACGGCCATGCCGATTCCGGAGGTTGCGACGTATTCATTGGCTGCCGTGGCCCCGCCGGAGCCGGCCGGGAGGGTGAAGTAATCGATGTTCTCGCGGACGGCGGGGTTCAGTTTGTCCGTGGCCAGGCTCTGCAGCTCCCAGGTGCCGATGTTGTACATGGCGGCCTTGCCGGAGGTGAACAGGTTCTGCGCGTCCGAGTAGCCCTGGGAAGAGAACCCGTCTTGGAAGCATTTTGCTTCCCCGAGCCGGTTCATCCAGTTGACCGTCTTCTGGCCGGTGGCGTCGCTGAACTTCGCTTCGCCCTTCTTGAGCTTTTGCACGAAGTCGGGTCCGGCGTCGCGGAACGGCTGGTAGGCGACGTAGCGCTCCAGCGGCCACTGGTCCTGCCCGTCGATGGCCAGCGGCGTGATGCCCGCGGCGCGCAGCGCCGTGCACATTGCGGGGATGTCATCGAGGGACTTCGGGACCGCGACCCCGGCCTGCTTGAGGAGGGCCTTGTTGAACCAGAAGTACTCGAGTTCGAACTGGAAAGGGATCATGTGCAGTGATCCGTCGTCGAAGCGTTGGTAATTCAGGGCATTCGGCCGGTAACTGTCGTAGACACCCAGGTTCTTGAGCAGCTTCTCGACGTCCACCATCTTGCCCTGCTTGGCCAACTGCTGCGCGAAGGGTGTGGCGTCCGTGTCGAACAACTCGGGCAGCTTGTTGGCCGCTGCCAGCGTTTCAAGCTTCTGGATGTAGGAAGGCCTGTCCGGGGTGGTGATCAGGTTCAGGGCGAAACCGGGGTGGTCCTTGGCGTAGTCGCCTGCGAGCTTCTTCATGATGTTGATGACGGCACCGTCGGCGGGTCGGGACAGCAGCCAGGAAATCTCGCGGGGCTTGATCTCACCGGCGGGGCTGACGTTTGACGGATTGCCGGCACCTCCGCCACTGCAGGCGGCAAGCGAGAGCGCGACGGCGGCGGCCAAGGCGGCCATGCGGAGCAGCTTTTTCAAGGGTCAATCTCCTTTGATTGGAACGGGGGTGGGGAAGGAACGGAGATATTCAGTTATCGGTCTGTTTGCGTACTTGAAGATCGGTGATGGTCACGGAGCCCTCGCCGGCGAAGACTCCGATCCGCCCGGCAGGCCGGTCGTAGAGCCGGGTGCTTAGGGCGACCTGCCGGTCAACGGCAGCGACGCAGATGTCCTCGCTCACAACGACCTCGATGGTGTGGTCCCCCGGCGGGAGGTCGCAGGGGCGTTCCAGTTCGATCTCGAAGGGAACGTCACCGGAAACCTGCCATTGCATGCCGCCGGTAGCCTTGCGGGGCCAGCGGTCGAAGACCAGGCGGTTGCGCTTTGGCTCAAGCCGGAGGATGTAGCCGTGGTCGCCGTCGGGGCTGGAGCGGAGGAGCAGCCCGCATTCGGTGGTTCCGGCGTCGATCTGCAGGACAGCCTTGGCGTAAAAGCTGCGAGGCATGTCTTCCTCGGATACCAGGGCTGCGTATCCGTCCGGCAGCTGCAGGTCCATCGGGAACGGTAGCCCGAAGCTGAGCGGAACGTCATCCCAATAGCTCTCGACCAGCTCATCGGCAAGGCCGAACGCGAGCGTTCCGTCCGGGTTCTGGCGCGCCTCCAGGACCGACATGGTGCCCGCCCACTGCCAGGCGCCGTCGTCGCGGTTGCCTTCCTTGCTGGCGATCCAGCCGAAGAAGAAGCGCCGGCCGTCTCGTTCGGCGGACTTGGAAGCGTAGAACGCCCGCCCGTCCACGCTGTCCTGCGGGGGCACGGTCCAGGGCCCGTCCGGGCTCTTGGCCATCCGGTACCTCGTGGTGAACGTCTCGGAGAACTCGGAATAGACCAGGTACCACCAGTCCCCCCAGGCGAAGACATCGGGGCATTCGTGGGTCACGTAGCGGCGCGGATCCCAGAAAGGCTCGGCGTATTCCCACTCCGTCAGGTCGCTGGAAACGCACTGGGCAATCAGTCCGCGGCGTCGTTCGGGGCCTTCGCTGTGCCGGGCCGCGAGGAGCATCCTCCATTTCGCCCGTTCCTCGTCGTAGAAGACAAAGGGGTCGCGCCAGTCCGCGGATTCGTAGCCTTCCGGGGCCCCGAAGGTCAGTTCCGGGTGCTTCATCCAGGTCTTCATGCCGTCGGCGCTCGTGGCGTGCATGACCAGTTGCAGGGGAAGTCCGTCCGCTCCGAGGTGCTTCGGGTTCTGTCCGGTGTAAAACAGGTGGAGAGTGCCGGAGGGGTCAGCGACCACACTGCCCGTGTAGGCGTTGAAGTCCGCGTCCTCCGGTCCGCCGTGGTACAGCGAGGTCCCGTGGTTTTCGAAACGCACCAGGTCCTTGGTCGTCACGAGGTTCCAGGAAGTCCCCGGCTTTGGGGTATCCCGGATCTCGTGCAGATAGAAAAGCCAGAACTCCCCGTCCTTCTGGTAAGGGATCACATCACCAACCCATGCATCGTGGGGCTGGAAGAAGGCCATGTTAGTCATCAGCGTTGATGTCCCATCTGCTTAAGCGCTTGATCAAGACCAAGATAGCCCCGCTGCACTGATTTGATCAAGCGCTTAAGCACACTTTTTTCGGCCACACGCCAAGACCGCGCCCGTTCGGGGCCGACGCACCACATGGAGGTGGTGCATCGGCCCGGGTTGCCAGGCAAGCCACCACCAACTCGGCCGATACCGTTCCGGTCGGCCGCTGCCACAGCAGACAGCCCTGTTGCTCGGGGTCCCGAGGCCATTCTGTGCCAACCGCAACAGTGCTAGCGTCCGGTCATGGCAGGTTTCCTTGCGTGGATCTCACAATCCGGCGTCGTCCAGGGCGCGATTATCGGCGCCACACTGGCGTTTCTAACAGCAACCCTTGTCATGGCCGCCGTACGCCGGGCGATAACGACCACCGTCAACGGCTGGGCCTCCATCCGCCAATGCGGTCAGCCCGGCAACGGGATCCTCGTGAGGGCCGCCTGCGCCAAAGCCCTTCCCGTCGTCAACGTGTTCGAGGAGGCCGCGTATTGGACGACGACGACGGATGGCTCGGGGCAAACGCTCACCGGCCGGCATGAATACGTCCTGCATTTTCCGCCCGGACAACTCCCCCCGAACGGTGCCTTCTGGTCGCTGACCATGACCGACGTCGTCGGGTACATGATGGCCAATCCGATTAACCGCTCCAGCTTTGACGATCGTTCGAATCCGGCAAAGAATGCCGACGGCTCAATCGACATTTATCTCCAGCAGAAGGTTCCGGCCGGGCACGAACAGAACTGGCTTCCGACTCCCACCGGGAGATTCAAGTTGATGCTCCGCGCCTACTTGCCCGGCGAAGCAATTCTCAATGGCACCTACCGCGTGCCGCCAGTAGTCAGGGCGCAGTGACATGAACCGGCTCATTTTGAAATACGGATATCCGATTACGGCCGTCATACTGTTGGTTTTCGCGTGGGTCGTCTACCAGCGGATATCCCGCGGATGGAGCGAGATCATTCCGCTCGCGGTGACGGCGGCTATCGTCTGGGCGCTCGGCGCGCCGGCTTTCATATACTTTTGGCCCCGCCTCACCGTCGGCGGCTACAAGAGGGCAATCGTCAGGCACGGTTTCGGCGGCGGACCGATCCCCGCCAACACCCTGTATGCCGAGCCCGGCACGTCCTCCCCGTCGGCGTCGAACAGGAGCCTCATGGGAACCGGAACCGACGACGTGCTCTATGTGGCCGGCTGGCTCGAGCTAAGGAACGGGCCGCAGGTCCTGCGCGTACCGGACATGGCCGGCCGGTACTACAGCGTGCAGTTCATTGATCCGTCGAACAGCGCCAATTTCGCCTACGTCGGAAAACGTACAACGGGAACCAAAGCCGGCCGCTATGTTCTCAGCGGACCCGGATGGAAGGGAACCGTCCCCAGCGGCATGACGCAGATTTCTTCGCCGAGCAATTCCGTGCTCGTCATCGGCCGTGTATTCGTTGCGAGCGAAAGCGATCATCCGACCGCCTACGCGCTTGCGCAGCAGATACGGCTCGCGCCGCTCAACCAGTAGTTGCCGACGGCGGACCCTGAGGGTGCGCAGGGAGGACCGCCCCGGGGAAGGACTCAGCCCTCGGCGGCCAGCGCCACCAAAGGCACCGACGCGGTCACCGGCGAGGCGTAGCATGCTGCCGGCTGCGGCACCAAGGGAATCGACGCAGTCACCACCGGCACCGGGTGCGCCGGCGCCGGCGCCGGCGCGGGGGCCACAGGCGGGGCGGCCGGCGACACGGCCTCGGGGACTTGGACGGCCGCTGCCCGCGAGGCAGCGCGCTGCATCCGGACCAGCGCAACCGCCGAGATCACGAACCAGGCAACGTTGGTCACCACCGAGGGCCATGCTCCGTAGTAGGAACCGTTGATGATGAAGGCGACGGAGCCAACCAGATTCGCGGCTTGGAAACGACGGCCGGCCCGCAGCCAGCCCATGGAAACGGAGAGGTAGGAAGCCAGGATCGCAACAGCTCCGCCCCAACCTGCGATGTCCAACCACAGTCCCATTTTGCTTTCCATTCCGGCGCGGGATCAGCTCCCTTGCCCGACACCACTTCCCCAAGAACGGAAGTGCGACACCCGATAAGAAACGTTCGAAAGATGAACGCTACGATCAATGCTGAGGGCTCCCTCTACCCACGTCAAGCGGGGGCAAAGAGGAATTAATCACAGGGGTGCCGCAAGCCGCTGGGGCACGTCCGGAGGTGCTCAGGAGTGCGGCAGAACCAGCTCCGCGTAACGCTCCTTCATGGTCGCGAGAACGGCGTCTCCGTCGGCGTCCCAGATGTCCTGGTTGAAGATTTCCACCTCGATGTCGCCCGTATATCCGGCATCCCGCACCCAGGCGCCGATCGTCGCGAAGTCGATCACGCCGTCGCCCATCATGCCGCGGGACAGCAGCGCGTCCGCGGCGATCGGAAGGTTGAAATCGCACACCTGGTACGAGGCGATCCGCTGCTCGCGCCCGGCCCGTTCGATCTGTGCCTTCAGCTCCGGGTCCCACCACACATGGAAGGTGTCCACGGCCACGCCGACGGCGTCCGGAGAGTACGGCGCCGCGAGGTCCAGGGCCTGCCCAAGCGTGGAGATCAGCGCCCGGTCCGCGGCGTACATCGGGTGCAGCGGTTCGAGGACCAGCCGCACGCCGTGCCCGGCGGCGAACGGCACCAGGTCTTCCAGCCGGTCCGCCACGCGCTGCCGGGCCGCCACCACGTCCTTCTCGCCTGGGGCGAGGCCGCCGACGACGAGGAACAGTTCGCGTGTGTCCAGCGCCACCGCTTCGAGGACGGCGTCGCGGTTGTCGGCGAGCGCGGCCGCCTGCCCATCGGCGTCGGCCGCGGTGAGGAAACCGCCGCGGCACAGCGACGAGACCCGCAGCCCGGCGTCCCTGATGAGCCTGGCGGCCTTGTCCAGTCCGGCCTCGTGCACACGGTCCCGCCACGGCCCGATCGCCGGGATGCCGGCACGGACACAGCCGTCCACGGCCTCGGCGAGGGTCCACTTCTTGGTGGTGGCCGTGTTCAGTGACAGCCGTGAAAGATCAGGGAAACTCATGCGCCCACCCCGTTGATCCGCAGGAAGTCGGACATCCGGAGCGCGGCGAGGGCCGGGTCCCGGAGCAGCCCGGCCTGGTCCGCCAGTTCGAAGGTGCGGGCCAGGTGGACCACGGAACGGCCGGAGTGCAGGCCGCCCACCATCTGAAAGCCTGCCTGCTTGCCGTTGAGCCAGGACATGAAGGCGATGCCGGTCTTGTAGTAGAACGTCGGCGCGCTGAAGATGTGCTTGCCGAGCTCGCGGGTGGAGTCCAGGATGGCGCGGGCGTCCGCGGGCTCGCCGGCGTCGTACTTCTGCAGGGCAACCGAAGCGGCCGGATAGATGGCCGCGAAGATGCCCAGCAGCGCGTCCGAGTGGTGGGTGCCGTCGCCGTCGATCAGTTCCGGATAGTTGAAGTCGTCGCCGGTGTAGAGCCTGACGCCGGCCGGCAGCTGGGCGCGCAGGGCGACCTCGTGGGCGGCGTCCAGGAGCGAGACCTTCACGCCGTCCACCTTGTCTGTGTGGTCCCGGATGAGGCTGAGGAAGGTTTCGGTGGCCTGCGCGACGTCGTCCGAACCCCAGTACCCGGCCAGCGCAGGATCGAACATGGTGCCCAGCCAGTGCAGGATCACGGGGTCGGTAACTTCCTGCAGCAGCGTGGAGTAGACGTGCAGGTAGTCTTCGGGCCCCTCCGCCACCTTGGCGAGGGCGCGTGAGGCCATGAGGATCACCTTGGGTCCGGCTTCGCTGACGGTGGCGATTTGCTCGCGGTACGCCTCGAGCACGGCCTCGATGCCGGCTGGGCCGGACGGAACGGAATCGAGCTCCAACTGGTCCGTGCCTGCTCCGCAAGCGATGAGGTCCCGGACGGACTTGCCAGAAACGGCGGCTCCACCGGCGGAAACAAGCGAGGCCGCCTCGGCTCCGGACCGCTTGATGAGCTGCTGGGTGGCAGCCCAGTCCAGGCCCATGCCGCGCTGGGCGGTGTCCATGACGTCGGCCACGCCCAGCCCGTAGGACCAGAGCTCGTGGCGGAACGCCAGGGTGGCGTCCCAGTCGAGCCGGGCCGGGGCGCCGGGGGTGTTGTCCGCGGTGGCTTCGGGGATCACGTGCGCCGCGGCGTAGGCGTGCCGGGACGCCAGGGGCGCGGACGGCGTGGCCCAGGCGGTGGCCGGCTGCACCGTGTAGCGGCGGGTGCCGCCGTCGGCGTCGGGAAGGATCAGTGAGGTCATCAGAGCACGATCTCCGGGATGTCGACGGTGCGGCGTTCGGCGGAGGACTGCAGGCCGAGTTCGGCCAGCTGCACGCCGCGGGCGGCGGAGAGCAGCCCGAAGCGGTGCTCGCGGCCGGCGACGACATCCCGCAGGAATTCCTCCCACTGCAGCTTGAAGCCGTTGTCCAGTTCGGCGTTGGCCGGGACGTCCTGCCACTGGCTGCGGAAGGATTCGGTGACGGGCAGGTCCGGGTTCCAGACCGGTTTGGGCGTGTGGGCGCGCTGCTGCGCGACGCACTTGTTCAGTCCGGCGACGGCGGAACCGTGCGTGCCGTCCACCTGGAACTCGACCAGTTCGTCGCGGTAGACGCGCACGGCCCACGAGGAGTTGATCTGGCCGACGACGGCGTCGCCGCCCGGGGTCTCGAGCTCGAAGATGCCGTAGGAGGCATCGTCCGCCGTGGCCTGGTATTCCTTGCCGGTTTCGTCCCAGCGGACCGGGATGTGGGTGGCGGTCCTTGCAGTGACGGACTTGACGGAGCCGATGATGCCTTCCAGGACGTAGTTCCAGTGGCAGAACATGTCCGTGGTCATTCCGCCGCCGTCTTCCTTGCGGTAGTTCCAGGACGGGCGCTGGGCCGCCTGCACGTCGCCTTCGAAGACCCAGTAACCGAATTCGCCGCGGATCGAGAGGATGCGGCCGAAGAAGCCCTCGTCCACCAGGCGACGCAGCTTCACGAGGCCGGGCAGGTAGAGCTTGTCATGCACGACCCCGGCGGTGACCCCGGCTTCCTTGCCGATCCGCGCCAGTTCCACGGCTTCTTCAAGGGTTTCCGCGGTGGGCTTCTCGGTGAAGATGTGCTTGCCGGCCTGCATCGCCTTCTTCAGGGTGGCGGCGCGCAGGCTGGTCATGGAGGCGTCGAAGATGATGTCGATGCTGGGGTCGTTGATGACGGAGTCGAGGTCCGTGGTCCATTCGGCAATCTTGTGCTTCTCGGCCAGTTCGCGGATCTTGGCCTCGTTGCGGCCCACCAGGATCGGCTCCACCTGGATGCGGGTCCCGTCCTCCAGGGTGAAGCCTCCGGCGTCGCGGATCGGCAGGATCGAGCGCAGCAGGTGCTGGCGGTAGCCCATGCGGCCGGTGATGCCGTTCATCGCGATCCGGATGGTCCTTGTTTCGAAACCCATGTGTCCTCCAAAGTTCTCGGGCTTACTGGAAAGCGCATTCCCACTTGCTCCAGTGTGCATGTGGCGGCCGGCCTTGGCAAGCGCTTTCCGAGGTTTTCTCCAAAACTGCCATAATGGGCGGAGATCCCCAGAGATCCCCCGAGGAAAGGAACCCCGTGGCCGCAAGCACCCTGGCCGAAGTGGCAAAGCTCGCAGGCGTTTCCCCCGCCACCGCTTCGCGGGTCCTCAACGGTTCGGCGCGGACACCCGGGGCGGGCATCGCCGAGCGGGTGCGCCAGGCCGCCGAATCCCTCGGCTATGTGGCCAACGCCCAGGCCCAGGCCCTGGCAAAGTCGAGCACCGGCCTCATCGGGCTGATCGTCCACGACATCGCCGACCCCTACTTCTCCGCAATTGCCCGGGGCGTCCAGGCCGCAGCACGCCAGGAGCGGCGCATGGTCCTGCTGGCCACCACGGACGGCACGCCTGCCGGGGAGAAGGAGGCCGCCGCCGCGTTCGCCGCCCGGCGGGCGGACGCGATCGTGATCGCCGGTTCCCGCTCACACCGCGCGGAGGACTCCACCGCCAACGGCGAACTCGCCGCCGAACTCGAACGCTACTGCCGCAACGGCGGCCGGCTCGGCGTCGTCGGGCAGGGAATCATCGGCCTGCCGGAGGCGGCCGGCTACCGGACGCTGCCGGTGCCGAACGAGGGACTTGCCCGCGAGCTCGCGGCGGAACTTGCCGCCGCGCACGAGGGGACGTTCGCGATCGTGGCCGGCCCGGACGGCCTGGCCACCTCCGATGAACGCGTCCGCGGCTTCCAGGACGGCCTCGCGGGCGCCGGGCGTCCGGCAGCGGAGGTGCTGCACACCGCTTTCAGCCGCAACGGAGGTTTCGACGCCGGCACGCAGCTCGCGGCGCGGCTCGCGGACCGCAGCGAGCGGCTGTGCATCTTCGCTGGCAACGACGTCATGGCGATCGGGATTGTCGCGGCGCTGCGCGAGCACGGACTATCGGTTCCTGAGGACGCATCCGTCGCCGGCTTCGACGACATCGAATGGCTGCGGGATTTCCGCCCCGAACTGTCCACGGTGGGCCTGCCCCTGGAGGACATCGGGCGGCAGGTGACGCTCGGCGCCCTGGCCGACGGCGGCGCAGGCTCCGCGATAACCGGTACCGAGATAACCGGCACGGTGCGCCTGCGCCGGAGTACGGAACGCGCCTAACGCCGGGCCACGCACCTGCGTTGCGAGGCCCGCTCTACGTCCTTTGAGGCGGCCTAAGCACGTAGACCGGGCCTCACAAGGTGAGCCAACGCCGCAGCGTCGCGGCATCGCGCAGCAGCTGCTCCGGACGGTCGTCCGCGACGAATTCGAGCATCACATCGAGGTCCCGGCCGCTGCTGCGCGCGACTCCGAGCGCCTCGAGCCACAGCCCCTCGCGTCCGTCGAGGGGAAGCCGTTCGGCCTGCGGCCACCAGGAGAAGCAGTGGATGCCCATCAGCTGCCCGAGCAGGCTCCGCAGGTTGCCCAGCGCCTCGCCATCGGAAACCCCGACGGCGGGCTGCCAGTAGGTGCCGACGTTCGGCCGGGCCACACGGTCCAGCAGTTCCAGGGTTCCTTCGACGGTGCTGGTCAGCGAGTGGTTGTGGAACTCGAAGGCGAGTTCGATGCCCTGGCCGGCGGCGGGCGCGGCGATCCGCCGGGTGTCCTCCACCACCGCATCCCAGGTGCCGGCGTCGGCCTCGTGCGGTTCCAGGCTTCCCGCCCAGATGCGCACGCGCGGGGCTCCGATGCCGGCGGCGAGCGCCAGGGTGGGCTCGAAGTCGCCGAAGGTGCCGGCACGGTAGTAGGAGCCGAGGGAGAAGACCCGGAGCCCGGCGTCGGCGCATGCCCTCTTGGCGCGGGCGGCCGCCGCGGCATCCGGGACGTGGACGTCGCTGCCCCATTCGATGCCGGCCAGTCCGGACCCGGCGGCGAGGGTCACCACCTCCTCCACGCTGTGCGAACGGAGGGTCACCGAGCACAGGCCCGGGCTCAAGGTGCCGTTCGGGGCGCCGTTTCGGGCATCAGGGACCATGGCTCATCTCGCAGTCAGTCAGGCGTCGTCGGGAGTCTGTTCCACGTTAGTTGGAATGCGCTTTCCAAGCAATCCCGCCGCTAAGCTGTCCGCATGGCCAACAAAACCTTGGAAGAGAAGCTCGCCACCATCCAGCAGGGCTACACCCTTGACGGCGCCACCATCGAGCTCGGAGCAGCCATTGTGGACGGCGAAGTCCACAAGGAGGCACAGGTCCGGCTGCCGCTGTCCATGATGAACCGTCACGGACTCGTGGCCGGCGCAACAGGCACCGGCAAGACGGTCACGCTGCACATGATCGCGGAGCAACTCTCCACCGCCGGGGTGCCCGTGTTCCTCGCGGACATCAAGGGCGATCTCTCCGGCCTGGCCACCGCGGCGAGCGGCAGCGAAAAGCTCACGGCGCGTACCGCGAGCCTGGGCCAGGAGTGGTCGGGCAAGAACTTCCCCGTGGAGTTCCTGGCCCTCGGCGGGGACGGCAGCGGCATCCCGGTCCGGGCCACGGTCACGTCCTTCGGCCCCATCCTGCTGTCCCGGATCATGGAGCTCAACGACACCCAGGAATCCAGCCTGCAGCTCATCTTCCATTTCGCGGACCAGAAGAACCTTGAACTGATCGACCTCAAGGACCTGCGCGCCGTCATCCAGTTCCTCACCTCGGACGAAGGCAAGGCCGAACTCGAGAACCTGGGCGGACTGTCCAAGGCGACCGCGGGCGTCATCCTGCGCGAACTGGTGGGCTTGGAGGCGCAGGGCCTGGAAAAGTTCTTCGGCGAACCGGAGTTCGATACCGCCGAACTCCTGCGCACGGCCCCGGATGGCCGCGGCGTCATCAGCTGCCTGGAGCTCCCCACGCTGCAAACCAAGCCGATGCTGTTCTCCACCTTCCTGATGTGGCTGCTCGCGGACCTGTTCGAGGACCTCCCCGAGGCAGGCGACCTCGACAAGCCCAAGCTCGTCTTCTTCCTGGACGAGGCCCACCTGCTCTTCAACGGTGCGTCCAAGGCCTTCCTCGAAGCCATCACCA
This sequence comes from Curtobacterium sp. LFS079, assembly GCF_047977865.1. NCBI lineage: Bacteria > Bacillati > Actinomycetota > Actinomycetes > Micrococcales > Microbacteriaceae > Curtobacterium > Curtobacterium sp. LFS079. The sequence goes on from NZ_JBFPFO010000007.1 coordinate 184,876, forward strand.
CCACGGTCCGGCTCATCCGGTCCAAGGGCGTGGGCATCTTCTTCGTCACGCAGACCCCCAAGGACGTTCCGGCCGACGTCCTGGGCCAGCTGGCCAACCGGATCCAGCACGCCCTGCGCGCCTTCACCCCGGAGGACGCCAAGGCCCTGAAGGCCACGGTCTCCACCTTCCCCGTGAGCGACTATGACCTCGAGGAAACCCTCACCTCCGCCGGAATCGGCGAGGCCGTCATCACGGTGATGAACGAAAGGGGTGCTCCCACCCCGGTTGCACTGACCCGCCTGCGGGCCCCCGAATCGCTCATGGGCCCTAGCACCGAGGACCTCGTCCGGAGCACCGTGGCGTCGTCGTCATTGCTCGTCAAATACGGAACCGCCGTGGACAACCTCTCCGCCTACGAGAAACTGAGCGGCCATGCAGCGGCCCCCACCGGGGACGCCGCGCCCGGACAGCCGCCGGTTCCCGCCAGCACCAATCCCAATGTCATCGACGCCGAGGCCCGCCGTATCGAGGAGGAAATCCTGGGCCGCCCCAGCAGCCGCCCGGCCCCGCAGGCTCCCCCGATGGACTTCCCGCCGGCCCCCGCGCCTGTCCCGGGCACCACGCAATCCGGGACACAGAGCGACGGCGGCCAGTTCGGCGAGCTGGCCGGTGCCCTCGGCGGTGCGCTTGGCGGCGGCCTGAAGAGCATGGCGCGCTCCCTCGGGACCCAGCTCGGCCGGGAACTCATGCGGGGCATCTTCGGGAACTCCTCACGCCGGAGGCGCTGAGAGCACAGGCCGGAGGCGCTGAGGTGACGGACCGGAGGCGCTGAGGAGACGCACCGGCCCGGGCTGCGGCTGCGCCGGACTGTCCCCCGTGCCGCCGCAGGCCGCTTCATATTAAGCGGCCGGATTTCCGCGCGGGACGGCCCGCTGCTGCCGGCTCCGCCGGCTGCCGTTCTCCCCTGTCGCAGCGCAAAACGGGGGCGCACAGCGCACGGCAGCTGCCGCCGTCGGGCGCTTCTGTTTCCGGCTTTCCCGGACCGCGCACCCACAGCGTTTCCCGGGTATCGGCGCCTCGGCAGGTAACGTAAGGGACGTGCAGCTCAGCCAAGCCTTCGTAAAGACCGCAGCCGGATGGCTGCTCGGTCTGATGCTTGCTGTCGCCGCATGCATCGTTGCAATCAACCTCGTCAGCAACTCGGTGGCCAGCCCGCAGCAGCCGGTCCGCGACTATTTGTCGGCCTTGAAACGGGGCGACGGCGGCGCGGCACTCGGGCTGCTAAAGGCCTCCGTTCCGGGCGGAAACGCTGCCATGCTGGATGGCACGGCCCTGCAGACCGCGTCCTCCAAGCTCTCGGATATCAAGATCGGCACTCCCGAATCCCGCGGCGCGAAACAGGTGATGGTGCCGGTCGACTACACGATCGACGGCAACCAGCTGCACACCGAGTTCCTGTTGCAGCGCACGGGCACGGAGTGGCTGTTCTTTGGCCACTGGGAATTTGTGCCCTCGTCCCTGCCCACCATCGAGGTCACGGCGGTGAACGCAAGCGAAGCGAACCTCAACGGAGTTCCGGTGAACCTGCCCGACGGCCGCAACACCTTCGCAGTGCTCTACCCGGGCCAGTACGAGGCCAGCCTCAGCAAGGAATTCTTCACCGCCATCCCTGTCCGTACCGCGGTAACCAGCAATGATTCCGGCCAGACGCCGCTGAACCTGCTGACCCGCACAACGGACAGCCTTAACCAGGCCGTGGCATCGAAGATCAAGCAGTACCTGGACGGCTGTGCCGTGGAAGCCACCAAGGCGCAGCGCCTGCAGCCGGACTGCCCCTTCTACCATGTGACCAACAGCCCCATCGAGCCGGGCACCATCAAATGGGAGATCACCGAATACCCGAAGGTCAGCATCGAACCGTTCGACGGCGGGTGGGCGGTGGCCCCGCTCAACGGCAAGGCCCGGGTGACGGCGAAACAGATCGACCTCTTCACGGGCCAGGTCACCACGCTCAACCAGGTCCAGGACTTCAGCTTCACCACCCGCCTGGACATCAGCGAGGACAGCATCGCGGTGGTCCCACAGGTGAGCTACTGAGCCTTGCGGCTGAAGTGGCCCTGCTTTTGGGCCTCCTGCCGTGCCAAGTCCGGAAATTCCGGGGAGGCCACCGCGAAATTGGGGCCACTTCAGTTATCTCCGACGAAGCGACCCCGTCCGCAGTACTTCGCGCACCTCATTGAGCAGGGCGCCGGGCGCGTGCACGACGTCGTCGTAGAAGTACCGGAGCACGAGCAGCCCTTGCCGGACTGCGGCGTTGTCCCTTCTTCGGTCCTTCTTGAACTGCCGGGAATCCAGATGGAAAGCCAGCCCGTCCAGTTCCACGATGAGAAAGCCCTCCAACAGGAAGTCCACCCGGCCGATTCCATCGATCCATACCTGGGTTTCCACGCGGATGCCGGCGTCCCGGAAGAGCACCCGGGCCAAGGTTTCGAGAAGGGAGTCAGCACCACGCTCCACCTTGGCGAGCACGTCACGGGCTTTCCCGCAGCGGTTTCCCCTTAGGTGGCGGAGCAGCCACGATACTTCAATATCGCCGCGGATGACGGCACTTTCCACCATCACCAAGGATTCGAGAGGCGGAAGGCACAAGAGGCTGTGAAGAAGGACGTCCGGGAGCGCGGCAACCGGCTCTTGCAATGGCCGCTGCACGAGCGCGGAACGGTGGCTGACGAAATTGCCAGTCCGTCTTCCGTTCGCAAGCCAATAGTGCGGCCTTGCGGGTTCGTGAAGCATCCATAGGCCGTAGCGCTTGCAGGCGGAGACGCACGTGAGGAGCGCCCGCGAACGTCTCGCGGCAACAAACTCAGGATCGGCCCCGGGAAGGGCCAGTAACCCACGTTCCAAGCGCACGATCCGTTGCCTCCGCACCGCTGTCCTGATGACCGGGTCGCCGACCCCATTGGCGATGAGCAGGCTGGTCGGCGCCACACCGCCGGCGCCCCTGAGAATTTCGGTCAGCTCCATTTCTCAACTGTGGTTCCAAGAGGAGCCGCCTGCTAAAAGGAAACTCCTCCATGTGGATAACCACGTGTGACTGGAGCAGCCCGGTTCTTGAGCCCCGGCACTAAAGAAATGGCCCGGTTCCCGCCCTCCAAGGGGCAAGAACCGGGCCACTTCAGTCAAACGGAGCCGATCAGTCCATTCCGCGCAGATCCAGCACCAGTTCGCTGTCGCCGTCGGCCTGCAAGACCACCGGGATGCCCCAGTCCTGCTGGTACAGGTGGCAGGCGGCATGGTCCGGGATCTCGCCGTCCTCGGTCTCGGGGCCGTCGCAGGCCGCGGCGCGCGCCGCGATGTGCAGGATGCCCTCGGCCACTTCGGAGGACAGCTCCAGCGTGCGCAGCAGGCCCACGGAGGTGCCGCCGCCGGACACGAGCAGTTCCGGCGGGGTGGAGGAGATCTTCAGCTGCGTGGGATCGCCCCAGCGGTCGTCCAGCTTCTGACCGGTGGGGGCGGTGAAGCGCACCGTGAGTTCGAGGTTGCCGGGAGCCACGGGGCTCTTGGGCCGCTGGGTCTGCGAGGCGCCCTCATCCACCTGCTGGGCTTCCTTGGGGATCGGGACCAGGACCAGCTGGTGCTTGTTGGACTCCACCACCACCAGGAGCGGCTCACCGCCGTCGGGATGGACCACGACGACGTCGCTCGGCTCGGCGAGGCCGCGCGCCAGGGTGGACACGGACTTCGCCGCGGGGTCGTAACGGCGCACGGCACCGTTGTAGGTGTCGGCGATGGCCACGGAACCGTCGGGAAGGACTGTGACGCCGAGCGGGTGCTGCAGGCGGGCCTCGGCGGCCTCGCCGTCACGGAAGCCGAAGTCGAACAGGCCCTTGCCGACCACGGATTCCACCGTCACGGAGCCCGTGCCAAGCACCAGCCGGCGCAGGGCGGAGGTTTCTGAGTCGGCCACCCAGATGTCCCCGGCGGCGTCGATGGACAGGCCCGACGGCTGGGCGAACCAGGCTTCCTCGGCGGGACCGTCCAGGAGGCCTTCCAGGCCCGAGCCGGCCAGGATGGAAACCTCACCGGAAACAGGTTCGAAGGCGAAGATCTGGTGCGTGCCGGCCATGGCAATGACCACGCGCTGCAGCTTGTCGCTCCACACCACGTCCCACGGCGAGGACAGCGAAACCCCGATGCCCAGGCCCAGCACGCCCACGTCCACGGCGTCACCGGCGAAATCGGCGGGACCGTCGTGGTGGGCAGGAGTCTGGTGCGCGGCAGAAGCCCATTCGGCGGCACCGGTGGCCGTGACCCGGGCGGGGCCGGCGTCGAGCAGGCGCTGGATGCCGTTGCCGGCCACGGTCTGCACGTAGCCGGAGCTGAGGGTGACGCCGCGGAGGCGGTGGTTCACGGTGTCGGCCACCACGGCGTCGTACCCGAGCTTCCAGGCGAGCTCGGCGGGCAGCACGGCCACGCCCTGCGGCTCGTTGAACTGCGCAAGCTCGGCCTGGCCGTCCAGGTACCCCTTGGTGCCGGAGCCGATCACGCGCTCCACGGTCTCAAGGTCCGGGCGCAGTTCCACCAGCCGGTGGTGGCCGGAGTCGACCACCAGGTAGTTGCCGTTCTCCAGCGCCGTGGCCTTGCCCGGGAAGCGCAGGGTGCCCGACGTCGGAACGGGAGCCACGTAGGGTCCGTCGCCGCGGTGCAGGGTGCCCTTGGCCTCGTGCTCGGCCACGAGTTCCTCGAGGAGGACGGCGAGGCCGCCGGAATGCCCTTCACCGGACAGGTGCGCCACGATGTAGCCCTCGGGGTCCACGACCACCAGGGTGGGCCACGCACGGGCCGTGTACGCCTTCCAGGTGGCGAGCTCCGGGTCGTCCAGCACGGGGTGGTGGATTTCGTAGCGCTCCACGGCCGCGGCGAGGGCCTCGGGGTCGGCCTCGTGCTCGAACTTGGGCGAGTGCACGCCCACGGTCACCAGCACGTCCGAGTACTTCTCTTCAAGCGGGCGCAGCTCATCCAATACGTGGAGGCAGTTGATGCAGCAGAACGTCCAGAAGTCCAGGAGCACGATCTTGCCGCGCAGGGCTTCCAGGTTCAGGTTCTTGCCACCGGTGTTGAGCCAGCCGCGGCCCACCAGTTCGGAGGCCCTGACCCGAAGTTGGGTGCGTACGGTTTCGCTCATCAGCGTCCTTCCAGCTTTGTGTCGGGGTCGGCCTGTTTCGCAGGCCGTTCACCTTCGGCTTGTGCAAGTTTGGCATCGCGGTCCGCGAGCCGTGCAAACATGTCGTTGTAAGCGTTCAGTTCGGCGTCGTTATTCCGCTCGGCCGCGCGGTCCGTCCGCCGGGTCTCGCGTTCATCGGACCGGGACCACATGACCGCGACGCCGATCGCCACCAGGAGGGTCGGAACCTCACCGATGCCCCACGCCACGGCGCCGCCCACCTGCTGGTCCGCGATCGCCGAACCGCCCCACGTGCGGCCGAGGTTGCCGAAGTAGTCGGCGGCAAGCAGGCCCGTGCCACCCATGATGGAAACACCGAAGAACGCGTGGAAGCCCATGGTGGCCAGGAGCAGCAGCAGCCGCATCGGATACGGTGCGCGCCGCGGCAGCGGATCCGTGCCGATCATGGTCAGCACGAAGATGTACCCGGTGAGCAGGAAGTGCAGGTTCATCAGTTCGTGGCCCACGTGTTCGCGCATGGCCCAGCCGAAGGCGTCCGAGTAGTAGAACAGGACGATTGAACCGGCGAAGTTGGCAGCGGCGAACAGCGGGTGGGTCACGAGCTGCGAGAACTTCGAGTGCACGAACACCAGCAGCCACTCGCGCAGGCCCCGGGAGCCGTCGCCCCGGCTGCCTTCAGGACGCACCGGCAGTGCACGCAGGGCCAGGGTCACTGGCGAACCGAGCACCAGGAACAGGGGCGCCACCATGGTCAGGGCCATGTGGTCCACCATGTGCACGGAGAAGAGCACCATGCCGTAAACCGCCAGGGGCCCGGAGGTGATGTAGGTCAGCGCCGCCAGGCCCACGAGCCACACGACCGTCCGCAGCCAGGGCCAGGAGTCGCCCCGGCGGCGCAGTTTGGCCACGCCCAGCAGGTAGGCCACCGCCGCGAACAACACCACGGCCACCCAGATCCAGTCGAAACGCCATTCGCTGAACATCCGTTCGGGCTTCAGTTCCGGAGGCAGTTCATAGCCGGACAGGATGAACGACGGCGACGCGTCGGGGGCGTACGTGGTCGGCGCCGGCGGTGCGGAGCGGCCCAGCGCGACGGCGAGTCCCGACGTCGCGCCCATCACGAGCAGTTCGACGAGGACCAGCTGCCAGAGCACCCGCCGGACGGACATCCCCCGCCGGCCAAGCTGCGGAATGACCCAGCGGCGGTGCATGAAGCCGATGCCGCCCAGCACCAGCGTGGCGAAGGCCTTGGCCAGGATCAGCTGCCCGTAGGCGGAGCCGGTGAGCTCCTCGAAGCTGGTGACCCGGATGCTCGCGTTGACGACGCCGGATGCGAAGACCAGGAAGAAGGCGAAACCTGCCAGGCTGGAGAAGCGGCGGAGGGTCTGATCGGTGACGTCCTTGCCGCCGGAGGTCTTGCTGCCGGGGGTCTTGCCGCCCAGGATGCCCGACAGCACCGCGAGCATGATGATGCCGCCCACCCAGGTGGAGACGCCCACCAGGTGCAGGCCGAGCGAGTTGATGGCGCCGCCGTGGTCGCTCGAGCTTGAGGAGTGTCCGATCAGTGCAGTCGGCACCAGGCCGCCCAGGGCCAGGACCAGCGTGCAGGCCAGCCCTGCAAGGGAGCGGACGCCGAAGAGGATGGTGGTGACCACGGCAGCGATGATGGTGACCGCAAGCCAGGCCTTGCCGGTATCGATGTCGGTCATGAAGTAGACAAGGGAACGCGTGAACTCCGCGTCGCCCGAGATGCCCTGCCCCGCGATGTCCGCATAGCTGAGCACCAGCACCGCTACGGCGGAGAGGGTCCAGACGGCGCCCGCGGCGGCCGCGACGGCCAGCGCGCGCGTGAAGGCCGGGTGCTCCGGAGCCTCGGCGTCCTTGCCGCGGTATCCGGGAAGGTTCCGCGGAAGGATTCCGACGGCGAAGATCAGCCCGCCCACCACGGTAGCCAGGGCGATGTTGTGGATCGCCTTGCTGATCGGCAGGCCCCAGCGGACCAGTGCCCCGGGATCGGAGACCTGGCGGGACCCTGCGGCGCCCGAGAAGAGAAGTGCCCCGACCAGGGCGAGCAGCAGAACGGCGATGCCGGCCAGCTGCCACAGCAGGCCTATCCCGTTTGCCGTCCCCGCAGCTGCCCCTGCCTTGGGAGCGGGCTGGGGGGCTGTGGCGGAGGTTCTTGCTTGGGGCACCTATCCATTGTCCGCCAAGGCCGCCAAGGCCGCGAATCGGGGGTGGGGGCCGCAGGCCGCCCGGCTGGCGTTAAGCGCAGAAGGCGGCAGGCCAGTGGCCTGCCGCCTTCGAGGCGTTCGCCGAAGTGACTACTTCTTGGCGACGGCTGCCTTCAGCTTGGAGCCGGCGGTCAGCTTGACGCTGTGGCCTGCTGCAATCTGGATGGTCTCGCCGGTCTGCGGGTTGCGGCCCGTGCGTGCAGCGCGGTCGGTGCGCTCGATGGCGAGCCAGCCCGGGATGGTGATCTTCTCGCCGGCAGAGACAGAAGCCTCGAAGACCTCGAAGAGGGCGTCGAGCACGCCGTTCACGGCAGCCTGGCTGGTGCCAGCCTTGCCAGCAACCTCTGCAACCAGTTCGCTACGGTTCTTAGCCATTGTTGTCCTCCTGGACTGTACGAGTCTGGAGCTCACGCGCGGAGTACGCACGAGCCACTGTTCGAAACTTACCAGCTTGGACCGACACTGCCAGCAAATTCCGCGTGTTTCCGCGCTTTTTTGACCAAATTCACGGGATTTCCGGGGTTTTTGCGGGGTTCCCGGACCGGAACCAGGCAGCCGAGCCTTCCGGATGCCACCTTCCCGGAATGCCCGACGCCGGGCGGCCGGCGCGGGTGCCTGCGCCGGCGTGGGTGCCGGTGCCGCCTGCGCTGAGGTGCTGAGGTGCTGCCGGTACTGCCGGCATGTTTGCCGCCGGCATCTTTGGTACCGGCATCTTTGGTACCGGGCGGCTTAAATGTGGGAGGCCCCCGGGTGGAGCCCTTGTTGGGGGTTCCTTCCGGGGGCCTCGACCTGTAATGGTTGTCCGGCGGTGTCCTACTCTCCCACACCCTCCCGGGTGCAGTACCATCGGCGCTGTGGGTCTT
>NZ_JBFPFO010000008.1:0-184968 GCF_047977865.1 Curtobacterium sp. LFS079
GCTGTGGCCCCGGGAACCGCGGATTCCGGGGCCACAGCTGTACGTTCGCGCTTGTCTCGCGGGGGTGTTTGCGGGTGCCGGGGATCAGTATCCGGAGGTCCCGATGAAGACGTTGATGAACGCGAAGAAGATGCTCGCCACTACGGCCACGTAGAGCAGGGCCACGATGATCCAGCCGTAGTCGCCCAGCACCTTCACCAGTCCTGCCGGTGCCGGGATGACGCCGTGCACCACATTGCGGATGGTCACGAAAACGAACAACGGGATCATGCATGCCCAGACCACCATGCAGAACGGGCACAGGATGTGGATGGCGTAGAGCGCCTGAGACCACAGCCAGACAATGAAGACGAAGCCCAGGGTCACGCCAACCTGCAGGCCGATCCAGTACCAGCGCGCCAGCTTGGCACCCGCGAACAGTGCCATCGCCGTCGTGATGATCACCGCGAACGCCACGATCCCGATGAACATGTTGGGGAAGCCGAACACCGAACTCTGCGGGGTTTTCATCACGTCTCCGCAGGAGATCCACGGGTTGATGTCGCAGACTGTCGCATGGTTGGGGTTGGCCAGAACCTGGAGCTTCTCAAGAACCAGGGCACCGGATGCCAGCCAGGCGATGGCGCCTGTCAGCAGCAGGAGCCAGGCAAACGGAACATCCCGTGACATCCTTGGCAGTTCCGCCTCCGCCCGGGAGGGTCCGCTTGCGGAGGCACTTACGGGGGCCAGGTTGTCGCTGGCGGGGCTTGGCATGGGTGATGGTCCCTTTCTGGTTGCCGCGCGGGTGCCCGGCGCTGCTCAGCTCCGGAACCGGTCTTGGGAGGATTGTAGCGCCGCCGCCTTGGCGCAACTCCCAGATGGAAGCGGACACTTCCGTGCATCACGGCAGGGGTGTGAGAGAATGAACGTGGCCGGAGCCCGTTCCACATGCGGAATCCGGTCCGGCATCTTGCTCCCAAGACCGCCAGCCCTGAGCAGGGCATGCCCGGAACTGAGATCCCCGGCACGCCCGCCAAGGCATGGGACGGCACCTCGTTGTGGTACTAGAACAACGGGTTCGCAGCAGAGCCGGCTTTCCGCGATTGCCGCACCCCCACGCTGGTGCGAACCGGAAAGACAACTGACGACTTCTGTCAACGCCTGCGGGTATTGACAATATGTGCCCCACTGGGCGCCGGATGTGGCGGTTGCACAAGGGCAGGAGTGTTGCCACTTATGGATAACGATCAAGCAGTACCCGCCGCGGAAGACGCGGCAACGGCAGCCGAAGAGGCACCGAAGAAGACCACCCGGACCCGGCGCAAGGCCGCTCCGAAGACAGAAGCCCCGGCCGAAGCCGTGGCGGCTCCGGACACGGATGCGGAACCGGAAGAAGCGCCCAAGGCTCCTGTCCGGCGCAGCCGGGCCCGCAAGAAGGTAGAGACGCCTGAACTGCTTCCGGCCTTCGCCGAAACCGGCGCTGAAGCCGTCTCCGAACCACCAGCCACCTCCGAATCACCGGTCGAAGCGGAGGCTGCCCCCGAAAAGCCGGTCCGCCGTCGTCGGACCAGCAAGGCCAAGGCGGCAAGCGAGGAGGCTGTCCCGGCTGAAGAGGCACCTGAAACGCCGGCGGCCGTCGTCGAAGCGGCGGAAGCACCCGAGGCGGAGGCTCCTGCTGTGGAAGCTGTGGCCGAAGAAGAGGCCGCCCCCGAAGAAGAGACTGCTTCCGCGGAAGCAGCAAGCCCCCTCGCGTCCCTCTTCCTGGAACCCGCATCCGTCACGTCCATGATCTTCCAGGCGCCGGACCTGAGCACTGTTGTCCGCCAGGCGCCCCCCGCCGCCGCAGAAGAGGACGAGGCGGAAGAGAGCGACGAGGATAGCGACCTCGACGAGGCGGGCAACCGCCGCCGTCGCCGCAGCCGCGGCCGGCGTGGCCGCCGCAGCGTCGAACGCGAAGACGGAGGCGAAGAGGACGCCGCAGGAGACGAGGGCGAGGCCGAGGCAGGCGAGGCCCTTGAAGACGGCGTCACCTCGCGCCGCCGGCGCCGCCGTCGCCGCGGCGACCAGGATCTGGAGCTGAGCGGCGGCGGGGAAGACGACCCGCCCAACACCGTGACCCGGGTCCGTGCCCCGCGCACCCACACCGAAAGCGCCGGACCGGACCGCGTCACAAGCGTCAAGGGCTCCACCCGCCTGGAGGCAAAGAAGCAGCGCCGCCGCGAATCCCGCGAAACCGGACGCCGCCGCCAGGTCATCACCGAGGCCGAGTTCCTGGCCCGCCGTGAATCCGTGGACCGCCAGATGATCGTGCGCCAGCGCGACGACAGGATCCAGATCGGTGTCCTGGAAGACGGCGTGCTGGCCGAGCATTTCGTGTCCAAGACCCAGCAGGATTCCCTGATCGGCAACGTCTACCTGGGCAAGGTCCAGAACGTCCTGCCGTCGATGGAAGCTGCGTTCGTCGACATCGGACGCGGCCGGAACGCCGTCCTGTATGCCGGCGAGGTCAACTGGGATGCCGTCACGCTCGAAGGCAAGCCACGCCGCATCGAGAACGCCCTGAAGTCGGGCGACTCGGTGCTGGTGCAGGTCACCAAGGACCCCGTGGGCCACAAGGGTGCGCGCCTGACCAGCCAGATCTCCCTTCCGGGACGTTACCTCGTGTACGTGCCGGGCGGTTCCATGACGGGCATATCCCGCAAACTGCCGGACGTCGAACGCAACCGGCTCAAGCGGATCCTCAAGGACCGCCTCCCGGAGAATGCCGGCGTGATCGTCCGCACTGCGGCCGAAGGCGCTTCCGAGGAAGAGCTGACGCACGACATCAACCGCCTGCGCGCCCAGTGGGAGGGGATCGAAGGCCAGTCGTCCTCCAACAAGGTCCTGGCCCCGGAACTGCTCTACGGCGAACCTGACCTCACCATCAAGGTTGTCCGTGACGTCTTCAACGAGGACTTCTCCAAGCTGATCGTCTCCGGCGAAGAGGCATGGGACACCATCGAGGCTTATGTCACCTACGTGGCCCCGGACCTGGTGGGCCGCCTGGAAAAGTGGACATCCGGGCAGGACATCTTCTCGGCTTGGCGCGTGGACGAGCAGATCCACAAGGCCCTGGAACGCAAGGTGTTCCTGCCTTCCGGTGGTTCCCTGGTGATTGACCGTACCGAAGCCATGACCGTGGTGGACGTCAACACCGGCAAGTTCACCGGCAGCGGCGGCAACCTCGAAGAGACCGTCACGAAGAACAACCTCGAAGCGGCCGAAGAGGTGGTCCGCCAGCTGCGCCTGCGCGACATCGGCGGCATCATCGTGATCGACTTCATCGACATGGTGCTCGAATCCAACCGCGACCTCGTCCTGCGCCGCCTGGTGGAATGCCTGGGCCGTGACCGCACTAAGCACCAGGTGGCGGAAGTGACGTCCCTGGGCCTGGTCCAGATGACGCGCAAGCGCATGGGCACGGGCCTGCTGGAAGTCTTCGGCGAGCAGTGCGAAACCTGCGCCGGCCGGGGCGTGGTCACCCACGACGAGCCGGTGGAGCATCGCCGCGCCAACGTGGTGGCGGCCGAACACCATCGCCCGCACATCGAAACCCAGCAGCCTGCCCGCACTGAGCGCAAGCGCCGCCGCGGCAAGGGCGGGGGTCAGCCCGCCGTCGAGGCCCCGCCGGTTGCTCCCGTGCCGGAGGGTGCAGATGTTCAGCGTCAGGCCAAGGCCGACGCGACGCGCGCCGCGTTTGCCAACATCGCCGCCGCGGCGCACGCTGCGCACCTGCACGACGAGGAACTTCAGCACGCCGCCGAAGCCCAGGCTGCCGTCGCCGTCGCGGACGTGTCCGACGCCGGGTCTCCGGCTGCCGATGCCGCTCCTGCTGCTGCCTCGGACGCTCCGGTGCTGCCGGTCCTGCGTTTCGGCGGGGAGGAAGTGGCCCTGCCGCTTGGCGTCCATCACGAGGAACCCGTGCGCAACGAACCTGCGATGAGCCTTGACCTGTTGGCGCAGGCCTTCGCCGGACTTGGCCGGCCTGCTTCCGAAGAAACCGCTGCCAATGGTGCTGCTGCAGAGGCGCTGGCAGAGGGTGGCGCCGAAGATCGCCCGCGGGGACGCCGGAGCCGGCGCAGCCGCAGCGCGAGCCGTGCCCAAGGCGCTGCCAACGCAACCACTGTGGAACAGCGCGGGATGTCTGCGGCCAGTGGCGGCACCGCCCACGAGGCCAAGGTCCCTGTAAAGCAGCCGGACAGCGCGACGCAGCCGCAAAAGAAGGCCGATGAACCGATAATCCTCGGCGTAGGCGTTCCCAAGTCCGAGCTCTAGGAATCCTTGAAGGCCCCGGTGCCCCCGCTTTGATTGCGGGGGCGCCGGGGCTTTCCTGTTCCCGATGGTCTTATTCCCGGGCGCTCCGGGGGGCCGTCTAGACTTGGTTCCCTGACACGGGGTGCCGCGCACCGATGCCGGCTGAGACCAGACCCGTTGAACCTGCCCGGTTAGTACCGGCGAAGGGATGTCCGCTTCATGGCACTCGCACCACTCACCCCTGTCTATCCGGTTGACGCCGCTGCTGCCCGGCCGCCCCGCGTGCTGAGCATCGCCGGGTCCGATCCGTCCGGCGGGGCCGGAATCCAGGCGGACCTCAAAAGCATCGCGGCCAACGGCGGATACGGCATGGCTGCCATCACTGCGCTGACGGCACAGAACACCAAGGGCGTGCGCTCCGTCCATGTTCCTCCGGTCGAATTCCTGCGCGAACAATTGGACGCGGTCAGCGACGACATCACGGTGGACGCCGTCAAGATCGGCATGCTGGGCGACGCCGAGGTGATCGGGGAAGTCCGGCGCTGGCTCGTCAAGGTGCGGCCCGCCGTCGTCGTCATCGATCCGGTGATGATCGCCACCAGCGGCGACCGGCTGCTGGAAACTTCCGCCGAGGAAGCCCTCCGGGAACTGCTCCGGCTCGCGGACCTGATCACGCCGAACCTGCCCGAGCTGGCGATGCTGCTGGGCGAAGACGAGGCCCGCGACTGGGCTGCGGCATTGGCGCAGGGCAATCGCCTCGCTGCGTCCACCGGGAGCACCGTTCTGGTCAAGGGCGGACACCTGGCCGGCGAAGACTGCCCCGACGCCCTGGTGAACACCTCCGGCCTGCTCAGCCAGGATGTGGTGGAGGTTCCGGGGCCGCGCATTGCCACAAGCAACAGCCATGGCACCGGATGCTCGCTCTCGTCCGCGATGGCTACGGCCAAGGCCCGGCTGGGCAGCTGGGAGGAGGCCCTTCGCGAGGTGAAGCCCTGGCTGCAGGAAGCACTCGCCCGTTCAGAGGTGCTGGAAGTGGGCCAGGGCAACGGACCCGTCCACCATTTCCACGGACAGGAAAGGCTCCGGCCCGGTGGCTTCGCCGCGCAGCTGTGGGACGCGGCGGAGCTGGAACTTGCCGAGATCCACGCGCTGGAGTTCATCGGCGGCCTGCAGTCCGGTGCGCTATCGAAAGGACACTTCGGCTACTACCTGGCCCAGGACGCCCTCTACCTGAACGGCTACTCCAGGGTCCTGGCCCGGGCCGGGGCATTGGCGCCGAGCGAAGATGAACAGCTGTTTTGGGCGAAGGGTTCCCAACAGTGCCTGGAAGTCGAATCGGAGCTGCACCGGAACTGGCTCGGCGGCCGGATGGCCACGGAGGCCGGCCCCGTCACGAAGGCCTATGTGGACCACCTGCTCGCGGCCTCCGCATCGGGCAGCTACGGGGTGCTGGTCGCGGCCATCCTGCCGTGCTACTGGCTCTACGCCGAGGTCGGCCAGCGCCTGCACCATGAATTTGTCGCAGCCGGGGAGCCATCCGGCCACCCCTACGCGGACTGGCTGCGGACTTACGCGGATGAAGCCTTCGCCGAGGCCACGCGGAAGGCGATCGACGTCGTCGACGGTGCCGCACGTGCGGCGTCCGCCGCTGAACGGGCCGCCATGCACGAAGCATTCGCGCAGTCCTGCCGCTACGAGACTGCGTTCTTCGACGCCCCGAGGCTGCACGCCTGAGCGTGTCGGAGCGTGCCTGCACAGCTGGAGCGCCCGGAAACGGTAAGCTTGACGGGCACGGTACCGGATGGCGGCTTGGCCGCTGTGGCAGCCATCACATGGCACGTTCCGGACCCGGCCTCATTTGCAGCCGAAGGCGAAACTAGCGTAATCTGGATCTTCGGTGCTTACGCCAACACTTGGGTTATGCCCCCTGGATCTGTTCAGGGATGACTCACGGGCTTCTTTCCGAAGTTCACGGCGTTGAGGCACAGCGCGAATCAGGACCGCAATGGCTCCGGGGTTCCGCACGCAAATTTTGTAAGAAACGTCGAGAGAAGTGAGTGCCCAAGTGGTGTACGCGATTGTCCGCGCAGGCGGCCGCCAAGAAAAGGTTTCCGTTGGAGACTACGTAACCCTCAACCGCGTCCCCGGTGAAGTCGGAAGCACCTTCGAGTTGCCCGCACTGCTCCTGGTAGACGGCGACAAGGTCACCTCCGCTGCTGCGGACCTGGCCAAGGTCAAGGTTACGGCTGAGATCCTCGAAGACCTCCGTGGTCCGAAGATCGTCATCCAGAAGTTCAAGAACAAGACCGGCTACAAGAAGCGCCAGGGTCACCGTCAGGAACTGACCAAGATCAAGATCACCGGCATCAAGTAACCACTGGTTGCTTTCCGGGTTTCACCAGATTTCCCAAGAACCTTAGAGGCAGGCATTTCAAATGGCACATAAAAAGGGCGCGAGCTCCACTCGCAACGGTCGTGACTCCAACGCACAGCGCCTCGGCGTGAAGCGCTTCGGCGGCCAGGTTGTTTCCGCCGGCGAGATCATCGTCCGCCAGCGCGGCACCCACTTCCACCCGGGCGCAGGCGTCGGTCGCGGTGGCGACGACACCCTGTTCGCTCTGCAGGCCGGTGCTGTCGAATTCGGCACCCGTCGCGGCCGCCGTGTCGTGAACATCGTTGCTGCTGCAGCTGCAGAGTAACAACACATTCTGAGCGGGTGGAGCGGGCCGGACGGCCCCCTCCACTTGTCTTTTAACAGCATTAGAATCTTTTAGAGTTTTTGCATACACAGAGGAGAAAATCGTGGCCACCTTCGTAGACCGGGTAGTACTTCACGTATCCGGCGGAACAGGCGGCCACGGCTGTGTATCGGTCAAGCGGGAGAAGTTCAAGCCGCTCGGCGGTCCCGACGGCGGTAACGGCGGCAACGGCGGCGACGTCATCCTGCGCGTCGACGGCCAGACCACTACCTTGCTCGACTACCACCACGCCCCGCACCGGCACGCCACGAACGGCGGCCCGGGCATGGGTGACTGGCGCGGCGGCAAGAACGGCGAGACGCTGGTGCTCCCCGTGCCGGACGGCACGGTGGTCAAGAGCAAGGACGGCACCGTGCTGGCCGACCTCGTCGGCATCGGGGCCGAGTACCTGGCTGCCGCAGGCGGCATCGGCGGACTTGGCAACGCCTCGTTGTCGTCCCAGAAGCGCAAGGCTCCCGGGTTCGCGCTGCTCGGCATCGAAGGCGAAGCCAGCGACATCGTCCTGGAACTGAAATCGATCGCCGACATTGCCCTGGTCGGTTTCCCCTCGGCCGGCAAGTCCAGCCTGATCGCCGCCATGTCCGCCGCCCGGCCGAAGATCGCCGACTACCCCTTCACCACCCTCGTCCCGAACCTGGGCGTGGTCCAGGCCGGCGATGTCCGCTTCACCATCGCCGACGTCCCTGGCCTCATTGAGGGCGCCAGCGAGGGCAGGGGACTGGGCCATAACTTCCTGCGCCACGTCGAGCGCTGTGCCGCCCTCGTCCATGTCCTGGACTGCGGAACGCTCGAATCGGACCGGGACCCCCTGTCCGACCTCGCGATCATCGAGGCCGAGCTCGAGAAATACGCCGTGGACATGAGCTATGCCGGTGTGGACGGCGAGGTGGTTCCGCTCAACGAACGCCCGAAGCTCGTGGTGCTGAACAAGGTGGACCTGCCCGACGGCAAGGACATGGCCGAGTTCGTGCGCCCGGACCTTGAAGCCCGCGGCTACCGCGTTTTCGAGGTTTCCGCCACCAGCCACGAGGGCCTGCGTTCCCTGAGCTTTGCGATGGCCGGGATCGTCCAGGCTGCGCGCGACGCCGTGCAGGCCGCGCCGCCGAAGGTGGCTGCACCGGTGCTGCGCCCGCGCGCAGTCAACGAGACCGGCTTCACCATCCGCCGCGAGGAAAAGAACCTTGAGCCGCTCTTCCGCGTGCTCGGCGAGAAGCCCGTGCGCTGGGTCAAGCAGACCGACTTCACCAACGAAGAAGCTATCGGCTACCTGGCCGACCGCCTGGCCAAGCTCGGCATCGAGACCGAACTCTTCAAGATGGGTGCCAAGCCCGGCGACACCGTGGTGATCGGTGGCGAGGACGGTGTCGTCTTCGACTGGGAGCCCACCATGATGGCCGGCGCCGAACTCCTTGCCACTCCGCGCGGCACCGACATCCGAATCGCTGACATCGGCGATCGCCCCACCCGTTCCCAGAAGCGCGAGGAACAGATCGAACGCCGCGAGGCGAAGGCCGCTGCGCGCGCCGAACTCGAGGCAGAGCGCAAGGCGGGCATCTGGACGGAGTCCGTCAGCCGCCGTCGTGCTGCCCGCCCGGTGAGCGAAAGCGGCCTGGAAGACGGCAATGACGACTAGCGCGCAGGCGCGGCCCGTCGCTGCGGAACCTGCCGGCCGTGAGGCGCTGGCAGCGGCCAGGCGGATCGTGGTCAAGGTCGGTTCCTCCTCGCTCACCAGCATCAAGGGCGGCATCTCCGAACGCTCCCTGACAGCGCTCGTCGATGCCCTTGCGCGCAAGCGCAATGCGGGCAGTGAAATCATCCTGGTTTCCTCGGGGGCCATCGCTGCCGGGCTCGCGCCTTTGGGCCTGGCCAAGCGGCCCAAGGACCTCGCCACCCAGCAGGCCGCGGCCAGTGTGGGTCAGGGCCTGCTGATGGCCCGCTACACCCAGGCGTTCTCGGCTCACGGCGTGACAGTGAGCCAGGTGCTGCTCACGGCAGATGACCTCATGCGGCGCACCCAGCACAGCAACGCCTACCGGGCGCTGGACCGGCTGCTGAACCTCGGCGTGGTGCCGGTCGTGAACGAAAACGACACCGTGGCCACGCACGAGATCCGCTTCGGCGACAACGACCGCCTGGCCGCCCTCGTGGCGCACCTGGTGCGCGCGGACGCGCTCGTGCTCCTGTCCGACGTCGACGCCCTTTACGACGGTCCGCCGGCCAAGGGGGCTAAGCGCATCCCCTTGGTTACCGGCCCCGCGGACCTCGAAGGGGTGACGATCGGCAAGGCCGGCAAGGCCGGCGTCGGGACAGGCGGCATGATGACCAAAGTCGAGGCTGCCACCATCGCGGCCGGCTCCGGGATCCACGCCCTCGTCACCTCCACCGCCAACGCGGCAGCGGCACTGGCAGGGGAGGACGTGGGAACTTGGTTCTCGGTCAATGCCGGACGCAAGCCGGTCCGGCTGCTGTGGCTGGCGCACCTTGCTTCCGTGCGCGGCCGCCTGGTGCTCGACGACGGTGCGGTCCGGGCCGTGCGCGACCGCCACACCTCGCTGCTGCCCGCCGGAATTTCTTCCGTTGCCGGAGACTTCGAGGCCGGCGACCCCGTGGAAATGGTGGCCGGCGACGGAACCGTGATCGCCCGCGGCCTGGTTAACTACTCCGCGGAGGAGCTTCCGCGGATGCTTGGCCGTTCCACCAAGGAACTAGCGAAGGAACTCGGCAGCGGATATGACCGCGTGGTTGTCCATGTTGACGACCTCGTGCTGGTCACGTCGGCCGGCTCCACTAAACTTGGAGCATGACTGAAGCACTGACTCCCCATGCCGTTTCCGACGCAGCAACCACCGGAACTCTTTCCGGTGCCGTTCCGCCTGCGGGAACCCCGGAGTCACTGACGCCGCAGGAGCTTGAGGCTGCGGTCCACGCGATCGCCGACCGCTCCCGCAAAGCCGCCCGCCGGATGGCGCAGGCCAACCGGGCCTGGAAGGACCGGGCGCTGCGTGCAATCGCCGACGCCCTGGTGGGCCAACAGGCCGCCATCCTCGCCGCGAATGCCAAGGATGTCGAGGCAGGCCGCGCCAACGGCACGTCCAAGGCCCTGCTGGACCGGCTTACCCTGAACCCCGCACGCATCGAGGGGCTCGTGGCCGCCCTGGAAAACCTTGCCGGCCTGCCTGATCCCGTGGGTAACGTCGTGCGCGGCCAGACCCTGCCCAACGGCCTGCGTCTGCGCCAGGTCAACGTGCCCATGGGTGTCGTGGCAGCGATCTACGAGGCGCGTCCCAACGTCACCGTGGACATCGCCGGCCTTGCGCTGAAGAGCGGCAACGCAGTGATCCTGCGCGGAGGTTCGGCTGCGGCTCGCACCAACGCAGCCCTCGTGGTGATCCTGCGCGAGGCGCTGGAGTCGGTGGGCCTGCCCGCCGACGCCGTCCAGAGCGTTGACCAGTTCGGCCGCGAAGGCGCCAACGTGCTGATGCGCGCCCGCGGCCGCGTCGACGTCCTCATCCCGCGCGGTGGCCGGGACCTCATCCAGACGGTCGTGAACAACTCCTCCGTGCCGGTCATCGAAACCGGTGAGGGAAACGTGCACATCTTCATCGACGAATCGGCCGGCGAGGAAATGGCCGTGGACATCCTGCTCAACGCCAAGACCCAGCGGCCCAGCGTCTGCAATACGGTGGAGACCCTCCTGGTCCACTCGGGATCCACGGTGCTGCCCGCCGTCGCCTCCGCACTGAAGGCTGCCGGAGTGACACTGCACGTCGATGATCGTGTGGCACAGGCACTTGCGGGCAAGGTGGAGACCGTGCCGGCCGACGATGACGACTGGGCCACCGAGTACATGGACCTGGATCTCGCCGTGGCCATGGTGGACAACCTGGACGCCGCGGTGAGCCACATCCGCAAGTGGACTACCGGTCACACCGAGGCGATCCTGACGAACAACCTCGCCAACGCCGAGAAGTTCATTGCCGAGATTGACTCCGCGGCCGTGATCGTCAACGCCTCCACCCGTTTCACCGACGGCGGGGAACTGGGCCTGGGTGCCGAGGTGGGCATCTCGACCCAGAAGCTCCACGCACGCGGCCCCATGGGCCTGACGGAACTGACCACCACCAAATGGATCGTCCAGGGCGAGGGCCAGGTCCGCGCCTAAGCCACACTGGTACGGCGGGCATCGCCGTAACGCCAACGCTGTAACATAGAACAGAAGTCCGGGACGGCGGGAGGATCCGCCGTCGAAATCCTTTGAACCACTAGGGGAGAACATGCAGTTTCACCAGATCGCCATTTCGATTGCCGCGCAGGGTGGCGAAGGTGGCCATGAGGAACTGGCGCCGCTGTGGGCTGAACCGTGGGTGTTCGGTGTTTCGATGTTCGCCATCCTGTGCGTGCTGATGTTCGTGACCCTGTCCTACACCAACCTGGGCAACCGCCACGAGCCCGTCGACGAGCACTCCGATCCGCACCGCCAGCACCCGGCCAAGCACTCAGGGTTTGGCCACTAAGATTTCCGCTGCAAAACCCTTCGAGGTCACGGGGCGCAGGGTCCGCCTTGGCGTGATGGGTGGGACGTTCGATCCCATCCATCACGGCCACTTGGTTGCCGCGAGCGAGGTTGCGGCCAAGTTCCATCTGGACGAGGTAGTCTTCGTGCCCACGGGACAGCCGTGGCAGAAGTCCAGCAGGCAGGTCAGTGAGCCCGAACACCGCTACCTCATGACGGTGATCGCCACGGCATCGAACCCGAACTTCACGGTCAGCCGCGTGGACGTGGACCGTCCCGGTCCCACGTTCACCATCGACACCCTGCGTGACTTGCGCGCACAGCGCCCCGACGCCGACCTCTTCTTCATCACCGGCGCGGATGCCTTGGCCCAGATCCTGTCCTGGAAGGACGTGGATGAGCTCTGGGAGTTGGCGCATTTCGTGGGCGTCACCAGGCCCGGCCACGTGCTCGATGACATGGGCAGGGAGGACGTCAGCCTTCTCGAAGTTCCGGCCATGGCGATTTCCTCAACTGATTGCCGTGCCCGCGTCGCCGATGGAAACCCCGTGTGGTACCTCGTCCCCGACGGAGTGGTGCAGTACATCGCCAAGTATGGCCTTTACGCGGACAAGCAGTCCGCAGAGTCCATGCCGTCATTGACCGGACCAGCCCGCCGAGCACTTACTGAGTGAGTTTGAATGAGCCAGGAACAGCCCCCCATCCCTAGCCGGCGTGAGCTTCGTCGAGCCCGGGAACAGCACCTGGAACAAACGGCGCCGGCCAGTCCGGCCACCGAGGGCGCAGCCGCCGAGGCTCCGAAGAAGTCCGGCCCTGAAACCAAACGCGTCCGGCGGGTCGCCGACGTTCCTTTGGACGCGCCGACCAGCGCGGAGCGTTCGTCTCAGATCCGGGCGAGAGATCGCGCGGCGCTGCGGGCCATCAAGGAACTCGCGGACAAGGAAGGGCAGCTGTCCAAGGGCGGCCCACCCACGCGCAGGCAGCTCAGGCTCCACCAGCTCCAGGAGGAACTGGCTCCGGGTACGTCAATGATCCCGGTGATCGCTCCAGCCGCGGCGGCACCTTCTGCCGACGCGCCGGCCACAGCGATCCCGGTTGTGCCGGGCGCTGTTCCGGCCGGCGACGACGGGAAGCCTGCGCAGGCAGGTCCGTTCCGCACCGCTCCCGACGGCGCCATCCGGGTCACTGCCGGGCCCCCGGTTCCAGTCCCGGAAGCTTCCGCGAAGAAACCGGAGATGTCCGTGGAGCAGGCGCTTGCCGCCCGCGAACTGCTGACCGCCCAGGCCCGCAACCAGGCCAACAAGGTTGAACATATCGCCTCGCTGGAGGACACCTCCCGGGCGGCGGCTGAAGCGCAGGCTGGGGCAGACGCCGCCGAGGACCAGCAGGCCCTCGCCCGGCAGATTGCCCAGGCCGAGCGTGAGGCCATCCTCAACAAGCGTGCCGAAGCCAAGCAGAAGCTCGCCGAACAGGCAGGGCGTCCCGCAACGCTCAAGACAGGTCCGGCAACGGCGAACAACCTGGCCATGGTGACGCCGCTTGAGTTCATCAAGGTTCCCGGCGTCGACCGGCCCATGATGAAGGCTCCGGCAACCAGCTTCGTCCCGTTGGTCACTTCCGCTGGACCGAAACTGGACAAGGAACAGGTATCAGCCGCGAAGCAGCGCAAGCGGGGCCGGGCTTCGGTCTTGGCCCGCGCCGAAGCCGCCGCAAAGGCGGGACGGATGCGCACGGCGGGGGACGCCGTCGTCGACTCCGGGGACGGGTCGCCGGCAGCGCCCGTCTCCGCACGCAATGCCTATGGCCTCGAACCGCTCGACGCCGCAACCGCCGGCTTGGCCCGGGCACGCCGCCAGCAGCTGCTGATCCTTTGCCTGGCCGTCATCGCCGCTGCCGCCGTCATCGCCGGCATTGTGTTTCTCGCCGGCGGTATGTCCCACTGAGTTCCCAAAACGTTGGCAGGCGCCTGCCTGCACCCTATTGAACACCACACAAGGAGTCCCGTGACTGCACATGAATCATCCATCGTCTTGGCCCGCCATGCCGCCCGCGCGGCAGCCGACAAGCTCGCCGAGGACATCGTTGCCCTGGACGTCAGCGAACGCCTCGCCCTCACCGACGTGTTCCTGATCGCCTCCGCGCCCACCGAGCGCCAGGTCAACGCCATCGTCGACGGCATCGAAGAGGAACTGCTCAAGCAGGACCTGCGGCCCGTGCGCCGCGAGGGCCGTTCCGAAGGCCGCTGGGTCCTCCTGGACTACGCGGACATCGTGGTGCACGTCCAGCACAGCGAAGACCGGGTGTTCTACGCCTTGGAGCGCCTCTGGAAGGACTGCCCGGTGGTGGACCTTGAGCTCAACGGCAAGGACCGCGGCACGCCTGCCCTTCAGGAAGGCGCCTGAACCCGAACCCCGGAATGACGGGGCGGAACGGCCAAAGTATGCCCGATTTGGAATTTTCGGAAAGGCTGTTCTAAGATATTGGAGTTGCTTCGCCGAAAGGCAGGGCGGGAGAGACTTTTCCCAAGTCTTTCTGCGTTGAGGGAGCAGCGAAAATATGGGGGTATGGCGCAGTTGGTAGCGCGTCTGCATGGCATGCAGAAGGTCAGGGGTTCGAATCCCCTTACCTCCACCACAGTGGTCTTATTCGAAAAATTGGCATGACAAATGCCTCTGAATAGGTCCTGAACGAGCACTGAAGGGAACCGTCAGATTTGGCGGTTCCCTTTTTCGTGTCGGTGGAGATCTTGTGGGAGTCGCGGGTTCGCTCAAGTGCTTCTTCCATCCCTAAGGGCCTGATAGCCCTGTGCTGTGGCAGCGAGCGCGGCAAGAGCGACAGCAACCTGGCCGGCATCGTCGCGACCATCATTGCCGCCACTGCACGTGTGTGGTCCAAGATCGGGGCGCTCGGAGTCGCGGTAGTCGGCGCCGTCGCCCTGCTGGACTAGATGTAGTGCTGCTGGCCATGCGCCAAGCTTTGATCATCCTGCTTATGGCGTTCCCGGATGCGACATGGCTCAGGGGGTCTGCTTCGTGAAGTCATTTCAAGTTGAGAATGAAACCAAAGACTATGCGCTGTCTGCCTTCATTTTTGGACTCATCGCGCTACCCGCTGCAGTCTCTGCGGTGATTCCGCTTGCTGGGATCCTAACGGGCCCACCATGTTTGATTTTTCTCCACTCTCGCGATCGTTCTCGGCGTCGTCGCACTTTACGTTCGTACGCATCGTCAAGTTTTTGCGAGTGCTCGGGTGAGATTTCCGTGAGGTCACTGGGGTGTTGTTACCTGTAGGTAGGCGTTCACTGAGTCCGGCTGGCTATCGAGGCCATAGGCAAGTCTCAGAAATGTTGTTTCCAATGAGGTTCATGTTGATATCGTTCTTGCGGCAATCATCGAGCAACAAAGCTGTGCACCACAATGCCTGTTGCGAAAATAGGCGGCGTGTTACGAGTGCTCCTTCCTGCGCAGGAAGATGGTCGGTGCTTGCTAATTCCCTGATGAGAAGTGGGCGCGCGGTCAGATCCGGGCTTCTGCTTGTCTCTAACGGCGCAGAGTGATCAATGTGAAGTGCCGCGTGGTAGATGGCAACACGGAGATATCTCGAGTCTGGGTAGGCGCCGACCTTTTTGAATGCGAATGTTTCAGAAAAGTGAGAGATC
Source organism: Curtobacterium sp. LFS079 (assembly GCF_047977865.1). Classification (NCBI taxonomy): domain Bacteria; kingdom Bacillati; phylum Actinomycetota; class Actinomycetes; order Micrococcales; family Microbacteriaceae; genus Curtobacterium; species Curtobacterium sp. LFS079. Next base: position 15,203 of record NZ_JBFPFO010000008.1, read on the forward strand.
ACGGCACGCTTTTCATCTGCATGCGATGCTGCGGCTTTCGCGGGAACAGATGCCGTTGACAATCCTCCGAGTCACTGGCAATCTCGGACCGATACTAGGAGGATCCTGGTGCGGGAGATAGCTGCATTGGCACACATCGATCTCTGTTGCGACGACAAGTTTGGACGGGCATCTGTTTGATGATGGCCTGAGGCGGAATATATGGAGGATGGTAAGCCTCGCCCATGCTGTCTCTGCCTTATCTGAATATCTGTAATTGAATGCTTGATAAGTGGGGGAAAGTGCAAGCACATCGAAGGATCTTTTCATGTCTGCTCGCGGCTGGAGTTTTGGCCGGCCTTGTTTCTGCTTGCGCGCCGTCTTCGGATGGTGCAAGCAGTGGGGCTGGGGCGACGCCGTCCAATGCGGCGCCTGGCACGTGCGTCGACTATCTCAAGCTTACTGCGGCACAACGTGATGAGGTGTTCAAGGGGAAGACCCTGAAGGTATACGGTGAGGCGGGGCTCACGGATACGCCAGCGAGCAAGGTCTACGACACGCAGTGCCCGGGCCAATCAGGCAACGGGCAGTCGCTTTCGGACATCGACAACTCGGCGACGGATCCCAACTGCAACCGCTTCCTGAAGCTCACATCAGTCCAGCAGCAGACGTGGATCCCGGCTCTGAGGCAAGAGCAATACTGGGGAATGGATCCGGCGTTGACCACAGCTGAGAATCTCGTAAGGGCCTGTAGGGACTTTGGAGCTCAAAACATGGTCCGCCTTTCCAATGAACTCAAGGGCATCACTTCGTATGCTTCGTGGGGCAGTGAGACCAAGCTCGGATTCACCTGGCGTTCCTCGATAGCCATTGGATCACCTAAGACTGGATCAGATGTGCAGGTACTTGGTGGCGGAACTTCAATGGACAACAAGCCGATTCCGACCTATTCTCCGGGGTCTGCTTGCGGCTTCGATCCAACGACGGATGCGGTTATCCCGCTGACTCTTTTCATGGCGAACACCACGGCCGGCCGAGACACGATTCCCACCGCAGCCAAGTGGAGCCTCAGCATCGTCAAGGGGGCCACTCCGGTGACCACCGCCTACCTTGAATCGAACTTCTCCGACAGCGGTACGAAGTGCTCCGACTCTGCCGACGCGACATCAGGCGCATCGATGGGAGTCAAGTACGCCGAAACCTCAGACTTCAGAGACGCGAATTCCTACTCAGTCGTCCTTAAGAACTGGATTTCTCCACGATACCCGGAAGGGGCCAAGCAGGATCTTGCAGCGTATGTATTAACTGCGCAGTCCGATTCAACCGGTTCTGAGGACCCTGTTCTGAACGCTGGCAGCGCATCCATTCTCCTTGATGGCTCGGTAAAGCCATGAGAGGGTCTTCGCCCGCTCCCCGGTCATCGCGGGCACTTCTCGCAGGCGTTGCCATTGCCTTTGCGATCGTCGGCAGCGGATGTCAGCAGGCATCCACAACCACTTCCGCTCCGGTCGCCACTCCCACGCAGGGAGCCAGTACGGCCACGGACACCCAGGCGCCGACGAAAGAGCCAACCCCGTCCCCCACAGCGACTGCCACCGTACTGGCCTCTGACCCAGGGAACGATGTTGTAGGGCACTTCTTCGTGAACCATGTGTTCATTGACAATGGACGACCATGGGTCCGCGGCGAAGCAGATCTCACGTTTCCGACCTTGGGCAAGGTTCAAGTCTCAGCGAAGAAGCTCTTCCCTGGCAGGGAGATTACCGGACAGGTGTACACGAGCATTGGCTCAGCGGCTCGACCGCTGATCGGCGCGGTCATCGAGTACCGACAGCCGGCTACAGGTTTAGATGAGCAGAAGTACAAAACCGATGTCGTGGCAGTCGACCCAGTGAACCTGAGCGTTTTGAAGGACACAGAGGTGCAGAGTCTGGACACGAGCACCTCAAATGACACCCCGCTGTCCGGTTCAATGTCGAACGTGATGGCCGTAAGCCTGCCATCAGGGGAGGACGGCATCACGAGAGGGTATGACGCTCTGACCGGCGCGCGAGTCTGGGAGCGCGGCGGGACGTTCTATCAAGCAGCTCTCGGGACAGTTGCTATGTGGAGTGACGGCAACGGCACCTATATGAATCAGTCATGCGCGAAGGCTACCGGGGTCGACGTTGCGACAGGACGAGATGTCTTCACGGTACAGACGGTCGACGTATGGCCTGAATGGTGTACGGAGGCCAGGGGGAGCACGGAGCTGGGCAGCCTTTTGCGGTTCTCGGGGAAGACAGCGCCTCGGTACGTTGATTTCCAAACCGGGACGGTAGTGAAAGCAGCCGGCAAACCTCTCATGGTCGACCCCGAACGCAGATTCATAGTCACTGACGTGGACGGAGCTATCCAGGTCGCCGAGTTGGCCACGGGAACGGTCAAGTGGCAACTGGGGAAGGATAAGGCATCGAAACTTCAGGCGCGGGCTCTTGGGTTCTACAATGGAAAGCTATATTTGCAAACTACTGACCAAAGTCCTGTCGTGGACGTTGCCACAGGAAAGACCATTGTTAATGTTGCGGCACGATACCCGATCGCCGTGATTGACGACTGGGTCGTGTTCAGCGACCGCGCCGTTGAACCAGCGTCAATGGCTAAGGGTGAGCCGACCGCCGCGACTCCCTCAGCAGGGGCTACCCCTGGTTCAACCTCGAGCTCCGGGTGGTCTACGTTGTCTCCGTCAGGAGGATGAGGCTGCTGGCCGCGCGTCTGAAGCAAATTGATGTCCGGGTTGGTTAGTACGATGCGGCCATGCCGACTCTGAAACGGAAGACCGGCCCACCAGGATGCGGTAGCACTCGGCTCGCTTTTGGCGGTGCCCGCGGCATATCAATATTCTGAGGGATCGCCGAAACTCGAGCCAATCTCGTACATTCGGGCGAGCTCTTTGATGCCCATCCCCGCTTTGTTATACGCGACCAGCTGCTGGACCTCCTCGGGCTTCATCTGCGGGAATCGGCGGGGGAGTGACGGCTCTATCGGAAGCTTGGCTTGGAACCCTTCTTATCAAGGAATGAAGATTGACAACCTCGCTACTTGGTTTCGAGTAGTTTCTAGGACGCCCACCACAATGAAGTCCCGCGGATCGAATCCGCGGGATTTCTTGGTTTCCGGAGGGCGGGCTCCAAGGCGCCGATTGCTGTGGCCGTCGTTCTCCCTTGCTGCTACAACCGCTCGAACACCATTGTTGCCTGGAAGCGGTCGCCTCCGCCCATCCCTTTGCTTCCTGGTAACGCTGTGGAGCCGGTAACCGAGAGCAGCTTGGGCATGGAGCGCCTTTTCCAATTCGGCAGGGTTTCCGGATCCGGTTCCCCAGATTTTTTCCTTGAGGATGACCTGCAGCACAACGTAGTTCATATCTTTGCGGCGTGCGCAGCGGGATAACTCGAAGCCGAAACGTTTCGATGCGGCCGGCCATGGCCTATCAAGTTAACGAGTACGAGCCCCGTCCTTCGGGACGGGGCTCGTACTTGTTTCTTCACGCAGCGTGGGGCGAAGGCTGGACCGGGCTAACCGATCGGCGTGGGCGGCTGTTCGCCGCGGAGCACGGCGAGCGTGTTGTCGGCGGCGAGCACTGCCATGGCGGTGCGCGTTTCGACGGTGGCAGAGCCGAGGTGCGGCACGAGTGCCACGTTCTCCAGCTCGAGCAGGTCCGGGTGGACCTGGGGCTCCTGCTCGAAGACGTCCAGCCCGGCACCGGCGATGACTCCGTCGCGGAGGGCGGCGGCGAGGGCTGCTTCGTCGATGATGGGTCCGCGTGCCGTGTTGACGAGGTAGGTCGTGCTCTTCATCGCCGCGAGTTGTTCTGCGCCGATCAGGTGGTGCGTGGCGGGTCCGTACGGGCAGTGCAGCGAAATGACGTCGGAAACAGTCAGCAGTTCGTCGAGATCGACGCGGCGGGCGCCCAGTTCCGCGGCGATCGCGGGGTCGATCTCGCTGCGGGACTGGTAGACGATCTCCATGCCGAAGGCCTTGGCCCGGCGTGCGGTCGCCTGGCCGATGCCGCCCATGCCGACGACGCCGAGGGTCTTGCCCTGCAGGCTGGACCCGAGCAGGAAGAACATGCCCCATTTCCAGGCCTGGCCGGCGCGGATGAGCCGTTCGCCCTCACCGAGCCGGCGGGTGGCCATGAGGATGAGCCCGAACGCGATGTCCGCCGTCGCCTCGGTGAGCACGCCGGGCGTGTTGGTGGCGACGACACCGCGTGCGGTACAGGCCGGCACGTCGATGTTGTCATAGCCGACGGCGACGTTGGAGACGACCTTGAGCTGCGGGCCGGCGGCGTCGAGCAGTTCGGCGTCAATGCGTTCGGTGAGCAGGCTCACGATGGCGTCTGCGCCGGCTACCCGGCGCAGGAGCTCCTCGCGGCTGATGGACTCCGGTCCGGCCCAGGCATCGACCTCGTGTTCGGCGCGAAGCTTTTCGATCGCGGCTTCGGGCACCCGTCCCGTGACGACAACCCGGCTCATGCGGACTCGATCCACTGGCGCAGGCGGCCGAGGCCGTCGAGGATGTTGTCGACGTCGATGCCTGAGTAGGCGAGGCGGATGTACTGCCGCTCCTCGCCGGGCTGGCGCCGTCCGAAGTGCTCGCGCGTGCAGAAGGAGACGCCGGTGTTGTAGAGGGCGTCAGTGGCGAAGTCGCCGACCGCCGTGTAGCCCAGGCGATCCATCACCTCGGTGACGTCGGGGAACAGGTAGAAGGTCGACTGCGGCACGGCGACGTGCATGCCGGGGATGTCGTTCACGAGCTTGCATGTTGCGTCCCGGCGTTCGCGCAGGATGTCCAGCATGTTCTGCACGGAGTCCTGGGGACCCCGGAGCGCTTCGATGCCTGCCCATTGCACGTAGTGCGTGGTGCAGGACTCGTCGTTGGTGTTCAGCGTGCTGAGCACCTTGGCGATCTCGACCGGCGCGACGGCGCAGCCCAGGCGGGAGCCGGTCATGGCGAACTTCTTGCTGAACGTGTAGAGGATGACGGTACGTTCGGCCATGCCCGGGAGCGATGCGATCGAGCTCGAGACACCCTCGTAGCGGGTCTCGAAGTAGGCCTCGTCGGAGAGGACCCAGAGATCGTGTTCCTGGGCGAGCTGGGCGATGGCCTCGCGCTCGGCCGCGGTGGACTCAGCCGAGATGGGGTTCTGCAGGTCGTTGTAGATGATGGCGACCGTGTTCGCGGTGATCGACGCGCGCACCTGGTCGATGTCGATCGCGAAACCCTCGCTCGTGGGGAGGTAGCGGTAGGGCACCGCAGTGCCGCCGAGGTACTCGATCTGCGATTCGTAGATCGGGAAGCCGGGGTTGGGGTAGAGCACTTCCTGTCCGGGGTTCATGACCGCCTGCAGGAACTTCGTGATCACGGGCTTGCCGCCGGTCATCACCACCACGTTCTCGGGGGTGAACTCGATGCCGCGGCGGGAGCCGAGGTCCTCGGCAAGGGCTTCGCGCAGCTGCGGGATGCCGGGTCCGGGGCAGTAGCCGGTGTAGCCGTCGGCGATTGCCCGGTTCATCGCTTCCACGATGTTCGGGGCGGTGGGGATGTTGATATCGCCGAGATGGAAGGGGTACACCAGGTTCCCCTTCGCCTTCCAAGCGGCTGCGGCCTGCGCGACGCTGAAGGCGGTTTCGGTGCCCAGGCGTTCGAGCCGTTGCGCGAGTTGCTGCATGCTGTTCACTCCTCTTCGAGTTGACGATCGATCCTCCGGAGGATCCACATCTAGTATGTAACTAATATATCAGATTTCGATATGATCAATGTCACACGTAGCTATGGTTGTGGCTCCAGCCAATCCGTGCGTTCGGGTACCGTCCACTGGCTGGAAAGGGTATTACCTGAAATCCCGCGACCTGGGCGCGGCCGGCAGGCCAAGGGCTTCCAGCCGGTCCGCCACCAGGTTGGTTACGCCGTCCGGCGAGCGCTCCAGGAAGCCGCGCACCACCAGGGCCACTGCTTCCCGCGCCACCCGGCGGTGCCGCTTCCAGAGCCCCACGCTGCAGATCACGTTGAGGATGCCGCTTTCGTCCTCGAGGTTGACGAAGGTGATGCCCTGCGCGGTCTGGGGCCGTTGCCGGTGCGTGACGAGCCCTGCGGCTTCGATCCGCGTGCCGGAGGCAACTTCGGCAAGGCTGTCGATCCGCAGCACCCCGCGTTGCTCCAGGCTGCCGCGCACATGCCGCATGGGGTGGTCATCGGTGCTGACCCCGGTGGACCAGAGATCCTGGATGACACTCTCCTGCGGCGATAGTTCGGGCAACAGCGGCAACTGGACAGGCACCTGCGTTCCCGGCAGCTGTCCCTGCCGTTCCAAAGCCGCGCTGCCCGCCTGCCACAGAGCTTCGCGGCGGCTCAGCCCCAGGGAATCGAGGGCACCGGAGGAGGCGAGCGCTTCCAGTTGTTCGGAGCTGAGAACCGCACGGCGGGAGAGGTCCGCCATGTCCCGGTAAGGGCCGTTCTCCTCCCGCTCTGCAACGATCCGTTTGGCCACGTCGGCTCCGATGTTCGTCACCCCGTCCAGGCCGAGGCGCACGGCATGGGAGCCGTCCCTGCGGTGCAGGTGGTCTTCTGCCGGCAGTTCCGGGCGGAACGGTCCGGGCTCGGGCTGCGTGGCAAGCAGGCAGGAATCCATCCCGCCGCGGCGGGAGGCGGCGGGCGCGCCTGATTCCGGGCCGCCGTCGTTCTCTTCGAGAGGTTCAAGCGTCGCTTCGGCCCGGGAACGGAGGATATCCGGCCGGAGCACCCTGACCCCGTGCCGGCGGGCATCGGCCACCAGGCTCTGCGGTGAGTAGAAGCCCATGGGCTGGGCCCGGAGCAATGCCGCAAGGAATGCCCCGGGATAGTGCAGCTTCAGCCAGGAACTCGCGTAGACCAGCACCGCGAAACTGAGCGAGTGCGATTCGGCGAAACCGAAGTTGGCGAAGGCTTCGATCTTGGCGTAGATCTGGTCGGCGTCGTCCTTGCTGATCCCGTTGGCCGCCATCCCGGCGTACAACTTGGCCTTGAGGGACTCGATCCTTTCCACCCCGCGCTTGGAGCCCATCGCCCGGCGCAGCAGGTCGGCGTCTTCCGCGGTACAGCCTCCGACGGCGACGGCCATCTGCATGAGCTGCTCCTGGAACAAGGGGACACCCTTCGTCCGTTCCAGCACCGGTTCCAGCAGGGGGTGAAGGTAGGTGACGGCCTCTTCCCCTGAGCGGCGGCGGATGTAGGGATGCACCGCGCCACCCTGAACCGGGCCGGGGCGGATCAGGGCGATCTCCACCACGAGGTCGTAGTACTCCCGCGGCTTCAGCCGGGGCAGCGTGCTGATCTGGGCGCGGGATTCCACCTGGAACACCCCGATCGAATCGGCCCGGCACAGCATGTCGTACACCGCCGGCTCTTCCTTGGGGATGGTCTCAATTTTCCAGTGCTCCCCGAAATTGTCCGCGACCAGATCGAAGCAGTACTGCAGGGCCGCGAGCATCCCCAGACCCAGGAGGTCGAACTTGACCAGGCCCATCCATTCGCAGTCGTCCTTGTCCCACTGCAGCACCGTGCGGTCCTCCATCCGGGCATGCTCGATCGGCACCACTTCGCCAACGGGCCGTTCCGTCAGGACCATCCCGCCCGAGTGGATGCCCAGGTGCCGCGGGAAGCCCATGATCCGTTCGGCCAGTTCCAGGACGGGCTCCGGGATGCCGTCCTCCTTGCCTTCCTCGACGCCGTTCCAGCGGTCGATCCGCTTGGACCATGCGTCCTGCTGGCCCTGGCTGTAGCCCAGCGCCTTGGCCATGTCCCGGACGGCGTTCTTCGGCCGGTAGCTGATGACGTTGGCCACCTGCGCCGCGTTGAACCGCCCGTACTTGCCGTAGACGTACTGGATGACTTCCTCCCGGCGGTCGGAATCGAAGTCGACGTCGATGTCCGGCTCCTCCTCCCGGAGGCTTGAGAGGAACCGTTCGAACGGCAGCTTGTAGAAGATGCTGTCGACGGCGGTGATCCCCAAGGCGAAGCAGACGGCGGAATTCGCCGCCGAACCACGGCCCTGGCAGAGGATGCCGCGGGACCGGGCGAACTGCACGATGTCATGGACGATCAGGAAGTAGCCGGGGAAATCCTTCGCCTCGATCACGGCAAGTTCCTTTTCGATCCGGGCATGGACATCCTCCCTGGCGCCCGGATACTTCGCCGCGACCCCTTGCCGGACGAGTTCCCGGAGCCAGGAGATGGGGGTGTGCCCCGGGGGGACATCGAGCTTCGGAAGTCTCGGCCGCGCGGCCCGCAGCTGGAAAGCGAGCTCGTCGGCCAGTTCCACGGTGCGCTCCACGGCGCCCGGGTAGCGGGCGAAGCGCGCGGCCATCTCGGCTCCGCTGCGCAGGTGAGCGCCGGAACTGGCCGGGAGCCAGGCATCCAGCTCGTCCAGGCTCCGCCGTGCCCTGACCGCGGCGAGCGCCGTGGCCACGGGGTACTGTCCGGGCGCTGCGTAGTGCACGGCGTTGCTGGCCACCAGGGGAACCCGGGCCCGCGCCGCGATCCGGGCAAGGGCATCGTTGTGGTCCGTGTCCAGCGGGTTGCCGTGGTCGAAAAGCTCCACCACCACATTCCCGTGCCCGAAGCGGTCCAGCAAGGCATCCAGTTCCCGGGCTGCGGCCCGTTCGCCTTCGGACAGCAGCGCCCGGCGCACCGCTCCCTTGCGGCAGCCGGTCAGGACCAGGCAATGCCCGTGGAGTGTTCCGGCCAGGGAATCGAGGTCGTAGACAGGTTTGCCCTTCTCCGCACCGGGAGCCAGATGGGCCGCGGTCAGGGCGGAGGCCAGCCGGTGGTAGCCTTCCTCCCCGCGGGCGAGGACCAGGAGGTGTTCGCCTTCGGGATCGGCTTCGCCCTGCTGGGGCTTGCCCAGGCCGAGGGAGAGCTCGCTGCCGAACACGGTTTTCAGCTGGTAGGCCTCCGCGGCTTCGGCCATCCGCACGATTCCGTAGAAACCGTCGTGGTCGCTGAGTGCGAGGGCGTGCAGGCCCAGTCGTACCGCCTCCTCCACCAGTTCCTCGGGCGAGGAGGCGCCGTCGAGGAAGCTGTAGTGCGAGTGGGCATGCAGTTCCGCGTAGGGAACCGATCCCTGCACCAGGGGACGCGCCTGGGCGGGCAGCGGATGGTAGGGGCCGCGTTTCCGGGACCAGGCGGGACTGTCCCCGCCGTCGCCCTTGCGCCCGTGTTCCCCGGCGGGGAGCCTGCCGGAGAGGGTGCCCTCGAACTGTGCCCAGGTGAGCGGTGAATTGTGCCAGCCCATGTTCGGTCTTTCTTGCTTGGTATTGCTGGGGCCAGGGGGAACGGAGCCCCTTAGTCGTAGCGGGCTTCGGCCCACCAGCGGTCTCCGGTCAGGAGCAGGAGCCAGGCGTCGCCGTCGCCGTCGACGATTTGGAAACGTTCAGCATGACGACGGCGGCCCTCGTCCCACCAGCGCTGCCGCAGCGGCCAGGGGCCGGTCCATTCGGCCACCGGCCGGCGCTCCACTCCGCTTTCGGTGCCGGCTTCCGGGCAGAACCAGGCCGGCGGGGAAACCAAGGTGCCGCGCTGGTCAATGCGGACTGTCTCCCCGGACGCATCCAGCAGAAGGACCGGCACAGGGGAGGCGAAGACCGTGGCAGGCTGGGGATCCGGAATGCTCCCGGGCCAGGGCCGGGCCGCCTGGATGGCAGCTTCCCGCGGAACGGGGTCGCCCCAGGGGGTGAGCAACCGCCGTTCATGGAGAACCCGGCCGCCGGAGACGGCAGGAACCAGCACGGCCTCCTGCCCGAGCATGCTCTGGAGCCGGCTCAGTCCGTGGTGGATCTTTTCCTCGGCACCTTCCCCGAACAGGTCCTGCCCGTGGCCGGTAATGGAGTCGATCCGGCCGGGGACCAGTTCCACCCGGATGATCGCCGAGGTGATGCCGCCCGCGTTCTGGCTGCCGGACGGGTCCGCGGAACGGGGCTGAAGCTGCCAGCGCACGCGGTCGACGACGTCGTTCGCCGTGAAATGGCGGGGATGGCCCCATAGGCGCTCCGTGCGCGTGCCGGAGTCGTCCAGGAGGATGACCCTGAGTTCCGTGCACACCAGTCCTGCTTCCCGCAGCCCCGCAATGAACTCTCCGGCAGGTGCCCGCAACTGGAACGCGATCTGGTCGATGCGGTCCAGCCCGGGTTCGAAATCCACCTGCCGGTCCAGCTTCCGCGGCGGAACCCGGGGCACCACCGATCTGGGATCTTCGCCGCCCGCCATGGCATGGGCCAGGGCTCCGGCCTCGCCGAAGCGGGCGCGGACATCGGAAAGGGGGAGCCGGGTGAAATCGCCGAGAGTGTGGATGCCCAGCCGTTTCAACAAGGAGGCCAGCTTCGGTTGTTCCAGTGCTTCCACGGGGAACGGGGCCAGGAAATCCTGCGACGTTTGCGGCGGCAGCACCAGGAGCGCGAGGCTTTCGGTGGTGCTCCGGGCAGCCTGCACGGCGGCAAAGACGGAATCCGCAACCCCCACCCGGGCCTCAACGCCCAGGGAATCGGCTGCGTCAAGCACGGCCCCGGCTGCTGATTCCTCGCTGCCGTAATACCGGGCGGCACCCCGGACCCGGACGGCGCACAAGCCCGGACGCAGCACCTGCACCCCCGGGCTCCGCTCTTCCAGGGAGGCAAGGACAGGCTCGAATTCCCGGGCATCCCGCAACGGGTCGGCCGGGCATACCGCCAGCGAAGTGCATCGGGTCTGGGCTTCCCGGAGCCGCAGGCCCCGGACCACGCCCTCCCCGTGGGCCTCTGCCGAACACGCCGCCACCTTGCCCTGGGAAATGACTGCCGCCGGAACATCGGCCGGAAGCTCATCCGCCAGGCGGGCCGCAACAAGCGGCCAGTCCGGGAACCAGGCCACCATCACCCGTGAAACCGTTCCGCCAGGCATGTGCTCAGGCCCCGATCCGGTATGCGGAGGGTTCTTCCGGGACTCCTCCGGTAAGGTCCACGACGGCGGTCCGGGAAGCGCCCCGAAGGGCCACCTCGAGCCGGAGCTCCTGGCGGGCAAGGTGTCCGTGCCCCTGGCCCAGGCCCTCCCATTCGTGGCTGCTGACCCGCAGGATTGCTTCGCTTTGCGGCCAGTGCCCTGCCACGAGGAGAACGGAGCCGCGCTCGCGGAGCCGTGCCCCCAGGCGGGCGGCTTCTGCCGGGGCTGCCCGGGCCGGGGCGCAGGCAAGGACAACGGGGAGGACATCAGCCAGGGCGGCGAGCACCTGCATCCAGCGCTCGCCGGGATCGGGAACCAGGACCAGCCGTTCCAGTGCGATGCCGAGCCCCGACGCCGCTTCGATCCCGAAGTCCGGCAGTCCCATTACTCCGCACCAGGCACCCTGCAGCGACGGGCCGGCCAGCAGGGCCATGGCCAAGGACATGGAACCCTGCAGTGAGTACACGGCTCCGGGCCGGAGGCCTCCTGGCAGGACTCCCTTAAGCGCCGGAAGCACCGGCAGGGAATGTTCCCGTGCGCGCCTGCCCTGCATGAGGTGGATCCTGGCCTGCAGGTCCTCGCCCGGCGAAGTGCGCAGGGGGTCGGGAGGAAGATCGGGCAGTGCTGCTGGCATACTTCAATATTCGAATATATGTTCGAATACGTCAATCGGCGCGGGGCTGACGGAAGGGCAGGGGTTCCGTTCCCGTCCTCGCCTTGGCATGGTGTTGGGACAGGTGGGGCCCGTGTGTTTGAAAAACCGGGTGAACCGATAAAATTTGGACATTTACGGGTCGAGAATATGGGGCACATCGAATTGGATGAGCAGAATGCGGGCAACGGCCCGGGGCAGGCTGAAGCGCTGTTCGAATCCTCCGTGCAGCGTGGCTTGGTCCACAAGCTTTCCCTTTCGGAAGTTTTCCTCACGGACTTCGTCCAAACGGGACCGGAGCGTTTTGCGGCAGGGGCCCAATGGCCGCGCTGGCATGTCTTTTACGGATCCCGTGACGGGCTGCCGGATTCGGCGCTGATGGCGGAGACGCTGCGGCAGTCAGTGATCCTGCTGGCCCACCGCAGCGGCGTCCCCATGGACCATAAATTCCTGATGCCCAGGCTCGGCGTATCCATGGAAGACGTGATGCTGGATCCTTCGGTCCCGACGCAGCTCTCGGTGGACCTGGAGCTCCGGGACGTAAAGCTCAGCGGCGGCAAGCCCGCGTCGCTCAGCGTGGATGCGACGTTCACGGTGGAGGGCGAAACCATCGGCCGGGGCAGCGCCGGGGCCAGGATCGTCACCCCTGCCGGTTACGAACGTTTCCGCCGTTCCGCCGTGGTTGAGCAGCCGAGCTCCGAAGGTGCACTGCTTGATGCCGCGGTGGTGGGCCACTCCACGCCCAGGAACGTCATGCTGGGGGAGGAGGTCCGGCCCTCCGTCTGGCCGCTGCGCGTGGACACGAGCCATCCGATCTTCTTCGACCACCCGCTGGACCATGTGCCGGGAATGCTGCTGATCGAAGCCGCCAGGCAGGCCGTACGCGCTGCCACCGGCCGCCCGGACGCCGACTTTTCGCGCTTTGAAGCAGAGTTCGTGAAAATCGCCGAGCTCGCCGATCCGGTGGAGCTTGCCGTCACCCTGCCCGGCCCCGGGGAGGGCGGGGCACCCGCGGAACCGGGCCCGGGCGGCCAGGATTCACTCCAAGTCAAGGTGCTCAACGGCGACGACGTCCTGATGGTCATGCAGGCGGCTGTCCGGAACTGAGGCAGGGGACCCGGGGCCGGAACTCAGCTCTGCCGGTCTCCGTGCTGCCGCGGAACGATGGCGGGCATCATGAAGTCCCACATGTCATCGATCCGCTTCAGGACATCCTGCCGGCCCGTCATTACATTGGAAACCATCTGGCTTCCCGTGAATGAGGCGACCAGGTAGTGGGCGAAGTCGCTTGCGTCGAGGTCCTCGCGGATATCCCCTTCGCGCTGGGCCTGCTGGGTCAGGAACTCCATCGTGGCCATCCAGTCCCGGTAGGGCCCCTTCACGTCGCCGTTGAATGCCGAGGCTTCGAAGGTCAGGCGGATGCCTGCACGCACCACCGGCTCGTCGAGCAGCTGCTGCCCGAAGGTCCTGCACATCGTGATCATTGTTTCCAAAGCGGGAAGCCCGGCTGCCGCAATCTTCTCACCGGCAATCCGCACGATGTTGTGTTGTTCGGCGATGACTGCCAAGGCGAGGTCTTCCTTGGACTTGAAATGAAAATAGAGCGCCCCTTTGGTGACGTTGGCGCGCTTGGTGACATCGCTCAGGCTCGCATTCCCGTATCCGACTTCCTCGAAGATGGAAGCGGCTCCTTCGATGACGGCCGTTCGGGTGGCTTTGGCTCGTTGTTGCATAGTCAGCTCCAGGACCTCTCCGGTTCCCCATCCGGGATACTTGAGTTCATGATTCCATCGATAGCCGGGGTCCGTGGAGCATGACAACTGACGTTGACGGACTCCCCGGAGTCGTGGTGCTGGGCTCCTCGGGGTTCATCGGCCGCCGGGTCGTAGGGTCGTTGGCCGGGAAAGCCCGGGTGGCCGCGCTTTCCCGGAATCCGGGTGGCCGGAATCCCGATGGCCCCGCCGGGCCACAGGGACACCACGCTACCAGCACCGTGGCGGACATCGCCGTGCCGGACATCACGGTTCCCGGAGCCCTCCTGCCCATCCTGCGGGACCTGAAAGGCGCGGGCACCGTGGTCCACGCTGTCTCCTACGTCGGCTCCGATCCCGACATCGCCCGCGAGGTCAACGAGGCCGGCACCCGGAATGTCATCGAACAATGCCGGGAGTCCGGCAATCCGCGCCTCATCTACCTCAGCACTGCCAGTGTCCACGGGATGGGTCCGCACCGGGGCGTCGGTCCGTACCCTTACCTGCCGGCTTCGGCCGCCAGTGCGGCCCGCGCCGCCGCCGAGCGCATGGTCCTCGACTACGGCGGCGAAGTCGTCCGGCCGAACCTCGTCTTCGGGGAGGGCGACCGCTGGCTGGCGCCAGGCCTGCTGCGCATCATCGACGTGGCCGGCGGGTGGCCGGGGGACGGCGCCGCCCGGTTGTCGGTGATCGACGCCGGAACGCTGGGTGCCCTCGTGGCCGGACTGGCGCTCGCGGAGCCGCAGCCTGGCCGCGCCTTCTACGCCGCCTACCCGGAGCCGGTGCCGGTTTCCGTGCTCGTGGAATGGCTCTGCCGGGGGTCCTGCAGACCGCTGCCGCGTCTTCTGGGTGATGCCCCGACGGGGCGGCAGGCCCTGCTCGATGCCGGGTTCAGCAGGCACCAGATCGACCTTGTCACGGTGGATCATTTCTACCCTTCCGAACAGCTGTGGCGGATAAGCGGCCTGGTCCCCGGTGACGTGGCCGCCGTCGGGATTTTCCGGTCATGATCCGCCCGGCAAGGCGGCACCTGCCAAAACCGGATGCATGGTTTGTTTAACTAAGATTATGACCCTACACTGGAAGGCAGGCCAGTGGTGGTTTGCCCGCCGTGGGCCTGACAGCAGAAATGGGGGGAGGTGCGGCCGATTCGTCGACCGCACCTTATCTGCGTCACCTGTCGGTATGCCGTCGCCAGGACTTCCCGGCGCCGATTTCCATCTCACACCGTTGTGGTTTAGTATTGACGAGTTGCTTCGGCGGGAACGGAAAGATTCTGCCGGGTGATTTCAGGGGCTGTGGCGCAGCTGGTAGCGCACCTGCATGGCATGCAGGGGGTCAGGGGTTCGAGTCCCCTCAGCTCCACTGAAGAAGAAACACCCCGCCCTGTTGGGCGGGGTGTTTTTCTGTTCCGAGGGAAGGTGGGTCGGCCTGATGCAGGACGTGGAACTGGACCGGGTTTTCGCCCTGCTGAGGCGGTTTCCGGATGTCGAAGCCCCGAACCTCTTCGCCCACGATGCGAGCGACAGGCTGCTCCTGGAAACCGCTGCGGAACACCTGCACGCAGGAACCCGGATCGCCGTGGTCGGGGACCGCTACGGCGCCCTGACACTTGGCGCCCTGGCTGCCTTCGATATCGGCGGGGTCCGTGTAGCCCAGGACCTTCATTCCGGCCGCAGCGCCCTGCATCGCAACGCGGCAGCGGCCGGCCTCGAGGGGCGCTTCGAATCCTGTCCGCCGGGCCCAGGGCTGTTCAGCCAGGGCCTGTTCGACGGCGCGGGGCTGGTTCTGCTCCAACTCCCGCGTTCGCTCGCGGAACTGGAGGAGATCGCCGACGCCGTTGCGCGGCACGCGCCCGAGGATACGGTCCTGCTGGCCGGCGGCAGGGTCAAGCACATGTCCCTCGGAATGAACAGCATCCTGGAACGCTACTTCGACAGCGTCCGGCCCCAGCTCGCCCAGCGGAAGTCCCGCGTGCTCGTGGCCCGCGGCCCGAAGCGCCCGGTTGGCGGACCTCGCTTTCCTGTCCTGGAACAGCTGCCCGAGCTCGGCATCACCGTGGCCTCCCACGGCGCGGCCTTTTCCGGCGGGAAGCTGGACATCGGTACCCGTTTCCTGCTGTCCTTCCTGGACCGGATGCCGGATGCGCGCCACGCCATCGACCTTGGCTGCGGCACCGGGATCCTTGCCACGATGTACGCGCGCCGCCATCCCGCCGGCCGCGTCACCGCAACAGACCAGTCCGCGGCCGCCGTTGCCTCGGCCGCGGCCACGGCGGCGGCCAACGGTCTGGCGGCCCGCATCGCCGTCGTCCACGACGACGCCATGTCCGGATTCGAGGCAGGCAGCGCCGACCTCATCCTGCTCAACCCGCCTTTCCACCTGGGCGCCAGCGTCCACGCCGGAGCGGCACTGAAGATGTTCGAGGCCGCAGCACGGGTCCTCGCGCCCGGAGGCGAGCTGTGGACGGTTTACAACAGCCACCTTCAGTACCGCCCGGCCCTCGAGCGGCTGATCGGCGCCACCACGGAAATCGGCCGGAACCCGAAGTTCACGGTCACTCGCAGCGTCAGGCCCTGAAAGGGCCTAATAGTCCGTGCGTCAGCGCCCGGATTCCCCGCCGAGCAGCTGCCGGAGCGCGAAGCGCCCGGTTTCGTGCGTCACCGGGTTGTCATCGGAGTTGCTGAGCATCGCCGTGGCGAGGACCAGCGCCCAGCCCCTGGCCCGTTCCCAATCAGCCCCTCCGGCACCGCAGGCCGCCATGAAGCGCTGCCGGCCGGCGTCGTCGAACATCAACCAGGCGACGGCGAGATCGACGGCCGGGTCCCCGGCCCCGAGGTCTCCGAAATCGATCACGGCCGCCAGGCCGTGTCCTCCCGCGGCATCCCGAAGCAGCACATTTGACGGGTGCAGGTCCCCGTGCAGCCAAAGGGGAGGTCCTGCATGCAGCGGGGCGGCCACCGCTGCTGCCCACAGTTCGCGGAGCCGTGCGGCCTGCGGGTACCGAGCCGTGTCCGCCAGCCGTTCCAGCACTACCGCCGACCGTGCTGCCAGCGGCACCCCGCGGACCGGGTTGACCGGTGCACCTGCAGGGGCGGGCACGTGGATCGCCGTGAGGAATGCCGCCAGCTCCGCCGCGATGGGGCTCCGCGCGACCGGGGGTACCTGCGTGGCGGAGACGCCGTCGAACCAGGGGACGACGCTCCAGTGCCAGGGGTACCCGGAGGCGGGCCGGCCGGCGAACAGCGGGGCCGGGACCGGTACGGGGGAGCGGCGGGCGTAGTCCGGCAGCCAGCGCTGCTCATGCAGTACCAGCCCGGCCGCGGCCTCGCGGCGGGGCAACCTCACGGCCATGGTGCTGCCAAGCCGGTAGACCGCATTGTCCCAGCCGTTCGCCACAAGCTCCAGCGGCTCCCCGGCGAGAGCCGGTACCTGGGCGCCGAGCAGGCGGCGGACAAGACCGGCGGTGATTTCGACGTCGGCGGCCGGCATCAGCGCCATGGTGCCCGCGCCGCTTCGCTCGGGGCGCCTTCGCGGGGACCCGCGTGTGAGCATACCGGCGGAAGCGCGGGTGACGTACGATGCAGATGCAAGTACCGCATCCGAATGATTTTAGGGGAATCCTTGACTGAGATCCGCCAGCCCACCCCGAGGCGCGGAACGAATCTGCCACGCATGGGTGACTTCAACCTCACGGTCATCTTGGATGCGATCAGGCGTTCCACGGGCGGGTTGAGCCGGGTGGAACTCGCCCAGATCGTCGGACTGTCCCCGCAGACCATCTCGAACATCTCGCGCCGCCTGCTGGACCAGAACCTGATTGTCGAGGCCGGCAAGGAGGGTAGCGGACCGGGAAAGCCGCGGACCATCTTGCGCCTCAACCCCAAGGGCATGTACGCGGTCGGCGTGCACCTGGACCCCGCCGTCATCACCTTCGTCGTGCTCGACCTGGTGGGTGACGTCGTCAAGCATTCGCGGATCGCGACCCCTGCCGGTCCCCCGCCCGTGGTCATCGCAGCCATCGCCGACGAGATCAAGTCCCTGATCAAGGAATCCGGGGTGGACCCGGACAAGATCGCCGGACTCGGGGTCGCGGCGCCGGGCCCGATCGACCTTGACGAGGGCGCTGTCGTCGACCCGCCCCTGCTCAATGGCTGGCACCGGGTGCACCTGCGCGACGCGCTCGCCGAGGCCACCGGCCTGGAAACCTTGGTGGACAAGGATGTCACCAGCGCCGCCGTCGCCGAGACCTGGGCCGGCGGTGCCAGCGGTACCGGCAGCTTTATCTTCATGTACATGGGTACCGGCATCGGCTGCGGGATCGTGATGAACGACGAGGTGGTCCGGGGAACCTCGGGCAACGCCGGCGAAATCGGCCACATCATCGTGGACCCGGGCGGACCCGCCTGCGACTGCGGGCTCAACGGCTGCGTCAAGTCCTCCGCGATTCCCCAGGTCTTGGTGACCGCCGCCGAGGAACAAGGTGTGATCGACGGCGGGCGGCAGGGCAGCGACGGGCCGGAAGTCCAAGAGAGCTTCGCCCGCTTGTGCGACGCCGCCGACGGCGGGGACGAGCGGGCCCTGGCCATCATCGACAGGTCCGCGGTGCTCGTCTCCCGCGCGGTCGCCGTCGTGACGAACACGCTGGACGTCGAGCGCGTGGTCTTCGGCGGGCCGTTCTGGGGCCGCCTGGCGTCCCGCTACCTCGACCTCGTGCCGCCTCTGCTCGCGTCGAACAGCGCGGCCAACAGCATCCATGGCATCGAAGTGGTGGGGACGGGCGTGGGCGAGGACGTCGGCGCCATCGGGGCCGCCTGCCTCGTCCTTGAACATACCTTGGCACCCCGGGCGCAGCGCCTGCTCCTGGAAGGCTGACGGTTCCTGCCCCGGACGGCGGGAGACTCTTGAACTGCGAACATCTGAATACCGGAAATGGCTGGGCCGACTGGAGTGTGGGGGCTGCAGCCGCGTGAAGATCGGAGCGCCTTGACTAATCGAGCCCAGCCTAATCCAGCCCAAACCAATCGGACCCGGACCACCCGAGCCCAGACCACCCGAGGCAAACTCCGTACGGGCTCGGCGCTGCTGGCGGCATTCGCCCTGCTGGCTTTGTCTGCCTGTTCGCCCGGCGCACCGCAGGGAACGGAATCAAAGAGCCTGAAGGTGGTCTACCAGAAGACCGATTCCTACACTGCCCTGGACGACGTCCTCAAAGCGGCCAAGGCGGAGTTCGAGGCCGCGAACCGCGGCGTGACCGTTGAACTGGAGCCCATCCAGGCCAACGATGATGACTACGGAACCAAGCTCGCCCTGTCCCAGCGATCGGCCGAAACAGCACCGGACGTGTTCTACGAGGACACCTTCAAGGTCCGCTCCGACGTCGACGCCGGCTATCTCCTCAAGCTGGACGATTACCTCGCGTCCTGGGCTGAATGGGGGAACTTCACCGAAGCGGCCAAGGCAGCTGGGCGGGCCGACGACGGCGGCATCTACGCCGTTCCGCTGGGCACCGACACCCGGGCCATCTGGTACAACAAGACCGTGCTGCAGAAGGCCGGCATCCCGGTGCCCTGGCAGCCGAAGACCTGGGATGACATCCTCACGGCGGCGCGGAGAATGAAGACTGCCGATCCTTCGCTGGTGCCATTCAACATGTACGCCGGCAAGGC
Organism: Curtobacterium sp. LFS079; assembly: GCF_047977865.1. Lineage (NCBI taxonomy): Bacteria > Bacillati > Actinomycetota > Actinomycetes > Micrococcales > Microbacteriaceae > Curtobacterium > Curtobacterium sp. LFS079. The sequence goes on from NZ_JBFPFO010000008.1 coordinate 34,243, forward strand.
CACCGGCGAGGGGACCGTGATGCAGGGCTTCTACGAGCTCCTGTACGGGACGGGCAGCAGTCTCTATGACGAGCAGGAAAAGAAATGGGTGGTCGGCTCGCGGGGCTTCACCGACTCCCTGCAGTTCCTGAAAACCCTCTACGACGAAAAGCTTGCCGTCACGCCGGCCGAGGCGCTGGATGCGAATGTCTGGAAGCGGGTGTTCGGCGAGTGGCTGCCGAAGGGCAGGATGGGCGCCACCGTGGAGGGTTCCTACACGCCGTCGTTCTGGCAGAAGGGCGGCGCCTACGAATGGCCCGGCTACACCAAGGACATGGGCGTGGCGATGTTCCCCACCCAGCACGGCCAGGCGCCGGGCGGGGTGAGCATGTCCGGCGGCTGGACCCTGGCCGTCGGCGCGAAGTCGAAGAATCCGGACCTTGCCTTCAAGTTCCTCTCCACCGCCCTGAACCGCAAGAACGCGCTGGCCTTCGACGTCGACAACTCCCAGATCGCCGTCCGCAGCGACGTCGCGGCGGATGCCGGCTACCAATCCGCCAATCCCTTCGTGAAGGACGTCTCCGCGCTGGTCGGCGTCACCCACTTCCGTCCGGCGACGGCGGATTACCCGCGGATTTCCAGTGCGGTGCAGGAAGCCACCGAAGCAGTGATCACCGGCAAGCAGAGCCCCGCCGAGGCGGCGGCGTCCTATGACGCGGCCGTGACGAAGCTCGTCGGCGAGGGCAAGGTCATCCGGAAGTGACCCATGGCCTCCCCTGAGGGCCGGCCTTCCAGTAAGGGCCGGCCTTCCCCCGGAAGCCGGCGCACAGGCAGGATCCGGCGCCGGCTCCGTCTGCTGCCGGTCCTTCCCTCGGTGCTGCTGCTCGCCCTTTTCCTGCTGGCGCCGGTGGCGTGGTCCTTCTACGCCTCCTTTACCAACGTCGCCCTGAGCGGCAAAGCAGCCCGGGACCCCTCGTGGATCGGACTGGACAACTACACGCGGATGTTCAGCGAACCGGGCTTCCCGCTGTCGCTTTGGCTCACCGTTGTGTTCGTGGGCGCGTCGGCCATTGTGGGCCAGAACGTCCTGGGCCTGACCCTGGCCCTGCTGATGGCCCGCGGAAACCGGTCTGTGTCCCGCGCGGTGGGGACCGCCGTCGTCGCGGCATGGGTGCTGCCCGAGATCGTGGCGGCATTCGCTGCCTACGCCTTCTTCAGCCGGGACGGCACGGTCAACCAACTGCTGGGTTTCGCCGGTGTGCAGGGGGCTGACTGGCTGTACTCGTTCCCCATGCCCGCCATCGTCCTGGCGAACGTCTGGCGCGGGACCGCCTTTTCGATGCTGGTCTACCGTGCGGCGCTGGCCGAAGTCCCGGGGGACGTCATGGAGGCGGCCGTCATGGACGGCACGGGAAGCCGGCAGCGGCTGCTTTTCATCACCCTGCCGATGATCCGCAGCAGCATCGCGAGCAACCTCATGCTCATCACCCTGCAGACACTCGCGGTTTTCACGCTCATCTGGGTGATGACCGCAGGCGGCCCCGCCGGCGCGAGCACCACCTTGCCGGTGCTTGCCTACCAGGAGGCGTTCAAGTTCGGCGACATCGGCTACGGCACGGCCATCGCCTCCGTGCTGATCGTCATCGGCATGGTTTTCGGAATCATCTACGTCCGCGTGCTCCGTGAGGCGAAACGGTGAGGACCGGGCCGACGACGGCGGCCCCGGCCGTGCGCGGGCGGCGCCGTGTCCGCTGGGCTGCCAATGCCGCACTCACCGTACTCGGAGCGTGCTTCGTGCTGCCGCTGCTGTGGTTGGTTCTTGCGTCCCTGGATGCTGAAGCAGGATACGGCACGAAGCTTCCCCGTCAGCCGTCGCTGGAGAACTTCGCGGCGGTTCTGACTCCCGACCTGTTGTTCGTGCCGCTGCTCAACAGCTTTCTGCTCGCGGCCGGGACAGCCGCGGTGAACCTGCTCGCGGCCGTGCTCGCCGCGTACCCCCTGTCGCGTCACCGTTCGCGGTTCAACACACCGTTCCTGTACTCGGTGTTGTTCGGCACTTCGCTGCCCGTCACGGCGATCATGGTTCCCGTGTATGGCTTGTTCGTCCAGCTGAACTTCCTGGATTCCGTTCCGGCGACCGTCTTCTTCATGGCAACAACCACGCTGCCCATGGCGATCTGGATGACCAAGAACTTCATGGACTCCGTGCCGCGTGAGGTGGAGGAAGCGGCCTGGGTGGACGGGGCCTCCGGAATGGCGGCCTTGCGGACCGTGGTGCTCCCGCTGATGCGCCGGGGCCTCGGCGTGGTGTTCATTTTCGTGTTCATCCAGGCCTGGGGGAACTTCTTTGTCCCGTTCATCCTGCTCTTGTCCCCGTCCAAGCAGCCGGCAGCCGTCTCGATCTTCAGCTTCTTCGGCCAGCACGGCGCCATTGCCTACGGTGAGCTGGCCGCCTTCTCCATCCTGTTTTCGCTGCCCGTCCTGCTGCTCTACACGGTGGTGTCCGGCCGTTCCGGGGACGCCTTTGCGATGGCCGGTGCGACCACGGGCTGACCGATCCTGCGGAACGGTTGCCAGGAGGTTGTTGAGCAGGATCGTCACCGGGGCATTGGTTCAGTCGATGTCCTCCACGATGGTCCCGAAAGGGAGGTTTTCGTCGAGGTGGGCCTGGTGGCCTGTCGGTCCGGGGTTGTAGGAGATCCGGACGCCGTGGAGCTTGTCCGCGGCTGATTGCATCAGGACCGGGCGGATGGCCTGGACAACCCGCTCGCTCTGGCCGTCGAGGTACGTCTTGTAACTGTCTGGGAGCTCAATCATGGCTAAAGGATAGTCCTGCGGCCCCCGCATGGGGAGGGCTCCCCATTGCCGCTTCAGGCAGGAACGGTTTGGCTGTTAAAACCGGTCTCCTGCCCGTCCGCGGCCAGGAAGGCCGGGTTTCACATCGGGAAATCCAGCGGAGGGACCACGGGTGCTTCAAAACACCGCCACTGTCAGCATTGGGGCGAATGAGATGGCCCGGGCCCAGCAGCTTGTTGCCGCCATTTCACGCAGTTTCGAAGCCAAGGTGGTGGGCCAGGCCAGGCTGCGGGAAACCCTCCTGATTGCCCTGCTCACCGGCGGACACGTCCTGCTGGAAAGCGTGCCCGGGCTGGCGAAGACCACCGCCGCGCAGGCCATCGCGGAGTCCGTCAGCGCTGACTTCCGCCGCATCCAGTGCACCCCGGACCTGCTTCCGAGCGACATCGCCGGCACCCAGATCTACGACGCCGCCAAAGGCACCTTCGCGACACAGCTCGGACCGGTGCACGCCAACATCGTCCTTCTCGACGAAATCAACCGCTCCAGCGCAAAAACCCAAAGCGCCATGCTCGAAGCCATGCAGGAACGCCAGACCTCCATCGGCGGGCAAAGCCACCCCCTGCCGTCCCCGTTCCTGGTGCTGGCCACCCAGAACCCGATCGAGCAGGAAGGCACCTACCGCCTCCCGGAAGCCCAAATGGACCGCTTCATGCTCAAGGACGTGCTCGACTACCCGGACCCGGCCGAGGAAGCGGAAATCATCCGCAGGATCGACGCCGGTGTCTACAGTCCGGCGCAGAAGCTCCCGGCCGCCGTGTCCCTTGGCGCCGTGATCGAGGCACAGGAACTGGTGCGCAGGATCTACATCGACCCCGCGATCGTGCGCTACATCGTCGGGGTGGCCTATGTGACCCGCAATGCGGCCCAGTACCTTGATCCACGGCTCGCTTCCCTCGTGGAATTCGGGGCCAGCCCCCGGGCCAGCATCGCCTTCAGCCAGGCGGCCCGGGCGCTGGCGCTGCTCAACGGTCGTGACCACGTGATCCCGGAGGACGTGAAGGACCTCGCCCACCGCGTCCTGCGCCACCGGGTGGTACTGGGCTTTGACGCCGTCGTGGAAAACATCCGGGTGGAAGCGGTCATCGACGCCGTGCTCGCCTCGGTGCAGACCCCCTGAGGCTCCTGTGGCGAGTCTCCTCAAACGGGTGCAGTCCAAGATGTTCGTCTTCGCGCACCGCAAGGCCCTCGGTCTGCTGGACGGCGAATACGGTTCCGTCTTCAAGGGCCGGAGCCTGGACTTCGATGAACTCCGCGCCTATATACCGGGGGACGAGGTGCGTGACATCGATTGGAAAGCGACGGCGCGGCACGGTGCGCCCCTTGTGAAGCGCTACGTCGCAATCCGGCGGCAGACCCTGCTGCTGGTGACGGACACCGGACGGAACATGGCCGCGCTCGCAGCCTCGGGGGAACGCAAGTGCGACATCGGCGTGCAGGCCCTCGGCGTCTTGGGCTATCTCGCACACCGCCACGGGGACGTCGTCGGGCTCGTTCACGGCAACGCGGCGGGATCGCGGATCCTTCCTCCCCGAAGCGGCGAAGACCATCTCGAACGCCTCCTGCAGCAGGTGGACCGCAGCACAGTGCTCGACGGCGGCCCCAGCGGGATCGCGTGCCAGCTCGACTATGTGCTGCGAAACTTCATGCGCAGGATGCTCGTGGTGGTGGTCGCCGATGAGCTCCTGCCCGACGCGGCCGTGGAATTGCTGCTCCGCCGCCTCCAGGCCCGTCACGAGGTCCTGTGGTTCACCGTCCGCGACGCCGAACTGGCAAGCCACCCGGGTGCCGACGCGTTCGAGGTGGCGGACGGCTCGGGCATCCCGGCAGCCATCGCCGCAGACCCCGCAGTCCGTGCCGCATACCTTCAGGCCGGGCTCGGGCGCGAACACCGCAGGCAGGGGATCTTCCGGCGGCTGGGGATCGCCGAAGGCAGCGCCGGCAGCAGCGCGGAGGTGCTGCCGGCACTCTTCGCCCTGCTGGAACGCCACAGATCCCGCGCAAGGCACAATTCAAGGGAGCAACGGCATGCAGGATGAAGCAGGCTTCTACGCACCCATCCAGTACGGGGCGCATTGGATGTGGCTGGGCCTGCTGCTGCTCGTGCTTCTCGCCTCAGGCCTCGTCTGGCTCCTCCGCCCGGCCCGCAAGGCCGGCAAGCCCGCCCGGCCGGCCGGGCCGCCGCCTGACCTGCCCGGCCTCCGGGCACGCTACCTGGCGGCCATTGACGCCGTCGTTGCCGACGCCGGATCCGGCCGCCTCCCGCACAGGGAAGCGCACCAGGTGCTCAGCAGGGTGCTGCGCGGGTTCGCGGGGGAGGTGCGCGGGATCCGCGCCACCCACATGACCTTGGCGGAACTGCAGACCCACGGGTTCGGCCAGGTAGCTGACGGCGTCGCCGGGATGTACCCTGCCGAATTCGCAGCAGCCATGCCGGATACGCTGGAACGCTCGGCCGAGCTCGCCCGCCAGGCGGTGCGCACATGGAGCTGAGCTTCTGGTGGATCCTGCCCCTCGCCGCCGTCGCGCTGGCCGTCGCCCTGTACCTGGCCCGACGGCACATCCGCGGCAAGGAGGTACGGCCCGTTGCGCACAGCCAACGGCTCACCGCCCTTCCCGAATACCGGCGTGCGTTCCGCCGGCACCGCATGTGGCTCGCAACCGCCGTCGCTTCCTGCTTCGTGTTCCTGGCGGCGACGGCGCTCGCCGCCGCCCGCCCGGCCGAACGGAGCACCACCAGCCCCGAGCAGCGGAACCGGGACATCATCCTGTGCCTGGACGTCTCCGGCTCCATGGCCGGTACCGATGCCGCCATCACAGGAGTTTTCGAACGGCTCGCCAAGGAATTCGACGGCGAACGCATCGCCATGGTCATGTTCGACAGCCGGGCTGTGCAGCTCTTCCCCTTGAGCGACGACTACGAGTACATCGCGGGGGAACTGGCAGCCGCACGGAAAGCCTTCGACGACGGCGGGGATTCCTTCTTCAGCGGCACCTGGGGAGGCAACGGGTCGTCCCTGGTCGGCGACGGGCTGGCCAGTTGCATCCGCAGCTTCCCCGGCTCCGGCAACGGCCAGGACGCAGGCCGCTCCCGCAGCGTCATCCTGGCCACGGACAACTACGTCTCCGGGGCGCCGGTCTTCACCCTTGAGCAGGCCGCCCAGCTCGCCAGACCCAGGGGAATCAGGATCCACGCCCTCAACCCCGGCGACCTCGACTACGGGAACGACAGGAACCAGCCCGGAACCCGGCTCAGGGCGGTGGCCGAGGCGAGCGGTGGCGGCTACTTCGCGCCGGACAGTCCGGACGCCGTCCCCGGAATCGTGCAGAAGGTCCAGGAAAGCGAAGCCACGGCGCACCAAGGCGCACCGCAGCTCGTTGTCCCGGTCCGGCCGGAAATGCCGATGCTCGTGGCCCTGCTTGCCGGCGCCGTGCTCCTGCTCGCCGGATGGAGGTTGGAGCGGTGAATCCCGTCCCGGTCACCTTCGTTCCCGTGCTGCCGTGGTGGATCATCGCCGCTGCGGCGCTCGCCGTCGTCGTCTCCGCCGCCGTCCTGCTGTCCCGGAAAAGGGGCACGAAGCTTGCCGTAATGCTGCGCACTGCCGCCGTGCTGCTCCTCCTCGCAGCGGCCTTGCGGCCCGGCTGGCCCGGCGGGGATGCCCGCATCGCCGCCGCCGAACTGGACGTCTTCTTCGTGGTGGACAGCAGCACCAGCATGGCCGCCGAAGACTATGGCAATGCAGCCCCGCGGATGGACGGTGTCCGAAACGACATTGCCGCCATTGCCCGGGAACTCGCCGGCGCCAAGTTCGCCCTCATCGCCTTCGACGGGACCGCGGGGGTGCGGGTGCCGCTCACCCAGGACGCAGACGCCCTGGCCGCTGCCGTGGAAGTGCTGCAGCCACAAGCCGTCCTCTACGCCCGGGGGAGCAGCGTCACCGTCGCCGGCCCCCTGCTCAAGGAACGGCTCACGGCGGCCAAGGAACAGCACCCCGGCCGTCCCGCCGTCGTGTTCTATCTGGGCGACGGGGAGGACACCGCCGCGAAGCAGGGCGCAGCGGACCTCGGGCTTGATCCCGGCCTCGTGGCCGGGGGAGCGGTGCTGGGGTACGGCACCAGCCAAGGCGGACGGATGAAGGACACCGGCAGGGACGGCGGGTACCTGAAGGAGAACGCCGACGGCGGCAGGCGGGACGCGCTTTCACGCATCGATGAGGGGCAGCTCCGCCGGATCGCGGACGGACTCGGCGTCCCGTACGTGCACCGCGAATCCGGGGACCCCGTCGGCCCGGCCCTCAGCAAATCCAGGCCGGGGACCCTCAACGCCACGGAGCAGGACGGCCGGGGCCGGACCGAGTTCTACTGGGTTTTCGCGCTCCTGGGCTTCGCGGCCGCCCTGCCCGGGGCAGTGCGGCATGCCGTGGCCTTGAATCGTCTCCGCGGCGGCAGGCTCCGGACGAAACCCCAGGGAAGGGCGGCATGAGTTCCGTCGAAAGGGCGCGCGGAACCGCCGGAACCAGGGGGCACCGGCTGCTGCGGGCTGCAGTCCCGGCCGCCGTGCTGCTCGCCGCCGCCGCCAAGCTGCTCTCGTTGGCCCCCTTGGGAACGGCGGCAGAAGCCGCCTTCAAAGCCGACGACAGGGCTGCCGTGGCCGCAGCCGCGGACTGGCTCGGAACCGTCAACCTGATCGAGCCCTACAAGGCGGACTTCGCAAGGGGAGACGCGCACGTGCTCCGCGGCGACTTCGCCGCGGCCAGGACCTCCTTCGAAACGGCGCTCCGCGCGGCACCGGAAAGTGATAGCTGCAGGATCCGGGTCAACCTGGCGCTCAGCATCGAGAAGCTCGGCGACGGCCGCCGCGACGCCGGTGACGACGCGGGCGCCCAGGCGCTGTACCGGGACGGGCAGGCAGTCATCAACGCCGCCCCTCCGGGGTGCTTCGAATCCGGCGGGCCGGGCAACGCCACCGGGGAAGGGGATGCCCTGTCCGACGCCCGGGAACGCCTCGAAGCCAAGGCCCGCAACGGCGGGAGCAAGGGCGACGACAGTAGCGGAAACAAGCCGGAAAACCCGGCCACGCAGGAACGGCTCGAACAGCTCGAAAAGGCCGAACGGAAGGCCCGGCAGGAACGGCTGGAGAGCGAGCAGCGCGGCGAATACCTGCGGAACACGGATGACGGAGTTCCCGTCGAGCGGCCTTGGTAAGGCGGGCATCGAACAATATTCTGGAAACCGGGGCAAGACGGCCGTAAGAATGCGTCTTAATTCGGTCAAAGATTTGTGGGCCCGCGGCTCCGGTCATAGAGTCATACACAAGTTACCGCGGTAACGTGTCAGCGATCCTCCTCAGGAGGGTGTGGGTGCCCCCATGTGGGCCTGACATTTGCACACGGTCGGCTTCATTCCAGGCGTAACAGTCGCGGCTGCGTCCTGCTGAAGCCCGTCCCGTGTATCCCCAAACTAAATTCACGGACCTCCCGCCGGATCCATGGCAACCCCTGTCAAAGGGCAAACCCTGGTTGAGCACGGTCCGATGACTCACAGCCAAGGACGCAAATGTCACCACCAAGCCTCATTGAAGCACATCCCAACCTCGCCACCTCGGCGCCGCTCGCCCTGTCCTACGAGCTTTTCCCGCCCCGTTCCCCCGCGGCCGCGGAATCGCTCTGGACTACCATCGGCGAACTCGAAGCCACTGATCCTGACTATGTCTCGGTCACCTACGGCGCCAGCGGCTCGAACCACGACACCGCCATCGAGCTCATCAACCGGCTCCTGCTGGAAACCACTCTCCGTCCGCTGGCCCACCTGACCTGCGTGGGCAACACCCCGGAAGAACTGGCAGAAATCATCGGCGACCTGCTCGACCAGGGCGTGCGCGGCATCCTGGCCCTGCGCGGGGATCTGCCCAAGGACAGCGGCAAGCCCGTGGACGGTTCCCTGCGCTACGCCCAGGACCTCATCGAGCTGATCCGCCGCGTCGAACAGCGCCGCTCGGCACTGCTCTGCGCCGGCAAGATCGCCGTGGGCGTGGCCGCATACCCCACGCGGCACCCGGAATCGCCGAGCGAGGCCCATGACGTCGAGGTGCTCCTGGCAAAGCAGCGCTCCGGTGCCGACTTCGCCATCACCCAGGTGTTCTTCCACCCCGAGCAGTACACCGACCTGCTGTCCCGTGCCCGCCGTGCGGGCGTCACCATCCCGATCATTCCGGGCGTCATGCCCCTGACCAGCCTGCGCCGCCTCAAGCGGCTCGGTGAGCTGGCCGGCGTCGAGCCCGCCGCGGAACTGATCGACAAGCTCGCCGCCGCGGACACCGACGCCGAACGGCGCCGGATCGGTGTCAGGGCCACGGTGGACCTGGCCAATGCAGCGCTGGATGCCGGGGCCCCCGGCATCCACCTGTACACCTTCAACGAGCACACCTGCGCGCTGGACGTGTTGGACAAACTGGCCCTGCCCCGGCCGGCACGTCCCGCCAGCCGGCTCAACGCGTTCGCCCGCCGCCAGGAACTGGTCAGCTGACCCCTGCCTGGCATCTGCCGTCCCTCCATCCTCTGGGGTGACGTGACCCGTTCGGCCCCCATCACGGTGGCCTGGGCCGAATATGCCCAGTCCCTCACCGAGAAGCCGATGAAGGGCATGCTGACCGGCCCGGTCACCATCCTGGCCTGGTCCTTCGTCCGCGACGACCAGCCCCTCGGTGAGACTGCCAACCAGGTGGGCCTGGCCCCTGCGCGACGAGATCGCGGATCTGGAAGCCGCCGGTATCAAGGTGATCCAGGTGGACGAGCCCGCCCTCCGCGAGCTCCTGCCCCTGCGCAAGGCCGACCACGCCGACTACCTGAAGTGGTCCGTGGACTCCTTCCGCCTGGCCACCGCCGGAGCAGGGGACGCCACCCAGATCCACACCCACCTCTGCTACTCCGAGTTTGGTGTGATCATCGACGCGATCGACGGCCTCGACGCCGACGTTACCTCCATTGAAGCAGCCCGTTCCCGCATGGAGGTCGTCCACGACCTCGAGTCCCACGGTTTCGGCCGCGGTGTCGGTCCGGGTGTCTACGACATCCACTCGCCGCGCGTTCCGGGCGAGGCTGAGGTCACCGAGCTGCTCTCCACCGCCGTCAAGCACGTGCCGTCCCGTCAGCTCTGGGTCAACCCGGACTGCGGCCTGAAGACCCGCGGCTACGCCGAGACTGAAGAGTCCCTGCGCAACCTGGTCAAGGCAACCAAGGCTGTCCGCGCGGACCTGCTGGAAGCCGCCAAGTAAGGCGGACAGGAACACGGCGTCGGCCGCTCACCGGAAGGTGGGCGGCTGTCGTCGTTGTTAAGCAGTCGTTGTTAAGCAGAATCCTCAGGATTCCCAGAGGATCTCGTCGTCCACCACTCCGTCCTCGTCGGCGGCCACCACCAGGACTTCGTCCGTGAAGTGGGAGCCGAGGGTGAAGTCGAGGACGAAATAGCGCTCGGGCTGCCCGGGGTAGATGGCTACGTGCCCGAGCTTGAGTGCCTTGAGGAATACGTCGTGGGTCAGTTCGTCCCTGTCGCGGACGCCGAACACGGCCTCCAGCTGCTCTTCCTTGAGCTGCGTGGAGTGGAAGTGCAGGAACTGCTGCGAGTTGGTGCCCTCCTGTTCGAGTTCGCCCGCGATCATGTCGCGGACCTGCTCGACCAGTTCGGAAAGATAGCCCAGACGGTAGTCCACCTTGTGCATGGCGCGCTCGTCGAAGTGGTCGTGCGCACCCACATTCAGGTCAAGTTCCAGGGGAGCTCCGGCGAGCTCGTGCGAGGCCACATAGCAGTGTTCACGCCCGTGGTTGAGCTCAATCTCCCCGAAATGTTTGCTCGCTACCTTGCTCATGCCATCAATCTAGACCCAAGAACCAGCCGGTTCCAGCATCCCGCGGGAATTCACGGACGGCGTCCTGACTGTGACTTTGGAGCGGGGCGCCGGGCCCCGGGCTGTGTTTTTGCCGCGGGGGCCTGCGAGGTGTTGTGCAGCGTGTCGGCCAGCAGTTCCGTGAAGAGCTGCACCTGCGCGGTGCGCTTTTCGTTGATGAGCAGCGCGAAGACGTTCCGGGCCAGCCGGATGTCCGGCACGTCCAGGACGACGACGCCGGCCGGCCGGTGCCGCAGCGCCAGCTCCGGTACCAGCGCGGCGCCGAGGCCCGCTGCCGCCATTTCGAGGCTGGCGTGGAAGTCGTCGCTGTAGGCCACCACTCGCGGATGCAGGTTGCAGCTGGCGAAAAGCCGCTCGATCACCAAGGCATCGCTGGTGCCCGGGTGGTGGATGATCCACGGCATGTCCGAAAGCTGGGTCGCCTGCATCTCGGCATCCTCGCGGATTCCCCAGGTGGCGGGCAGGACAACCCGGAAGTCGTCGTCGCCGATCCACTGGCGGTCCAGGGTGTGCGGCCAGGCCAGTCCGGACTGGCCAACCTGGTAGACGAGCGCAACGTCCAGCTCGCCGCCGGTGCGCAGGCCCTGGATGGTCTGGGCCGGCTCGGCCACGGAGACCCGCAGTTCGATGCCGAGGTCGTTCCAGCGCGGGTTCCGCAGGATGTCCGGCAACACGTAGGTGGCCAGGCTGGGGAAGATGCCCAGCCGGAGTTCCTGGGTGGGGGAGTCCTGGCTGCGGGAGGCCGCGGCCAGCAATGCCTCGACGTCGGTGAGCACCTTCGAAGCGTGCCGGACCATGGTGAAGGCTGCTTCGGTGGGCACCACGCTGCGGGCGGAGCGGTGGAAGAGCTCGACGCCGGTGTCGCGTTCCAGCGCCGCCATCTGTTGGGAGACCGCCGACGCCGTGTACCCCAGCCGTGCGGCCGCGGCGGCAAAGGATCCAAGCCGCGTCACTTCGAGGAGCGTGCGCAGGTGGAGGAGGTTGACCATCAGTGATCCTTCGGCTGGGGCAGGCGGATTTCCGTGCCCAGCCAGTGTAGCCGGGTCCCTCCGGCTTCCTGCGGCCCACCTCGGGCCAGGGCCTGCGCCGTCCACGACACGCCCGGCGCGCCGCGACACGCGGGAACCCGACATGTGATTAACCCATCCACAGGGTGTGGATTGAACTACCACTTTTGGCGGATTTCCGGCCATTTTCCGCACCCCTGCCTGTGGACTACCGGTGAGTTAAATGACATACTTGTAATACATCATCTTGGGGTCCACGCCAGCCGCTTGCACTACATGTAGTATCGATTTACGGATTGGGCGGGAAACCAGTGCAAGACACACCCAAGACAAAACAGAGCATTGGCTGCCATAGCAGCAAGTGGGCCGGCATCGGATTCAGCAACCGACACGGGCCTGCCGAATACGAAGAAGACTCCAACTGAGGGGACAGGGATCATGACCGTCACGGTTTACACGAAGCCGGCCTGTGTTCAGTGCAACGCCACCTACCGGGCGCTGGACAAGAAGGGTATCGCCTACCAGAGCGTCGACATCTCCCAGGATGTCGAAGCCCTTGAGCGGCTGAAGGCCCTGGGCTACATGCAGGCCCCCGTTGTGGTGACCGAAAAGGATCACTGGTCGGGATTCCGCCCGGACAAGATCGAAGAGCTGGCCGTCGCGGCCGCTTCCGTGGCCTAGTTTTCCGGTGATTTGATCCCGGTACCGGCCACCACCAAGGATTTACAAGGATGAGGTGACCCCATGGCAGCGCTGGCAACAGCATCTGCGCGTGCTGACGCTGAAGCCGTCAGCACGAGGAGTCACCTCATCTATTTTTCCTCCACCTCGGAGAACACGCGGCGCTTTGTCCGGAAGCTGGGCAGGGACGCGGCCCGGATTCCCCTTTATGCCAAGGACGCCCCGCTGCTTGCACTGGAGCCCTACGTATTGGTGGTGCCCACATACGGCGGCACCAACGGCGAAGGCTCGGTGCCCAAGCAGGTCATCAGGTTCCTGAACAACCCGCAGAACAGGGCGCTGATCCGCGGCGTCATCGGAGCCGGGAACACGAACTTCGCGGACAACTACTGCGCTGCGGGCGACATCATCGCCGCAAAGTGCAAGGTTCCGCACCTCTATAAATTCGAACTCATGGGAACCCCGGAAGACGTTAGCCGGGTGAGCCAAGGATTGGACAAGTTTTGGACACTACTGTCGCAGAAGCAGAAGTAACGCAGTCCGTGGAAACCGGCCAGGACAAGAAGCCGCTTCCTGAGGCCTACAAGGGCCTGGGCTATCACGAGCTCAACGCGATGCTGAACCTCTACGGTCCGGACGGCAGCATCCAGTTCGAGGCCGACCGTGAGGCTGCACACCAGTACTTCCTGCAGCACGTCAACAACAACACGGTTTTCTTCCATGACTTGGAGGAGAAGCTCGACTACCTGGTGAAGAACCAGTACTACGAGCGCGAAACCCTCGATCAGTACACGATGAACTTCATCCGTGAGCTGTTCAACCGTGCCTACAAGAAGAAGTTCCGCTTCGAGACCTTCCTGGGCGCCTTCAAGTTCTACACCTCGTACACGCTGAAGACTTTCGACGGCAAGCGTTTCCTGGAGCGCTACGAAGACCGCGTCTGCATGGTCGCCCTGCACCTGGGTCGCGGCGACGAGGAACTTGCCACCCGCCTGGTGGACGAGATCATCGACGGCCGCTTCCAGCCTGCCACCCCCACGTTCCTCAACGCGGGCAAGGCCCAGCGCGGCGAGCTGGTCTCCTGCTTCCTGCTGCGCATCGAAGACAACATGGAGTCGATCGCCCGCGGCATCAACTCCGCCCTGCAGCTGTCCAAGCGCGGCGGCGGCGTGGCGCTGTCGCTGACCAACATCCGCGAGCACGGCGCTCCGATCAAGCAGATCGAGAACCAGTCCTCCGGCGTCATCCCCGTGATGAAGCTCCTCGAAGACAGCTTTTCCTACGCCAACCAGCTCGGTGCCCGCCAGGGCGCAGGCGCCGTGTACCTGCACGCCCACCACCCGGACATCTACCGCTTCCTGGACACCAAGCGCGAGAACGCGGACGAAAAGATCCGCATCAAGACCCTCTCGCTCGGCGTCGTGATCCCGGACATCACCTTCGAGCTCGCCAAGAAGAACGAGGACATGTACCTGTTCTCGCCGTACGACGTCGAACGCGTCTACGGTGTGCCGTTCTCCGACATCTCGGTCACCGAGAAGTACTACGAGATGGTGGACGACTCCCGGATCAAGAAGACCAAGATCAACGCCCGCGAGTTCTTCCAGACCCTCGCGGAGATCCAGTTCGAATCCGGCTACCCGTACATCATGTTCGAGGACACCGTGAACCGGGCCAACCCGATCGCCGGCAAGATCACCATGAGCAACCTGTGCTCGGAGATCCTGCAGGTTTCCACGCCGTCCATCTACGGCGAAGACCTCAGCTACGAGACCGTCGGCAAGGACATCTCCTGCAACCTGGGTTCGATGAACATCGCCAAGACCATGGACTCCCCGGACTTCGGCGCCTCCATCGAGACGTCCATCCGTGCGCTGTCCGCTGTGTCGGACATGTCCTACATCAACTCGGTCCCGTCCATCGCGCAGGGCAACGCCCAGAGCCACGCGATCGGCCTCGGCCAGATGAACCTGCACGGCTACCTCGCCCGCGAGCGGGTCCACTACGGTTCCGAAGAGGGCCTGGACTTCACCAACATCTACTTCTACACGGTGCTGTTCCACGCCCTGCGCGCCTCGAACAAGCTCGCCATCGAGACGGGTGAGAAGTTCGGCGGTTTCGAGGACTCCAAGTACGCCAGCGGCGAGTTCTTCGATAAGTACACCGAGCAGGAATGGGCTCCGGAAACCGAGCGCGTCCGCGACATGTTCGCCGGCCACCACATCCCCACCCAGGATGACTGGCGCGAGCTGAAGGCCTCCGTCATGGAGCACGGCATCTACAACCAGAACCTGCAGGCCGTGCCGCCCACCGGTTCCATCAGCTACATCAACAACTCCACCTCGTCGATCCACCCGGTGGCCGCCAAGATCGAAATCCGCAAGGAAGGCAAGATCGGCCGCGTCTACTACCCGGCGCCGTACCTCACCAACGACAACCTGGACTACTACCAGGACGCGTACGAGATCGGCTACGAGAAGATCATCGACACCTACGCCGCCGCCACGCAGCACGTGGACCAGGGCCTGTCGCTGACGCTGTTCTTCAAGGACACCGCCACCACGCGTGACATCAACAAGGCCCAGATCTACGCCTGGCGCAAGGGCATCAAGACGCTCTACTACATCCGGCTCCGCCAGCTCGCGCTGGAAGGGACCGAGGTTGAGGGTTGCGTCAGCTGCATGCTCTGACGCGCTTTCTTGTGGGGGACCAAAACTGAAGAGTACGACGCCGGGCGCGTGCCCGGCGTCGTACGCTTACCTTAAAGAACACATACGTTAAGGGGACGAAATGACCGAAAAGGTCAAGCTGCTCAGCCACGTCGAGGCGATCAACTGGAACCGCATCCAGGATGACAAGGACGTGGAGGTGTGGAACCGCCTGGTCAACAACTTCTGGCTGCCGGAAAAGGTGCCGCTGTCCAACGACGTCCAGTCCTGGCACACGCTTACTCCGCAGGAGCAGCAGCTCACCATGCGGGTGTTCACCGGCCTGACGCTGCTGGACACCATTCAGGGCACGGTCGGTGCCGTGTCGCTGATCCCGGACGCGCTCACCCCGCACGAAGAAGCGGTGTACACGAACATCGCCTTCATGGAGTCGGTGCACGCCAAGAGCTACTCCTCGATCTTCTCCACCCTGTGCTCCACCAAGGAGATCGACGACGCCTTCCGCTGGTCCCTCGAGAACGAGAACCTGCAGAAGAAGGCCCAGATCGTCATGGACTACTACCAGGGCGACGACCCGCTGAAGCGCAAGGTGGCCTCCACGCTGCTGGAAAGCTTCCTGTTCTACTCGGGCTTCTACCTGCCCATGTACTGGTCCTCCCGCGCCAAGCTCACGAACACGGCCGACCTGATCCGCCTCATCATCCGCGACGAGGCCGTGCATGGTTACTACATCGGCTACAAGTTCCAGAAGGGCCTCGAGAAGGTCTCCGAGGAGAAGCGCCAGGAAATCAAGGACTACACTTTCGAGCTGCTCTTCGAGCTGTACGAAAACGAAGTCCAGTACACGCACGACCTCTACGACGGCGTCGGCCTGGCCGAGGACGTCAAGAAGTTCCTGCACTACAACGCCAACAAGGCCCTCATGAACCTCGGCTACGAGGCCATGTTCCCGGCCTCTGTTACCGACGTGAACCCGGCGATCCTGTCGGCCCTGTCCCCGAATGCCGACGAGAACCACGACTTCTTCTCCGGCTCTGGCTCCTCCTACGTGATCGGCAAGGCCGTGAACACCGAGGACGAGGACTGGGAGTTCTGAGTCTCACGTTCCAGTGAACGACGGCGGTAACGCCCCTGCGATGCCCGGCACCTTTGGAGATGCCGGGCATCGCTGTTTCGCTGATCTGTCTCGGGACCCGTCGACCGCTGCCGCGAAGGGAACCATCTGGTTTGCCATGTTCTCTTGGGCTTTACTGAGATTGTCCGTACAGCCCAGCAAGAAAGAGGGAAGCGTCGATGGACACAACCACAGTTCTTTGGATTGTCGTCGGGATCGTCGTCCTACTCATCGTTCTAGGATTGGTCTTTTTCTTCGCCCGCAAACGCAGGCAGGAACACGAACGTGCCCAGCGGGCCGAGGATCAAAGGCGGGCAGCCGAGTTGCGCAAGCAGGCCGAGGATGCCGAGCTGAACGCCCGCGAATCCGAGGTTCAGGCGGCCAGGGCCCAAGCGGAGGCCGATCAGGCCGCGCTGGACGCCGAGCGGCTCCGCAAGGAGGCCGAACAACACCAGGCGGACGCCGGCGACCTCCACCGTGATTCCGCGGACCAGATGCAACATGCTGACGCCATGGACCCGGATGTCGATGCCGGTATGGCTGCCGGCGGGAACCCCGAAAGGGAGCGGCAAGCGGCTGATCCGCGCCGGGCTGACGGTGGGTCCTCGGATGCTGATGGCAACCCGCCGGAGGGTCCCAACCGGCAGCCCGGCCCCTGAAATCTGATCCTCTTCCACCAGGCATGCCCCGGGCGTAGATTGCTGGTATCACAGCGCTGACTCCCGCGGCGTGTCTGTGGGACGGGCAGCGCCCGAGTAGAGGGAGGAATAGTCATGGGTGACTTCATGCGGAACCTGCCTTTCGAGGTTCCGGAGCAGCTGCGCCGTTTCCTGCAGGGAGAAGGCGGTGCCTGGCTGCGTGCAGAGGAATACCGCGATGGGTCCGTAATGGTGGTCCGGGTCGAGGTGCCCGGCGTCGATCCCGAACGGGACATCGACATAACCATCTCGGGACGCACACTCACCATCGAGGCCCGCCGCGAAGAGGAATCCTTCCGTGAGACCAAGGGCGATTACCGCACGGAATTTCACTATGGCGCATTGACGCGTAGTTTCCAGCTCCCGGCCGGGGTCAACGAGGACGACATCCAGGCCTCCTACAACAGCGGGATTCTTGAAGTCCGCGTGCCCTCCGCCGGACAGGATTCCGGACCGCGACGGAAAGTGCCGGTGCACCGCACCGACACAACGGCAAGCAGGGCCCCTGACGGTTGGGACGCCGGGCTGGACGGCATGGGCAGCAAGGTCGATCCGGACTTCATCCCTGATGAAAGCGGTGAAACTCCGGAGCAAAAGCGGGCCAGGGAGCACCCCGAAGAGACCGGAAGCTGATCCCGCTACTCTCCCGGCCAGGCTGGGAGCCTTCCGACGCGGCTGCCGTCCAAGCCCCGGAGTAGGGCCTTGGGATCCGCATGGACTTCGACGGCGCCGGCCGAGAGGAGTTCTGCTTCGCCGATCCCTCCGCGAGTCAGGCCGGGGGGTGCCCGTGAAGCAAGATACTAAGTAGACTTAGTTATGTCCTTTCATGCGTTGGTAAACATCGATGAACCAGGAGGAGGACAACATGTCAGGGTATTTCGAACTGGTTGACGCGCCCGGCGGCGGCTTCAGAGTCGCGCTGGTGGGCGGCGATGGCGAGCTGCTGGCGATGTCCATCACGTACCCGAGCAAACAGGCCGCGGTCAAAGGGATCTGGCGAACCAGGGAGGTTGCCGGTACAGGATTGATCCGTGACCGCAGCCACGGGCACGGTGAGGTGGCCGCAATCCGGCACTCACACGGACTTCGCCTGGTTCCCGACCATGGCCGGGCCGCACACGGTGTGTGGAGCAACAACGGCCACTAGCTCGCTGCCGCTTGGAGGCGGCACCGGCCATAACGGAAACAACTCCTATGTCCAAAACCAAAGGAGCCGACACCATGCCCAATAAGAAGAATCCCAGCTTGAAGGACCCCGAGCTCTACGAGGAACTGCGCGACGAAGGCGCATCGAAGGAAAAGGCGGCGCGCATCTCCAACGCTGCAGCCAAGGAAGGGCGCAAGAAAGTCGGCAGCAGGGGCGCGAACGCGAAGGACTATGACGAGCGCACAGTCCCCGAGCTCAAAGCCCGCGCCAAGGAACTGGGCCTGAAGGGCTATTCCTCCAAGACCAAATCCGAACTGATCGACGCCCTCCGCAACCACTGACACAAGCACCCGAACACCTGCACCGGCCCGCGAAAGCCGCGGGCCGCCGTCGGACCACAAGGGCCTGGACGGCAAACCCAAAGGAAGCGAGAACATCATGGGATTCTTCGGATTTCTCCTGCTCGGCCTGATCGCCGGCGCCATCGCCAAGCTGCTCATTCCCGGAAAGCAGGGCGGTGGTTGGTTCATCACCCTGATTCTTGGCGTGCTCGGCGCTTTGCTGGGTGGCTGGATTGGCGGACTCATGTTCGGCGGCGGTCTCCAGGAATTCTTCTCCTGGCGGACCTGGCTGCTGGCGATCGGCGGTTCCGTGATCGTGCTGTTGATCTACGGACTGATCGCCGGACGGCGAAGCCATGTCTGAAGAAGCAAAGCCTGAAGACCGGCGGGAAGTGCGGCCGGAAGACGAAGAACGGGGCCGCTACACCGAAGACGACTACGGCGAGACCGGCTATGTCGCCCCTGAAGACCGGGAACCGGCGGGCGACGACCCCGATATCGCCGTCCGGCCGCCGGACGAGTAGGACTGTATGCCAGAGCTGATGTCCAGTACTGCAGGGAGCCGGCACGGCTATGCCGCGTCGGCTCCTTGCAGCCCGGGATCGTAAGCGCTGAACCCTTCGCGCAGCGTGACCGTCTCCGGTCCCATCACCTCAATGTCCTCCCACAGGACAAGGAACGATCCCCGGTGCCACCACTCCAGGGTCTGCGCCAACGGCCATGGGCGGTTGACGCTGGTGCGCTCGTAACCCATGAACGAACCTGCGGAATGCGGGCTGACGATCAGGCCCAGCAGGCGGGCCCCGGCGAGCAACTGCCCGGGAGGCGACTGGTCCAGGACGAACCGTGCGTCCGCCACGCGCCCCAGCAATGCGCCATCGGAATCGCGCACGTGCGAGCCGATGATGTCACTTAGGATCATGCCTTCCTCCCGGTATCCGCGTGATGATCTTGTCCCGGATCCAGCGCTCCACCCAGCTCGCGGCGAGGCCTTCGCCGCGCACACCCAGCCTGATGGTGATATCGACGGCGGACACGTCCCGCCAGGGCAGGCGGATGAGCCTGCTCGACGGCGGCCGCCCGCCGAAGATCCGGGTGCCGAGCACCGGCCCGGTCAGGAGAGCTGAAATCACCGGAGCCGGGGAGCCCAATGTAATAGGGGTGTCCTCCTCGACTCCATCGAGTTCGAGGTCGTCCACAGTGGTGACAGGGAGGCCTTCGACGTCGATAACTTGCCGGTCCAGCAGGTGTAGCTGGGCATCGAGTACCTGCCCGCTCACGGGCGGCGTTGGCTTCAAGGTGGCCGGGGTCTTCCGTGGCTTCTTCATGCTCCGGCTCCGGTGATGATCATGAGGGGAATGGCGCAGATGGATGCCGCGAGGATGACCACCAGATAGATGTTGGCGACCAGGTTGATCCCGCGGTTGTTGACATTCGAGCCCATGTATTGCGGATCGTTGGCAACGATCAGGATCGGCAGATAGGTCAGCGGGAGGGCTATCGCGGAGAAGACCACCGAATATTCGGTGATCAGGATCGGATCCGCACCCGTGGCCAGTACCGCCAGCGCCACCAGCACACAGACGATCATCGACAAATGGAAGCGGGCGGCCCGGACCGGGCTTCGGAACTTTCCCCACGACCAGCCGAAGAACTGGGCAAGCGTGTAGCCGCTGGAGAGGGTGGTCTCCAGTGCCGCACCAAAGGTGGCCGCCGTGATGCCGACGAGCGCGAACGCCAATGCCAGCTTTCCGCCTGCCTCGGCCACCGGAAGGACGATCT
This sequence comes from Curtobacterium sp. LFS079, assembly GCF_047977865.1. Taxonomy (NCBI): domain Bacteria; kingdom Bacillati; phylum Actinomycetota; class Actinomycetes; order Micrococcales; family Microbacteriaceae; genus Curtobacterium; species Curtobacterium sp. LFS079. The sequence continues at coordinate 54,420 of NZ_JBFPFO010000008.1, forward strand.
GCGACAGGGAGGTCACCTCGATGCCCGCGGGCAGCAGGACGACGGCGGCGCATCCGGCGATCGCCACCGACAGCAATCCGCCGAGCGGGAAACCGGCCAGGACGTTGATCCGTGACTGGATCAGGTCCTTGGGTTTCCATCCTTCCTCGACAGCCCCGGAAGAGAAGAAGAACACCTCGTACGGCGTCATTGCCGCGCCGAACAAGCCAACAGCGTAAAACCAGTACACGGCGCCGTTTTCGGTTTGCGGGACGGAAGGAGCCAGGGCCTGCCCGGCCAGCTGGCCCCAGTCCGGATTCAGCAGGAACAGCGCCACGGCGAACACCACCAGGCACAGTCCCAGCAGCCCGGCCACGTTTTCCATGATCTCGAAGCGCACCCGCCAAATCACCAGCCACACCGCGAACGCTGCCAGCGGAATCCAGAGCAGGTAGTTGACGCTCGTGGCCAACTGAAGAGCCAAGGCCATGCCGCCGATTTCGGCTGTTACGGTCATCAGGTTGATGAAGAAGGATGCACCGAGATTGGCAAGGCCGGCCCGCGGTCCCAGCCTCTCGCGGATCACCTCGAAGGTTGCCCTCCCGGACACGGCGGCCACTCTGCCGGACATGTCGGCGAACAGGCAGATGCCAACCACCCCGATGCCTACCACCCAGACCAGCGACATGCCGAAACGGGAGCCCACGACGGCGTTTGTCACCAGGTCGCCGATGTCAACGAATCCGCCGATCGCCGTCAGGACCCCGAGGGCGACTCCGAGGAGGCGCTTCACCGTCCGGTCCCTAACTGTTGCCGGAGTTCGTCGAGCTCCTTCGCGGAGTCCGCCAGCGCGGTCCGCGCGTTTTCCAAGGCAGGAGTGCTCTGCGCTCCGTCGGGGGAGTCCTTCGCCGCCAACGCCTGCCGGGCAAGGCTCAGCGCGCCTTGCGCCCGCTCGAGTGCGCTGTCCACTTCCCGGTGAAGGCTGCGCTCGTCGGCGGTGGCGGGCACGTTGTCGAGGAAGTCCTTGCGGACCTTCTCCAGTTCGTCCGCCATGTCCTCAAGGCTCGTCTCGACCACGGGCTTTCCGGCCCGTTCCCGCGCGAGGAGGTCGAGTGACAGGGCGCTGGCGCCGACGGCCGACGAGCCTTGGTTGACGGCGCTGGCCGCCGCCTGGTCCAACGGAGCCGAGCAGCCGCTGATCCCCTGGGCCAAGGCGAAGAACAGGACGGCGGTGGACAGAAATCGTCCGCCAGGCCGTCCTGGCTCTTGTTCGGGTTCTGCGGAGCAGTTCAAACGCGTTCCTCAACTTCCCGCGAGCGGATCCTGCCGATCAGCGCGAGGGCTGCGGCAATTCGCACCCCATCTTCGGGTTCACGCCGAGATAGTTCAGCGGACCGGCTACTATGACCACGGCTATGGTTGCTGCCTGGGAGCAGCGTTCCGGCGGTTCCCGGAAGTAGCCCCGTTGGGCGGCCGCGGCAATCCCCGAGACCAGCCACAGAATGACCACGATCCCGAGGATGCCGCGGAAGATTCCCATCTGTGTCCCGCTACGGTACCCGGCTACCCCGGCTTCGGCCGAGGATCCAGCCGAGCACGGCGAGGACCAGGAGGATCAAGCCAACCCAGAGGAGGAAACTGAGGGCCTGGTTGATCCCTCCGACGAGCAGCAAAACGATCGCGATGATGCCCGCGATCACCAACAGTGTGTTCATGACGGGTGCTTCCTTTCGGGTGGGGGAATGGGATGCTGCGGTCCGGGTCAAACGGATGCGGTTCCAGTCCTGCGCGAATGTCAGTCCTGTTTGAACGCGTCCTTTGTGTCCTTCGCGGCGTCCTTGATCTTTTCCCCGGCCTGTTTCACGTTCGCCTTCATCTGGTCGGCCTTGCCTTCAGCTTCGAGCTGTTCGTTGTCCGTAGCCTCGCCGGTCTTCTCCTTGACCTTGCCGGCTGCCTCTTCGGCGGTATTCCTGATCTTGTCGTCCAGTCCCATGGGGTTCTCCAACGGTCTCTTTCAGCGATCGGTGCTCTTGCACCCAAGAATGATTATAAGCATGCTTACTAATCAGCGGAAGGCTGCACTCATTCTTCGGGGGCGTCGGGCTCGGGAGGGGTGCCGGGTCAGTGGCGGCCCGCGGGTGCAGGGAGTTGCTTCCCGCCGTCGGCCGCTTGATCTGCCGGGCGCCTCCCTCGCCGGACGGGAGCCGGAAAAGTCAGGACGAAGAGGCTGCCGATGATAAGCGCAGCACCCGTCCACGCCAGTGCGGAGAGCTGTTCGCCCACCACCAGGACAGCCAGCACCGCGGCCACCGCGATTTCAGACAAGGTCAGGGTGGTGGCGGTTCCGGCGCCGACCCGGGCGAGGCCCCAGCCGAATAGGACATAGCCGATGAACATGGGCACCGCCGCCATGTAGGCGCCGACCGCAAGGTTCTGCCAGGAAGCAAACAAGGGAGCGCCGGTGACTGCGAGCACGGGCATCAGCAGCAGGCCTCCGATACCGAAGACCGAACCCATTGCCGCCGCCGAAGGGATTCCCGTGTCGATCACGCGGTGGGCCGCCCAGGAGTAGACGGCATAGCAGAGCCCGGCGATCAGTCCGAGGCCAATACCGAGGCTTGTGGCCCAGCCGGGGGTCTCCGCGCCGGATCCCGCGTGGACAGGCCCCGCGAGGCACAGCAGCAAGGCGCCGCCCAGGCCGGATGCGCTGCCGAGGGCCCACCGTGCGGTGAAGCGACGTTTGTCCATGACCCGTTCGATGACGGCCGATGCCAGGGGAGCGGAACCCAGTGACACGACGGTTCCGATCGCCACCCCGGCCAGCCGCATCGAGGAGTAGAAGGCCAGCGGATAGGCTGCGACGGCGAGGGCGCCGACGGCGACCACGGGCCAGTGACGGCTGAGGTGCGAACGGAAGGCGGCGATGGACCGGGCGGCAATTGCCGCCTGCAGCAGGCCGCCGACGCCCATCGCTGCGGCTCCGATCGCGAGCGAGCCGACCTCGGGGGCGAAGCTGGCCACGGTTCCGGTGGTGCCCCACAGGACGGAGGCAAGCAGGATTGCCAAGGCGCCCCATCCCCGCCCCGCATAAGCCGAGGCGTTCACAGTGCGCCGATCAGGTCCAAGGCGATCCGGCGCGCTTCCCGGATGCACCGGTCATTGCCTTCGAGTCCCGCACGGGCCATCGACCCTTCCAACAGGAACGCAAGGTGGCGTGCCATCGGGGCAACGCCTCCGGACTCCGGAAGAAGCTCTGCAAGGTGCTCCGCAAGCAGGGCCTCAACCTCCTCCTTGTGACCGCGGACGGCTGCCCGGCCGGGATCGCCTGCAGGCAATTCGGCGGCGGCGTTGAGAAGCCCGCAGCCGCGAAAACCGTGCTCATAGGCCAGGCCCGCGTGATCCGCATAGGCGTCAAAGACCGCCAAGATCCGTTCCCTGCCGTCGGCTGCGCCTTCCAGCCGTGCATGGTAGAGCTCCAGCCATTCGGCGTGGCGGGCTTCCAGGTAGGCACCGACCAATTCGGCTTTGGACGAGAAGTTGTTGTAGAGGCTCTTCTTGGCCACTCCGGCTTCGGCCGTGATGGCATCGATGCCGGTTCCGGCCAGCCCGTCGGCATAGAAGCGCCGGGCAGCAGCCTGCAGCAGGGCCTCGCGCGCCCGTTTGCGGGGTTGCTTGCCCGTTGGAAGATCCTGCTTGGTTGCCGGCATGCTTTGTTCCCCTCGCTAGTAGGTAGGCCAGTCTACCTACTAGCTGGGTTTGGCACTAGCCTTACTCCGCACCCTGCCGCCGGAGCTCCGACTCCAGCAACGTGATGCTGGGCAGGGTGGAGGCAAACTCCTCGGGGAGGGAGGCCACGATTTCGGCCTCCCATTCCGCGACGCCGATGGGTTTACTGAATCCCCGAAGCGCGTACTCGGCCACCACGTTGTTCTTGGTCTTGCACAGCAGCAGGCCGATGGTCGCTTGGTCGTCCGGATGCCCGAGCAGGTCATCGACGGCGGACATGTACAGGTTGATCTGCCCCAGGTATTCGGGCTTGAACGCGGTGGCCTTGAGTTCAACGACCACGAAGCAGCGCAGCTTGAAGTTGTAGAAGAGCAGGTCCGCGTAGAACTCGTCGCTGCCTACGGTCAGCCGCACCTGGCGTCCTACGAAGGCGAAGCCCCGGCCCAGTTCCAGCAGGAATTTTTCCACGTGCACGATCAGCTGGTGTTCCAGGTCCCGCTCATCCCGTTGCCCGGTCATCGCCACGAAGTCGAAGACGTAAGGGTCCTTGAAGGCCTGCACAGCAAGGTCCGAACCCGGCGGGGCCAAGGTCTCCCGGAAGTTCGTCACGGCCTTGCCTGAGCGTTCCCGGACCTTGCTGTCGATTTGGAGGGCGAGGACGTTGCGGGACCAGCCCTCGGCCAGAGCCCGTTCCGCGTACCAGAGGCGGCTCTCCTCTTGGTCCAGTTTGTCCAGCAGGACGACGTTGTGGCCCCACGGCAATGTTGCAACAGGCTGTTGCAACATTGGGAAGTCCGGCCAGGCCTGGGCGAATGACTTCATATAGCGCAGGTTGCGGGGCGAGAATCCCTTGGCCTCCGGGAACGCGGATCGCACGTCCGCTGAGAGCCGGGTGACGACCTTGCTGCCCCATCCTTCCGCGTTTTCCCGTGCGGACAGTTCCCTTCCGATGTTCCAGTAGGCCAGCAGCATTTCCCGGTTGGCGGCGGAGATGGCCCGTGACCGGCCGGCATTGATCTGGCTCGAAACCGAGGCGAGCAACTCCGGGTACCAAGCGGGCATGGAGGACGCTGCGGGGGTGGCTTCGAAGCGGGCTGTTTCAGACATACGGACGGTTCCTTCCGGAAAAACGGGTTCAACCGGAACCTAGCCTGCACCACCGACATTTCTGCAGGTGGTGCAGTACCGCTGCTTTCGTGGCCCGATCCCATTCCCTCGGCGCGCCGGGGCCCCTACGCTGATGTACGGAGGTGGTTGCCGTGGAGGCTTCCCAGGGAGACCGGATCATCATCCGGGGCAGGACCGTAGGATCGAGTGACCGTCACGGGGAAATCCTCGAGGTGAAAGGCGAGAACGGGGCGCCGCCTTACTTCGTGCGCTTCGACGATGGGCATGAAACGATGCTCTACCCAGGCGGCGATTTCGCCGTCGAGCGCAAAACCACCAGCTAGCGCGGGATCCCCGAGCGAGCGCAGCGAGATTTGGGCAGCGCGATGCGCTAGCCCGCCAGGACTGCCGGTTCCTGTCCGTACTCTGCCGTGACCATGATCGGCAGGTGGTCAGACCTGCCCTGCGGAAGGGTCTCCACCTTGCTGATGTCCAGGCCGAGGGACGTGGCAAAGTCGAAATGGCCCCGGAAGACTTTGTATCGCAGATAAGTCTTACGATCGCTCAGCGACACTGAATAGCCCGAGTTCTTCACGTGTGCATGCAGTTTGTCCGTGAAGAACGGGTAGTTGAAATCGCCGACCATCAGTGTCATGAGCCCGTCGCCCATTGCCATCAGTTCGGCGTGGGCCGCGTGGATCTGCTTGCGGCGCAATGAGTTCGATGCCGTCAAGGGTGCGGCATGGAAGGAACCGATCACCAACTCGTGGCCCGTGCTGTGGTCCGTCATCCTGGTGCCGAGCAGCCTTTCGTGCGCCGGCGCCAGCACCCGGTCATGGATGGATTTCTGCAGGGCGAAGGATTTGCTTTCCAGCGGGCTGAAGCGCTCGGCGCGGTAGTAAATGGCCAGGCCCAGGCGGTTTCCCTTGGTGGAGTCGGCCATGCGCAGCGGGCCCAGGCTCGTCGGGAGATCGGCGGCGTCGCATTCCTGCAGGCAGAGCGCATCGAGATCGAACTCACCGGCAAGCTGGTTCAGCTCGTTGCTGGCCCTGTGCTTGCGGAGGTTATAGCTGATTACCCGGATCAGAAGAAAACCTCCTTGGACTTGCAGCAACGGATTGTCCCTTCGCCAAAGTTAGCAGCTTTCCATGGGTTACCCGGGAATCCGAAGCAAGGGAAAAATTCTTCCACGCCTGGCCGGGCCACCTCCACGCAGCCGGTCCGGGCCAGCTTGCAAAAGCTGAGACACTGGAGGATGGAAGCGCGTTTGATTGGCTGGGAGGCCGGACCATGGATGACATTCTGAAGCTCCCGTTCGGCGTAGCGTTGGCCATCCTGTTCGGCATTGTGATGATCCGGGTCAATGTCACCTACTGGTTGGGCAGGGGAGCCGCCGCCGGCGTCGAACGGAGCCGCTTCGCCGCCCGCTTCCACACGTCCAAGGCAGCCAAAGCCCAGGCGCTGATCCAGCGCTGGGGACCGTTCGCCGTCGTGCTTTCCTTCCTCACGGTGGGAGTCCAGACGGCCATCAACTTCGCCGCGGGCGCCGCCGTGATGCCCTTGCGGCGCTACCTTCCCGCCGCCGTCGTCGGTTCCGCGGCGTGGGCCTTGCTGTACGCGACGATCGGCTTTGCGGCGATTGACGCCTGGCTGGCCCTCGGGGCCGGTTCGCCAGTGACCGGAGTGCTCCTCCTTGTCCTCGCCGCGGGTGTGGTGGTGTACGTCGTTGTGCGGCGGCGGCGCCGTGCTGCCGTGGCGACCGACGCCCCCGCCGCAAGGGATACAGTGGTCTGAGTTCCAGCAATTACGAGGATCCGGCAACGGGCGTTGAAAGGGCATGCGTGGGCACTGAGCTTCCCGAACTCGCAGAGGGCAATTTCTACTACGAGACGCTTGGCGGCGGGCGCTACCGTTCAACTATCCACGTCCAGGGGGCCTGGAACCCCCACGAGCAGCACATGGCGCCGGCTTCCGGAATTCTGGCCGAGGTCCTGCTTCGCCACGAGCCCCGCGACGACATGCGGATCGCCCGGATCAGCTACGAGATCCTGGGCTTGATTCCAGGCGGTGAATTCACAGTTACGAGCACCACCCTGCGTCCCGGGAAGACGATCGAACTGATCCAGGCCGAGCTTTCCGCCGGCGGACGGACCGCCATCCGGGCAACCGCCTGGCGGATGGCCACCAGCGACACCAGCGCGGTCGCGGCCATCGAAGATGAACCCATGCCCCCGCCCGACGAATGCAAGCCCTGGGATGGAGCCAGTGTGTGGCCTGGCGGCTATATCCGTTCCCTTGAGATGCGCATCGCCGAAGGCCACCGCCCGGGCTCGGGCAAGGTGTGGATCCACACGGACGTAGCTTTGACGGACGCCGGGGACAGCCGCGACTTCGCCCGCCTGATCGGTCTCGTGGACACCGCCAACGGGATTGCCGCGCGGGTTTCTCCCGGCAAGAACAGCTACCTGTTCCCGAACCTGGACCTTCAGGTCCACATGTACCGGGAACCTGCGGGGGACTGGCTTGGACTGGACAACAAGGTTTCCTTCGGTACCGACGGGATCGGCCTGACGTCGACCGTACTGCATGACCTCAAAGGCCCCTTCGGCAGGGCTGAGCAAATCCTCACCCTGAGGCGCAGCTGATGACCGCCGCAGTGACCGGCGGTGCCGGAACCCTGACCGTGATGCGGCAGGGCGAATCCCTGGGTGCACCCGAAGACCTCGATTTCGGCATCGAGCTGCTTAACCGCGCCCGCCGCGGGCAGCTGGAGCCGACCCTCAGGCTGTACCGGCCGGAGCCGACCGTTGCCTTCGGGCAGCGCGACGCCAAACTGCCCGGCTTCGGGGCCGCGGCCCAGGCCTGCCGTGACCTCGGCTTCGAACCCCTGGTACGAAAGGCCGGCGGCCGGGCAGCTGCCTACCATCAAGGCACCCTCGTGGTGGACCACGTGGAGCCGCATCAGGACGCGATCGCCGGCGCGAAAGGGCGCTTCGCGTACTTCGGCGAGTTGCTGGCAGGTGCGCTGCGAAGCGTCGGGCTCCACGCCGCCGTCGGCGAAATTCCCGGGGAGTACTGTCCCGGCGAGTTCAGCGTGCACGGCGTGGACCCGGAGTTTCCTGCCCACAGGGTCAAGCTGATCGGCACTGCCCAGCGCGTTGTATCCGGCGCTTGGCTGTTCAGCTCGGTGGTGGTGGTCCAGGATTCTGCTCCGATCCGCGCGGTGCTGGCGGCGAGTTATGAGGCGCTCGGCCTTGACTGGGATCCGGCAACAGCGGGCGCCGCGGACGACCTCCTGCCTGGAGTGGATGTTCCGGCGGTTGAGGAAGCCATCATCAAGGCGTATGCGGGGCATGCGGAACTGCGCGACGGCGACTTCCGGACACTGCTGGGCTGACGCGCCCGCCCGCATCTCCCGCCCGGGCCGGACGTTGTCGCCGGCCGGTGCCGGGACTAGGCTTGGTGCCGGAACGCGCGATTCCCATGGTCTTCCCGGCGAGGGAGGTGGTGCACCGTGGATCGGAAAGCACCGGAAGTCCAAGACTCTGACGCACGGCTCAAGGTCGGCGCCCCCGGGCGTTCGGCAGCGGGGCTGCCCAGCCTGGCCGAGACGGTGCCGCGCGCCGTCGGCGAAATGGGAGTCGGCCGGGCCTGGAAGGCACTCCGCGCCGTCAACCAGAAGGACGGCTACGACTGCATGGGGTGCGCCTGGCCGGATCCGGACCACCGGAAAGCAGCGGAATTCTGCGAGAACGGCGCCAAGGCAGTCGGCTGGGAAGCGGGCATGCTCACGGTCCCCGCGACTTTCTGGGAAGAGAACGACGTCGGATCCCTCGCCTCCCGCACGGAGTACTGGCTTGGCCAGCAGGGCCGGCTGACAGAGCCCGTCTACAAGCCGGAGGGATCGGACCACTATCACCCGGTTGCGTGGGACGAGGCGTTCCGGATCATCGCCCAGGAACTGAATGCGCTGGATTCTCCCGACGAAGCGGCCTTCTATACGAGCGGCCGCACCAGCAACGAGGCAGCCTTCGCCTATCAGCTCTTTGCACGCGCCTTCGGAACCAACAACCTGCCGGACTGCTCCAACATGTGCCACGAATCGTCCGGCGTGGCGATGACGGAGACCATCGGGGTCGGCAAAGCCGCTGTGAGGTACGCCGATTTCGCCAAATCCGAGTTGATCATCGTGATGGGACAGAACCCGGGAACCTGCCACCCGCGGATGCTCACGGCATTGGAAGAAGCCAAACAGGCCGGTGCTTCGATCGTGGCAGTCAATCCGCTTCCGGAGGCCGGACTGATCAATTTCAGGAATCCGCAGAGCGTGCGTGGGCTGGTGGGCCGCGGGACCGACCTCGCCGATCAGTTCCTGCAGATCCGCCTTGCCGGCGACATGGCCCTGCTGCAGGCTCTGTCCAAGCGCGTCCTCGACGCCGAAAGGTCTGCGCCCGGAACCGTCCTGGACCACGATTTCATCAAGAAGCACTGCCAGGGCCTGGACGGGCTCCGGGCGCACCTCGAAAACCTCGACGAGCAAGAGGTGCTGGCCGCAACGGGCCTTGGCGCAAGCGAGATCGATGAGCTCGCGCAGCGGTACCTGGGCGCGCGGCGCGTCATCGTCACCTGGGCCATGGGACTGACCCAGCACCGCAAGGCGGTGGACACGATCAAGGAGATCATCAACCTGCTGCTGCTCCGGGGAAACATCGGCAAGGCAGGGGCGGGGCCATCGCCCATCCGGGGTCACAGCAACGTGCAGGGTGACCGGACGATGGGTATCTGGGAGAAGATGCCGGCGTGGTTCCTGGATGCCCTGCAGCGCGAGTTCGGCTTCGATCCGCCCCGCACGGACGGCGTCGATGCCGTGGACAGCATCAGGGGCATGCGGGACGGCAGGATCAAGGTCCTCGTTGCACTCGGCGGGAACCTGGTGCATGCCATCTCCGACACCGGATCCGCGGAGGCCGCAGTGCGCAGGACCCGGCTCTCCGTGCAGATCTCGACCAAGCTGAATCGTTCACATGCCGTGACCGGCGCTCAGGCGCTGATCCTGCCCACCCTGGGCCGCACCGAGATTGACATGCAGGCATCCGGGGCGCAATTTGTCACGGTAGAGGACACGGTCTGCGCGGTGCACCGTTCAGAAGGGAACCTGGAACCGGTCCCGGCCGACGCCAGGTCCGAGGTGGCGATTGTTTGTGCGCTGGCGCGGGCGGTGCTTGGCGGCAAGGTCGCCGTCGACTGGGAGGGCCTCAGCGCCAACTACGACCGCATCCGGGATCACATTTCGCGTGTGGTGCCCGGTTTCGAAAACTTCAATGCCCGGGCGCGGACCCAGGACGGCTTCGTCCTGCCGCACGGGCCGCGGGATTCGCGGACGTTTCCCACTGCGAGCGGCAAAGCCATGTTCACCGTGAACAGGCTTGAGACCATCCATGTGCCGGCCGGCCGTCTGTTATTGCAGACCGTCCGCTCCCACGACCAGTTCAACACGACCACTTACAGCATGAACGACAGGTACCGGGGCGTGAAGAAAGGGCGGATGGTGCTCTTTGTCCACCCGCAGGATCTTGCGGATCTTGGCTTGGCCGACGGCGGCTACGTGGACGTCCACAGCGAAGCGGCCGACGGCGTCGACAGGGTCCTGCGCCAGCTGCGCCTGATTGCGTACCCCAGCGCCCGCGGATGTGCCACCGCGTACTACCCCGAGGCGAACGTCCTGGTGCCGCTGGATTCAACCGCCGAGGGAAGCAACACCCCGGCGTCGAAATCCGTGATCATACGGCTCGAAGCGGCCGCCGCCCCGGACCTGGTCCGGGTGGCCGGATCCACTTAGGCTGCGAGGCGCTCGACGATCTCCGCGGCGGAGGGATTGGTGGCGGCGGTTCCATCCGGGAACAGCACCGTGGGAACGGTGCGGTTGCCGCCGTTGATCTTCTCCACGATTTCGGCAGTGCCGTCGACCTCTTCGATGTTGATCTCGGTGTAGCCGATGCCCTGCACATCCAGCTGCTTCTTCAGCCTCTTGCAGTAGCCGCACCAGGTGGTCGAGAACATGGTGATGGTGCCGGAATCGGGGGTGAAGTCCAAGATTGCTCCTGTCGCCGTTGTTGTGAACTACTCGCACCAACGGTACCCCGGGCCAGGCTATTCCCATGCGCAACGGCAGGCGCCGGACGTCACATGACGTCCGGCGCAGCAGGACCGGTGATTTCAGAGGCTTTCGGTCACCGGAACACCGGACTGGAACTCCCGGCCGTCCGCTTCGCTGAAGGCGGTGATCACGTGGCCTTTGCCCAGGCCGTTGATGGCCGAAATCGGGAAGTTCGCGGTGATCGTGTTGCCGGTGTGTGCAACGTCCTTGAGGTCGTAGTTTTCCTCGGTGCCCTGGTCGTGGTTGAAGGCGAAGAACGCGATCGCTTCGCCGTTCATGAATTCGACGCCGAGCCTGCGCTGCGAGGAATAGTCCGGGCTGGCGGCCATGAGGCCCACTACATAGGCGCCCGAGCCGGGAATACTGCCGTCGATCTCAAAGCGGGCCACCAGGGTGGCCTCGGTTGCCGTGATGCTTGCCTGCTTCAGGAATGCGTCATGGGTACTCATGGCTCAATCCTGCTCCCCGGCCCCGCCGCCGTCCACCCCTAAAAGGGTTCCGGTCCCGCTTTCCGGCGGCCCGCAAGACAGTCTGCCCGGGGCCCGCGGGGCAGCTTTGGACGCCCTCGGCCGAACCGATACGATGGACGGTGGCTGGCTGTGGTCCCCGTACGCCACAAGCTATGAAGCCTCAACAATGAATAGGAGACCCCCGTGTCAGATGCCCAGCAGATCACCCTCATCGTCGATGGCGAAGAGACCAAGGTGACGGAGGGGACTACCGGGGCGGAACTCTTCTTCGAACGGCGCGACGTCGTCGTCGCCCGGGTGAACGGTGAACTCAAGGACCTCGACCAGGTGCTGCCCGAAGGCGCCGACATCGAAGGCGTCACCATCGACTCCCCGGACGGACTCAACGTCCTCAGGCACTCCACCGCCCACGTCATGGCACAGGCCGTGCAGCAGTTGCGTCCCGATGCGAAACTCGGCATCGGCCCGTACATCACAGACGGCTTCTACTTCGACTTCGACGTTGCCGAACCCTTCACCCCGGAGGACCTGCGCACCCTCGAAAAGATGATGCAGAAAATCATCAACCAGAACCAGAAGTTCGTGCGCCGTGTGGTCAACGAGGACGAAGCCCGCGAAGCGATGAAGAACGAGCCCTACAAGCTCGAACTGCTCGGCAAGAAGAATGACGCCTCCGACGCCGGGGAGGGCGTCAATGTCGAGGTGGGCGCCGGAGACATCACCATCTACGACAACGTTGACCGCAAGAGCGGAGAAGCTGTCTGGTGTGACCTCTGCCGTGGCCCGCATCTGCCTAACACCAAGCTGATTTCCAACGCCTTCGCGCTGACCCGTTCCTCGGCGGCATACTGGCTGGGCAACCAGAACAACCAGCAGCTGCAGCGCATCTACGGCACCGCATGGCCCACCAAGGATGCGCTCAAGGCCTACCAGGAGCGCATCGCCGAGGCCGAGCGCCGCGACCACCGCAAGCTCGGCGCCGAACTGGACCTGTTCTCCTTCCCGGACGAACTGGGCTCCGGCCTGCCCGTGTTCCATCCCAAGGGCGGCATCATCCGCAAGGCCATGGAGGACTACTCCCGGCAGCGCCATGTGGACGCCGGCTACGAGTTCGTCTACACCCCGCACATCACCAAGGGCCACCTCTACGAGGTTTCCGGACACCTTGACTGGTACCGCGACGGCATGTTCCCGGCGATGCACATCGACGCCGAGCTGAACGAGGACGGCACCGTGCGCAAGCCCGGCCAGGACTACTACCTGAAGCCGATGAACTGCCCCATGCACAACCTCATCTTCCGCTCGCGCGGCCGCTCCTACCGCGAGCTGCCGTTGCGGCTCTTCGAGTTCGGTTCCGTCTACCGCTACGAGAAGTCCGGCGTCGTGCACGGCCTGACCCGGGTCCGCGGCATGACACAGGACGACGCCCACATCTACTGCACCAAAGAGCAGATGAAGGACGAGCTCACCTCCACCCTGAACTTCGTCCTGGGCCTCCTGAAGGACTACGGGCTGGATGACTTCTACCTGGAACTGTCCACCAGGAACGAAGACAAGTTCGTCGGTGACGACGCCATCTGGGAAGAGGCAACCCGCACCCTGGCCGAGGTGGCCGAGGCCTCCGGGCTGGAGCTGGTTCCGGATCCGGGCGGAGCGGCGTTCTACGGCCCGAAGATCTCCGTGCAGGCGAAGGACGCGCTGGGCCGGACCTGGCAGATGTCCACCATCCAGTTGGACTTCAACCTGCCCGAGCGTTTCGAACTCGAGTACCAGGCCGCCGACGGCACCCGCCAGCGCCCGGTCATGATCCACCGCGCGCTCTTCGGCTCCGTGGAGCGTTTCATGGGCGTGCTGACCGAACACTACGCGGGAGCCTTCCCGGCATGGCTGTCACCCGTCCAAGTGGTCGGCATCCCGGTCGCCGAAGCGTTCAACGACTACATGTTCGACGTCGTGGACCAGCTCAAGGCCGCAGGCATCCGCGCCGAAGTGGATATTTCCTCGGACCGCTTCCCGAAGAAGATCCGCACCGCCAGCAAGGACAAGATCCCCTTCGTCCTGATCGCCGGCGGCGAGGACGCCGAGGCCGGGGCAGTGTCGTTCCGCTTCCGCGACGGCAGCCAGGACAACGGCGTGCCCGTTGCCGAAGCCGTCCGCCGGATCGTCGACGCCGTCAAGAACCGCGAGAGCTGACGGGCAGCCAGCGTCCACGTCAGGAGAACAGTGCAGGAGGACACAGGCGTGAGCCCTGAATACCCTGGTGATGCCGAAGTAACCGACGACTTCGGCCTGGCAGGCGTTCCCGACGCCTTCCAGCGCCTGTGGACTCCGCACCGCATGGCATACATCAAAGGCGGCCAGCAGCAGTTCAAGGACCAGGACGACTGCCCCTTCTGTGTGGCGCCATCCCGCAGCGACGAGGAGTCGCTGATCGTGCACCGCGGCAAGACCTGCTTCGTGGTACTCAACCTCTTCCCGTACAACCCCGGACACCTGTTGGTCTGCCCGTACCGGCACGTCCCCGACTACACGGACATCACGCTCGAGGAAACCGCGGAGATGTCCGAGCTGACGCAGACCGCGATGCGCGTGCTGCGGAAGGTGGCCAACCCCAGCGGCTTCAACCTGGGCATGAACCAGGGCGTCACCGGTGGCGCGGGAATCGCAGCCCACCTGCACCAGCACGTTGTTCCGCGCTGGGGCGGGGACGGGAACTTCTTCCCCATCATTGCCCAGACCAAGGCCATCACCCAGACCCTCGACGAGGTCAGGCAGCAGGTGGCCGACGCCTGGCCGGGGGAGTCGGATGCTCAATAGGCATGCCCGCGGCTTCTTCACCGCGATCTTCGCCCCCATAGCCCGTTTCCTCCTCAAACACGGAGTCTCGCCGGACGCCGTCACGATCGTCGGCACGTCCGGCGTCGTGCTGGGTGCCATCGTGCTTTATCCGCTCGGCGAGCTCTGGTGGGGATCCCTGCTGATCGCGGTCTTCGCCTTGTCCGACGTCGTGGACGGAATCATGGCACGCCAGCAGGGCCGCAGCGGTGCATGGGGAAACTTCCTTGACTCCACCCTGGACCGGATTGCGGACGGGGCGATTTTCGCCGGCGTCTCCATCTGGTTCTTCACCGGCGGCGCTGACCGCCCGATCGCCCTTGCCTCCCTCGCCTGCCTGGTGCTGGGCATGGTGGTTTCCTACGCCAGGGCGAAGGCGGAATCCCTTGGCTTCCACGCCAACGTGGGCATCGCGGAGCGCGCCGAGCGGTTGATTTCGGTGCTTCTGGTCACCGGCCTCACCGGGCTCGGGCTGCCGCCGGTGGTCCTGTTCGTGACCCTTGTTGCCCTCGCCGCCGCCACAGCCGTCACCGTCGTGCAGCGCATGGCGGCCGTGCGCCGCCAGTCCCTCGCGGCAGTCGACGGCGGCGCCTCAGCCTGAGCCGGACCCGCGCCTGCCGTCCCGGAACAGCGGCAACGGGCACCTTTCCCGCGCCCGTTCATGAAGTGCAAACGCCCTGCCGCTGGGGACTAGTATGGAAGTACTTGGTCAATACGGCCTGGAAATCCGGCGCGCTTCGAGTGGCTCCCGTCCGCATGCGCCCCGGGCAGAAGGTCTTCTATCTACCCATAGGGGTTTTTGTGTCTACACCAGATGTAAGCAACGAAGCCGGCTCGTCCGCAGCGTCCGTGACGGGCAGCAGCCGCGTGAAGCGGGGCATGGCTGAGATGCTCAAGGGCGGCGTCATCATGGACGTTGTCAACGTCGAGCAGGCCCGCATCGCCGAAGATGCCGGTGCCGTGGCGGTCATGGCCCTCGAGCGTGTTCCCGCTGACATCCGCGCCCAGGGCGGCGTGTCCCGCATGTCCGATCCGGACATGATCGATCAGATCATCGAAGCCGTGTCCATCCCGGTGATGGCCAAGGCCCGCATCGGCCACTTCGTCGAAGCCCAGGTGCTGCAGTCCCTGGGTGTGGACTACATCGACGAGTCCGAGGTCCTGACCCCGGCCGACTACGTCAACCACATCGACAAATGGAACTTCACCGTTCCCTTCGTCTGCGGTGCCACGAACCTGGGTGAGGCGCTGCGCCGCATCAACGAGGGCGCCGCGATGATCCGTTCCAAGGGCGAGGCCGGCACCGGCGACGTGTCCAACGCGACCGGGCACATGCGCCAGATCCGTGCCGAGATCGCCAAGCTCTCGGCCCTGCCCGAGGACGAGCTGTACGTCGCGGCCAAGGAACTGCAGGCCCCGTACGAGCTGGTCAAGGAAGTTGCTGCGACCGGCAAGCTTCCCGTGGTGCTGTTCACCGCCGGCGGCATCGCCACCCCGGCCGACGCTGCGATGATGATGCAGCTGGGCGCTGACGGCGTGTTCGTCGGCTCGGGCATCTTCAAGTCCGGCAACCCGGCCCAGCGTGCCGCCGCCGTCGTGAAGGCCACCACCTTCTACGACGACCCGGACGTCATCGCCAAGGTCTCCCGCGGACTGGGCGAAGCCATGGTCGGCATCAACGTCGACGAGATCCCCCAGCCGCACCGCCTGGCCGAGCGCGGCTGGTAGGGCTTACCTAGGTCTCGGGTAGCGGCAATCCTCTGCGTGCTATCCCCGCGCTCTGTTAGCACCTAGGTCTCTGCTCAGGGCGCGGGGCCCTTTTACGCAGGGTGCGTTTTTACGTCCCGCCCTCTGCTTGTGGTTTTTTTTTTATTGAGGTGGGGGGGCTGACCCTTTTTGTGCGCCCGCCCGCCGTCGTTGGTTTAAGGGGTGGGGACGTTACTCCAGGCCGCGGCGCTTTAGGAGCGGGGTGATGTCCGCGTCGCGTCCGCGGAAGGCCCGGAAGGAATCCAGGGGGTCGCGGCTGTTGCCGCGCGAGAGGAGCTCGGCGCGGAAAGTGTCGCCGTTTGCGCGGGTGAGGCCGCCGTTGTCCTTGAACCATTCGACCGTGTCGGCATCCAGCACCTCGCTCCAGATGTAGGAGTAATAGCCGGCCGAATAGCCGTCGCCCGCGAAGATGTGCTGGAAGTAGCCTGTGCGGTAGCGCGGCGGGATCAGGGCGTGCGCCACGCCGGCAGCGGCAAGGGCCTTGGCTTCGAAGTCGAGGACGTCTTCCGGGATGCTGGAATCGTCGAGCACATGCCACGCCAGGTCCAGCAGCGCGGCTCCGAGGTATTCCGTGGTGGCGAAGCCCTCGCCCCAGAGCCGGGAATCCTCCAGGCGGGTGACGGTTTCGCGGGGGAGCGGCTCGCCGGTGCGGTAATGGCGCGCGTAGTTGGCAAGCACTTCCGGCCACATGATCCACATTTCGTTGACCTGGGAAGGGTACTCCACGAAGTCCCGCGGCACCTCCGGCCCGGAAAACCGCGGGTAGATGACCTTGGAAAGCAGGCCGTGCAAGGCGTGGCCGAACTCGTGGAAAACGGTGCGGACTTCGTCGAGGGTCAGGAGCGTTGCCTCTCCGGCCGGCGGTTTGGAGATGTTCAGCGTGTTGACCACCACCGGCTTGGCGGCCAGGAGAACCGACTGTTCCACCAGGGCATTCATCCACGCCCCGCCGCGCTTGGTGTCCCTGGTGTAGTAGTCACCCAGGAAAAGGCCCAGGCCGGTGCCGTCTGCGTCGAAGACTTCCCAAACCCGCACGTCCGGGTGGTAACCCGAGAGGTCGCTGCGCTCCTGGAATGTCAGGCCATAGAGCTTGTTCGCCGCGAAGAAGACCCCGTCCGTGAGCACGCGGTCCAGTTCGAAGTACGGCCGCAGGGCCTGCTCGTCCACCTCGTACCGTTCACGCCGCACCTTGGCTGAGTAGAAGGCCCAGTCCCACGCCTCCAGGGGGTGCCCGGCGCTTTCCGCCAATGCGGCGGCTTCGGCGTCGGCGTTTCGGACGGCGGCCGGTGCCAGGCGGTTCAGCATGCTTTCGACGGCGGCATAGTCCGGCGCGGTCTGCCGTTCCACCACCAGTTCGGCGTAGTTCGCGAACCCCAGCAGTGCCGCCTTCGCCGCGCGCAGGCGGACCAGGGCGAGGACCAGTTCCCGGACGTCCAGCGCCCCGCCGTCGGTGCCCCGGCCAATGGACGCCTCGTAAAGGCGCCGCCGCAGCTCCCGGTTTTCGAGCGAGGCCATCGCTGCCTGGTTGCTCGGCTGGATCAGCGTCAGCAGATATTTCCCGTCGTGGCCGGCCGCCCGCGCGGCCTCGGCAGCGCTGGCGATGTCGTCTTCAGGGAGTCCAGCCAGTTCTTCAGGGTCCGCCGCGAGGACCGCGCCCGCCTTCATTGCCTCCTTGGTCCGCTGGCCAAACTCGGTGCCGAGCCGTGAAAGCTCCGCGTTGAGATCCCGGAGCCGGTTCTGGCCCTCCGCGTCCAGCTGGATCCCGGACTGCCGGAACTCGCGCAGGTATTCCTCCACCAGGCGGCGCGACTCGGCGTCAAGACCGGTGGTGTCGATCGCGGCGAAACGCTCGTACAGCGCTTTGTTCAAATAGATCGCATCCCGGTGCGCCGCCAGCTTGGGCATGAGCGCAGTTTCGAGCTCCCGGATCGATTCACTGGCGTCTGCCGAAACAAGGGTGAAGAAGGAGTTCACGGCACGCCCCAGGAGCTGGCCCGAGCGTTCCATGGCGGCAGCGGTGTTCTCGAAGTCCGGCATCCCGGAGCCGGCAAGGATCGCGTCGATTTCCGCAAGCTGCCCGGTCAGCCCGGCCTCGATGGCTTCCGCATAATGGCTGTCTTCAATCGCTGCGAACGGCGGCAACTGGTAGGGAAGATCGCTGGGTGTGAGCAGGGGATTGCTGCTGGAAATCGTCATGAAGGAACACTTTCACGGCTGCGGTCCAGCTCACAAGGCAATGTCCCCGGGATGCAACAATTGGCCCTATGGCGGACAACTCCACGGAAAGCAGGGCACCGAGGATTGCGGTCATCGGCGGCGGAATCGCCGGACTCGCAACGGCGGCAGGGCTCGCCAGGACGGGGGCCGCCGTCGAGGTCTACGAACGTGCCTCACGGTACGCGCTGCCCGGGGCCGGGATCTCGCTGTTCCCGAACTCGCGGGCCGCGATGCGCACCCTCGGCCTGTTGGACGGCTACGATCAACTGCCGCACGGCCCGGGTCCCGGAATCCGCACCGTCATGCGCCGGCCCAGCGGCAAGGTTGCGCTGTCCTTCCCTGCCTGGGCGCGCCCCAAGGTGCGCATGTTCCACCGCAGCGCGCTGCGGGAGTTCCTGCTCGAGTCCTGCCGCGGTATCCCCATCCACTGGGACACTGCGGTCACCGTGGACGACGACGGCGATAATCTCCGCCGCGCCGTGCTCACCGCCGCTGACGGGCAGCAGAGTTCCTGGGACCTTGTGGTTGCGGCCGACGGCCTGCGCAGTGCGACCCGGCGCTTCCTGTCGCTGGACCCGGGCCTGCGCTACGCCGGATACACGGCCTGGCGCGGAGTGACCCGCGACCCCGCGGACACCGGCGGGATGGCGGGCGAAGACTGGGGCAGCCGCCAGCGCTTCGGCACCGTGCCCTTGGCGGACGGCCGGGTCTACTGGTTCGCCGTCGCCACGAAGGACGAAGGCAGGACGGCGGACGTTGAGGGACTGGCCTCGGAAAAGGACGCCGTGGGCCGGGAATTCGCTTCCTGGTATCCGGCAGCGAGGGCCCTGATCGCAGGCACCGACGAAGCCGACGTCCTGCGGCACGATCTCTACGACCTCACCAGGCCCCTGTCCGTGTTCCACCGCGGGCGGGTGGCGCTTGCCGGAGACGCGGCGCACGCCATGACACCCGACCTCGGGCAGGGCGCCGGCGCCGGCCTGGAGGACGCGGCTGCACTGACCGCACTGGTGCGGAGCGCGCTGGCGGGCAGGGCTGCGGGAGCGGGCGCCGACGTCGTCGGGCTGCTTGGGAAGTATTCGCGCCTCCGGGCGCCCAAGGCCGCGAGGATGCTCCGCGCCTCCAGGCTCATGGGCCGGCTGGCCCAACGCGAACGGAAAGCCTGGAGGCCCGGCGGCTAGTTCTGCTTGAAAACGCTAGTTCTGCTTGAAAACCAGGGACATCGGGGTTGCCTGGGCGCCCTGTCCCTGCGGGTTGTCCTTGAAGATCGCCTGGATGGTGTCCTTCGGCAGGTCGGTGTCATGGCCCATCGCCACCACGCCGAGGTCGTTGGCGTCCATGATCGACGTTCCTGCGAAGTTCGCGGCGTACTCGGCCGGGACCCGCTCCCGGACCAGGGCGCTGATCCGGCGCGCGACAGCTTCGGGGTCCTTCGGCGCCAGCTTCACCGAGTTGGCGGAGGAACCAAGGCTGTAGGGCGTGGCGCCGTCGATCGCGTTGATGTTGTGGCCGACCACGTCGTAGAAGACGCCGCTTTTGCCCTGCAGCTTGCCGACGACGCTCGCGGCGGCGGCCTTCGCGATCAGGGGCAGGCCGACCTCGTTGATGGCGATCTGCATGGACCAGGGACTGCCCAGGCCGATGCCGGCAGGAGTCCGCTTGACGAACTTGCTCAGCACCCGGGCGGCGGGGGTCACCTTGATTTCCCACACCGGGAAGGAGCGGCCCTGGGTGATGGCCACGATCTTCTCGCTTACCAGCAGGTACCACGGGGCCGAGGCGACGGCTTTGCGGGTTGCCTCGTCGGCCGCTTCCAGGCCGTCGAAGAAGCGGTTCACGTAGGACAGCACTTCCGGATCAAGGTCGGTTTCGCGCTTGAACACGCCGGTCTGCAGCGGGTAGCGGCGGAACGTCTCGCCACCCACGGCCTCCGGCACCGTGATGTCCAGTTCCTTGCCGGGGTTCGCCTCGTAATCGCTCTTGTTCTCCTTGACGTCCGCGGGCGTTTCGTTCTCGTCGATGAACTCGCGGAACCACAGCTCGACGTTCAGCAGGCGCCAGAAAATCATGGTGTCGGCGTCGTTCTTGTCGTTGAGGTACTCCTCGAACGCCGTCAGGACGGCCTCACGGTTCCAGTACGGGCGCTCGGCGAAGGAGTTGGACATGAAGATCTTGTACAGCCGCTCCTTCATCAGCTTGAACCATTCGGCCTCGGGCGTGGTGAAGCCGATCTTGTTCCGGCGGTTGCTGATCTTCTCCGGCAGCAGGCCCCGGGTGGCATCGCGCAGGATCCGCTTGTTCCAGCCGCCCTTGATGATGGCCTCGTCGGAGAGGCTGAAGAGGAATTTGACCACTTCCTTGTCCAGGAACGGCACGCGGCCCTCCAGGGAGAAGCGCATGGTGTTCTTGTCCTCGTAGCGCAGCAGCGAGGGCAGCGACTTGTGGAAGAGGTCGTCGATCAGGCGCAGCTTCATGTTGTCCGGGATGTTGCTGAAGCTTTCGGCCTTGAAACGGCCCGTGAAGCTCTTGTTCAGCAGGGAAGACATGGCCACGGTCTTTTTCGCGGTCAGCTTGCCCTGCAGGCGGAAGCGGCCCAGTCGGTAGAAGATGTCCAGGGAGGAGGTGGCCTCCTTCAGGAGGGTCTTGTAGTCGCCCTTGGCTTTGAGCTGGCGCAGGTAGGCGAAGTAGTAGGGGATATACCCGGCCATCATTTCGTCCGCGCCCTGGCCGTCCAGGAGCACTGTGACGTGCTTGGACGCTTCCTTCATCACGCAGTACTGGGCGTAGGGGCCCGAGGAGATGATGGGCTCCTCCATGGTGCGCACGAAGTCGTCAAGGTCCGCGGCGAAGCCGTCCGGCGTCGGCAGGATCTTGTGGGCCTGGATGTTGCCGCTGCACTTGGCGATCGCGGCGTCGGCGTAGTGTTCTTCGTCGTTGATGGAGTTCGGGAAGACCGCGCTGAAGGTGTTCTGCTTGGCGCCCAGGGAATCGGTGGCTTCGGCCTTTTCCTGCATGAGCTTGTTGATCGTCACCACCACGGCGGAGGAATCCAGCCCGCCGGACAGCGCCGAGCCCAGCGGGACCTCGGACTTCAGTCGCATGCGGATGGCCTCGGTGAAGCGCGTCCGGTACTCCTCGGTGACCTCGGGTGTGTACGGGCGGTCGACCTTGGAAAGCTCCTCAAGTTCTTCGCGCAGCCGGGTGTAGGCGCTGATGCTGTATTTGCCCGTGGCGTTGTCGATGGACATCATCTCGCCGGGCTGCAGCTTGGAGACGCCGGCGAAGAAGGTCTCGGCGGAGTCGTCGTGGATGCGGTACTGCAGGTAGCGGTACAGGATCCGCTCATTGGGCTTGCGTTCGATCTTGCCGCTCTGCAGCAGGGGCTTGATCTCGGAAGCGAAGATGATCTTGGGAGCTTCGTCCGTGCCGGCGTTGGCCCAGTACACCGGCTTGATGCCGAAGTGGTCGCGGGCCAGCACAGTGACGTTCTTCTTCTTGTCCAGGATGGCCAGGCCGAACATGCCGTTGAAGCGGTCGAACGCCTCGGTGCCCCACTGTTCGTAGGACTGCAGCACCACTTCGGTATCCGACTGGGTGGCGAAGGCGCGTCCCAGCCCTTCGAGTTCGGCGCGGAGCTCCAGGTAGTTGTAGACCTCGCCGTTGTAGACCAATACGGTGTCGCCATCGGCGCTGATCATCGGCTCCTGGCCATGCGCAACGTCGATGATGGACAGCCGGCGGTGGGCCAGGCCTACGTTGCCTTCGGTGAAGTAGCCCTCGCCGTCGGGGCCGCGGTGCTCGATGCAGTCATTCATGACCTTCAACAGAGCTTCGTCTTCCCCAAAACCGTGGTAACCGGCGATTCCGCACATAGTGCCTACCTCTTCAATCGTCCTCTGAATCCTTGTCAATGCTACTTGCTGACCGCCGGCGGGCCTCGCGGCGACCGGCCCGCGTGCCCTCCACCCCTAGAATGTTCTGGTGAACATTCCACAGATTTCCTCCCCGCTGGTGGGTGTGCTCGCGCTGCAGGGCGACGTGCGCGAACACCTCCACGCCCTCGAAGCAGTGGGCGCACGCGCCGTCGGCGTCCGCCGCCCGTCGGAACTTGCCGCCGTCGACGGCTTGGTGATTCCCGGCGGGGAATCGACCACCATCGACAAGCTCTCGCGCATCTTCGAACTCGCTGAGCCCATCAAGGAACGGATCGCCGCCGGAATGCCGGTGTACGGCTCCTGCGCCGGCATGATCCTGCTCGCCAACGAGATCGCGGACCCTGCCAAGGACCTCGAAGGCCGGCCGCAGCAGAGCTTCGGCGGCCTGGACATCACAGTGCGCCGCAACGCCTTCGGCCGGCAGCGGGAATCCTTCGAAACGGACCTTGACTTCAAGGGCCTGGATTTCAGCGCGGGCGAGGCCGGCGTGGACCCGGTGCACGCCGTGTTCATCCGCGGCCCGTGGGTGGAACGGGTGGGCCCGGAGGTCGAAATCCTGGCCCAGGTGGACCCGGACAACGCACGCCACACGGATACTTTGCACGGATTGGCTAGAATTGTTGCCGTGCGCTCCGGCCGTTTGCTGGCCACCTCCTTCCATCCGGAAGTGACGGGGGAGAAGCGTATCCACGAACTTTTCATTCGAATGATCAGAGGAGAAGCGTAAGAGCATGTCAGGCCACTCCAAATGGGCGACCACCAAGCACAAGAAAGCCGTCATTGACGCGAAGCGTGCAAAGTCGTTCGCCAAACTGATCAAGAACATCGAAGTCGCCGCCCGCATGGGCGGCCCGGACCTCGCGGGAAACCCGGGCCTGGAACTGGCGGTCACCAAGGCCAAGAAGACCTCGGTGCCCAACGACAACATCGACCGCGCCATCAAGCGCGGCGCCGGCCTCACCGGCGAGGTCATCGACTACACCGAAATCATGTACGAGGCCCGCGGCCCGCAGGGTTCGGCGCTGCTCATCGAATGTCTGACGGACAACAAGAACCGTGCGGCCTCCGAAGTCCGCCTGGCGATTTCCCGCAATGGCGGCACCATCGCCGACCCGGGTTCCGTGAGCTACCTCTTCACCCGCAAGGGCGTCGTCAGCCTGCCGAAGAACGGCCTGGGCGAAGACGACATCCTCATGGCCGTGCTCGAAGCCGGCGCCGAGGAAGTCAAGGACAGCGGCGACAACTGGGAAATCCACTCCGAACCCGGTGACCTCCAGGCCATCCGCGACGCCCTGGCCGAGGCCGGCATCGAGTACGAAAGCGACGAAGCCGAGTTCGTGCCGTCCATGGAGGTCCAGCTCGACCTTGACGGCGCCAAGAAGTTCCTCAAGCTCGTCGACGCCCTCGAAGAACTCGACGACGTCCAGAACGTCTACACCAACGCCGACATGAGCGATGAGGTCCAAGCAGCCCTCGACGCCGAATAAGCTGGGAGCTCCAACAAGCAGCAACAGGAAGGCCCGGAATTGACTCTTCGCGTATTGGGAGTCGATCCGGGCCTTACCCGTTGCGGCATCGGAGTCGTCGACGTCGAACGGAACCGCCGGGCGACGATGGTCGCCGTCGGGGTCGTGGGGACGTCCCCGGACGAGACGCTCGACCGCCGCCTGCTGGTGATCGCCGAGGCGATCGACGAATGGCTCGATCTGCACAAGCCGGACGTGATGGCCGTGGAACGGGTCTTCTCGCAGCTCAACGTCAGCACGGTGATGGGCGTGGCCCAGGCGTCCGGCGTCGTGATCGCTGCCGCCGCGCGCCGCGGCATCCCGGTGGCGCTGCATACGCCGTCGGAAGTCAAGGCCGCCGTCACCGGCAGCGGCGGCGCCAACAAGGATGCCGTCACCAAGCTGATCACCAAGATCCTGCGCCTTGACGCGCCTCCGCGTCCCGCCGATGCCGCTGATGCCCTCGCGTTGGCCGTGACGCACGCCTGGCGCGCGGGAAGCGGAGCCGCCGCGGCCACCACCGGACCGGGCAGCAGCGCCTTGACACCGGCCCAGCGCGCCTGGGCCGAGGCCGAGGCCAAAGCGCGCCGCGGCCGCTGAATGTCTGCGGCCCTTGCTAGGGTATTCGTAGATATGTTCGGATAGTCAGTTTTGACTTCAGTTGACGCAATTCAGTTCAGGAGCCGGCTTTGATCAGTTTTCTTCGCGGAACCGTGGCGCACGTGGGCCTGTCCACGGCGGTCATCGACCTCAACGGCGCCGGAATGGCTGTGTTCGCTACGCCGCAGACCCTCAGCCGCCTGCACGTCGGCGAGGAAGCGAAGCTGTTCACTTCCCTGATCGTCCGGGAAGACTCGCTGACCCTTTTCGCCTTTGCCGACGACGACGAACGCGAGGTTTTCGAGGTTCTGCTCAGTGTGAGCGGGGTTGGGCCCCGGCTGGCCCTGGCGGTTCTGGCCGTCCACGATCCCGAGACAATCCGCGTAGCCGCGCACAGCGGAGACGGCAAGGCCTTCACGAAGGTTCCCGGCATCGGGCCGAAGGTGGCCGGGCGGATCGTGCTGGAACTGTCCGGCAAGCTGGTGCCCCGTGGCACGGGCCCGGCACCCGTTCAGGCAGCTGCCTCGCAGGCCGAATGGAAGCCGCAGGTCGTCGCGGCGATGACCAGCCTCGGCTGGTCCGAGAAGGACGCCGGCGGCAGCATCGACAAAGCCATGGCCGATTCCCCGGACCTCGCCCAGGCCGGCGACGTCGCCCAGATCCTCCGCGCCACCCTGCGTTGGCTCGGCCAGGATGGCGCGCGCGCAGGCAACAGAGTAGGCAGCCGTGGCTGAGGCCTCCCTCGTCTCCGGCGGCGAAGAGCCGGAAGAGCGGATCATTGAGGCGGCCCTCCGCCCGAAGAACCTGCACGATTTCGTGGGCCAGCACCGCGTACGCAAGCAGCTCGCACTGGTGCTGGAAGCCTCCCGCATGCGCGGCCGCAGCGCGGACCATGTGCTGCTCTCCGGACCGCCCGGCCTCGGCAAGACCACGCTGTCGATGATCATTGCTGCGGAGATGAACGTACCCCTGCGGATCAGCAGCGGCCCGGCCATCCAACACGCAGGTGACCTCGCCGCGATCCTGTCTTCCCTGTCCGAAGGCGAGGTTTTGTTCCTCGACGAAATCCACCGGATGTCCCGGCCGGCGGAGGAAATGCTCTACATGGCCATGGAGGACTTCCGTGTGGACATCGTGGTGGGTAAGGGTGCCGGTGCTACGGCCATCCCGTTGGAACTGCCGCCGTTCACCCTGGTTGGCGCCACCACCCGTGCGGGCCTGCTGCCCGGGCCGTTGCGCGACCGTTTCGGTTTTACCGGGCATCTGGAGTTCTACTCCGTTGAGGAACTTGAACTCGTCCTCCGCCGTTCGGCCGGGCTGCTCGACCTCAGGGTGAATTCGGCGGGCTTCCGCGAAATCGCAGGCCGTTCGCGGGGAACCCCCCGTATCGCCAACCGTCTGCTCCGCCGCGTGCGCGACTGGGCGCTCGTGCACGGTGTCGAGCAGATCGACGCCCGCGCCGCGTCGGCCGCCCTGGACATGTACGAGGTGGACCAACGAGGGCTGGACCGCCTGGACCGTTCAGTCCTGGAGGCCCTCATCACCAAGTTCAACGGTGGCCCGGTGGGCCTGTCCACCCTGGCGATCGCCGTCGGCGAAGAACCCGAGACCGTCGAAACCGTCGCCGAACCCTTCCTGGTACGGGAGGGGCTGCTGGGGCGGACGCCGCGCGGGAGGATCGCCCTGGGCCCGGCTTGGACGCACCTCGGCTACGCAGTGCCGGTCGGCGTGTTCGGCCAGGACCCGCTGGAACTTTTCGGCGAGGAAGGCAACGCGGAACAGCCCGTCGAATCCGGTTTGTAACCCTGCTCCCAGCTTTTCCCCCTAGACTGGTATGACGCTCGGCACGTTCGAGCCCATGGAGCCATGCCCGCCATCCGGCGGTGCACCGTCCGGCCTGTCGGGGGATTTCCCCGCTGCTGGACCCCAGGGGAGCGATGCCGTGAACCTCAACGTATGCAAAGAAATGGAACTTCCCCGTGGATGTAATGAACATTCTGCTGTTTGTCCTTCTTGGCGTCTTCATCTTCATGATGTTCCGCCGCAACAAGAAGACCCGGGAGCAGCAGACCAAGCTGCAGTCCCAGTTCGCCCCGGGCGTGGACGTCATGACCAGCTTCGGGCTGTTCGGCCGCATCGTGTCGATGGATGACGCCGAGAACAAGGTGGTCCTCGAACTGTCTCCCGGAAACCTCGCCACCGTGCACCGCCAGGCCGTGACCAAGGTCATCGAAGCCCCCGAGGCCGTCGACTCCGTCGAGGTCCCGGACGACGCATCTTCCCTTGCTGAGCCGTCCCTCGGTGAGCGGGCCCAGGCCGGTCCCGTGGTGGATCCCGCGGAGACTCCCGAGGAGTCCATCAAGCGCCTCAACGGTGAGGACAAGAAGGACAACTAGTCCTGCGCCTCTTTCAGGGCAGACACGTTCCAAGGCAATGACCTGCCGCCGGCCAGTGCTTACAAGTGACGGCCGGCGGTAGATCCGTCACAACAGGAAGATCGAACATGGCACGAACCGGCCGCAAGAACCCAGCCCGCAGGGTGCTGATCTGGCTTGTCGCAATTTTCGCTGCGCTGACCGCCGTCCTTGGCGGCGGTGTCATCGCGGGCCACGCAAGCTGGGCTCCGAAGCTCGCACTGGACCTCGAAGGCGGGACCCAGATGATCCTGGCGCCCAAGGTCGAGGGTTCGTCGGAAATCAACGAGGACCAACTGAACCAGGCTGTGGCGATCATCCGCCAGCGCGTGGACGGCTCCGGCGTCGCCGAAGCCGAAATCAGCACCCAGTCCGGACGCAACGTGGTGGTCAGCCTCCCGGGTACCCCGTCCAAGGAAACCCGCGCCCTGATCCAGGCTTCTGCCGACATGAACTTCCGCCCGGTCATCGCAGCCGGGGACGGTGCCGCCGTGCCCGTGGCGTCCCGGACCAAGGAAAAGGACCTGCCCAAGCCGACGGCGAAGCCCACCAACGCCAGCGACAACAACTGGGTCACGGCCGACGTCTACAAGGCTTTCGAGGCCCTGGACTGCGTCAACCCGTCCCAGGACAAGCAGGAGCGCTCCGACCCGGCCAAACCGCTCGTCACCTGTGAACCTGCCACTGCCCAGTCCCCGGCCGTCAAGTACATCCTCGGCCCGGTTGAAGTGAAGGGCCAGGACATCACGTCCTCGACCTTCGGCCCGGTCCAGGGTGCCCAGGGTTCCGTGACCAATGACTGGGGTGTGAACATCACCTTCAACGAGGCGGCCACCAAGACCTTCAAGTCGGTAACCGAGCGCCTCAACCAGTTCTACGTCGCATCCCAGGCCCAGGGCGGCAACGACCCCAAGGCCCAGTTCGCCATCGTCCTGGACGACCAGGTCATCTCCGCGCCCCGCTCGCTCGCCGTCATCACCGACGGCCGCCCGCAGATCACCGGCAACTTCACCGAGCAGACCGCCAAGGCACTGTCCGATCAGCTGCGCTACGGTGCGCTGCCCATCAGCTTCGACATCCAGTCCGAAGAGCAGATTTCGGCGACCCTCGGCGGCGAGCAGCTCCGACTAGGCCTCCTGGCCGGCGTCATCGGCCTGCTGCTCGTGGTGGTGTACTCCCTGTTCCAGTACCGGGCGCTCGGCTTCGTCACCATTGCCTCGCTCGTCGTGGCCGGCGGCCTGACCTACCTCGCCATCGCCATCCTCGGCTGGACCGAGAACTACCGCTTGTCCCTGGCCGGCGTCGCGGGCCTCATCGTCGCCATCGGCCAAACGGCGGACTCGTTCATCGTCTACTTCGAACGCATCCGCGACGAACTGCGCGAAGGCAAGGGCCTGGTCTCTGCCGTCGAGAACGGCTGGAAGCGCGCCAAGCGTACGGTGCTGGCCTCCAAGGCGGTCAACCTCCTCGCCGCGCTCGTGCTGTACTTCGTGGCCGTCGGCAACGTCCGCGGCTTCGCGTTCACCCTCGGCCTGACGGCCCTGGCCGACCTCCTCGTGGTCTTCATGTTCACGCACCCCACCCTGCAGGTGCTGGCGCGCACGAAGTTCTTCGGCGAAGGCCACCGATTCTCCGGACTGGACCCCGCGCGGCTCGGCGCTGTCCCGCTGTACCGCGGCGCCGGCCGGCTCCGCACGCCTGCTGAGAAGCCCGCCGTCGTGCGCCCGCGCAATACCGGTGCGGCCGCCGAGGCCGAACGCCGCATGACCATTGCCGAACGCCGCCTTGCCGAGAAGCAAGGCGAACTGTCCGGATCTTCGAAGGGCAGCCGTTCTTCCAGCGGAACCAAGGAAGGCAAGTAATGACCAGCAGCTTTGCACGCTTCGGCAACGAGCTCTACACCGGGAAACGCTCCTACGACTTCGTCGGAGCCAAGAAGATCTGGTTCCTGGTCGCGGCCGTAGCAATGGCCGTGTCCATCTTCCTGCCGGCCGTCAAGGGCGGTTTCAACCTTGGCATCGAGTTCCGTGGCGGCTCGGAGTTCACCGTCTCGAACGTCAAGACCACCGACTCGACGCTCGGCGAAAAAGCCGTGCACGCTGTGGTTGCCGGTGCCGTGCCGCGCGTGGCCAACGTCGCGGGCAGCACCATGAGGATCCAGACGGACAAGCTCAGCGACGACGAAACCCTGCGGATCAAGGAAGGCCTGACTTCTGCCTACGGCGTCACCGAAAACGAGGTCACGTCGACCTTCATCGGTCCGACCTGGGGCCAGGACGTCACCAAGCAGGCCCTGATCGGCCTCGCGGTGTTCGTCGGCCTCGCCGCCGTCCTGATGGCGTTGTACTTCCGTACCTGGAAGATGTCCGTCTCGGCCCTCGCGGGCATGGTGGTGACGATGGTCATCACCGCCGGCGTGTACTCGGCGAGTGACTTCGAAGTCACTCCCTCGGCGATCATCGGCTTCCTGACGGTGCTGAGCTATTCGCTGTACGACACCGTGGTGGTCTTCGACAAGATCCGCGAAAACACCTCGGACATCGGGAGCTCCACGCGACGGACCTTCGCTGGAGAGGTGAACCTCGCAGTGAACCAGACCCTGGTCCGTTCCATCAACACCATGATGGTCGCCGTCCTGCCGGTTGCCGCGATCCTGTTCATCGGCGCTGGCCTGCTCGGCGCCGGCACCTTGCGTGACCTGTCGCTGGCCCTGTTCGTGGGCATCCTGATCGGTACGGCTGCCACGATCTTCATCGCAGCGCCGCTGTACGCCTGGCTGCGCCAGGGCGAACCGGAGCTGGTCAAGCAGGCCAAAAAGGTCGCCTCCCGCCGGGCCGAAGGTGCAGCCCAGGCAGGCGAACCCGCCACCGCCTGAGCCCTCCGCTCCCATGAAGGGCCGGCCACCGCACGCCGCGGTGGCCGGCCCTTCGGCGTTTGGTGTTTCCGTCATGTTGACGGCGGTTCCCGAAGGATGCCCGGGCAGGAATAGACTGGGTTAATTAATTCGTTCGTGAGGGGACACTTGTGGAGGAACGTACGACGTCGGCGCCACCGGCTGGCGGGGACAACGGCCTGGACCGTGCCTCCGGAGTTGCCTCCGCACCGTCGGCAGGTACCGCAAGCGGGGTGCCTGTGGACAGCTTCGGCATCCGCCCGACCTTCCCCGGCCGGCGCGAACGGACGCGGTCCCGGCTCGCGCGGCTGACGGGCCGCGGCGTCGCCAGCTACTCGCCGATTCTCGAACCCCTCCTGCGGACCGTGCGCGCGAACAACCCGAAGGAAGACTTCGACCTCATCCAGCGTGCCTTCGCGGTGGCCGAGCGCAGCCACCAGGGCCAGAAGCGCAAGAGCGGCGACCCGTACATCACCCATCCGGTCGCCGTAGCCACGATCCTGGCCGAGCTCGGCATGACCGGAACAACGCTCGCGGCGGCCCTGCTCCACGACACGGTCGAGGACACCCCTTATACCCTGGGTGACCTCACCCGGGATTTCGGACCCGAAGTCGCCATGCTGGTGGACGGCGTGACCAAGCTGGACAAGGTCCAGTTCGGCGACGCCGCCCAGTCGGAGACTGTCCGCAAGATGGTCGTAGCCATGGCCAAGGACATCCGGGTCCTGATGATCAAGCTCGCCGACCGCCTGCACAACGCCCGCACCTGGCGTTTCGTCTCTGCTGAATCCTCCTCCCGCAAGGCCCGCGAGACCCTGGAAATCTTCGCGCCCCTGGCCCACCGCCTCGGCATGAACACCATCAAGTGGGAACTTGAGGACCTGTCCTTCGCGGCTCTGTACCCCAAGGTGTACGAAGAAATCGTCCGCATGGTGGGGGACCGCACCCCTGAGCGCGAGAAGAGCCTCAGTGTCATCCGCAACCAGATTGCCGATGACCTGCGCCTGGCGAAGATCAAGGCCACCATCACCGGCCGGCCCAAGCATTACTACTCCATCTACCAGAAGATGGTGGTCCGCGATAAGGACTTCGACGACATCAACGACCTCATGGGCGTGCGCGTCCTGGTCGATACCGTCCGGGACTGTTACGCGGCACTGGGCACCCTGCACGCGCGCTGGAACCCGCTGCCCGGCCGGTTCAAGGACTACATCGCGATGCCGAAGTTCAACATGTACCAGTCGCTGCACACGACCGTCATCGGGCCCGGCGGCAAGCCGGTGGAAATCCAGATCCGCACACATGAGATGCACCGCCGCGCCGAATATGGTGTGGCCGCGCACTGGAAGTACAAGGACCAGCCCAACCGGACCGCCGTCGGACCCGGCAGCCCCCGCGACGGCGACATGGGCTGGCTGCGCTCCCTGGTCGACTGGCAGCAGGAAACCTCCGATCCAGGCGAGTTCCTCGATTCCCTCCGCTTCGAGATCAACGCCCGCGAAGTCTTCGTGTTCACCCCGAAGGGCGAGGTCATGGCGCTGCCAGCGGGCTCCACGCCCGTGGACTTCGCCTACGCCGTCCACACCGAGGTGGGCCACCGGACCATTGGGGCCCGTGTCAACGGCAAGCTCGTTCCGCTCAACAGCGAACTCAACCACGGCGACTGGGTGGAGATCTTCACCTCCAAGGCCGAAGGCGCCGGTCCCAGCCAGGACTGGCAGCATTTCGTCAAGAGCGCCCGGGCACGCAACAAGATCCGTCAGTGGTTCAGCAAGGAACGCCGCGAGGAAGCCATCGAACGCGGCAAGGACCTCCTGACCCGCGCGATGCGCAAGCAGAACCTGCCGCTGCAGCGGCTTATGACCCATGA
This sequence comes from Curtobacterium sp. LFS079, assembly GCF_047977865.1. Taxonomy (NCBI): domain Bacteria; kingdom Bacillati; phylum Actinomycetota; class Actinomycetes; order Micrococcales; family Microbacteriaceae; genus Curtobacterium; species Curtobacterium sp. LFS079. Next base: position 85,895 of record NZ_JBFPFO010000008.1, read on the forward strand.
CGCCTTGTCCACCGTCGCGGAGGACTTCCACTACGTTGACATCTCCGGCCTGTACGCCGGGGTAGGTGATGGGCACACCTCTGCCCAGTCCGTCATGGAAAAGCTCATGGAGCACCTTGGCGGGCAGGAATCGCCGGACGAAGAACTGGACGAGGTCAGCGTCCCCACCCAGGTTGCCAAGACCCGCTACTCGGATTCCGGCGTCATTGTCCGGGGAGTGGGCGATGTCTGGGTGAAGCTGGCACGCTGTTGCACCCCGGTGCCACCCGATCCCATCCTCGGCTTCGTCACCCGTGGTTCAGGTGTCTCGGTGCACCGCACCGACTGTACCAACGTGGCCGGGCTCCGGGACGAGCCGGACCGGATTGTGGAAGTGGAATGGGCGCCGACCCAGTCGAGCGTGTTCCTCGTGGAGATCCAGGTGGAGGCCCTCGACAGGAAGTCGCTGCTCTCCGATGTGACCCGCGTGCTCTCGGACAACCACGTCAACATCCTCGCCGCGTCCGTGCACACCTCGAGCGACCGCGTCGCGATTTCCCGCTTCGCCTTCGAAATGGGCGACCCGAAGTACCTGCACCACGTCCTCAGCGCCGTCCGCAGGATCGACGGCGTTTTCGATGTCTACCGGACCACCGGCAACCGGCGCCGCAGCTGACAGGTCGCCGAGGCTGGCATTCATCGGGCTCACGCCGCGGTAACCGCTGGCAGCAACGCCAGTTTTGCCAGGGCGGCCTTCTTGTGGGGCACCCTGGGGGTGGCCTCCACGGCGAGGGTGACCAGGCGCAGCCGGATTCCCAGTTCAGCCTTCTCCAGGAGCGCCCGCAGCGCCGGGACGGCCCGTTCGGCCTCCACATGGAGGGCGACGTCGACGGCGGTGCGCAGCGGGCTGGTGACCAGCAGCCCGCCGATGCTCACCACGTCCAACTGGCCGAGACGGACCTCGTGCAGGATGCAGCCCCGCGTTGAACGGAGGCTGGAAACCCGGTGCTTGGCATCCACCAGCAAGGAGAGGCGCTCCGGGACGCCTCCGCACCCGTAGATCCAGGCCGCCGTCATGCGCCCTGCAACCACCTTCTGCCGGATGTTCTCCGGCACCACCAGCCCTGCCGCCCTGGCACGCAGGCGAGGCGTGACACTTACATCCTGGGTGGTGAAGCTTTCGCCGTACAGGGGTTGCAGGACGCCGTCGAACGCCATGGACTGCAGTTCGGCGTGGCTGAACACGTCGTTGGGGGAGTACAGCTCCTGGAACGGGGGTCCCGGCTCCGTCGGCGTTGGCGTGGCGTTCATTGAGCCATCATGGCCCGCCGGCCTTAACGGGTACAGGCCAGGTTCCGGTTATGTGGATAACCGGAACCTGGCCTGTACAGGCGGTTCGGAGGCTTAGCCGAGGTCGCTGGCGGAGCGCTGGATCTGGTCGAGCCAGGCCTGCCGGGCCTCCAAGGCTTCGCGTGCTTCCTTGATGCCGCGGGCATCCCCGGACTCCTCAGCTTTCTCCAGGTCGTCCTTCAGCCCGGCGATGGCGGCCTCAAGCTGGGCGAGGGCGCTGTTGGTGCGTGCCTTGGTTTCCGGGTTGCTGCGACGCCACTTGTCGTCTTCGGCCTCACGGACGGCGTCCTCAACCTTGCGCAGGCCCGCTTCGATCCGGCCCATGTCGGCGCGCGGAACCTTGCCTGCTTCATCCCAGCGGTCGCGGATGGACTGCAGGGCCTTCTTGGCGGCGGCAAGGTCGGAGATCGGCAGCAGCGCCTGCGCCTCCGCGATCAGTTCTTCCTTGACCACGAGGTTCGCCGCGAACTGCTGGTCGATTTCCTCGTTGGCGGCCTGCCGCTTGCTGAAGAAGACGTCCTGGGCGGCGCGGAAGCGGAGCCACAGGGCGTCGTCGTCCTTGCGGCTCGCGCGCGGGGTGGCCTTCCACTGGTCCATCAGGCGGCGGTATTCGCCGGCGGTGTATCCCCAGTCCGTCGAATCCGACAGGGCTTCGGCTTCGGCAATCAGCTTCTCTTTGGCAACTTTCGCAGCGGAGTTGGTGCTGTCGAGCTGGGAGAAGTAGGCGCGGCGGTGCCGGTCGAACACTGTGCGGGCGGCACGGAACCGCTTCCACAGCGCGTCTTCGTTGCTGCGCCCGAGGCGGATGCCGTTCTTCTGCGCCGTCTTCCAGCTTTCGAAAAGCTCGTTCATGCGGGCGCTGGAGGTCTTCCACTGCACCTGCGACGGGTCCTGGCCGGAAATGGCTTCGGCTTCGGCGACGATGGCCTCGCGCGCGGCGAGTTCGGCGGTGCGTGCGGCGTCGTGCGCCGCCTTCTCGGACTTCTCAAGCTCGGTGATCTGGGCGGTCAGGGTGTCGAGCCGGGCCTCCGCGGAGCGGATGTCGCCAACCATGTTGCGCTCGGCGAGTTGCTCGCGCAGGTGGTTTACGGTCTTCTGCATGTCCGTGGCCGGGGCCTTCGATTCGACGCGGTGTTCCAGCAGCACGACCTGTGCCAGGATGTCCTCGAACTTGCGTGCGAAGTAGCCTAGGGCCTCCTCGCGGCTCACGCCGGGGTACTGGCCCACCGGCTGCTCGGCGCCGTCGATGGTCAGGAAGACATGGCCGTCCTCCTCGGCGCGGCCCCACTTGGAAGCCTCCGCCAGCGAAACTGCGGACGGAGCGGCAGCAGGAGCTGCGGGGATGACGCTCGGTGCGGCCTTCGGCCGGGCTGCGAACGCGGCCGGCGACGGGGCGGCCGGACGCGGAGCCTGGGGGGCCTCGGGCGCGGGCGTTTCCGTTGCAGGGAGCTGCTCTTCTTCGTTGGCCGTTACTGCAGTTTCGTCGGATTGCTGACTGTGTGTCACCGCTAAAAGTCTTTCGCTTGGAGGGATTACTAAGGTAAGGCGCCGCGCGTGGTGGCCCGGCTGTTTACTTCAGGGAAAACGAGTCTATCGTGACTGTTGCCACAGGGGCGCCGTCCGTGCCGGATCCGCCGGCCTTGATCCCTGCCTTGGCGATTTTCGCCACGGTGTCCAGCCCACTGGTCACCTTGCCCACAATTGTGTAGCCGCCCGCGCTGTCCGCCGGGATCACTGTGTCCTTGTAGACGATGAAGAACTGGTGCCCGTTCCCGTAGGCGTTGTCACCGCTGCGTGCCACCGCGATGGTGCCTGCCGGGTACTTGTTGTCCGCGGGGGTGTTCTCCAGGGGGCCCCAGCGGTAGCTGGCGTCGTCGCCGGTATCCGCGGGCTTGGTGCCGCCGCATTGCAGCACGGCGAACGTGCTGCCCGTGGTGACCCGGGGGCAGAACAGGCCCTTGTAGTAGCCGGAGTCGGCCAGGGACTTCAAGACGGCGGCGGCCTGCGGGGCCTTCTTACCGTCCAGCGAAACACCCAGGGTGGCGCCGTTGAGCTTGAGTTCACCGGTGAAGGTCTTGCCGGCCGCTGTCTCAGGCTTGGGGATGTCCGGTCCGTTCGACGGCGACGCACTTGCCGTCGGCGAGCTCAGGCCGGCCTGCGCGGCGGCGTACTCCGCCTCCGTGGGGTTGGAGTTGAAGACCGTGAGCTGGAGGACGACGGCGGCAGCCAGGACGGCGGCACCGCCGGCGGCCGCGACAATGTTGTCGAAGCGGCGGCGTTTGCCTTGCTCCTGCCGCAGCTGGCGCCTGGCCTCCATCTGCCGGATGCGCCGTTTGGCTTCACGGGTCTCCCGTGGCCTTGTTGCCAAGAGTCCTCCTGCTTGTCTGGACAGCTTCCATTCACGCCGGCCGGCCCGGGCCCGCCGCATTGGATGTGCGGGCACCGGGAAGCATAAACTGGCTGCCGCACATAGTTTATGCATGACTGACTGGACGCACGCAGGACACGGCTGCTGATTCGGCGCCTGGTCCCGGCCCGTCCCGCTGCGCGCAACCTTTGAGGAGAAAATTCCACCATGGCACGTACCGCCTCCCTGTCCGGATTCCCCGAGTGGCTTCCCCAGGAGCGGTTGGTGGAGCTGCATGTGCTCGACACCCTGCGCCGCGTCTTCGAACTCCACGGGTTTTCGTCCATTGAAACCCGCGCGGTCGAAACAGTCGGCCAGTTGCTGCGCAAGGGCGAGATCGACAAAGAGGTCTACGGCCTCAGCCGCCTCCAGGAAGAAGAGGAAACCGCAGGAAACGGCAAGGGAGACCCCAACGCGCTTGCCCTGCACTTCGACCTGACGGTGCCGTTCGCCCGTTACGTCGTCGAGAACGCCGGCTACCTGGCCTTCCCGTTCCGCCGCTACCAGATCCAGAAAGTCTGGCGCGGCGAACGCCCGCAGGAAGGCCGCGCCCGCGAATTCACCCAGGCCGACATCGACGTCGTCGGCGACGGCGAGCTGCCCTTCCGCTATGACGTCGAGATCGCCCTGGTGATTGCCGAGGCCCTGAGCGCCTTGCCGATCCCGGACTTCCGCCTCCGGATCAACAACCGCAAGCTCGCCGAGGGTTTCTACCGCGGCATCGGCCTGGACGACACCGCCGGGGTGCTGCGCAGTATCGACAAGCTTGAGAAGATCGGCGCCGAAAAGGTCGCGGAACTCCTCAAGAGCGAACTGGGCGCCAGCGATGAACAGGCACAGCTCGCCCTCAGCCTGGCGACGATCCGCACCGAAGACACCTCCTTCGTGGAGCAGGTCCGTGCCCTCGGCGTCAAGCACGAACTGCTTGAGGAAGGCCTCAGCGAGCTGGAGCAGGTCATCGCGGCAGCCGTCCTGCGCGCGCCGGGCAAGGTCCTCGCGGACCTCAGCATCGCCCGCGGCCTGGACTACTACACCGGCACCGTCGTCGAAACCGTGCTGGTCGGCCACGAGCAGCTCGGCTCCATTTGCTCCGGCGGCCGCTACGACGCCCTCGCCCGCAAGGGCAACCGCACGTTCCCGGGCGTCGGTCTGTCCATCGGCGTGACGCGTTTGGTCTCGCGCATCCTCAGCCAGGAATTCGCCACGGCATCACGTTCGGTCCCGACCGCCGTGCTCGTCGCGCTGAACAATGACGACAGCTGGATCAGCGCCCAGGACGTCGCCGCACAGCTTCGCGCCCGCGGGATCTCCACCGAGGTGGCCGCCAAGGCCGAGAAGTTCGGCAAGCAGATCAAGTTCGCTGACCGCCGCGGCATCCCCTTCGTCTGGTTCACGGACGACGACGGCAAGCACCAGGTCAAGGACATCCGCAGTGGCGAGCAGACCGACGCGGACCCGGCCAGCTGGTCGCCGCCGGCCGAGGACCTCAACGTCCGCATCACCACCGCCTGACGACACGGCGGCGATGGCAAACAACTCCGGCGGGACACTCGCCCGGCGCCTCGGCACCGCCGACGCCGTGACGATCGGGCTGGGGTCGATGATCGGCGCCGGCGTGTTCGCGGCCTTCACCCCCGCTGCCCAGTCCGCGGGAGCCGGGCTGCTCCTCGGTCTGTTGATCGCTGCCTTCGTCGCGTATTGCAACGCCACCTCCTCGGCACAGCTAGCCGCCGCGTACCCGAGCTCCGGCGGCGCGTACCTGTACGGCCGGAAGCAACTGGGGGAGTGGCCCGGTTTCCTGGCCGGGTGGGGCTTCGTGATCGGCAAGACCGCAAGCAGCGCGGCGATGGCCCTCACCTTCGCCGCGTATCTCGCACCTGCAGGCTGGGAACGGCCCCTTGCCATAGCCGCGGTGCTGGGTCTGGCCGCGGTCAACTACCGCGGCGTCACACGGACCGCCCGGCTGGCGCGGATCATCGTGGCCGCCGTGCTCCTGGTGCTGGTTCTGCTCGTCGTCGCGTGCTTTGCGGGCGCGGCATCCGGGCCGGGTTTTGGCAGGATGTTCGACGGCGGACTGCCCGCGGCAGGCTGGTACGGAACCTTGCAGTCGGCGGGACTGCTGTTCTTCGCCTTCGCCGGCTACGCGCGGATCGCGACGATGGGCGAGGAAGTCATCCGGCCCGAACGCACCATTCCCCGGGCAATCACCGCCTCCCTTGGCATCACGGTGCTGGTCTATGCGGCCGTGGCGACGGGCATCCTCGCGGTGCTCGGACCCGGCGGAGTGGCCGGCACGCCCGCGCCCTTGGCTGCCGCTGTCGCCGCTGGTCCCTGGCCCTGGCTCGTACCCTTCGTGTCCGTCGCTGCGGCACTCGCGGCGCTGGGTGCCCTGCTCGCGCTCATCGCCGGGATCGGCAGGACCGCCCTCGCCATGGCCAGGGACGCCGAGCTGCCCGTCTGGCTCAGCGCAGTGCACCCCCGCTTCAAGGTTCCGCACCGGGCCGAGGTGGTCCTCGCCGTCGTCGTCTGTGTGGTGATCGCGGTGGCGGACTTGCGCGGCGCGATCGGTTTCTCGTCCTTCGGGGTCCTGCTGTATTACCTGGTGGCGAACCTCGCCGCCCTCACGCAGACGGGGGCGCAGCGGCGCTACCCGAAGGCACTCCAGGTGCTGGGGGCGCTGGCGTGCGTGCTGCTCGTGGCGACCCTTCCGGCGTCGTCGTTGCTTGCCGGGGTGGCGGTATTCGCCGTCGGGATCGTGTACCGGCTGGTGCGGCTGCGCCTCGCTGGCGCCCGATCCTGAACCCGGTGGCGGCTGCCGCGCATCCGGGCGGGTAAACTCAGACGGGATCGTTTCGCCGCGATCGGCCAAAAATCATGCTGAAAGGAATGCTGTGCTGCGCACACATGACCTCGGATCGTTGCGTTCCGAGCACATTGGACAGACCGTTACCCTGGCAGGCTGGGTCGGCCGCCGCCGTGACCACGGTGGTGTGGCCTTCGTTGACCTGCGGGACGCTTCCGGTGTCGCCCAGGTGGTTGTCCGCGAGGAAGAGGTCTTCCACGGGCTCCGCAACGAGTACGTGCTGCAGGTCATCGGCACCGTGAACAAGCGCCCCGAAGGCAACGGGAACCCGGCCCTGGCCACCGGCGAGATCGAAGTCATCGCCGAAAAGGTCGTGATCCTCAACACCTCGGACCCGCTGCCGTTCCAGATCGACGAGCACGTCGAGGTCGGCGAGGAAGCCCGCCTCAAGCACCGCTACCTGGACCTGCGCCGGCCGGGCCCTGCCCGCAACATGCGCCTGCGTTCGGAGGCGAACCGTGTTGCCCGCGAGCTGCTGCACCAGCAGGGTTACGTGGAGATCGAAACCCCCACGCTCACGCGTTCGACGCCGGAAGGCGCCCGCGACTTCGTGGTCCCCGCCCGACTGGCGCCGGGTTCCTGGTACGCCCTGCCGCAGTCCCCGCAGCTTTTCAAGCAGCTGCTGCAGGTGGGCGGTTTCGAGAAGTACTACCAGATCGCCCGCTGCTACCGCGATGAGGACTTCCGCGCGGACCGCCAGCCCGAGTTCACCCAGCTGGACATCGAGGCGAGCTTTGTTGAGCAGGACGACATCATCGAACTCGGCGAAGCACTGATCAAGGTGCTGTGGCAGCTGATCGACGTCGAAGTACCCACTCCGATCCGCCGCATGACCTACTGGGAAGCCATGGCCAAGTACGGTTCCGACAAGCCGGACCTGCGCTTCGGCCTCGAACTGACGGAACTGACCGAATTCTTCAAGGACACCAACTTCGGCGTCTTCAAAGCACCCTATGTTGGTGCCGTCGTCATGCCCGGCGGTGCCTCGCAGCCCCGCCGCACCCTGGACGCCTGGCAGGAATGGGCCAAGCAGCGCGGGGCGAAGGGCCTGGCCTACGTCCTGTACAAGGAAGACGGCGAGCTTGCCGGCCCCGTGGCGAAGAACCTGACCGACACCGAGCGTGCCGGCCTGGCCGAGGCCGTGGGCGCCAAGCCCGGTGACTGCATCTTCTTCGCAGCCGGCGAGGTCTCGCCGTCGCGCGCGCTGCTCGGCGCGGCACGCGTGGAGATCGGCCACCGCACCGGCCTGATCGATCCCAAGGACTGGGCTTTCGTCTGGATTGTCGACGCACCGATGTTCGAGTCTGCAGCCCAGGCCACGGCGTCCGGCGATGTGGCCCTCGGATACTCCGCCTGGACGGCCGTGCACCACGCCTTCACCTCGCCGAAGCCGGAGTTCCTGGACACCTTCGACGAGAACCCCGAAGCCGCCCTGGCGTACGCCTACGACATCGTGTGCAACGGCAACGAGATCGGCGGCGGGTCGATCCGTATCCACCAGAGCGACGTCCAGGAACGCGTCTTCAAGGTCATGGGCATCAGCCACGAAGAAGCACAGGAGAAGTTCGGCTTCCTGCTCGAGGGCTTCAAGTACGGCGCACCTCCGCACGGCGGCATGGCGCTTGGCTGGGACCGCGTGGTCTCCCTGCTGGCCGGCGTCGACTCGATCCGCGACGTCATCGCGTTCCCGAAGTCCGGCGGCGGCTACGATCCCCTGACTGCCGCGCCGGCACCCATCACGGCGCAGCAGCGCAAGGAAGCCGGCGTGGACTTCAAGCCCGAGGCCAAGCCGGCAGCCAAGTCGGAATAACGAACATCCCAAAGCTCCCCGCTCCGCGTCCTGCGGAGCGGGGAGCTTTGGCTTTTTCATTCAGGAGTGTTCATGGGGCCGGAGGCGGCTGCGACGGAAACCGGGGTGCTCGGAGAACTCATGGACCAGGCCTGGCCTGCACCGGACCGTGAAGAACTCTCCGGTTGGGTGATGCGTGCCGCGGGCGGCGTCACCCAGCGAGCCAACTCGGTGTGGCCGCGCGGCACTGCCGTCGATCCCGCCGCGCTCAGCAACGCGACGCTTTGGTACCGGCGCCGGCGCCTGCCGCTGATCTTCCAAGTATTCGACGATCTCCGGTACGCGGAGCTGAATGACCTGCTCGATGCCGGACGCTTCACACGGCAATCGGAAACCCTCATCATGGCCCGCGCGGCGGAGGGGATTCTTTCCGGGAGTGTGCCCGGCGTCGAGATCTCCGGCACGCCTTCGGAGGAATGGCTTCGGCTCTGGTGGTCGGTGGACGGCCGCGGCGGCGACGGGGAACTGGAGATAGCCCGCCGCATCCTCGCCGGCTGCCCGTCGCTTTACGCATTGCTCAGGGACGACGGCGGCGTGCCCGCCGCCGTCGGGCGCCTCGCCCTGCCGTCGGGTGCTCTTCCGGTGGAGGCTGCAGGGGGCTGGGGCGGGCTGTACTGCATGGCGACCAGCCGGGAGCACCGCCGCCAGGGCTTCGCCCGGCGCATCCTGGACGCCCTGCTGTCCGCCGGCGTCGACGGCGGAGTGGCGAACTTCTGGCTCATGGTGACCGCCGGCAACAGTGCGGCGCAGGCCCTGTACACCGGGGGAGGTTTCCGTGAGCAGGGCCGGTATCTGTACCGTCAGGCGCCACTGCAGCGCGCAGTGAGCGGTTGCTGACGCCAGGCGACCGGCGGCGGTGGCGGCAATTACCGGGGCACCTCCAAGGTGAGGGCGAATTGCTTGCGGTCGCCGGGTGCTCCCGCGAAACCGCTGAAAAGGAGTTTGCCATCGTGGATGATGGCTGCTCCGATGTCCAGGTTTTCGCCCGAGAGCGCCTCGTGCTTGAGCTCCTTGGGCTGGAACGCCGTGCCGTCCGGGCTTGTGTAGAGGAATGGTTTGCGATCCTGCGCCGTTCCTTGCGTCCCGACGACAGCGAAGCCGTCCCCGTCGCTGAGGAGATGGACTGAGCCGTAGGCGGCTTCGCCGAGGGCTTCGGGCAGTGCGGTGCCGGCCGTCCAGCCCTTGCCCTGGTCCGTGCTGCGGTAGAGGGTGTAGCGCGTTCCCTTGCCTTCCTGTTGCGCGTACACCAACGCCACGGTGGTCTTCGTACCGGACTCAAGCGCGAGGACCTCGGAGTCGGTGTATCCCGGGACCTTGGCCAGAGCCACCGGTGCCCAAGTCTTCGCATCCGTCGAGCGCCAGACCACCGGGGCGTTCTTGACGTCCTTTTCCATGAAGCCACCGGCGAGCAGTGTCTTTCCGGAGGTTTCCGCCAAGGCGTGGATGGCGCGGTCGTTGTCGTACTTCCCCTCAAAGGAAGGCACAGTGATCCTCGTCCAGGTTCGTCCGTCCTTGGACATGGCCAAGGCCGCACTGGTGGAAATCTGCCGTGCATCCGGATGACTTCCCGCTGCGAGGAAGCCACGGGAGGTGGCCAATGCTGCGTTCACCGGAGGAGTGTCCCGCGGGCTTCTCGCCCCGAACACATCGCCGTTGTAGGAGAACCAGTCACCGCCAGGTTTCCGCGTCCACAAGAGGGGTTTTGTGCTGTTCCATGCGTCCTCGTACCCGAACAGCAATTCCCCATGGACTGTGCTGCTCAGGCCGGAGAGAATCTGCGGCCCGGCGAGTTTCAGCGCCGTACGGTCTTTGAAGTTCCTTCCGTCCTCCGATCTCCACAGTCCGGCATCCAAACCACGGGAACCCAGGGCGAGCAGGGTTCCCTCGGATACAGCAAACTGGCTCAGCGCCGGCGATTCCGGAACAGGGCCGGCCAGCGAAGGGGTGCGGTCCTGGGCTGATCCCTTTCCGTCCAGCAGCAGTACCTTCGGGGCGACGGTCCCCTTCCCGGAGACGGTGCTGGCGACGAGCGTGCCGTCAGCGACCTGGGCAACGTCGGCGAGATAATTGTGCTGGCCCTTGTCCGGCGCCGGTACATGCACTTGCTTCCATGGCTGCGCGCCACGACGCTCGAACAGGCGGTAATCGGCGAGCGTCCCGTCCCCGGTGCGGGTCATCAATGCCTGCCGGGAGTCGGACCCCGTAAATTCCTTAACCGTGGGGAACTGTTCCTTCCCGTCCGCCCACTGCGCGTCGACGGCCAGGGTCCATTTGCCGCCCGGGACCCAGTGAGCGTCCAGACCCCGCGCCTGGCGTTCCGCGGTCTGCAGTCCGTAGGCAGTCACGGGCGGGTACCCGAAGCCCAGCAGCCGGAACGCCTTGCCATCCCAATGCGCGGCCCGGAAACCGCTGTTGCCTGGCGCGATTTTGGATGCATCAGGACTGATGTCCTTCCAGCTCAAACCGCCGTCAGCCGAGGAATAGGCAATGGCGTCGATCGCCCCTGATGCGTCGCCCCGTTGACCGGCGAGGATCATGGTGGTGCCGTTGCTCGCCGCAGCGAGCAGGTGGATCCCGCGACCGACCGGAAGCCCCTTCGCCTTGACGGTGGTCCACTCGGCGTCGCCGTTGCTGCGGTGCACGCGGAAGGCGCCATCCGACTTGCTGAGCACTGCCCAGTCCTGGCCCAGGCGAAACGCCATCGCGCCGTCGTATTGAGGATCCAGCACGATTCCTTTTCCGATGGCCGTGAATTCCCGCCCGTTCGTGCTCACATAGGGCATCAGCCGGGTGTTTTCCTGGGCGAGGGCAAGCCATTCTTTGCCTGCGTGCTCGAAACTGTTCGGGGCATGTTTCGCCTCCCTGCCGCCGAACCGGACTTCTTCCCAGCTCTTGCCACTGTCCGAAGAATGCCTGATGACGGAACGGGCCCCACCTGCGTCTCTGCCCGACATGCTTAGCATTACCTCGGGCCCGTCGCTGGCAATGACATCGGCGCCGATCCGCACGAACGGCGTCTTCGCAGCCTCCGAGTCCATACCCGAGGTATTGAACTCCAAACGGTCCTGCTGGAAGATCCCGCCGCCGGTGCAGCCCGTGAGGGCAAGGACAAGTACGGCAGCCGCCGCGGCAAGAGGGCGTCGCGTGGTTTTCATGTGTTCCCCCGAAAATCTGTGAGGACCTCCGGCCCCCGGCTTTTCTGGAGTCTAGGCAGCCGGGCGCATGGTTCGCGCGGGGGAGACGCCCGCTTGTGGATAACTTGCCCGAAAATGCCGCCTAGTCAGGGTCGGTCACCAGGATACGGAGCGAACAGGCATCGAGCGCCGCTTGCCGGAGCACAGCGAAGTTGGGGTCCGGTACTGCCATGAAGGCCAGCCTGCTCCGGCGCGCGTGCCCGCGCAGTGCCGGATCGGCAAGGACGGCCGCGGCCAGGGCAGCGTCTCCGCCGGGCAGGAGGTATTCGATGGCGTGGCCGTCGAAAACGGTGGCGGCGTGTGCGGCAACGGCTGACGCCAGGGCGTCGGCCTGGTTGGCGCGGCGACGGGCGAAGCGCTGCTGGGAACTGCCGCCGGCCGCGGAGCGGGACTGCACGTAACGGCTGCCGGTCTTGGAGGCCAGGAGCTTCCCTCCGCTGGCGACGCCGACCGCGAACCCGCCGCGCCGTACCAGGACGAGGCCGATCTTCCGTTCCTGGGACGCGAGGGAAATGAGCCGTTGCACGCCGTCGGCGCCGCGTCCCGGGCGCCCGTCGTCAGGCCACGGTGCCTGGAGCGCCGCAGTGGCGCCGTCGGACGCGCGCAGCAGCAGCCCGCCGTCGTACAGTTCCTCCCGGACGCTGCCGTGGCTGGCCGCGAAACGCTCCACCCAGCCGGCGAGCCTGGGCGCCGGAACGACTGCGGTCCTGGACGGTGCCGCCTTGGATCGGCTGCTGTCCACTGCGATGCCTCCTTCGCCGGAATCCATGAGTAGCCTAGTCGGTGTGGAAGATCTCTTTGGTTCCGGCGACGACAGCATGGACGACTCAGTCGGCCGCTACACGGACCAGGACACAGGCGACAAGGGCAGGCAGGCCCCGCCGCTGGCCGTCCGAATGCGCCCGAAGAACCTCGACGAGGTGGTCGGCCAGCAGCACCTGCTCGGACAAGGCTCGCCGCTGCGTCAGCTCGCCGCCGGCGCCGAAGCTGTGGGACCGGCCGGTCCCAGCTCGGTGCTGCTCTGGGGTCCTCCGGGCACGGGCAAAACCACGCTCGCGCATGTGATCGCACGCGGGCCCGGCCGGAAGTTCGTGGAGCTCTCCGCCATCACGGCGGGTGTCCGGGATGTCCGCCGGGTCATGGACGAGGCCCTGACCGCGCGGGACCTGTACAAGACCACCACAGTCCTCTTCCTCGACGAGATCCACCGCTTCAACAAGGCACAGCAGGACGCGTTGTTGCCCGGCGTCGAAAACCGCTGGGTGGTGCTGGTGGCGGCCACCACCGAAAATCCGTCCTTCTCCGTGGTGTCCCCGCTGCTGTCCCGGTCGTTGCTGCTCACTTTGAAACCGCTCACCGATCAGGACATCGAAGGACTGTTGCTGCGCGCCGTCAGCGATCCGCGCGGCCTCGGCGGGACGGTGGAGCTGAGCCCCGAGGCGCTCGAGCATCTCGTCCGGCTTTCGGCCGGCGACGCCCGCCGGGCCCTGACGGCGCTGGAAGCGGCCGCGGGCGTCGCCTTCGGTGACCGGCACGACCACCCGCAAAAGGACGACGACGGCGGCGCTCCGGCGGGTGCCGGCGCGGACTCCGCGCTCGTCGTCGAACTCCGGCACACCGAACGCGCGCTGGATTCGGCCGCCGTGCGGTATGACCGCGCGGGCGACCAGCATTACGACGTGGCCAGCGCATTCATCAAGTCCATCAGGGGCTCGGACGTCGACGCGGCCCTGCACTACCTGGCGCGCATGCTTGAAGCGGGTGAGGATCCGCGCTTCATTGCCCGCCGCATCGTGATTTCGGCGTCCGAGGACATTGGCATGGCCGATCCCACCGCACTGCAGACCGCGGTCGCGGCCGCCCAGGCAGTCCAGCTCATCGGCATGCCCGAAGGGCGCATCATCCTCGCCGAAGCGGTGGTGCACCTCGCAACAGCGCCCAAGTCCAATGCCGCTTATATGGGCATCAACGCGGCGATTGCCGATGTCAGGGCCGGCCTCGGCAGCGGGATCCCCATGCATCTTCGCGATGCCCATTACCAAGGCGCCAAGGGCCTCGGGCACGGGCAGGGCTACAAATACGCCCACGATGCCCCGCACGGAGTGGCCCCCCAGCAGTACCCGCCCGACGACCTGGTGGGCAAGGACTACTACAAGCCCACCGCGAACGGCGCCGAACGGGAGATGGCTACCCGGTTGGAGAAGCTGCGCCGCATCATCCGGGAGAAATAGCCGCGTCGCGCCGGGAGAGAATGCTTGGCGCCGCGCCGGGCGGGGCGCCCGGCCGGGGGATGCTAGGATGGATGTTTGTCTGGCATGGTCCGGGCGCAACCTCCTTCGAAGATTTCTGTGACGGAGCTGTGCCGCGGAGCAGTAGCAAAAGGCAGCGGTTGGCCGATGCTCTCCCACATGGAGGCCAGTTACATCAACACACCGCAGTAATTTGGAAGGACACAAGTGGCTAACAACACTCGTGCTCGCCGTACCGCACGCCTTTCGCGTGCGCTCGGCATCGCTCTGACTCCCAAGGCCGCCAAGTACATGGAGCGCCGTCCGTACGGCCCCGGTGAACACGGTCGCGCCCGCAAGAAGCAGGACTCCGACTACGCCGTTCGTCTGCGCGAAAAGCAGCGTCTGCGTGCCCAGTACGGCATCCGCGAAGCCCAGATGACCCGTGCCTTCGAAGAAGCACGCCGCACCAAGGGCCTGACCGGTGAAAACCTGATCGAACTGCTCGAAATGCGTCTCGACGCCCTCGTGCTGCGTGCCGGTTTCGCCCGTACCATCGCCCAGGCCCGCCAGCTGGTTGTGCACCGCCACATCCTGGTTGACGGCGTCCGCGTGGACCGCCCGTCGTTCCGCGTTTCCGAAGGCCAGCTCGTCCACGTCCACAGCCGCAGCGAGGTCATGGCTCCGTTCCAGGTCGCCGCAGCAGGTGCACACGTCCTGAACGTGACCCCGCCGTACCTGGATGTCAAGATCGACGCGCTCCAGGCCCGCCTGGTTCGCCGCCCGAAGCGCTCCGAGGTCCCCGTGACCTGCGAAGAGCAGCTCGTCGTCGAATTCTACGCACGCTAAATTCCAGCGAACGTATACAAAGAAGCCCGTGGCACGCGCCGCGGGCTTCTTTGTATGTAAGGTACTTGGGGGAGAACAGCAGGACAGCCGCGGGAATTTCCGCAGCCGGCCCGCCAAACACGTAACGCAAGGAGATGAGAGAACATGACTGGTGGCGATATCGCAGGACTGATCGCAGCCGGGGTTTTCGCCCTCCTCGTCCTCCTGCTGGCGGTGCCGATCCTCAAGCTCGGACGGGTTTTCGACGAGGTCCGCACCTCCATCCGAAGCATCAGCGACGGCGCCACCCCCCTGATGGACGAAGTGACGGCCACCGTTTCCACCACCAACCAGCAGCTGAAGAAAGTCGACGGCATCGCCTCGAACGTCTCGGACGCCTCGGCCAACATCTCGGCCCTTTCTTCCTTGGTCGCTGCCACGCTCGGATCCCCGCTCATCAAGGTCGCTGCCTTCAGCTACGGCGTCCGTTCCGCGTTCACCGCCCGCCGCAAACCCGCATCCGGCCGCCGCAGCCGCTGAACCGCATCAACCAGGACCCGTAAGTCAGGAACATCGTGAAAAGAATCGTCTGGATGGGAATCGGCGTTGCGATCGGCGTGATCGCGTTCCGAAAGATCAGCGAAGCCAAGGACGGCCTCGGCCCCGAAGGCCTCAACCGAGCCGTGGCCAGGCTGGCCGACGGCATTTACGACTTCGCCGATGCCGTGCGGGCAGGAATGGGCGAACGGGAAAGTGAGCTCCGGGCCGCCTTGGGCTTGGAGGACGACGGCGCCACCCGCCGCTAGGCCCCGCGGTTCGCCCTACCGCCAACAACAGGGCAGAATTGGAAGCTGCGGGAATGGCATCTGCCGCCCGCGCATTGAGTCAGGTTTCAGAAGGGTAAGTAATCAGCTAATGAAGTCGCAGGAGATCACCAAGCGCTGGGTGGACTTTTTTGTCAGCAAGGGCCACACCGCTGTTCCTTCGGCGTCGCTCGTGTCCAGCGACCCCTCGCTGCTCTTCACCGTGGCCGGCATGGTGCCCTTCATCCCGTACCTGACCGCACGCGAAGAGCCAGCCTTCAATCGTGCCACGAGTGTGCAGAAGTGCATCCGCACCGGCGACATCGAAGAAGTGGGCAAGACCGCCCGCCATGGCACCTTCTTCCAGATGTGCGGCAACTTCTCCTTCGGCGATTACTTCAAGGAAGACGCCATCAAGTTCGCCTTCGAACTGCTCACCAGGAGCGTTGACGACGGCGGTTACGGCCTGCCTGCCGAGCGCCTTTGGGTGACGGTCTACGAAGAGGACGACGAAGCCAAGGAACTGTGGCTGAAGAACACCGCCATCCCGGCCGAGCGCATCCAGCGCATGGGCAAGGCCGACAACTACTGGTCCACCGGCCAGCCCGGCCCTGCGGGCCCGTGCTCCGAGATCTACTACGACCGCGGCCCTGCATACGGCGTCGAGGGCGGCCCGATCGCCGACGAAACCCGCTACATCGAAATCTGGAACCTGGTCTTCATGCAGTACCAGATCGAGAACGTGCGCTCCAAGGTGGACTTCGACATCGTGGGCGAACTGCCCAAGAAGAACATCGACACCGGCCTCGGCATGGAACGCCTCGCCATGATCCTGCAGGGCGTCGAGAACATGTACGAGACCGACCAGGTCCGTCCGGTCATCGACAAAGCCGCCGAGCTCTCCGGCAAGGAATACACCTCGGCCGAGTCCGACGACGACCCGCACCACACCGACGACGTCCGCATGCGTGTTGTGGCCGACCACATCCGCTCCGCCCTCATGCTGATCTCCGACGGCGTGGTCCCCTCCAACGAGGGCCGCGGTTACGTGCTGCGCCGCCTCATCCGCCGCGCCGTCCGCGCCATGCGCCTCCTCGGTGTCGAAAAGGCCTGCCTGCCCGATCTGCTCCCCGCCTCCCGCGACGCCATGAAGGGTGTCTACCCCGTGGTGGAGACCGACTTCGAGCGCATCAGCCGCATCGCCTACGCCGAGGAAAGGGCGTTCCTGCGCACCATCGCCTCGGGCACCGCGCGGCTCGAGGAAGCCGTCGTGGCCTCCAGGGCCGCGGGCACCCCGCTCTCGGGCGAGGACGCCTTCACCTTGCACGACACCTACGGTTTCCCGATCGACCTCACCCTCGAAATGGCGGAGGAAGCCGGGCTGAAGGTCGATGAAGCCGGATTCCGTGGCCTCATGCTCGAACAGCGCCAGCGGGCCCAGGCCGATGCCAAGGCCAAGAAGGGCGGCCACGCCGACGTCGCCGTGTTCCAGGAACTCCTGGGCGAGGGCGCGACCGTCTTCACCGGCTACGGTGAGCTGGAAAGCGAGTCCCGGGTCCGCGGCATCGTCAGCGGCGGCAAGCGCCTCGGCCACGCCTCCACCGGCGACGAGATCGAGCTCGTACTCGCCGAAACCCCGTTCTACGCCGAGGCCGGCGGCCAGTCCGCAGACCAGGGCCTCATCACCGGCGACGGCTTCGTCGTCGAGGTCCTCGACGTGCAGCGCCCGGTCAAGGGCCTGAGCGTGCACAAGGCGATCGTCCGCGAAGGCGAGATCGCCGAATCCTCGCTGGTGCACGCCGCCGTCGACCGCGAACGCCGCCATGCCGCCGAGCAGGCGCACACCGGCACGCACATCGTGCACGCCGCCCTGCACCAGATCCTCGGCCCGGAGGCCACCCAGCGGGGTTCCTTCAACAAGGCCGGCTACCTGCGCTTCGACTTCGCCTGGGGCGAGGGCCTTAGCCCCGCCACAAGGTCCGAGATCGAAGAAGTCTCGAACATTGCCATCCGCAACAACTTCCGCGTGGACACCAAGGTCATGGGCCTGGCCGAGGCCAAGGCCCTTGGGGCCATGGCCCTGTTCGGCGAGAACTACGGCAGCGAGGTGCGCGTTGTCGAGATCGACGGCGCCTGGTCCCGGGAACTCTGCGGCGGCACCCACGTGGCAAACACCTCGCTGATCGGCAGCCTCTCGCTGCTGGGCGAGCAGTCCGTGGGGTCCGGAAACCGCCGCGTCGAGGCCTTCGTCGGCCTTGACGCCTTCCGCCACCTCGCCGCTGAGCGTGCCCTCGTCACCGAACTGACCGAAATGCTCAAGGTCCCGTCCGGTCAGCTCGCCGACCGGATCTCGGCCACCCTGAACAAGCTCAAGGCCACCGAGAAAGAACTCGACCGCCTCCGCAAGGAGCAGCTCGCCGCGCAGGCCGCGAACCTTCTTGCCAGCGCCCGGGACGCCGCGGGCGTGCGTGTCATCGCGCACGACGCCGGCCAGGTCGGGGGAGCGGACGACCTCCGCGGCCTCGCGATGGACCTGCGCAACCGCCTCGGCTCGGAAGCCTCCACCGTGGCGGTGGCCGGCGTCAGCAACGACCGTCCGGTCATCATCGTGGCCACCAACGAAGCCGCCCGCAGTGCCGGCGTGAAAGCCGGTGCCCTGGTGCGCGTGGCCGCCGGGATACTCGGCGGCGGCGGTGGCGGCAAGGACGACGTCGCCCAGGGCGGCGGCACGGACGCGGCCAAGGTCGGGGCCGCCCTCACCGCCGTCGTGGACGCGATCACCGCGCGGTGATCCCGGACTCCATGCCGGACAACAGTACCTACCCCCGGGGCGTGAAACTGGGGGTCGACGTCGGAACCGTCCGGGTCGGGCTTTCGGCCTGCGACCCGGACGGCATCCTGGCCACTCCGATCAGGACGTTGAGCCGGGACGTGAAGAAGAATTCCGACGTCGGAGTCATCGTCAAGCAGGCAGCGGAGCGCGGTGCCGTGCAAATTTTCGTCGGGCTTCCGCGGACCTTGAAAGGCCAGGAAGGGCCGTCCGCCCGGATGGCCGCCGACTATGCGCTGCTGCTCGCGGAGGCCATTGGACGCGCCGGTTTGGATGTTCCCGTCAACCTCATCGACGAACGCCTCAGCACGGTTTCGGCGCACCGGAGCCTGCATGAAGCTGGATTGAGCGGCAAAGATCACCGTAAAGTGGTGGATCAGCTTGCTGCGGCCGGAATCCTGCAGCACGCCATCGAGATGCAGAAATCCAGAGGCCAGGATGTCGGCCGGCGCGTGTTGGCGCCCGCGCCGGCCGAGAAGTCTGTGCAGCCCGGGGGAGCCGGCGCGGACGGGTCTGGTCCAGCAACTGAGACAGATTTCCAACGAGCGGAAGGCAATCGTGAGCCCGGTCAATCATGACCCCTCCGGTGAAACACCCGAGCCCGACGGACGTCCCCTGACGCGCCGGGAAATGCGTGCCAGGGAGCGCTACCTGGAAACCCAGCAGCAATTGCTGGTTCCCCTCCCCGCACCAGTGCCCGCCGTTTCCAACGGCCCGGCCCCCGAGGTTCCCGAAGCCGCTGGTTCTCCGGCGCCTGTCGGGCACCCGGAGGTTCCCGGGCATGCCGGGCACGGCGCACATGCCGCGTTGCCGGAGTACGTGGAACCTGCCGTGCAAGAAGGCTTTGCCGTGCAAGAAGACGCTGCCCTGCATCCGGATCCTGTTGTGTACGCCGATCCTGCCGTGCACGCGGAGCCGCTTGTGCACGCGGAGCCGCTTGTGCACGCGGAGCCGCTTGTGCACGCGGAGCCGCTTGTGCACGCGGAGCCGCTTGTGCATGCGGAGTATGTGGGCTACGACGAGGAGCGGGGAGCCGTGGCGCATCCGGAACCCGCCGCCTACCGCGAACCCATTGAAGAGCCGGCCGGCCAGGACCACGCTGCGTTCCATGGCCACGACGGCCACGGGTTGCATGCCGGTGAGGCCACCTATACCTTCGATGATCCGCACGCCGTCCACTACGACGATGCACAGCACCATGACGCCGGGTATGGGAACTTCCACGAGGAGCTCCACCACGACGATCACGAACCGCACCCGGTGCTGGCCTCCGTCGACGCCCACCCCCAGCCTTCCAAGAAGGTGCGCCGCCGTCGTCGCGGCCTCGCGTTGTTCCTGACGTTCGTAGTGTTCGTCGCGGCCGTCGCGCTTGGCGCGCAGCTGCTCAAGCCCTTGCTCGGCATGGACAGGTTGAAGGATTACCCCGGGCCCGGAACCGGCACGGTTTCGGTGACGGTAATGCCTGGCGCCGGGCCGAAGCAGGTCGCCGATCAGCTGCAGAGCGAAGGAATCGTGGCCGATTCCAGCAGTTTCCTTGAGGCGTTCTCGGCCTCCGGCGGAGAACTGTCGCCCGGTGAGTTCACGTTCCGCAAGGAAATGAAGAATTCGGATGCCGTGGCGGTCCTGGTGAAGAACGATGCCGGCAAGGTCATCTACTTCGCCCTGAGCGCGGGGCTGCGCATCGGAGAGTCACTGGATGCCATTGCGCAGGGCTCGGGAATCCCGTTGGAGCAGCTCAAATCGCTGAGTGACAGCCCGGCGCAGTTCGGGGTGCCCGCCAAGGCGAAGAATCTTGAAGGCTTCCTCGCTCCGGGAGAATACCGCTTCCCGCTGGGCACCAGTGCCAAGGACATCCTCCAGAAGCTTGTCACGGGCACCATGAACGAACTCAAGGCGCAGGGGATCACGGATCCCACCAAGCAGTACCAGACCATCATCGTGGCAAGCATCGTGCAGGCCGAAGGCGGCCAGGCGGATTACCGGAACGTTGCCGGTGCCATCTACAACAGGCTCAAGCCCAGCAACAAAGAAACCAACGGCCTGATCCAGTCCGATGCCACCGTCACCTACGGCCTGGGCACCAAGACCTTCCACCTGACCGATGAACAGAAGGCGGACAAGGGCAACCCCTACAACACCTACGCCAACGCCGGTCTTCCGGTCGGACCGATCGGTTCACCGGGGAAGACCGCCATCGACGCCGCTGCCAAGCCCGCTGCGAACAACTACCTGTACTGGGTGACCATCAACCTGGACACCAAGGAAACGAAGTTCTCCAGCACCCTGGCCGAGCACAACAAGTACGTCGCCCTGTACACCGCGTGGTGCACCGCCAATCCGGGACGGTGTGTATGAGCCGCCGCGCGGCGGTTCTCGGGCACCCCATCGGCCATTCGAAGTCCCCGGCCCTGCACCGCGCCGCGTACGCTCAGCTTGGAGTGGACATCAGCTACACGGCGATCGACGTGACCGCCGGGCAACTGCCGGAATTCATGGCCGGCATCGCCGGCCAGCCGGAGTGGTGCGGCCTGTCCGTGACCATGCCGCTCAAGACCGCCATGATGGCGGAAATAGACGAAGTCAGGGGTGCCGGTGCACACCTTGGCGTGATCAACACGGTCGCATTCGAGAACGACGGCGGGACGCCCCGCCGGATCGGCTACAACACCGACGTTGCCGGCATCGTCCGGGCTGTCGGCTACGCGGGCGTCGCTGAGCGTCCCGACGCCGTCGTGCTGGGTGGCGGTGGAACGTCCGCCGCGGCGATCGCCGCGCTCCGCGAGCTCGGCTGTGACAGTGCGCGGGTCTATGTGCGCGACGCCGGACGGGCAGGTGAAGCGGTCAAGTCCGCCGCCGCCGTCGGGCTGGCCATTGAGCTGCTTCCCATGGAGGACGCCGCGGAAGGCATCGCCGGCGCGGGGCTGGTGGTTTCCACCCTGCCGCCGCGTGCGGCCGACGGCATCGCCGAACGGCTGTCCGCCCTTGGCGCGGACTCTGCCGGCGGAGTGCTCCTTGACGTCGCCTATGACCCATGGCCCAGCCGGATCGCCGAGGAATGGCAGCGGCGCGGGGGAACGGTGGTTCCGGGCCTGGAGATGTTGCTGTACCAGGCGGTCGAGCAGATCAGGCTGTTCAGCGCCCGTGACGTCGGCGCCGATGTCATAGATGTGATGTGCGACTCAGTCGGGCTTCCCCGGCGGGTCTACTAACCCCCTTACATGGCAGGATTGGATATATGTTGCGTTGGTTGACTGCCGGAGAATCCCATGGGCCGGCACTGCTCGGAATTGTTGAAGGCGTCCCCGCCGGTGTGGAACTGGCCAGTGATGACCTGCGCGAAGCGCTGGCCCGCCGCCGCCTCGGTTACGGCCGCGGCGCCCGCATGAAGTTCGAGCAGGATGAAGTCAGCATTCTCGGCGGTGTCCGCCACGGCCTCACCCAGGGCGGACCGGTGGCGATCCAGATCGGCAACACCGAGTGGCCCAAGTGGGAGCAGATCATGTCCGCCGATCCGGTGGACCCTGAGATCCTTGCCGACCAGGCCCGTAACGCCCCGCTGACCCGCCCGCGCCCCGGCCACGCCGATTTCACCGGCATGCAGAAGTATGGCTTCGACGAGGCACGTCCGGTCCTGGAGCGCGCCAGCGCCCGCGAAACCGCCACGCGCGTTGCCCTGGGCACCGTCGCCGCCCGTTTCCTCAAGCAGCTCGGCATCGAGCTCGTCAGCCACACCGTGTCCATCGCCAGCGTCTCGGTTCCGGAAGGCCGGCCCCTGCCGCTGCCCTCCGACGTCCTGGCCCTGGATTCGGACCCGCTGCGTTGTTTCGACCGTGAAACCTCGGACGCCATGGTGGCCGAGGTGGATGCGGCGCACAAGGAAGGCGAAACCCTCGGCGGCGTCGTCGAGGTACTTGCTTACGGCCTGCCGCCGGGACTGGGAAGCTACGTCCACTGGGACCGCCGCCTGGACGCACGGCTCGCCGCCGCCCTGATGGGCATCCAGGCGATCAAGGGCGTGGAAGTCGGCGACGGTTTCCGGACCGCAGCCCGCCGTGGATCGGCAGCCCACGATGAGATCGTCCGTGACGACAACGGCCGGATCATCCGCAAGACCAACCGCGCCGGCGGCGTCGAAGGCGGCATGAGCATCGGCGAGGTGCTCCGCGTCCGGGCTGCCATGAAGCCGATCGCCACCGTGCCGCGCGCCCTGAAGACCATCGATGTGCGCACGGGCGAAGCTGCCAAGGCCCATCACCAGCGCTCGGACGTCTGTGCCGTCCCCGCTGCCGGCGTGGTCGCCGAAGCGATGGTGGCCCTGGTGCTCGCTGAAGCCGTTACTGAGAAGTTCGGTGGCGACTCCGTGGCCGAAACCGCCCGCAACCTCAAGGCCTACCTGGAGAACATCCCGGCGACCCTGGACACGGTCGGCAACTAGTGGTCCGTGGTAACTCCGGTGCCGGCGACCGTTCCGTCATCGTCCTGATGGGACCGATGGCTGTCGGCAAGTCCGTCATCGGTCATCAGCTGGCACAGCACCTGGGCCTGCCGTTCATCGACACCGACGCCGTCGTCGTCGAACAGCACGGTGCGATCGCCGACATCTTCGCGGGCCGGGGCGAGCACGCCTTCCGTGAAATCGAGGCGCGCACGGTGGCGCGCGCCGTCGAAGGTTCGCGTCAGGGCGGTGCCGTCATCTCGCTGGGGGGCGGTGCAGTCCTCGATTCGGGGACGCAGCAGCTGCTGGCCGGCTGCACCGCCGTCTACCTTGACTGCGACGCGGACACGGTCGCCGAACGGATCTCCCGGAACAGCGGACGCCCGCTGCTTGCCGGCGACGCCATGGCCCGCTGGGAGGCGCTGTTCGCGACCCGGAAGCCGGTCTACACCCGCCTGGCGGACATCACCATCGACGTCCGCAGCGGCACCGTCCCGGAGATCGCCCTCCGGGTGGAAGAAGCGCTGCAAAGCTTCATGGCCTTGAAAGAGGAAGTTCAACAATGAGCACTGGATCGACAATCATCAAGGTCACCGGACAGGCTGCCAACGACAATTACGACGTCGTGATCGGGCGCGGTCTCCTGTCTTCCCTCCCGGAAACCTTGGGGGAGCGGGTCAAGCGCGTCCTCGTGATCCACCCCCGGGCGCTGCGCCTCACCGGTGACGCCGTGCGCGCCGAACTCGACGCCGCGGGCTTCACCGCCGTCACGGCCGAAATCCCGGACGCCGAGGAAGGCAAGCACATCCAGGTGGCCGCGTTCTGCTGGCAGGTGCTGGGCCAGAACGACTTCACCCGCTCCGACGCGGTGGTGTCCGTGGGCGGCGGCGCCGTCACCGACCTCGCCGGCTTTGTGGCCGCGACTTGGCTGCGTGGCGTGAAGGTCGTCCACATGCCCACCAGCCTGCTCGGCATGGTGGACGCCTCCGTGGGCGGAAAGACCGGCATCAACACGGCCGAGGGCAAGAACCTGGTGGGGTCGTTCCACCCGCCGGCCGCCGTCCTGGCCGACCTCGACACCCTGCGCACCCTGCCGAAGAACGAATTGATCTCCGGCATGGCGGAGGTCATCAAATGCGGCTTCATCGCCGATCCCGCTATCCTCGACCTGATCGAAAACAAGGGCTCCGAAGCACTGGACGCGGAGTCCGACGTCGTCCGTGAACTCATCGAACGGGCCATCGCGGTCAAGGCCAAAGTGGTTTCCGAGGACCTCAAGGAATCGGGCCTTCGGGAAATCCTCAACTACGGCCACACGCTGGGCCACGCCATCGAACTGGTGGAACGCTACTCCTGGCGCCACGGCGCCGCTGTGTCGGTGGGCATGATGTTCGCCGCCGAACTCTCCCGCAGTGTCGGGCGGCTTTCCGACGCCGACGCCGACCGGCACCGAAGCATCCTTGAAGGCTTCGGGCTGCCGGTCACCTACCGCAAGGACCGCTGGCAAGGACTGCTCGACGGGATGCGGCGGGACAAGAAATCCCGCGGCGACCTCTTGCGCTTCGTGGTCCTCGACGGCATCGCCAAGCCCGGCATCCTTGATGTACCGGACACCTCCCTGCTGTTTGCCGCCTACCAGGAAATCGCATCATGACACCGACAACCCCGGATGGCATGACGGATTGGCCCACCGCCGGGTTCCCCGGCGTCCGCGTCAACCCGGACACCCTGCTGCCGCATGTGGTCAACGAAGACGCCATGGAAGCTGCCCTCGCCGAATCCACGGACCCGGCCGACCGCATCATGGCCCTGCTGCTGGAAGGCCACTTCGGCGACGCCGCCGAGGAACTGGCCGAGGCGCGCTGCCACGACCCGGAGTCCTTCAAGCTGCGGATCTACGAGGCCGAACTCCACCGCGCCACCAACCGTTTCGACCGCGCCGTGGAGTTGTTCCGGCAGCTTCTGGGCGAAGTGCACGGTACCAGCCGCGAACCGCTGGTCCACCAGTTCCTGGGCCGGGCCTACTTCGTGGCCGGCAATGTGGCCGCCGCAGCTGAATCCTTCTCCAAGGCGCTGGACCTGCGGGTCGCCCAAGCCGCGGACGCGTCCCTGATCTACTCCTCGGCCGTTGCCCTGCAGCGCGCGCGGAACGTGCTCGAACTGGCTTCCTGAGCCGGCCGGACGGCCCCGGACCGCGGCATCTGAACATTGCCGCTAGAATGGTTGTGGACTTTTCACGAAGTACGGGATTTTTGACAATTAAGCGCTGGCGGCCTGTATGGCATACCTGGCGGGCATAGCGGTCTGCGCGAGAAACCAAGAGGATACGAGTGGCTACCACAAACGACATCAAGAACGGAACCGTCCTGAAGCTTGAGGGCAACCTCTGGAACATCATCGAGTTCCAGCACGTCAAGCCGGGCAAGGGCGGCGCCTTCGTCCGCACCAAGATGCGCAACATTCTCTCCGGCAAGGTGGTCGACAAGACCTTCAACGCCGGCGCCAAGATCGAGACCGCAACGGTTGACCGCCGCGACTACACCTACCTGTACCAGGACGGCGCCGACTACGTCTTCATGGACATCCAGGACTACGACCAGCTGACCGTTTCCGGTGAGGTCGTCGGCGATGCCAAGAACTTCATGCTGGAAAACCAGCAGGTCCTGATCGCCATGCACGAGGGTGCCCCGCTGTACCTGGAACTGCCGCCGAGCGTTGTCCTCGAAATCACCTACACCGAGCCCGGCCTGCAGGGCGACCGCTCCTCCGCCGGCACCAAGCCTGCCACCGTGGAGACCGGCTACGAGATCCAGGTTCCGCTGTTCCTGGAGCAGGGCACCAAGGTCAAGGTCGACACCCGCGACGGCAGCTACCTGGGCCGGGTCAACGACTAGTGAGCGCCCGTGGCAAGGCCCGCACCAGGGCCCTCGAAGTGCTCTTCGAGGCGGAACAGCGTTCCGCCCCGGCGCTTGAGGTCATCAAAGCCCGGCGCGAAAAGATGGACCTCATAGTCAACCCCTACACGATGGACATTGTGGAGGGCGTGCTGGCCATGCAGGCCACCATTGACGAGTTCCTGCAGACGTACGCCCAGGGCTGGACCCTTGAGCGCATGCCCTCTGTTGACCGGATCATCCTGCGGATCGGCGCCTGGGAGCTGCTCTACAACGACGACGTCCCGGACGGCGTTGCCGTCAGCGAAGCGGTCGCACTGGCGAAGACCATGTCCACCGATGAGTCCCCGGCATTCATCAACGGACTCCTCGGCCGGCTCCAGAAGCTGAAGCCTTCGCTGCTGGCCTAGCGTCCGCAGCACGCAAAAGGAGGCGGGCATCCCCGTAAGGGATGTCCGCCTCCTTTGCCTTTCCCGCCGTTTCCGCGCGGGCCCTCAGCCCAGCACGGCGGCCCTCAGGGCGGCAACCTCGGCCAGCTGGCGGACCTCGTCCCCCTGGTGCTGGCGGACATCACGTCCGCTCAGGATGCGCTGCCGGGTACAGGCAAGCGCCGTGGCCGCCTTGACGAACTGCCGCATCTGCGCCTCGCGGCCGCGGCCCTGCGCCCAGCGGATGGCCTGCCGCCTGCCGCGCGCGGTGGCAAGCATGTCGACCTCCACCGGGGAGAACCAGCCGGCCCGGGCATATTCGAGCAGCCGCTGCCGGGTCAGCTTGCTTTCGGCGACCCGCAGCAGGATGATCCCGACGGCGGCGGCAAGGAAGAGCGGCACCTGCACCAGGACGTACTGGACCAGGAAATCCCCGCCCATGCTGTTCCAGCGGTTGTGCAGGAACATCGCCGGAAGCAGGCCCACGAAGAATGCAAAGACTGAGTAGCCCGTGTGCCATTTCCGGGCGGCGAAGCCCATGATGAGGCCCGTGGTACCGGTGAAGATGGCATGGGCGAACGGCGACATGATGCCGCGCAGGATGAAGATCCGCACCAGGTCCGTCCTCGGATCCGTGGAATCGGCGATCTCCCGGCCGAAATAGAGGATGTTCTCCGTGAACGCGAAGCCGCCGGCGATCGTGAAGGCGAACACCACGCCGTCCACCGGGCCGTCGAAGTATTTGCGGGCAGCCAGCAGCAGGAGCAGGAGCCCGAGCGACTTCGTGAACTCCTCCACGACCGGCGCTTCAACCGTTGCCATGAAGAGGCGGTACTCCGCCTCGCTCGTCCGTGGCGCCGCGAAGGCGAACAGCGGTTGGATCAGCAGCGTGCCGGCGATGGACACTGCCGCGCCCCACGTGAACGCGAAGCCCAGCAGCCGCTTGGGCTCCGGTTCCCAGCGGTCGATGAAGGAGACCGTCAGCAGCACGGCCGAAAGCGGCAGCAGGGACGCGATGAAACCGATCCCGAAGCCGGCGATGCCGGTGTTTCCGAGCAGGAACGGCACGATCAGCAGGAGACTCGCGAACGCCAGGATTCCGCCGGCGATGAGCAGGGGGAGCGTACCCGCCGTCCGGCGTCGCGGGGCATACAGCGGCGGGAGCCAGGGCTGGCCGGGTACGCCGCCGGGAGTGCCCGGGGCCGGCTGGTAGTTGCGCGGGTCGACGCGGCCGAACCACGTCGGATTAACGCCTGCCTCCATGAGCACCCGGGGATCCGGCTGCGGGCGCCCGTGCTGCCCGGGGTGGTTCATCGTCATGGGAATGAGCCTATTTGCCGCGGCCGCCCGGCCAAAAGCGGGCCTCGCAGCCGCGGCCCGGCCCTGTGAGCGAAAACTCACGACGGCGGCCTTCACACCGGCGGCCGGGAGGCACTGCTGTGATACTTTTGGAAGGCAATTGTTCCTTTTTTAATTCCGTCCTGTGAGGCGGGGAAAGGGGAGACGAGCGATGACTGACGTCGCAGCACCGGTACCGTCCAGGGTTGTACTGAACCAGGCCGATATTGACCGTGCACTCACTCGTATCGCCCACGAGATCCTCGAGGCCAACAAGGGATCCCAGGACCTGGTCCTGCTGGGCATCCCACGCCGCGGTTACCCGCTGGCGGTCCGCCTCGCCAGCAAGATCGCCGCCGCGGATCCCTCCGTCGACGCCGCCGCGATCGTCGGCCAGCTTGATGTCACGATGTTCCGTGACGACCTCTCCCGCCAGCCGGCCCGCCCCCCGTACCCCACGAGGCTGCCGAAGTCGGGCATCGACAACAAGGTCGTGGTGCTGATCGACGATGTCCTGTATTCCGGACGCACCATCCGCGCCGCCCTCGACGCTATCGTGGACCTCGGCCGTCCGCGCATCGTCCGCCTCGCCGTCCTGGTGGACCGCGGCCACCGCGAACTTCCCATCCGGGCCGACCACGTGGGGAAGAACCTGCCCACCGCATCCTCCGAAAAGGTGCGCGTGCACCTTGAGGAACTGGACGCCGTCGACGGTGCCCCGGTCAACGAGGTAGTGATCGAGGCCGGCGCATGAAGCACCTCCTGTCCACCCAGGACCTCAGCGCCGCTGACGCAATCCGCATCCTGGACACCGCCGAGGAAATGGCCGCCGTCGGCGAACGCGAAGTCAAGAAGCTCCCGGCCCTGCGCGGCCGCACGGTGGTAAACCTCTTCTTCGAAGACTCCACCCGCACGCGCATCTCCTTCGAGGCCGCCGCGAAGCGGCTGTCCGCGGACGTCATTAACTTCGCCGCCAAGGGCTCCTCGGTGTCCAAGGGCGAATCCCTCAAAGACACGGCGCAGACCCTTGCCGCCATCGGCGCGGACGCCGTCGTCATCCGGCACTGGGCCTCCGGTGCACCGCACCGCCTGGCCGCCACCGACTGGATCGACGCCGCCGTCATCAACGCCGGTGACGGCACGCACGAACACCCCACCCAGGCACTGCTGGACGCGTTTACCATGCGCCGCCACTGGGCACGGCTGCACGGTACGGAATCCCAGGGCACGGACCTGAACGGCATGCGCGTGGCCATCGCCGGCGACGTGCTGCACTCCCGTGTGGCCCGCTCCAACGTCTGGCTGCTGCGCACCCTCGGCGCGGATGTCACCCTGGTGGCACCGCCCACGCTGCTGCCGATCGGCGTCGAGGAATGGCCCTGCAAGGTCAGCTACAACCTCGACGACACGCTGCAGGCCGGCGTGGACTCGATGATGATGCTCCGGGTCCAGGGCGAACGCATGAACGCCTCGTTCTTCCCGTCCACCCGGGAATACTCCCGGCGCTGGGGCTTCGACGACACCCGCCTGCGCGCCCTGGACGAACTCGGCCTCAAGGACACGATCATCATGCACCCGGGTCCGATGAACCGCGGCCTGGAAATCTCCTCGGCTGCCGCCGATTCCCCGCGCTCCACGGTCCTGGACCAGGTGCGCAACGGCGTCTCGGTCCGCATGGCCGCCCTGTACCTGCTGCTTTCCGGGGACACCCGCGAAACAGTCCCCGCATCCACCCAGTCGACCAAGGAGAGCCACTGATGGCAGAGAACACTTACCTGATCCGTGGCGCTGCCATCCTCGGGGGGGACGCTGAGGACCTGCTCATCCGCGACGGCGTCATCGCCGCACGGGGCAAGGATCTGGACGCCGGGGACGCCACCGTCATCGAGGCCGCCGGCCTCGTCGCCCTGCCCGGCATGGTGGACATCCATACCCACCTGCGCGAACCGGGCCGTGAAGACGCCGAAACCGTTGAGACCGGCACCCGCGCGGCCGCGCTGGGCGGCTACACCGCCGTCCACGCCATGGCCAACAGCAACCCGGTGGCGGACACCGCCGGCGTCGTCGAACAGGTGCATAGCCTCGGCCGCGCCTCCGGCTGGGTGGACGTCCGCCCGGTCGGCGCCGTCACGGTGGGCCTGGCCGGCGAGCGGCTCGCCGAACTCGGCGCCATGGCCGATTCGCGGGCACAGGTACGGGTCTTCTCCGATGACGGCATCTGCGTCCACGATCCGGTCCTGATGCGCCGCGCCCTGGAATACGTGAAAGCCTTCGACGGCGTCGTGGCCCAGCATGCGCAGGAACCGCGCCTCACGGACGGGGCCCAGATGAACGAAGGCGCCGTCTCCGCGGTGCTCGGACTGGGCGGCTGGCCGGCCGTGGCCGAAGAGAGCATCATCGCCCGCGACGTCCTGCTCGCCCACCACGTCGGCTCCCGGCTGCACGTCTGCCACGTCTCCACCGCCGGTTCCGTGGAGATCATCCGCTGGGCCAAGTCCCGCGGCATCGACGTCACCGCCGAGGTCACCCCGCACCACCTGCTCCTCACGGACGAACTGGTCCGCAGCTACGACCCCGTCTACAAGGTCAACCCGCCGCTGCGCACCGAAACCGACGTCCTGGCCCTGCGCGCCGCCCTCGCCGACGGCACCATCGACGTCATCGGCACCGACCACGCCCCGCACCCCAGCGAGCACAAGGAATGCGAATGGGCGCAGGCGGCCATGGGCATGACCGGGCTGGAAACGGCGCTGTCCGTGGTGCAGGAAACCATGATCGAAACCGG
Organism: Curtobacterium sp. LFS079; assembly: GCF_047977865.1. Classification (NCBI taxonomy): domain Bacteria; kingdom Bacillati; phylum Actinomycetota; class Actinomycetes; order Micrococcales; family Microbacteriaceae; genus Curtobacterium; species Curtobacterium sp. LFS079. The sequence continues at coordinate 116,106 of NZ_JBFPFO010000008.1, forward strand.
CCTGATGGGCTGGGCCGACTTCGCCCGCGTCACCTCCACGGTTCCGGCCCGCATCGGCCGGCTGGAAGACCAGGGCCGCCCGCTTGAAGCCGGCGAACCGGCCAACATCATCCTCGTGGACCCCGCTGCCCGCTGGACGGTGGATCCCTACAAGATGGCCACCATGGGCCGGAACTCGCCGTTCAAGGGCAGGGAACTGCCCGGCGCGGTGATCGCCACCTTCTTCAAGGGCCACCCCACGGTGCTCGAAGGCAAGCTGAACGTACCTTACCGCCACCCGGAGACCGCCGGCGCGGTCAGCGGGAACTGATGAACGAGCTCGCTTCCCTGCTGCTCGTCGTGGGCCTGTGCGCCGTGGCCTTCGTGCTCATCGCGCTCGGCTGGCGTTCCCGGCTCCGGCGGCAGGCCGACGTCGAACAGCCCCCGGCAGTTCCGGCGGAACTGGGCGCGGCCGCCGTCGTCGTCGAGGGCCAGTACGTGGCCAGCACGACGGCGGGGGACTGGCTGGACCGGATCGCGGTCCACGGCCTGGGCTTCCGCGGCAACGCCGAAGCCAGCGTGCACCCGGAAGGCGTGCTGTTCGACCGTGAAGGCTTCCCGCCGCTGTTCGTGCCCCGGGCGGCACTCCTTGCCCAGCGCCAGGACAGCGGGATGGCCGGCAAGTTCGTCGAAAAGGACGGGCTCGTGGTCATCAGCTGGACCCTGGGAAGCCGCACCCTGGACACGGGGTTCCGTACCAGGCATGCCGCCGACAAGCAGCCGTTCATCGACGCACTCCAAGAATTGATCTCCGCAAACCCCCAGGCGCAAGCCGATAGTGGAAAGTAAGACAGTGACGGACAACAACGCAGCGACACATCCGAACGACGTTGACGCCAGCACAGCGGCAAGCGCCGCTCCCGCAGTGCTGGTCCTCGAAGACGGCCGCGTGTTCCGCGGCCGCAGCTACGGTGCCCAGGGCACTGCCCTGGGTGAAGCGGTTTTCGCGACCGGCATGACCGGCTACCAGGAAACCATCACCGACCCCTCCTATGCCCGCCAGCTGGTGGTGCAGACCGCACCGCACATCGGCAACACCGGCGTGAACAGCGAGGACGCCGAATCCCGCAAGATCTGGGTCGCCGGCTACGTGGTGCGCGACGCCGCCCGCCGCCCCTCCAACTGGCGCTCTGAGCGTAGCCTCGACGCCGAGCTGGTGGAGCAGGGCATTGTGGGCATCCAGGGCGTGGACACCCGCGCCATCACCCGCCACCTGCGCGAAAACAAGACCATGCGTGCCGGCATCTTCTCCGGTGACGCCGCCAAGGCCGCCGAAAGCGAGCTGCTTGCCACCGTCAAGGCCAGCGCCCCGATGGAAGGCGCCCGCCTGGCCGAGGAAGTCAGCATCGACGAAGCCTACGTGGTGGAGCCGAAGGACCACGGCTGGGACGGCGACGCCCGCTTCAGCATCGCGGCCATCGACCTCGGCATCAAGGCCATGACCCCGGTCCGCTTCGCCGAACGCGGCGTCCGCGTCCACGTCCTCCCGGCGACCGCCACCCTTGCGGACGTCAAGGCCGTCAACCCGGACGGTTTCTTCATGTCCAACGGCCCCGGCGACCCCGCGACGGCGGACGCCCAGGTCAAGCTGCTGCGCTCCGTGCTGGACGAGAAGCTGCCGTACTTCGGCATCTGCTTCGGCAACCAGATCCTCGGCCGCGCCCTCGGTTTCGGCACCTACAAGCTCAAGTACGGCCACCGCGGCATCAACCAGCCGGTGATGGACCGCCGCACCGGCAAGGTGGAGATCACCTCGCAGAACCACGGCTTCGCCGTCGACGCTCCCATGGACGGGGCCACCACGGCGCCGGAAGAGCGCTACGGCCGCGTCGAGGTCAGCCACGTGAGCCTCAACGACAACGTCGTCGAAGGCCTGTCCTGCCTGGACATCCCGGCATTCTCGGTCCAGTACCACCCCGAGGCCGCCGCGGGCCCGCACGACGCCGCCTACCTCTTCGACCGCTTCATCGAACTGATGGACAGCACCAAGAACTCCGCCCAGAATCCGGCCCAGGCCACATCGGCTCAGACCAGCGAGGACACCAAGTAATGCCCAAGCGTACAGATCTCAAGAGCGTCCTTGTCATCGGTTCCGGCCCGATCGTCATCGGCCAGGCGGCCGAGTTCGACTACTCCGGAACCCAGGCTCTCCGCGTGCTCAAGGAGGAAGGCCTGCGGGTCATCCTCGTGAACTCCAACCCGGCCACGATCATGACCGACCCGGAGTTCGCCGACGCCACCTACGTCGAGCCGATCACCCCCGAGGTGGTCGAAAAGATCATCGCCAAGGAGCGCCCCGACGCCGTGCTGCCCACACTGGGCGGCCAGACGGCGCTGAACACCGCCATCGCCCTGGACAAGAACGGTGTGCTGGCCAAGTACAACGTGGAACTGATCGGCGCGAACATCGCAGCGATCGAACTCGGCGAAGACCGCGAGAAGTTCAAGGGCGTCGTGGAGCGCTGCGGGGCCGAATCCGCACGCAGCCACATCATCCACACCATGGAAGAGGCCTTCACCGCCGCCGAGGACCTTGGCTACCCGATGGTGGTCCGGCCGTCGTTCACCATGGGCGGCCTGGGCTCCGGCCTGGCCTACAACGAGGACGACCTGCGCCGCATCGTGGGCCAGGGCCTGCAGTACAGCCCCACCACCGAGGTGCTGCTCGAAGAGAGCATCCTCGGCTGGAAGGAATACGAGCTCGAGATGATGCGCGACAAGAACGACAACGTCGTTGTTGTCTGCTCCATCGAGAACTTCGACCCCGTGGGCGTGCACACCGGCGACTCCATCACCGTGGCCCCGGCGCTGACCCTCACCGACCGCGAGTACCAGAAGCTGCGCGACGTCGCCATCGCCGTCATCCGCGAAGTCGGCGTGGACACCGGCGGCTGCAACATCCAGTTCGCCATCCACCCGGACACGGGCCGCGTCGTCGTCATCGAAATGAACCCGCGCGTCTCCCGCTCCTCCGCCCTGGCGTCCAAGGCCACCGGCTTCGCGATCGCCAAGATCGCCACCAAGCTGTCCCTGGGCTACACCCTGGACGAGATCCCGAACGACATCACGCAGAAGACCCCGGCGTCCTTCGAACCGACCCTTGACTACGTGGTCGTGAAGGTCCCGCGCTTCGCCTTCGAGAAGTTCCCGGCGGCGGACCCGACCCTGACCACCACCATGAAGTCGGTGGGCGAGGCCATGGCCATGGGCCGTAACTTCACCGAGGCCCTGCAGAAGGCCCTGCGCTCCCTCGAGCAGAAGGGCTCGCAGCTGGACTTCAGCCACGTGCCCGAATACGAGGTCGCCGAACTCGTCGAAAAGGCCAAGCGCCCGACAACGGAACGCCTCTACCAGGTCCAGCGCGCCCTGCTGGGCGGCGCCACCGTGGAAGAGCTGTACGCCGCCACGAAGATCGACCCCTGGTTCCTGGACCAGCTGCAGCTCCTCAACGAAACCGCCCGGGAAATCCGCAAGGCCGGCGTGCTCACCGAGGACATGCTCCGCCACGCCAAGCGGCACGGCTTCTCCGACGAGCAGATCGGCGCCCTGACGCACAACCCCGAGGCCGTGGTCCGCGGCGTCCGCCAGGCCCTCGGCGTCCGCCCCGTCTACAAGACCGTGGACACCTGCGCCGCCGAGTTCGCCGCCTACACGCCGTACCACTACTCGGCCTACGACGAGGAAGACGAGGTCGGCCTGCACGCCAAGCCGTCCGTGATCATCCTCGGCTCCGGCCCGAACCGCATCGGCCAGGGCATCGAGTTCGACTACTCCTGCGTCCACGCCTCCATGGCGCTGCGCAAGGCCGGCTACGAGACCGTCATGGTCAACTGCAACCCGGAAACCGTGTCCACGGACTACGACGTGTCCACCCGCCTGTACTTCGAACCGCTGACCCTCGAGGACGTCCTCGAAGTCATCGCGGCCGAGGAGCGCACCGGCGGCGTGATGGGCGTGTTCGTCCAGCTCGGCGGCCAAACCCCGCTGAAGCTGGCCCAGCAGCTGGCCGACGCCGGCGTGCCTATCCTGGGCACCTCGCCCGAGGCCATCGACCTGGCCGAGCACCGCGGCGAGTTCTCCCGCGTGCTGGACAACGCGGGCCTGATCGCCCCGAAGAACGGCACCGCCGTCTCCTTCGAGGACGCCAAGAAGATCGCCGACGAAATCGGCTACCCGGTCCTGGTCCGCCCGTCCTACGTGCTGGGCGGCCGCGGCATGGAGATCGTCTACGACGAAGCCAACCTCTCGCGCTACATCGCCAACGCCACGGAAATCACCCCGGACCACCCGGTGCTGATCGACCGCTTCCTCGAAGACGCCGTCGAAATCGACGTCGACGCGCTCTTCGACGGCACGGACATGTACCTCGGCGGCATCATGGAGCACATCGAGGAAGCCGGCGTGCACTCCGGTGACTCCGCCTGCGTGCTGCCCCCGATCACCCTCGGCAAGAACGTGATCGACCGGGTTCGCACCGCCACCCGCGCTATCGCAGAAGGCGTGGGCGTGCGCGGCCTGATCAACATCCAGTTCGCGCTGGCCTCGGACGTGCTGTACGTCCTGGAAGCCAACCCGCGTGCCTCCCGTACCGTACCGTTCGTCTCCAAGGCCACCGGCGTCCAGATGGCCAAGGCCGCCGCGCTGATCGGCACCGGCGTCACGATCAACCAGCTCCGCAGCGCCTACAAGATGCTGCCGGAAACCGGTGACGGCTCCACCCTGCCGTTCGACGCGCCGATCGCGGTGAAGGAAGCCGTGCTGCCGTTCAGCCGCTTCCGCACGCCGGAAGGCAAAGTCGTCGACTCCCTGCTCGGCCCGGAAATGCGCTCCACGGGCGAGGTCATGGGCATCGACAAGCACTTCGACACCGCCTTCGCCAAGAGCCAGGCTGCCGGCGGCAACGCCCTTCCCACCGAGGGCAAGGTGTTCGTCTCGGTCGCGAACCGTGACAAGCGCTCGGTGATCATGGGCGTCAAGCGTCTGTCGGACCTCGGCTTCGAGATCGTCTCCACGGGCGGCACCGCCGATGTCCTGCGCCGCAACGGCATCCAGGCCACCCCGGTGCGCAAGGTGGCCGAAGGCTCCAGCGCCGAGGGCGAAGGCACCATCGCAGACCTCATCGTCGCCGGCGAGATCGACATGGTCTTCAACACGCCCTCCGGCGGCGAAGCCCGCAGCGACGGCTACGAACTGCGCGCCGCCGCAACCTCGATCGGCATTCCCTGCATCACCACGGTGGCCGAGTTCAACGCGGCCGTGCAGGCGATCGAGGCGCAGCGCACCTACGAATGGTCCGTGACCAGCCTGCAGGAGCACGCCGCCAACCTGCTCGCGGCCAAGGAATCGGTCAATGCCTGAGGCCACGGTTGACCAGCGGACGGACGCGGAGCCGGCGGGCCGCGAGGCTTTCGGTTCCCGGCTGGCCGCCGCCATGGCCGCCCGCGGTCCGCTCTGCGTCGGCATCGACCCGCATCCCGGCCTGCTGGCCGACTGGGGACTGAACGACGACGTCGCCGGCTTGGAGCGCTTCTCGCTCACCGTTGTGGAGGCCGTCGCTTCCCTCGCTGCCGCGGTCAAGCCGCAGGTGGCGCTGTATGAGCGCCACGGCTCGGCCGGCATAGCCGTGCTGGAGCGCACCCTCGCCGCCGCGTCCGACGCCGGCGTGCTGAGCATCGCCGATGCCAAGCGCGGAGACATCGGGTCCACCATGGCGGCCTACGCGGACGCCTGGCTGCGTGACGGTTCGGCCCTCGCCGCCGATTCGGTGACGCTGAGCCCTTACCTGGGCTTCGAGTCGCTGCGTCCGGCCCTTGACCTGGCCGCAGAATACGGACGCGGCGTGTTCGTCCTGGCGCTTACCTCAAACCCCGAGGGCAAGTCCGTGCAGCACGTGGGCGGCAGCGAATCCGTGGCCAAGCGCATCGTGGAAGCGGCCGCCGCCGAGAACGGACGCTATGACGGTGCCCTGGGCTCGGTGGGCCTGGTGGTCGGCGCGACCATCGGCAGCGCCCTCGCGGACCTGGGCCTGGACCTGAGCGCGGTCAACGGGCCGCTGCTGGCGCCCGGACTCGGCGCCCAGGGTGCCACCGCGGCCGACCTGCGCAGCACCTTCGGGGATGCCTACCCGGCAGTTCTCGCGACCTCGAGCCGCGGCATCCTGGCTGCCGGGCCCGCCGTCGCCGGTTTGCGTGCGGCCACCGAGGAAACCCGGGACGGGCTGTTGGCCAGCTGAGTCCTGCCACGGTGCAGGACGCCGTGCGGCCTGACTCCCACGCGGGGCCGGTACCAGCCATCGGGCAGGTACCGGCTCCGCGTTGCGTTCATTGCGCGGATGCCGGTAGCTTCGGGGTTAGTCCACTCTGCCGGGGCAAAGTGGTGCACAGAATGGGGAGAACCAGTGGCGCTGAAGGCTTTGTCTGCACAGGAACGTAGCGATGCCCTTGCGAAGGCGGCCAAAGCCAGGGCCCAACGGGCCCAGGCCAAGGAACGCCTCCGGAAAGGCGAACTCGGCATCGCCGGGTTGATCCAACTCGCGGCCGAAGACGAGGCCTTGGCGCGGATGCGGGTGATCGAGCTGCTGGAGGCCGTTCCAGGGATCGGCCCTGTCCGGGCGATGGCGATCATGGAGCACCTTCGTATCGCGGCTTCGCGCAGGCTCCGCGGCCTTGGCGTCCACCAATCCCGCGCGCTGATAGATTTTATGGAAGACAAACACGGCGTCTAGCGCCTCACCCTGAAGGATCATGTGAGCAAGAAACCGGGACTGACCGTCCTCGCAGGCCCCACCGCCGTCGGCAAGGGAACCGTATCCACCTACATCCGCGACAACTACCCGGAAGTCTGGCTGTCGGTATCCGCCACTACCCGGGCGCCGCGCCCGGGGGAGACGGAAGGGGTGCACTACTTCTTCAAGTCCGCCGCGGAGTTCGATGCGCTGGTGGCGGACGGCCAGCTCCTTGAATGGGCCGTGGTGCACGGGCACAACCGCTACGGCACCCTCCGCAGCACGGTTGACGCCGCCATTGCCGAAGGCAAGTCGGTCCTGCTGGAAATCGACCTGCAGGGCGCACGCCAGGTCAAGGCGGCAGTGCCGGACGCGAACTTCGTCTTCCTCGCGCCACCGTCGTGGGAGGAAATGGTCCGCCGCCTGGTCGGGCGCGGCACGGAAACCCCGGAAGAACAGCAGCGCCGCCTGGAAACCGCTAAACTGGAACTTGCCGCTGAACCGGAGTTCAACCACACCGTCATCAACGATGACGTCCGACGGGCAGCGGACGAGCTTGTTTCACTCATGGGGCTTACCCCGCACCAGCGCTAAGCGCCGGGAACTGTCAGCCCGCTAGAATTTGGAGAATTCGTGTCCACGAACCTTGAAGGCATCATCAACCCGCCGATCGACTCGCTGCTTAAGGCCGCCGATTCCAAGTACGGCCTGGTGATCTTCGGCGCCAAGCGTGCACGCCAGATCAATGCCTACTACGCCCAGCTGCACGAAGGCCTCTTCGAATACGTCGGCCCGCTCGTTGACACCAAGCTGAACGAGAAGTCCCTCTCCATCGCCCTGCGCGAGATCAACGAGGGCCTGCTGGTGTCCACGCCGATCGAACCGGCAGAGTAAAGCAGTCAGCCTGTAGACGGGGGCCACGTGCGCATCATCCTCGGAGTCGGGGGAGGGATCGCAGCCTACAAGGTTGCATCGCTCCTCCGGCTTTTTACTGAAGCCGGACACGACGTCACGGTCATCCCGACCGAAGCGGCAACACGCTTCGTCGGAACCGCCACCTGGGAGGCACTCTCGGGCAAGCCCGTGAGCAACAGCGTGTTCGACGACGTCGAGAAGGTCAACCATGTCCGGCTCGGCCACGAGGCGGACCTCGTTGTGGTGGCCCCCGCGACGGCGGACCTGCTCGCCAAGGCGGCCACCGGCCAGGCCGGCGACCTGCTCACGAACACGCTCCTCATGGCGCACGGTCCGGTGCTCTTCGCCCCGGCGATGCACAGCGAAATGTGGCAGCACCCGGCGACCCGGGCGAACGTGGAGACCCTGCGGAGCCGCGGCGTCACCGTGCTGGAGCCCGCCGTCGGGCGCCTGACCGGTGCCGACTCGGGCCCGGGGCGCCTTCCGGAACCCGAGGCGATCTTCGAGGCCGCGCTTGCCCTGGCAGGTGCCGCCGCGGGCACGGCTTCCTCGGACGCGCCGAAGCCCCTCGCGGGGCGCACCATCACCATCACCGCCGGCGGCACCCGTGAGGCCCTTGATCCCGTGCGCTTCCTGGGCAACCGCTCCTCCGGTAAACAGGGCGCCGCCCTGGCCCAGGCCGCCCTCGACGCCGGAGCCCGGGTGAACTTCCTGGCCGCCCACATGGATGTCGAACCGCCGGCTGGCGTGGACCTTGTCCGCGTCGAATCCGCCCTCGAACTGCGGGAGGCGGCGCTGGCCGCCACGCCGGAGTCCGACGTCGTGATCATGGCCGCAGCGGTCGCGGACTTCCGGCCCGCAGAAATTTCCGACACCAAGATCAAGAAAAAGGACGACGAGGACGCGCCGCTGGTACGGCTGGTGCGGAACCCCGACATCCTCCGCGAACTTGTCGAACAGCGCAGCCTGGCCCAGGCCGGGGGCAAACGCGGCAGCCAGTTGATCGTCGGTTTCGCGGCGGAGACCGGCGACGCGGACGGAGACGTCCTGGAGCACGCCCGCGCCAAGCTGGCCCGGAAGGGCTGCGACCTGCTGGTGGTGAACCACGTCGGCATCGGCCGGGTCTTCGGCCAGGACGAGACCTCCGTGGTGATCCTCTCCGGGCACGGCGCGGCACCGCAGTCAGCCGCGGGATCCAAAGCCGACGTGGCGGCCGCCGTCATCGACCGGATCGCTGCCGAGCTCACGCGCGTATCGCCTGCCGGCTGAGGCCGCATTCTTAGCACGGGGACACACGGCACCGGCCGTTTTCCCTCAACCAAGTAAGGTAGTCACGTGACTTTACCCCTGCACCACGCCCACGGAACCCCGTCCAAGCTCCGGCTCTTCACTTCGGAGTCGGTCACCGAAGGGCACCCGGACAAGATCTGCGACCAGATCAGCGATGCCATCCTCGACGCCCTCCTGGCCGCCGACCCGGAATCGCGCGTCGCGGTGGAAACCATGGCCACCACCGGCCTGGTGCACGTCGCCGGTGAAGTCACCACCGACGCCTACGTCGAAATCCCACAGATCGTCCGCGAGACCATCCTGGGCATCGGCTATGACTCGTCGGCCAACGGCTTCGACGGTGCACGCTGTGGAGTGTCCGTATCCATCGGCCAGCAGTCCAACGACATCGCCGGTGGGGTCTTCAATTCGCTGGAAGCCCGCGAAGGCCGCCAGGAGGACGACTACGACCTCCAGGGCGCCGGCGACCAGGGCCTCATGTTCGGCTACGCCAGCGATGAGACCCCCTCCTACATGCCCACGCCGATCTGGATCGCGCACCGCCTGTCGGAGCGGCTCACCGAGGTCCGCAAGAACGGCGAACTCTCCTACCTCCGCCCGGACGGCAAGACCCAGGCCACCATCGGGTACGACGGCGACCGGGCCGTTTCGGTGGAAACCATCGTGATCTCCAGCCAGCACGCCGACGGCTTCAGCCTCGACCAGCTGCGCGCCGACCTCGCGACGCACGTCATCGACCCCGTCCTCGCTCTCGCTGACCTGGACATTTCGCGCACCACCAACATCCTGAACCCGGCCGGTGCGTTCGTGATCGGCGGCCCGGTGGGCGACGCCGGGCTCACCGGCCGCAAGATCATCGTGGACACCTACGGCGGCATGGCCCGCCACGGTGGCGGCGCCTTCTCCGGCAAGGACCCGTCCAAGGTGGACCGCTCCGCGGCATACGCCATGCGGTGGGTTGCCAAGAACGTGGTGGCCGCAGGACTGGCCAAGCGCGCCGAGATCCAGATCGCCTACGCGATCGGCCAGGCCCGCCCGGTGGGAACCTACGTCGAGACGTTCGGGACCGAGACCGTGGACCCGGCAAAGATCAGCGATGCGATTGCGGAGATCTTCGATCTGCGCCCCCGCGCCATCATCGACGCCCTGGACCTCAAGCGTCCCATCTACGCCAAGACGGCCGCCCACGGCCACTTCGGCCGCGACGATCCGGACTTCACCTGGGAGCGCCTGGACCGCGTGGACGACCTGAAGGCGTACTTCAACGCCTGAGCCGGCGGTCACGGGTGCTGCGCTGAAAAATGTCAGTGCCCCTTGCTTTGGTGGAGTCAGCAAAGCAAGGGCCGGAGCCGGAGGAGGGTGGCCACGATGGGCGAGGACAGTTTGTTCCCCTTAGCTGCGGATCCTCTCGCCGGGGACCCTCCCGCTGGCGACCCCACGGCTTCGGCGCGCCAGCCTTCCCTGCTGCAGGGTTTCCCGGCACAGGCTCCGGCAGGCGGCCCTGAGTCTGCTGCGGTGGACCCGGTCGCTGCGGTGCTGATTGAATCGCCGCTGCCCCACTTGGACAGGCCCTTCGACTACAGCGTCCCGGCCAAGCTCGCCGAATCCGCGCTGCCCGGGGTCCGCGTCAAGGTGCGCTTCAACGGCCAGGAACTGAGCGGATACATCCTCGAACGCAAGGGATACACCCCGGGCGGCCCGGCGCTGGTGCCGCTGCTCAAAGTGGTTTCGGCCGTCCCCGTACTGGGTCGGTCCCTGCTGGCCCTGGCCTCCGCGGTCGCAGAACGGTACGCGGGAACCCTCAGCGACGTGCTGCGCACCGCGGTCCCGCCGCGCGTCGCCGGTCTGGAGAAGAGCTACCTCGCCGGGGACGACCTCCTAGGCAGCCCCCCGCAGGAGGCCGCGACCGACCGCCCGCAAACTGCGCCCAGCCAGCCGGACGCCGCAGGAAGCTGGGCCTCCTACGGCAGCGGTCCTGCCTTCCTTCAACACCTTGCGGCCGGCGGGTCTCCCCGCGCCGTCCTCACGGCAGTGCAGGGCTACGGCCGGGACAGCTGGCCGCGCCTGCTTGCGGCCGCCGTCGCCGCGGCACGGTCCTCGGGCCGGGGCGCCGTCGTCGTGGTTCCGGACCACCGGGACCTTGACCGCATGGAGGAGGCCCTCCTGGAGGTCCTGCCGGCCGCGGACATTGCACGGCTCACCGCGGAGGACGGCCAGACACCTCGCTACCGGAGCTTCCTGAGGCTGCTCCGTGGCGACGCCGGGGTTGCCGTGGGCACCCGTTCGGCGGCGTACGCGCCGGTGCAGGATCTCGGCCTGGTGGTGTGCTGGGACGACGGCGACGACCTCCACATCGACCAGCGCGCACCCTACGCCCACACCCGCGAGGTCCTGCTGCTGCGCAGTGAACAGGAGTCGGCGGCGTGCCTCATGGCAGCCCACAGCAGGAGCACGGAACTTCAACGCCTCGTGGGCACCGGCTGGGCGGTGGCGGTGGACGCCCCGCGGACCGTTGTCCGCAGCAGGACCCCCCGCGTCCTGAACACGGCTGACAGCTTCGAGCAGGAGCGGGACCCCCTGGCCCGCATCGCAAGGCTGCCGGGCGCGGCGTGGCGCGCGGCGAAGGAGGGGCTGGAACGCGGCCCGGTGCTCGTGCAGGTGGCCCGGGCCGGCTATGCCCCGTCGCTGGTGTGCGAGCACTGCCGGGAGCCGGCACGCTGCACCAACTGCCAGGGGCCCCTCGCCGTCACGGGCCCTTCCTCCCCGCCGCAATGCCGCTGGTGCTCCACTCCCGCGCCTGAATGGCAGTGCCGGCACTGCGGCGGAAGGCGGCTGCGGCGCGGTGCCGCCGGGGTGCTGCGCACAGCCGAGGAACTTGGCCGGGCCTTCCCGGGCAAGGCGGTGGTCACGTCGTCGGGCGATCAGGTCAAGGCCCGGGTCGGCACGTCGCCGGCCTTGGTGGTTGCCACGATCGGCGCCGAGCCCGTGGCTGATCAGGGCTACGCTGCTGCGCTGCTCCTGGACGGCGATTCACTGCTGCGGCGCGAGAACCTGCGGGCCGGCGAAGACACCGTGCGGCGCTGGTTCAACGCGGCCGCCCTGGTCCGGCCGGCGTCGGAGGGTGGACTGGTGGTCGTCACGGCGGACGACAGCACGGCCACGGGGGCCTTGCTGCGCTGGGACCCGGCGGGCTTTGCCGCCCGGGAACTGGCCCTGCGCCAGGAACTGAAGCTACCCCCGGCGGTTCGCGTCGCTTCCGTGACCGGTCCGCGTGCCGACGTCGTGCATTTCACTGGTGCCCTCGAACGCTCCCTGGAGCTGCGCGCCGTCGGGCCGTCACCGCTCTCGTTCTCGGCCGGCCGGCAGGGCAGCCAGGCCGGGGAAGCCGACGTCCGCACCTTGCTGTTCATTCCCTACGGGCAGGCGGCGCAGGCCACCAGGGCAATGCGCGCGGTGAAAGCCGCGAGTGCGGCGAAACGGACAGCCGGTCCCGTGCAGCTCAGGCTCGACGGCGTGGACGTGTTGTAGCCGAAGCCACTGCTGGCGGGTTGTCAGCGCCGTTTCTTGCCGCGCATGGCCACGATTTCCTCAGCCACCGCGAGCAGCTGCCGGGCGGAATCTTCCCAGCTGAAATCCGCCGCACGTTCGACGCCCCGGCGGGAGCGCTTCTGCCAAAACTGCCCGTCACGGAGTTCCTGCACCGCGGCCGTGAACGCGGTGGGTGAATCCGGGTCCACGTAGCTGGCTGCGTCCGATCCCACCTCGCGGAATATCGGGATGTCGCTGGCGATCACGGGTGTGCCGAGGGCCATGGCTTCAACGAGGGGAAGCCCGTAGCCCTCGGCACGGGAAAGGCTCACCAGGGCGGTCGCCTTGACCAGCAAGTCGCTGTACTCCTCGTCCGTGACACCGTTGTGGAAGCGGACGTCCGCGCCCGCCGGCACCAGCGCCTCCAGCTCGGCCCGGCGCTGCGGGGTGATCCGGCTGAGCAGGTGCAGGGTGAATTCGGGAAGGCCGGCCATGCCGCGGATCATGGTTTCCACGTTCTTGTACGGCATGAACGAGCCCATGTAGAGCAGGGATTTGTCGACGCCGCCTTCCGGATCCCGCGGCTGCTGTCCCGGCTGCGGTGCGTTCCCGACGATCCGCACCGGCCGCCTGGTCAGGCGGTACTTGGCCATCAGGGCCTCGGTGGTGTGGCTGATGGTGGCCACGATGTCCGCCCGGTTCAGCAGCACTCTCTGCGGCCAGAAGGCCTTGTGGTACAGGCGCCAAAGCAGCCGCACGGGCGCCGGCAGGAAACCGGGAGGCGCGGGGTGCTCGTAGTAGATGAGGTCGTGGAGGGTCAGGACCAGCCCGTACTTGCGGCCGAGCGTGCCCATCGTCTGCATGGGGCAGACCACCACGTCGGCGCCGAGCTTGTTGACCTCCCGGGCCACGAAAAGTTCCATTGGCGAGAGAGGGCTGTTGACGAGCACGTGGGGAACGTCCGGGAGCAGGGCGAGCTGGCGGGTATCGCTGATCAGCATCGTCACGTCGGCAATTTTGGCGGTGGCAGCGATGAGGCTTGAACCGTAGCGGCTGATTCCGTCGTGATGGTCGGTCCGGGTAAATCGGGCGTCGATGACGATTTTCACGCGGGATGTTCCTCCAGGAAGGTGCGGATGGCGGCTGCTGCGGGTTCCGGCGTCTCGTAGTGGATCAAATGCCCGACGCCGGGAATCACTACGAGCCGGCCGTCCGGCAGGCTTTCCAGCAGCTTGTGCTGGGCCGGGAGGGTGGCGATCTCATCCTTTTCGCCGGCGATGAGCAGGACCGGCAGCTGCAGCCGGGGCGCCGCCTCGGCCACGTGGCTGGACACCGAGGCCTTGAAGGATTCGAGGAGGCTGTTCCGGTCCGCGAAGGCGGAGAAGTACGCATCGTGCTGGCCATGGACGAATCCGCGCAGCTGCTTGTCCCGCGTCTTGGCCATGGTTTCGCTCATCACCCGCACGATCAGCCGGTTCCGCAGGAGGGCCAGGCCCAACCGCCGCGGCAGCCGGGCGGACAGCTGGTAGTAGAACACGGCGAGCCTGGTCATGAGGCCCTTGGGACCTTCCAGCGCGGGGGAGGCGATGGGATTGATCAGCACCAAGGGAGTGACTGCGCCGGGGTTGTCCGCAACGAAGCGGCTGGTGATGATGGAGCCGAAGGAATGCCCCAGCAGCACGGTGTCCGGCCCGAGGTCGAGTGCGGCCATGAAGTCGGAGATGAACTTTCCGTAGCGCTCCACGGTGTGCTCGCCCCGGACAAACGCGTCCGAGCTGCCGAAACCGGGAAGGTCCGGGACGATCACGCGCATCTCCGGCAGCATGTCCACCACGCGGAGCAGCCCGTGGTGGTCGCCGCGGAATCCGTGGATTACCAGGATGGTGCGGGTGGCCGGCGTGGCGTGGACCGGCTCGTAGGACCAGTAGGCGACCGTGCCGCCGTCGAGCTCCAGGTCCGAGGCGCGGGTCCGTCCGGCGAGGGACGGGCTGAAGAACGCCGCCTGCGGGTCCGGTGCGGGGCCGGAGCGGCCGGTGTCCAGTTGTTCCATGCGTATGGTCCTAAATCGGCTGGGTCTTAGTTGACGGCGCTCTTGATTGACAGCGCTTCTAATTGACATTGTCCGGGTGTGAACCCGTGCGGTGGTGGCGTTCCAGCGAGGCCAGTCCGTCCATGTCCTCGGCGGGAAGTTCGAAGTCGAAAACCCTGAAGTTTTCCTCGATGCGGGCACCGGAACTTGCCTTGGGGATAACGATGTTGCCCAGTTGCAGGTGCCAGCGGATCACGATCTGGGCCGGCGTCCGGCCGTGCTTCTCCGCGAGCGCCTGGATGGCCGGGTCGGCCAGCACCTGGCCGCGGCCCAGGGGGCTCCAAGCCTCGGTGCGGATGCCCAGCTGATCGTGCAGCGCCCGGAGTTTCCCTTGCTGCAGCCACGGGTGGAGTTCGATCTGGTTCACGGCCGGCACCACCTCCGCGGACGCCATGAGGGCCTCAAGGTGCGCGGTCTGGAAGTTGCACACGCCGATTGCCCGGACGCGGCCTTCGCGGTACAGGGTTTCCATGGCTTTGTAGCTTTCCTGGAACAGCCCGCGGGCAGCGCACGGCCAGTGGATCAGGTAGAGGTCCACATGGTCCAGGCCCAGCCGCGTCATTGATTCGTCGAAGGCGCGCAGCGTGCTGTCGTAGCCCTGGTCATCGTTCCACAGCTTGGTGGTGACGAAGATGTCGTTGCGGGAGAGCGCGTGGAATTCCTCCCCGGAGCCACCTGTGACGTCCTCCCCGGAAGGGGCGAGCGCACGGCCGATTCCCTTGCCCACACCGGTTTCGTTGCGGTACATCGCCGCGGTATCGAAGTGCCGGTATCCGGCGGCGATGGCCGTGGACACGAGCCCGGCTGCATCCGCCGGCGGCACCTTGTACAGGCCGAACCCCAACTGGTCGATCAGGACACCATTGTTGAGGCTGAGCCGCGGCGAGGGTTTCATAGCAAAGACTCTACCTATCCACCGGGCTCACGCGGAGTCACCGAAGCTGACCAGGCGCCGTGCCGTGGCCTCGTCGACAATCAGGTCCGTGGCGAGCCGGGCCGCGAGCGCCCCGCGCAGGCCGTCGATCTTGGAAGCGCCGGACACCACGCAGATGCGCCGACGCACCTGGCGCAGCTGTTCATGGCTGGGACCGGTACTCCTTTCGTTCAGGGTGATCCCGTCCGACGAGCCGTCCGCGCGGAAGAACACAGTGGCGACGTCGCCCACCACATCCGAACCGGCGAGCAGCTTGAGGTCCTCCTCATCCAGGTACCCGCCGGCATAGACGTGGCTGGGGTAGGAGGAATCGACGGAGCCGACGCCGAAGATCGCGATGCTCATCCGGTCCTGTAGGTTCAGCACCCGCCGCACGCTGCGTTCCTTCCACATCGCGGTCTTCGTGGACGCGTGGTCGAAGAACGCGGGCACGGGAAACTGCTCCACCCGGGCGCCGTAGGCCATGCCGAACCGACGCATGATGTCGCTCGCATAGGTGATGCCGGTGGTCTGCATGTTACCGGCCCCGTTGAGCTGGAGCACGATGCTGTCGTAGGTGATCTTGCGGGTCAGGTGGCGGCTTACGGCGCTGATCGTGGCACCCCAGGCCACGCCGATGATCGCATTCGAATCCACCAGGGGGCCGATCGTCCGGGCGGCCTGCATCGCCACCCGGTCCAGGGTCTCTGCCTCGTTCAGGGTGTCCAGCACCGGGACCACATGGGCATCCACGTCGTACTGGTCGCGGATCAACCGCTCCAGTTCCGGGGCCGAGTCCAGGGGGCTGCGGATCTGGATCTGTACCAGGCCGGAGTCACGGGCGGAGGACAGCAGCCGCGAAACGGTCGAGCGGGAGGTCCGCAGCTCCCGTGCAATTGCGTCCATGGTGAGGTCCTGCAGGTAGTACATCTGCGCGGCCCGTAGCGCTTCCGAGTGTCGTGGTCGTGGCATCCCAACTCCGTTCTGCACGTTTGTGCAAATGGCTTGATTTCATTTTCCACTATTTCAAAGAATGGGTGTGCAAGATGCGCCCGGCATGATGCAGCGCACCACCCCAAGCCCCAGGAGCCAGTTTTGGGACCCACCACGAATTTCCCCTCCGCAGCAAGCGAACGGGCCACGGCAGCAGCGTTGCGCGGGCGTCCCAAAGCTCAGGTTCTGATCATCGGCGGCGGCATCAACGGCGTCGGCACCTTCCGCGACCTGGCGCTGCAGGGCGTGGACGTCGCCCTCGTTGAACGCGGCGACTTCTGCCAGGGCGCCAGCGGCGCCTCCTCGCACATGATCCATGGAGGCATCCGCTACCTCGAAAACGGCGAGTTCCGGCTGGTGCGCGAGTCCGTCGTCGAACGCAACCGCCTCCTGAAGATCGCCCCGCACTACGTCAAGCCCCTGCAGACCACCATCCCGATCTTCAGCACCTTCTCCGGCGTCCTGTCCGCGCCCCTGCGCTTCCTGACCCACAAGCAAGGCAAGCCGAAGGAACGCGGGGCCTTTCTCATCAAGCTCGGCCTGAGCCTGTACGACTCCTTCTCCCGCGACGGCGGCAGCGTCCCGCGGCACCTGTTCCGCGGCCGGGATGCCGCACTGGCCGAGTTGCCCGCGCTGGACCCCAGGGTCAAGTACACCGCCACCTATTTCGACGCCTCGGTCCACAACCCGGAACGCCTCACCCTGGACGTGCTGCAGGACGGCGTGAAGGCAGGTGCCGGCAGCCATATCAGCGGCGGTACTGCCCGGGCCGCCAACTACATCTCGCTCGTGTCGATGGCCGACGGCGAAGCCCGGCTGCGCGACGAACTCACCGGCGAGGAGTTCACCTTCGAGGCCGACGTCATCGTCAACACCACCGGCGCGTGGGTGGACCTGACCAACAATGCGCTCGGCCGGCCCAGCAGCTTCATGGGCGGCACCAAGGGCTCGCACATCGTCCTGGACCACCCGGAACTGCTGGCTGCATGCAAAGGCCGGGAGATCTTCTTCGAGCACACGGACGGCCGGATCGTGCTCATCTACCCGATGGGCGACCGCGTCTTGATGGGCACCACCGACGTCGACGCGGACATGGCCGAGGACGCCGTCTGCACCGAACAGGAGATCGACTATTTCTTCGAACTGGTGGGGAACGTGTTCCCGGCCATCAAGGTCGACCGCGGGCAGATCGTCTACAGCTTCTCCGGCGTCCGGCCGCTGCCCCGCCACGACGACACCCAGCCGGGCTTCGTCTCCCGCGACTACCGCATCGAGCGGAGCGCACCGGGCGGGGCGGGTTCCGCCGTCGTCCTCTCCCTGGTGGGTGGCAAATGGACCACCTTCCGGGCGCTGGCCGAGCACCTCAGCAACGACGTGCTCGCTGAATTGAACATGGAACGCAAGGTCTCGACGGCGAAACTCGCCATCGGCGGCGGCGCCGGCTTCCCCGCGAACGAGGAAGGTGTGCAGGACTGGATCAAGCGGCACATGTCTCCCGGCTTCGGTGCCGAACGGGTGGCCGGGCTCCTGGCCCGCTACGGCACCCGCGCCGAAGAAGTCCTCGGCTACCTGACGGCCGGCGACGACGAACTGCTGCGCTCCACCCACGAACTGAGCGTGCGCGAACTACAGTTCATGGCCGCGCACGAGCAGATCGGCCACCTCGTGGACGTGCTGATCCGCCGCACATCCCTGGCCTTCCGCGGACTCGTCACAGGAGAACTGCTCAACGAACTGGCCGACGTCCTGGCCGGCCCGCTGGGCTGGGACGGGGGCCGCAAGGCCAATGAAATCCAGCACGCCCAGGACGTGCTCCAGCGGTTCCACCGGGTCACGGTACACAGCCTCGTGTCCTGACGCCCGCGGCGGCGTCGTGGCCAACAAGGCCTTGAATGGCACGAAGGGCAACAATGGCGGGTTTTGATGCGTCGCGGTGGATTTCGCCGCGACCAAGTAACCTCCAACACAGGCACAGCAGCAAAGAGACAAGGACGTCATCGTGAACCAGCACGTAATCGCCATCGACCAGGGCACCACCAGCTCGCGCGCCATCGTGTTCGACCACACGGGAAACATCGTCTCCACCGGCCAGTTGGAGCACGAGCAGATCTTCCCGCAGGCCGGCTGGGTGGAGCACAACCCGGTGGAAATCTGGGACAACGTGCGGGAGGTCATCGGTTCCGCGCTGTCCAAGGCGAGCCTGACCCGGCACGACATCGCCGCCGTCGGCATCACCAACCAGCGCGAGACCGCCGTCGTCTGGGACAAGAACACCGGCGAGCCGGTCTACAACGCGATCGTCTGGCAGGACACACGTACGCAGCCGATCGTGGACGAACTGTCCGCCGACGGCGGCGTGGAGCGCTTCAAACAGAAGGTGGGCCTGCCCCTGGCCACCTACTTTTCCGGCACGAAGATCAAGTGGATCCTGGACAACGTCGAAGGCGCCCGCGCCAAGGCAGAGGCGGGCGATCTCATCTTCGGCAACACCGATGCCTGGGTCCTCTGGAACCTGACCGGCGGCCCCGACGGCGGCGTGCACGCCACGGACGTCACCAACGCCTCGCGCACCATGTTCATGGATCTGGAAACGCTGCAGTGGGACCAGGAGATCCTGGACGCCTTCGGCGTTCCGGCCTCCATGATGCCCGCCATCCTTTCCTCCTCGGAGGTGTACGGGCAGGTGCACAGCTCCCAGTTGCTCCGGGAGGTGCCGGTGTCCGGCATCCTCGGCGACCAGCAGGCAGCAACCTTCGGCCAGGCCGCCTTCCAGGCCGGCGAAGCGAAGAACACCTACGGCACCGGGTGCTTCCTGATCTTCAACACCGGCGAGGAAATCGTCCACTCGAAGAACGGGCTGCTGACCACCCTCGGATACAAGCTGGGCAACGACAAGCCGCGCTACGCCCTGGAAGGTTCCATCGCCGTCACCGGTTCGCTGATCCAGTGGCTGCGCGACAACCTGGGCATGATCGGCTCAGCTCCCGAGGTGGAGACGCTGGCCTCCGGAGTCGCGGACAATGGTGGCGTTTACATCGTGCCCGCGTTCTCCGGCCTGTTCGCCCCGTACTGGCGGGCCGACGCGCGCGGCGCCATCGTGGGCCTGACCCGTTTTGCCAACAAGGGCCACATCGCCCGTGCGGCGCTGGAGGCCACCGCCTTCCAGACCCGCGAAGTGCTCGACGCCGTCAACGCCGATTCCGGTGTTCCGCTCACCGAGCTGAAGGTCGACGGCGGCATGGTCGCCAATGAGGCGCTCATGCAGTTCCAGGCGGACATCCTCGGTGTGCCGGTGGTCCGTCCGAAGGTCGTGGAAACCACGGCTCTGGGCGCCGCCTACGCGGCCGGCCTCGCCGTCGGCTTCTGGAAGGATCTCGGCGAACTGTCCGCGAACTGGGGCGAGGACAAGCGCTGGGAGCCGCAGCTTCCTGCCGAGGAGCAGGAGCGGCAGCTGCGCCTCTGGAAGAAGGCAGTCACCAAGTCGATGGACTGGGTGGACGAGGACGTCCGCTGACGCTTGGCTGCTGACATGGGGCAGCTGACTCAACGAGGCCGGGGTGGCCATGCCGCCCCGGCCTCGTTACGTTCACAGGTTCACGGACCGGTTTCCGGTCCGGTTCATGGCCCGACCGTCGCCGGTGCGGTTTTCGCGTAGACGCTCCGGCTGACTTTGTAGCCGCGCGCGTCCATGTCAAGGGCGTAGGCGTTGACCTGGCCCAGCTCGGCAGCGGTCAGCGTGCGGATACTGACAAGGTCCATGAATTCCTGGTCCGGGCCGCCGACCGCCGTCACCTTGACCAACCCGGTACCGGCGGAATAGAACTTCCGCTGGTGTCCGGCGTCGGGCGCTTCAAGCGGGCTGTATTCATCGATGACCAGGACGTCGTCGTAACAGCCGGTGGGGACGCACACGTGCTGGTCCTTCTGGAAGACACTGCCACAATCCAGGAAATCGATCTTGGGCGCATACGCCTGGACATGGTCGGCAGCGGTCAGGGACGGCCTGGCCGGCATTGCCGTGCCTGCCTCGGCCTTGGCCAGGCCGTGGATGAACGTGCTCGGGGCACCAACGAGGGCGCCGTTCTCATACTCTTCGGGATACTCGCCGAAGAGCCACACCGCGCCCTGCCGGCTTTGGGCGAAGAACGCGAGTTCGGATTCCTGCAGCTGGCCGTCCTGGTAGTCACGGTCCCACAGGACGCGCGTGGTGACGCCGCCGATCACCTTGGTCAGTCCGGTGACGGTGTGGA
The DNA here is from genome assembly GCF_047977865.1 of Curtobacterium sp. LFS079. Taxonomy (NCBI): domain Bacteria; kingdom Bacillati; phylum Actinomycetota; class Actinomycetes; order Micrococcales; family Microbacteriaceae; genus Curtobacterium; species Curtobacterium sp. LFS079. The sequence continues at coordinate 136,847 of NZ_JBFPFO010000008.1, forward strand.
TGACGGAGTGCGAGTGGACGCCGTCAGCGGAGGTGACCGTCCCGGTGGTGGTGGACTGCATGCCGGGCGTCAACGGGAGCCACTTGTTGCTGATCTTCGTGGGTTGCGTGAAGTCCGCGGCGTTGTAATTGATGGCTGAGCCGGGACCGCACAGCTCGGCCGGGGCCGGTGCCGCGTTGGCCGTGGCCGCCGTTGCGACGGAGAGCGTGGCCGCGACCAGCAGTAGCGCTGACGTTGCTGCGGTGGTCCGGCGACGTCGATGGAACATGGCACTTCCTTTCGATGGGTGAATCCAGTCAGGTGGCCGGAACCGGCTCGGGCTCCTGGTTGCGTTGCCTGCGCGGCCGCCGCTTGGCGAACCTGAGGTACAGCGACGGAACAATAAAAAGGTTGAGCAAGGTGGAGGTGACAAGGCCTCCCAGAATGACCACAGCCATGGGGTGTTCGATTTCATGGCCGGGGACGTTGCCCATGACAACCAAGGGCACCAGGGCAAGTCCGGTGGCGAGGCTGGTCATGAGAATTGGTGAAAGCCTTTCCGCCGCCCCGCGCAGCACGAGGGCCCGGCCGAAGGTCTCGCCCTCGTTCCTTTCCAGGTGCTGGCAGTGGTTGATGAGCAGGATGCCGTTGCGCGCCGCGATCCCCATCACGGTGAGGAAGCCAACAACCGAGCCCAGGGAAAGGATGCCGCCGGAAATGAAGGCAGCGAAGACGCCGCCCACCAGGGCTATCGGCAACGTCAGCAGCGAGAGCACAGCGAGCCGCCAACTCCGGAAGGATGTCTGGAGCAGCAGGAGGATCAGGACGAGGGCAGCGCCGGCGAAAATCATCAGGCGGTTCGTAGCCGCCTCACGTTCGGTGTATTCGCCCAGCAGCTGCACTCTGTAGCCGGCCGGCAGCTCCAGGCTGTCCAGCCGCGTCTGCAGCTCGCCGACGACTTCTCCCAGATCTGCACCCTTGGCCAGGAATGTTCCCACTTCAACGCGGCGCGATCCGTTGGTCCGGTCGATCTGGTTCGGCACTGCCTGAAGCGTCACGGCTGCGACGTCGGCGAGGCGGACGCGCTGGCCGCCGGGGGTATCAATCGGCAAGTCCTCGATGCTGGTGACGCTGGCACGGGTTGCCGGAGTGCTCCAGACCTGGACGTCGTAGGCGCGGCCGTCCCGGAAGACGTCGCCGACCTCCTCCCCGGCCACGAGAGTGGCGGCCGCCCGTCTCACATCACCCGGTTTCAGTCCGTATTTCTGCGCCTCGGCGAGATTGACCGTGACGGAAATCTGCGGGATCTCTACCTCAAGGGACACATGCGGGTCCTCGGTGCCCTTGATGTCATCCAGAATGCCCTTGACCCGTTGGGCCTGTTCCCGCAGCACTTTGAGGTCGTCCCCGTAGACGCGGACCAGGATGGGCTCGCTGGCGCCTGTCAGGACTTCTTCGATCCGCTCCTTCAGGTACGTCTGGACGTCGCGGTGCAGGCCCGGGTAGCCGTCAACAACTTCCTGGACAGCGGCAAGTGTCTCGTCATAGTTCGCGTGGCGGTCGATGCTGATCCAGTGCTCTCCGGCGTTGACGCCGACGATCTCGTCAGCAGCGAACGCCTGCCCGATATGCGTGCCGCAGTTCAGGACGCCGGGCACCCGGAGGAACTCCTCGCAGCCGCGCTGCGAGATCCGGTACTCTTCCGCCGCCGAGGTTCCCGGCTGCGAGATCCAGTGCATCAGGAAGTCCCTTTCCTTGAAAGTGGGGAACAGGGACTGGCCCAGCAGGGGAGCGACGGCCAGGCCCGCCATCGCGACGACTCCGAACCCGGCATAGCCGTACCGGGGCCGGTTCATGATCCGGGTCAGGACGGCGTGGTAGCCGCGTTTGAGCACCCGGACCAAAGGCTGGTCGCGTTCTTCCAGCTTCGCCCTGCCCAAAAACATCAGTGCCAGGGCGGGAGTGACTGTCAGTGCCACGACCATCGAGGCGAGCACTGCCAGGGTGTAGGTGACGGCCAGCGGCCGGAAGAAGACTCCGGTCAGCCCGTCCAGGAAGAAGATGGGCACGGCAGCGACGACAATGATCATGGTCGCGTACACGATGGGGCTCCGCATCTCGAGCGAGGCTTTCAGTACCACCGAGGCCGTGGATTCATGGCTGCCCCGGGCACGATGTTGCCGCAACCGGCGCATGATGTTTTCGACGTCGATGATTGCGTCGTCGACGACGACTCCCACCGCGATGACCAGCCCCGCAAGGACCATCGTGTTGATCGAACTGGCCGTGAAATAAAGGACCAAGGCGGCCGTGAGCAGGGACAGCGGGATCGCGATGAGGCTGATCAGGGCCGTCCGCCATTGGAAGAGGAAAGCGCCGAGGATCAGGACGACGAGCAGGCAGCCCAGCAGCAGGGCGAGGCTCAGGTTGGAGATCGACTCCTCGACAAAGCTCGCCGGGCGGAAGATGGTGGTGTCGAAGCTGATTCCGCTCAGGCCAGGCTGCAGCTCATGGAGGGCTTCCTCAACGCCCTTGGTCACATCCAAAGTGTTGCCCCAGGGCAGTTTCTCGACGATCAGCATAAGCCCATGCCCGTTGTTGATGACGGCATCACCAATGAGCGGCTGATGGTCCTCCACGACCTGGGCTACATCGCCGAGGTGCAGTGCCACGCCGTCCTTCTCCCGGATGGTCACCTGGGCCAGGTCAGCGGGAGTCTTGATCGGCTGAACGTGCCGGATGCCTATTCGCTGGTTAGGGCTCCCAATGAAGCCGCCGGTGCCGATGAATCGTCCGGGCGAGTACTTCAGCAGGCCGGCGTCGAGGGCGCCCGCGGTGACTTCCATGACTTCGTTGAGGGAGACATTTTGGGCCTTGAGCTTCTCAGGTTCCACCTGGACCTGCAGCATCTGGAGCCGCTCGCCCCAAATGGCCACGTTGGCCACGCCGGGGACCCGGAGGAGCCGGGCCCGGATGGTCCAGTAGGACAGCATCGACATCTCGATGAGTGAGTGCTCGGACGATGTCATCCCGATTTTCATCACCCGGCTCGTTGCGGACAGCGGCTGCAGCATGACCGGCGGGGCCGCCCAGGTCGGCAGCGCCGCGGTCACAGACGCCATTCGCTCCGAGACCAACTGGCGGGCGTTGAGCAGGTCGGTGCCCGGATGGAAGAGCAGCACGATCGAGGACAACTGCGGCACGGATTTCGACCGCAGCTCGTCCAGGCCTGGCATGCCGCTCACGGCTGCCTCGATGGGCACGCTGACCAGCTCTTCGACTTCCTGGGAGGTCAAACCGAGGCACGCGGTTTGGATTTCCACCCGAGGCGGGGCGAATTCGGGAAAGACGTCCACGGACGCGGAACCCAGCTGCAGTGAACCAAGCAGCATTACCGCACACGCGAGCGCGACGACGACGGTCCTGAATTTGAGGCTGATTCCTATGATCCACCGCATGTCACTGGGCCGTATCGAATTCGGCGCCGAACAATTCCGCGGCTCCAAGGGTGACCACAACCGTGCCAGGCGCCGGGCCGTCCGTCAGCACGGCAACGGGGCCGTTGATGCGCTCGACGCTAACGGAGTGCCGGACGTAGACCCGGGGCTCGGGATTGGTGTAGACCCATGTCTTGCCTTGGCTGTCATAGAGTAGCGCGGAGTAGGGGGCGCTTAGCTTCTTGCTATGGGGATCCGCGCTGATCGTCTCCGTTTTGAGCCCTAGCCGCTCAATGGCACGTTCAGTCAGCGTGATGCGGTGGAGGTCCGTTCCGGCAACCACTTCAATGGCTGCAGGAGCGTCAACGACGGGTGGAGCTTCCGCTTCCGCCCGGCTGCAGGCGGGGACGCATACTGCCAGGAACGCCAGGATGATGAGGGCCATCGTGTTGCGGCCCGGCCGCGAAGGTATTGCAATCATGACGCATCCTGACTCTCAGGCCGTGCTTGCCGGTTCGTTCCGGATCCCGGTGCGCGGTGCTTGTTCAGGTCCGTACCGAAGCAACACCGCGGGCACAATAAACAGAATGAACAGCGCGGAGGTCACCAGGCCGCCCCAGATGATCACGGCGAGCGGCAGGATGATTTCCGTTCCGACAACGCCGCCGAACAGGACGAGGGGCAGCAAGACCAGACCCGTCATCGCGGTCGACATCAGAGTCGGCCCGAGCCTCTCCCTCGCCGCATGGGCTACCAACGCAGGCCACGGCGCGGTACTGTCTTCAGCGCGCAGGGTCCGGACGAGTCCAGCCATCAGCAGGGTGCCGCGGGTGGCGACACCCAGCACTACGGCGAACGCGACCAGGGCGGACAGGGAGTTGACGGCTCGCGTGGCCTCGGAAACCAGCACGCCGCCTGACAGTGCGAGGATCAGGCCCAGGAAGAGCGGGGCGGCGAGCCGCCAGCTCCCGGACGCGGACTGCAACAGCACCAGGATGCCGGCCGCAGCGATGGCTGCGAGCAGCCAGAGCCACTGGAGATTGCTTTGCTGCTGCGCGTACTGGGTGAGGACTTCGGCATGGTACGAGATCGGGAACTGCATCTGCTGCAGGTTTGCGTCGATGTCACGTTGGATGTCGCCCAGTGGGCGGCCCTGGATCTCGGCCTTCACATCGATGCGGCGCGAAGTGTCATCGTGCAGGATCACCGACTCGTTCCCGACCATGCTGACCTGTGCGACATCGCCGAGGCGGGTGTGCCCGCCGCTGGGGGTGTCCAGGATCAGGTCGCGGACGCTGTCCAGGCTGTTCCGCGTGGATGCGGCACCCTTCACGATGACCGAGAAGACTTTCTGCTGTTCGTAGAGGTTGCCGACTTCGATGCCCTGTAGCAGGGCCGCAGCCGCGCGTCGAACATCGCCGGGAACGATGCCCGCCTTCTGGGCAGCGGCAAGGTCTACCTTGACCTCGGCGATCGGCTGTTCGACAGGGGCGTCAACGTGAGGGTTGACGACGCCGGCCGTGTGCTCGAGCATCTGCTGCACCTCTGCCGCCTTCTGCCGCAGGACCCCGGTGTTCGGCCCATAGACCCGGACCGCGAACCCGCTGTCGGCGGCGTCGCGGATTTGGTCGATGCGCTCCTGTGGATAGGTGGATACCTTGCTGGTCAGGCCCGGGTAGCCGGCGATGACCTGCTGGACGGCGGCCGCTGTGTCGCCGAACGACGCGGCGGATGCCACGCTGATCCAGAGTTCGCCCGAACTCACGTCGCCGATCTGGTCAGAGGTGATCGCGCGTCCGACGTGGCCTCCCACGTTGACCACACCAGGCAGACGGCGGAGCTCTTCGGCGGCCGACTCGGTGATCCGGCTCATTTCCTGGTCCGAAGTGCCGGCAATCGTATTCCAGTGCACCACGAGGGTTTTGTCCGCAAGTACGGGCACCACGGGGTGGTTGGCGGCAAGCTGGGGCACGAGGACGAGTCCTGCCAACGCCACAACCGCGGAGGCGGCGAACGCCCACGGGACCTTCCCCGTCAGGCGGACCAGGAGCCGCCCGTAACCAACTTTCAGCCGCCTCAGCGACCGGCGTTCCGGTGGCGCGGACGACGCGCCGGGAAGGACGAACGCGAGCGCGGCAGTCGCCGTCAGGGCGACGATCATCGAGACAACCAGGGCAAGCAGGTAGCTCAGGACCAAGGGTCCGAAGAAGGCTCCGTTCTCGCCCGCGATGAAGAGCGAGGGCATGCCGGCCAGCGCCATGATCAACAGCGAGTACAGTATCGGGATGCGGACTGCCCAGAGGGCTTCCGGAATCAGGACGGCGCGCAGCTGCCTGTTCTGCGGCTCGCCACCGCGCTTCCTCGCGGCGGCGTTGCCTGCCGCGACGACGCCGTTGAGGTCTTCGGCGAGGTCTCCCACGATGACGCCCAAAGCCAGGACCATGCCGGCCATGACCATGGTGTTCATCCCGATACCGCGTACGTAGAGCAGCAGGGCCGCCGCTGTCAGGGACAACGGAATCGTGATGAGGCTGATGAGGGCTGTGCGCCATGAACGGAAAAAACTGCCAAACATGGCAACGATCAGCAGCAAGGTGATCAGCAGGGCGATGCCGAGCGTACCGACCTCGTCCTCGATGAAGGACGCCTGCCGGTAGACGCTGGTATCGATCGTGACCCCGGGCAAGCCGGGCTGGAGGCTGCGCAGTGCCTCTTCAACACCCCGGGTTACATCCAAAGTGTTCGTTTCCGGGAATTTCTCAATCACCAGCAACAACTCGGCTTCCTTGCCCAGCAGGGCATCGCCGATCAGGGGTTGGTGGTCGGTCGCCACTGTGGCCACGTCCTTGAGCAGGAGCTTGCCGGCCGACCCCTCAATTGGAACCTGGCCGAGGTCCTCTGGCGTGGTGATCGGCAGGACGTGCTGGACACCAATACGCTGGTGGCCGGTCTCGAAAAAGCCGCCGGTGCCTGGCGTGGATGCCGCCAGATAGCTCAACGGCGAAACCCACACGGAGTTGCCGGTCGTCTTGATGACCTCGTCCAGCGTCACACCCTTGGCTTGGAGCTGCGCAGGATCCACAAGTACCTGAAGTTGCTGGTCGCGCTGGCCCCAGATCGCCACGTTCGCGACGCCGGGTACGGCCAGGAGCCCGGGCTTCATGGTCCATCTGGCCAGCACGGACATGTCGATGGCCGACATGTCCTTTGACGTCAGCCGGATCATCATGACCCGGCTGGTCGAGGACAGCGGCTGCATCAGGACAGGCGCCGCCGATACGTTGGGGAGCGCGCGGGCCTGGGTCAGCCGCTCGGAAACAAGCTGCCGGGCCCGAAATAGATCGGTTCCAGGTTTGAAGACCATCTGGATCGAGGACAGGCCCGGGACGGACTTGGAGCGGATCGCCTCCACCCAGGCCACCCCGTTCAGGAGGTCGGCCTCCATGGGGGAGGTGATTAGCTGCTCCACCTCGGCCGCAGAAAGGCCCAGGGCCTCGGTCTGGATCTCGACCTGCGGCGGGGCAAATTCCGGAAAGGCATCCACGGACATGCTCGGCAGGTTCGTGAACCCGAATGCCAGAATTCCTGCCGCCACTGCCAAGACCAACAGCCGGAACTGGATAACCCAGCGGAGTGCGCTCATCATGACCGGTAGCGCCTGGACTGTTCGCTGCGGAAGGGGCCGGGGACAGCTTTCCCGTCCCCGAAGGCATTGGGGAAACGAGCAGGCGAAAGGCGCATTTCAGGCTCCATACCCTGAGACCTTTTAGCAACCCCCCCAGGCCTGGTATCATATTGGACTCCTCTGCGCAAGTTGGCAATGAGGTCCGGTACTTGTTTTCCAGGGGGCGGTGTACTCGCGTGCTGTGTCCGCCTGCCCGGCCCCGGAACCGCTGCCAGGAACGCCTGCGCTCAGGCGCGTTCCGGGCCAAGGTCCGTGCATTTGGTGCGCTAGAGTTAGGGATATGTGTGCGATCCTTCTGCTTAGCTAGCCGCCCGGTACCGGAATTACCGTGCGGCCGCCCCTCCTTGTCGAGGGGCTTTTGTGTGTCCGGGCATGTGCCGGGGCTGCAGCAGGAGGCAATACCGCCAACGAGGAACAGAAGAGGGCAGCAGTGAGCGTTCACCCGGAGACCGAAACCGGAGCACAGGCAGGCACGGCGAACACCCCCGAAGAGGGCGTGTACAGCTTCGCCGCGATGGAGGCCAAGTGGCCGCAGGTGTGGGAGGACCTCAAGGTCTTCACGCCCCTGGACGATGGCTCCCGCGAGCGCCGCTACGTGCTGGACATGTTCCCGTACCCCTCCGGCGACCTGCACATGGGCCACGCAGAAGCGTTCGCAATGGGTGACGTCGTCGCGCGCTACCTGCGCCAGAAGGGCTTTGACGTCCTGCACCCGATCGGCTGGGACTCCTTCGGCCTGCCGGCCGAGAACGCCGCAATCAAGCGCAACGCCCACCCGAGCGAGTGGACCTACGCCAACATCGACACCCAGGCTGCCTCCTTCAAGCGGTACGCCATCTCCGCCGACTGGTCCCGCCGCCTGCACACCTCGGACCCGGAGTACTACCGCTGGACCCAGTGGCTGTTCAAGCGCTTCTACGAGCGCGGCCTGGCCTACCGCAAGGATTCCCCGGTCAACTGGTGCCCCAAGGACCTGACCGTGCTGGCGAACGAGCAGGTCGTCAACGGCGCCTGCGAACGCTGCGGCACCCCGGTCACCAAGAAGTCCCTGAACCAGTGGTACTTCAAGATCACCGAATACGCCGACCGCCTGCTCGATGACATGTCCGAACTGCAGGGGCACTGGCCCGAGCGCGTCCTGGCCATGCAGCGGAACTGGATCGGCCGCTCCGAGGGCGCCCACGTGCGCTTCGTCATCGAAGCCGCCGGGGGCCGTCCCGAAAAGGAAGTCACGGTCTTCACCACCCGCCCGGACACCCTGTACGGGGCAACCTTCTTTGTCGTCGCGGCCGACGCCCACCTGGCCCTGGACCTGGTCACCCCGGAGCAGCACGACGAACTCATGGCCTACCGCGAAAAGGTCAAGGCACTCTCCGAAATCGAGCGCCAGTCCACCGAACGCGAAAAGACCGGCGTCTTCACGGGCCGCTACGCCATCAACCCGCTAAACGGCGAGAAGCTGCCCGTCTGGGCCGCCGACTACGTCCTGGCCGACTACGGCACCGGCGCCATCATGGCCGTTCCCGCGCACGACCAGCGCGACCTCGATTTCGCCAAGGCCTTCGGGCTGCCGGTCCGGGCCGTCCTGGACACCGGCGGCGAGGACCCGGCGGAGAGCGGCACCGCCACGTCCGGCGAAGGCACCCTGAAGAACTCCGGCGAATTGGACGGACTGTCCAAGGCCGAGGCCATCCCGGCCGCCATCGACATCCTGGAGAAACTCGGCACGGGCGAAAAGTTCGTGAACTTCCGCCTGCGCGACTGGCTGCTGAGCCGCCAGCGCTTCTGGGGCACCCCGATCCCGATCATCCACTGCGCCGAATGCGGCGAGGTTCCGGTCCCCGATGACCAGCTGCCTGTCACGCTGCCCGAGGACCTGCGCGGCGAGGCCCTCGCCCCGAAGGGCACCTCCCCGCTGGCCGCCGCCGCGGAATGGGTCAACGTGGAATGCCCCAACTGCGGCCGCGCCGCGCAGCGCGACACGGACACCATGGACACCTTCGTGGACTCGTCCTGGTACTTCCTGCGCTTCGTCTCCCCGCACTTCACCGAAGGCCCGTTCGACCCGGCGAAGATCAACGAATGGATGCCCGTCGGCCAGTACGTGGGTGGCGTCGAGCACGCCATCCTGCACCTGCTCTACGCGCGCTTCTTCACCAAGGTCGTGCACGACATGGGCCTGCTGGACGCGGACGAACCATTCAGCGCCCTGCTCAACCAGGGCCAGGTGCTCAACGGCGGCAAGGCCATGAGCAAGTCCCTGGGCAACGGCGTGGACCTCGGCGAACAGCTGGACAAGTTCGGCGTGGACGCCGTCCGCCTGACCATGGTGTTCGCCTCCCCGCCGGAGGACGACGTCGACTGGGCCGACGTTTCGCCGGCCGGTTCGGCGAAGTTCCTGGCCCGCGCGTGGCGCCTCGGCCAGGACGTCAGCAGCGCCCCCGGTGTCGACTTCTCCGCCGGCGACCGCGCCCTGCGCTCCGTCACGCACCGCACCATCGCCGAAGCCGCGGAGCTGTTGGACAACAACAAGTTCAACGTCGTCGTCGCCAAGCTGATGGAGCTGGTCAACGCCACCCGCAAGACCATCGACTCCGGCGCCGGCGGGGCGGATCCTGCCGTCCGCGAGGCCACCGAGGCCGTCGCCGTGATCCTGAGCCTCTTCGCCCCGTACACGGCCGAGGATCTCTGGAACCAGCTGGGCCACCCGGCGTCGGTGGCGAACGCCGGCTGGCCGGTCCACGACGACTCGCTCCTGGTCCAGGAAACCGTCACCGCCGTCGTTCAGGTGCAGGGCAAGGTCCGCGACCGCCTTGAGGTCTCTCCCGGCATCGCGGAGGACGCGCTGCGCGAACTGGCGCTGGCCAGCGAAAACGTTCAGCGCGCTCTTGATGGGCGTGGCATCCGCACGGTGATCGTGCGGGCCCCCAAACTGGTGAATATCGTCCCGGCCTAGCCGGGCAGGGCCGCCGGCTTCCGGCCGGCCGCCTGTGCATCACCCAGCCCTGCCGCCAACCGCTGTGCCGCACGACCCACACAGCGACCCGTCCAGGAGGTGCCTTTTGCCGGACCGCGAACCGCCTGGCTGGCTGTGGCTGAAGCAGCGCCTGTCGCGGCTGCGGCAGTCGACGACGCCGGGACGTACCACCGGTGCGGTGCCCGCCGTCGTACGCACCGCCGTCGTGACCGATTCCGCGGGGGCTTTGCCGGCCGACTGGGTGAAGGCCTTTGTCGCCGACGGCCGGCTGGCGGTGGTTCCGATGCCGGTCATGGTGGGCGAGGATATCTTCGGCGAAGGCGAAGACGACATCACCACTACCCTGGCCCTGGCATTGGCCTCGGGGTCGGCAGTGAAGACGTCCCGGCCGTCGCCCGGCCAGTTCGAACAGGCGTACCTGGCCGCGGCGGCGCGCGGATTCGAGTCGGTGGTGTCCATCCACATCTCCGCCGAACTCTCCGGCACCGTCGACGCCGCGAAACTGGCGGCCGCCCGCGTTTCGATCCCGGTGGAAGTCCTCGATTCCCGCACGGTCGGCATGGCCCAGGGGATGGGTGTGCAAAGCGCCCTCCTGGCTGCAGCTGACGGCCGGTCCGCGGCGGAGGTGCGCGACTTTGCGGAGGAACGGCTCCGCCGCACCAAGGTCTATTTCTACGTGCCAAGCCTTGAACAGCTGCGCCGGGGCGGGCGGATCGGCGCCGCGGCTTCCCTGCTGGGCACCATGCTCGCCATCAAGCCCATCCTCGCGGTCGACGGCGGACGGATCGTGCCGCTCGAAAAGGTGCGTTCCGCAGCGAAGGCCATCGCCCGGCTCGAGGAGATCGTCGCCGCCGACGTCGCAACCCGCCCGCCCGGCGAAGCCAGGCTCGCGGTCCACCATTTCGGGAACCTCGCCGAAGCCGAAGGGCTGGCCGGACGCCTCGCAGCGTTGTGCCCGGGTACTCCCGAGGCGCAGCTCAGCGCCCTGCCGGCGGTGCTCGGTGCCCACGCGGGCTTGGGCGTCCTTGCGGTGATCGTGGGGGAGAGCAGCACGCCCGGGGCAGCCATTCCCGGGGAGTAGCTCATTTCCTCCACAGGCGACGCGGAGGCAGGGCTTTCCACATAGCACCCGCTGCCGGCGGCACGGCGGACGGGCCGAACCTAGGCTCGGACTCATGCCGCGCCGGAACCGAGACCCGCTAGCCGGCGATGCCGCGCGGGCGGCCAGGCACCGGCTGAAATCCCGGCTGGGCGTTACTGACCTTCCGGATACAGCAGGGTTTGGCGAAAAGGCCGGGCCCAGAGAGTCCGGGCTTCCTGCCGGCGCGAGGGAGGGAGCCCTCCTGCCGGAGCTGGGCCGTGGCGGGTCCGCCCTGCAGGAGTCCGACGCGGTATCCGCCGGTCTTTCCCCGCGTGTCCGGTGGCGCGTGCCTTGGCGGGTCCCCTTCATGCTGCTGGTTCCGGCGCTCTTGCTGGCCGTGTGGTTCGGCTGGCAGGCCTGGGCCGGCCGGCCTCCCGCGGAGCAGCTTGGCGCGGCCGGGGGGACGTCCGGGGATGTCTCCAGCCAGGCTCCGGTATCGGAAGGCGCGGACTCCGAAGATCCCGCAGGCGCCCGCATCGTGGTCCATGTTGCCGGTGCCGTGGAGAAGCCGGGCATCGTCAGCCTGCCCTCGGGTTCCCGGGTCTTCGAGGCGATCTCCGCGGCGGGCGGCGCGGACGCTGCAGCGTCCCTGGACGGCCTCAACCTGGCCGCAGTTGTCCAGGACGGCGCGAAGATCCAGGTTCCGCGGCAGGGGGAGGTCCCTGAGCCGCCCCAGGGCGGGGCCGGCGGGGCGGGCACCGCGCGGTCTGGCAGCGGCACTGCGGCCGGCGCCAGGATCAACATCAACACCGCCTCTGCGGCGGAGCTGGACGCGTTGCCCAAGGTCGGCCCGGTCCTCGCCGGGCGCATCGTGGCCTGGCGTGAAGAGCACGGACCATTCGCGGCCGTGGAAGAGCTTGACGCGGTGGACGGTGTGGGGCCCAAAATGCTCGAAGCGCTTCTTCCCTTGGTGACCGTCTGATGTCCGGGCAAAGGCGGGCCCGCTCCGGAGCGGAGGACGAGGTCCGGCGCCGCGATGATCCGGGGCCGCGGATGGACCTGCGGCTCGTGCCTTCCGCGGTGCTTGCGTGGACCGCAGCCCTGGCCGGCAACCACCTGCCGCCGGTATGGACCACCGGTCTCGCCGTCTTCCTGGTCACCGCCGCCGGTCTGCTGCTCGTTGCCGGCGGCCGGCGGTCCCGGCGAGTGCAGGCGGCCCGACGGCCACAGCGGCACGGTGCGGGGCGACGCAGCCTGGCTGCCGCGCTCTCGCTGGGATGCCTCCTCGGGGCCGCTGCGGCGGCGCACACTCTGACCGCCTCCACCGCGCGATCGAGCCTGCCCGTCGCAGGCGGTGGAACTGGTGACACCGCGCTCGTGAACCTGCTGGTCACCCGGGAAGCCAAGGAAGCCCGCACAGGGCCCGGGGGAGCAGAACGCTGGATCCTTGGCGCCGAACTCCTGGAGGTGGCCGAAGACGGCAAGCTCTACCGTCCGGCCACCCGGATCCTGGTGGTAGGCGGCGCCGAGTGGCGGGAACCGCGGGCCGGAGAACGCATCCGGGCCGCCGGAAAACTCGCGCAGGGCCGCCCCGGACAAGCGGAGACAGCGGTCTTCACGGCCCGCACCCGGCCCCTCCCTGCGCAGGGCAGCCTGCAGCATGCCGCAGGCACGGACGGAACGGCTTCCGGTACCGGATCAGCGACTGCGCCGGACTGGGCGGCCGCCATGCGGGAGCGGTACCGCGGCGCCGCGGGCGGGCTCGGGGGCGATCCAGCGGGGCTCCTGCCGGGAATGGTCATCGGCGACACCGATGGCATGGACGAGGGGCTCGTCGCGGCCATGCGCGACACTGGTGCAACCCATTTGACTGCGGTGTCTGGGGCGAATTGCAGCCTGATCCTGGGCCTGCTGATCGTCCTGGCCAGGGTCTTCCGCTTTGCACGGCCGGTGGCGGCTGCCCTGGCTTTGTGCGGCCTTGGCGCCTTTGTGTGGCTGGTTGGGCCCGAGCCGAGCGTTCTCCGGGCTGCGGTCATGGGCGCGATCGGCCTGCTTGGCCTCAGCAGCGGACGCCCGGGGCGAAGCCTGGGTTTCCTCTGCCTTGCCGTCGGGGTGCTCCTCGTCGGCGAACCGTCCTTGGCGGGCAGTCCCGGGTTCCTCCTGTCGGTGCTTGCCACGTTGGGGATCGTCCTGCTGGCCCGTCCGCTGATGGCCCGGGCGCCGGTCTGGCTGCCGCGTCCTGTGGCGGCCGCCTTGGCGGTGCCGTTCTCCGCGCAGTTGTTTTGTGCGCCTGTCATTGTGGGCCTGCAGCCGCAGTTCACCGTATTTTCCTTGCTGGCAAACGTTGCCATGGCGCCATTCGTCGCTCCCGTGACGGTCCTGGGAACACTCGCTGTGCCAGTCCTGGCGGTCCACGAGGGCACAGCGGCCTTCCTGATGGGAGCGGCGGCGGTGTGTACCGGGGCGATCGCCGGAATCGCCCGCTTCTTCGCGGGCCTGCCAGGAGCCGTGCAGCCATGGCCGGAGGGCGTTTGGGGGATGTTTACGATGGCGCTCTGCTCGGCGGGTAACCTGGCCTTGCTCTGGCTGCTCCTGAACCCGGACCGTTGCGTGGGCCTTGCCGTGCGCAGCCACGGCTTCCTTGTTGGCCGGATCGCGGCCTTTGAGGCATGGCTGGAATGCCGGTCCCCGCCCATCCGCCTTCCCGGCCACACCCCGGGAGCCGGCGGCTCGGGATCGGGGTGCGGTCGTGGGAGACTGGAACCCTGCAAAAACCCGTCCGGAAGGAAGCACTGTTGGCTGCCCCCCAGGCCTCGAAGGCCAAGACCTCCTCGGCGAATGCGGCCACCTGGCGCGACATCACGCCGGCCGCCGTAGTGCTGATCACCGGGCCGGAGGAGTACCTGGGCATCCGCGCCATGGACCGCATCCGCTCGCTCGTCCGTGAAGCAATGCCCGACGTTGAGATCAGCAAACTCAACGCCGGCAGCTATGAAGCAGGCGCCCTTGCCATGACTGTCACGCCGTCGCTTTTCGGTGAGGGCAAATTGCTCGAGGTCGAGGGACTCGAGGGCATGAGCGAAGCTTTCCTCAGCGATGCGCTTGCCTACGTGGCCCGTCCGGAAGACGACGTCGTGCTCGTCCTGCGCCACAGCGGGGGCACCAGGGGAAAGAAACTGCTGGACGCGGTCAAGGCAGCGGGCTGGCCGGTGGTGGACTGCCAACCGCTTAAGAAGGACGCGGAGAAGGTGGCATTCGTGGTGGCCGAGTTCAAGGCGGGAGGCCGCCGGATCGAGAACGAGGCAGTGCAGGCCCTGGTCAACGCCGTGGGGACGTCGCTGTCCGAGCTGGCCGCATCTTGCCGGCAGCTCATCGCCGATGCCAGCACGGCCGTGGATGCCGCCATGGTTGAGCGCTACTACGGCGGGCGGGTGGAGGCCACGGCATTCAAGGTCGCAGACGCGGCCATGGCCGGGAACGCTCCGCTGGCCCTCTCCAGCCTCCGCCACGCCCTGGCAACCGGAGTGGACCCCGTTCCCTTGGTCGCGGCATTGGCCGCCAAGCTGCGCACCCTGGCGCGGGTGGCCGGTGCGCAGGGCTCCTCGGCGCAGATTGCGAGGCAGCTGGGCATGCAGCCCTGGCTGGTCGAGCAGGCACAGCGGGATGTCCGCCGTTGGACCCCGGAAGGGTTGATCCGTTCGATCCAGGCCACGGCCGAAGCCGATGCCCAGGTGAAGGGTCTCTCCCGCGATCCGGTGTATGCGGTGGAGCACGCCGTGACGGTCATCGCCACTTCGGCCCGCGGCCGCTAGCCGCGGGCGGCAACCCGGCCCCCTGCAGGAACCGGCACCAAACAGGAACCGGCGCTTAAATGCGATGAGGCCGGCCCAAACGGGCCGGCCTCAATTTCAGCTCAGTCGAACTGGAAAACCTTAGAGTGCGTTGACCTTCTTGGAGATCGCCGACTTGCGGTTCGCAGCGTTGTTCTTGTGAATAACGCCCTTGCTGACAGCCTTGTCCAGCTTGCGGCCGGCAGCTACAAGAGCAGTCGTTGCAGCATCCTTGTCGGCAGACTCAACGGCGGTGTTGACGGCGCGGATGGCCGTCTTCAGCTCGGACTTGACGGCGTTGTTACGCAGACGAGCCTTTTCGTTGGTGAGGATGCGCTTCTTCTGGGACTTGATATTAGCCACGTGTGTGAACTCTCTTTTTAATGCGGAAATGGTCTAGAGGGTTGTCAGGTTGGCCATCGACTGAGTGGCGTGGGGATGCCTATGGCAGCCAACCATGCATGGCCGTCGACCTGCACGGACATACAGCCATCAATCCTAGCAGAACCACGCGCCGTTCCGCATGGCGGCTACCGCGGCCGGCGTGGCGTCTCCTGCCGCCGGGTGCGCAGGGCGTCGGCTACCCGGCTGAAAGCCCTGCCGTCCAGCACCGCGCCTTCCCTGCGGATCCGCTCCGGGTCGACCCGGATGATCCGGTCGATCCGGACCTCGCTGGGGCGCCGCTGAGGGTCCCAGGCGCCGGAACCGACGTCGACATAATCGCGGTGGCCGTCGTCGTGGTCCTTGCTTGTCAACATCAGGCCCAGCAACCAGGCCCTGTCATTTCCTATGAGCAGGACCGGCCTGTCCTTGCCCTGGCTGTGGTCCTCTTCGAAGGGCACCCAGGCCCAGACGATTTCGCCCGGATCGGGCCGGCCGTCCGGAGCGGGGGAGTAGCGCGGTGAAACAGTGCCCTTGTAGTCGCCTGGATAACGCCCGACGCCGGAGCGCGTCGGGGCGGGCGGTCTGCCCTTGGTTGCCGTGCCCGGCCTGGCGCCGCGCAAGGTCCGCGGCGGCGCCGGCCGTGCGCTTCCGGCCGCCAGTCGGCGCAAGTAGCGGAGCGGCGCGGTCATGATCCTGCGGAAGATGGAGTGTTTGTCCGATGCCATCCCACCACGGTATCCGCCGACCAGGGCAACAAGGCCCGTTCCGATGCGCGCCGGAGCCGCGGTTCATGGGAGACTATGAGTTCAGATATGCGGTGCGCGCCGGGACAGCAGGGCTGTTCGGGCAACTTTCCGCGTGAGTGTCGACAGTAAGGACCCCTGCGTGTCTCCCATGGCCCGCACCGCCCCGGTGCCTGCCGCAACAGATCCGGCCATCATCCGGAACTTCTGCATCATTGCCCACATCGACCACGGTAAGTCCACCCTGGCCGACCGCATGCTGCAGTACACCGGCGTCGTTCAATCGCGCGACATGAAGGCCCAGTACCTGGACCGCATGGACATTGAACGCGAACGCGGTATCACCATCAAGTCGCAGGCCGTCCGCATGCCCTGGGAGCTTGATGGCACCAGTTACGCCCTGAACATGATCGATACCCCGGGCCACGTCGACTTCACCTACGAAGTCTCCCGCTCATTGGCAGCCTGCGAAGGCGCAGTGCTGCTCGTGGACGCCGCGCAGGGCATCGAAGCACAGACCCTGGCCAACCTCTACCTGGCCATGGAAAACGATCTGACAATCATCCCGGTGCTGAACAAGATCGACCTCCCGGCAGCCCAGCCCGAGAAGTACGCCGAAGAACTGGCGAACCTGATCGGCGGCGACCCGGAAGACGTCCTGAAGGTCTCCGGCAAGACCGGGGTCGGCGTTGAAGCCCTCCTGGACCGGATTGTGCGTGATCTTCCGGCACCCGTCGGCGATCCTGATGCACCGGCGCGTGCCATGATTTTCGACTCCGTCTATGACACCTACCGTGGCGTGGTCACCTACGTCCGGGTGGTTGACGGCATGCTGCACCCGCGCGAGCGGATCCAGATGATGTCCACCAAGGCCAGCCACGAACTCCTCGAGATCGGCGTGAGCTCTCCGGAGCCCGTGCCGTCCAAGGGCCTGGGCGTCGGGGAGGTGGGCTACCTGATCACCGGCGTGAAGGACGTCCGCCAGTCCAAAGTCGGCGACACCGTCACCAACCTGGCCAAGCCGGCGTCGAAATCCTTGAGCGGTTACGCGGACCCCAAGCCCATGGTCTTCTCCGGGCTCTACCCGCTGGACGGCACGGACTACCCGGTGCTCCGCGACGCCCTGGACAAGCTCAAGCTGAATGACGCCGCCTTGATCTACGAACCGGAAACGTCCGCGGCCCTGGGCTTCGGTTTCCGCGTCGGCTTCCTCGGCCTGCTGCACCTGGAAATCGTTCGTGAGCGGCTGGAGCGCGAGTTCAACCTGGACCTGATCTCCACGGCACCGAACGTCGTTTACGAGGTCACCCTTGAAGACAAGAGCACCATCACGGTGACCAACCCCAGCGAGTTCCCGGCCGGCAAGATCAACGAGGTCCGCGAGCCCATGGTGGCGGCCACGATCCTTGCCCCCAACGAGTTCGTCGGCGCCATCATGGAACTCTGCCAGGGCCGCCGCGGCACGATGCGCGGCATGGACTACCTCTCCGAGGACCGCGTGGAACTGCGCTACTGGATTCCGCTCGCGGAAATCGTCTTCGACTTCTTCGACATCCTCAAGTCCAAGACGCGGGGCTACGCTTCGCTGGACTGGAAGGCCGACGGCGAACAGGTTGCCGACCTCGTCAAGGTGGACATCCTGCTCCAGGGCGAACAGGTGGACGCTTTCAGCGCCATCACGCACCGCGACAAGGCCTACGCCTACGGCGTGATGATGACGTCGAAGCTGCGCGAACTGATTCCGAGGCAGCAATTCGAGGTGCCCATCCAGGCGGCCATCGGCTCCCGGATCATTGCCCGCGAAAGCATCCGCGCCATCCGCAAGGACGTGCTGGCCAAGTGCTACGGCGGTGACATCACCCGTAAGCGCAAGCTGCTCGAAAAGCAGAAGGAAGGCAAGAAGCGCATGAAGATGGTGGGCCGTGTGGAGGTCCCCCAGGAAGCGTTCATCGCCGCCCTTACCACCGACGAGTCCAAGGACAAGGCCAAGAAGTAGTGCCAAGCGCCCTGCCTCTCGGCGATCCGGCACCTGCGGACGGACTGCTGCCCCCGCAGGTGCTGGACGGCGTCGAGCACCGGAATTTCGGGCTGTACGTCCACATCCCGTTCTGCGCCGTACGCTGCGGATACTGCGATTTCAACACCTACACGGCCAAGGAGCTGGGCGGCGGCGCCTCCCAGGACGCCTACGCGGGAACGGCGGTAGCCGAGGTCGACTTCGCGGCCCGCGTCATGGAAGCCTCCGGGCTGCCGGCCCGCAAGATCAGTACCGTCTTCTTCGGCGGCGGCACTCCCACGCTGCTCCCCGCCGAAGACCTCGCACGGATCCTGGCTGCCGCCGTCGGGCATTGGGGACTGGAGGCGGGTGCCGAAGTCACCACCGAAGCGAACCCGGATTCAGTCACGCCGGAGTCCCTGGAACTGCTGGCGAAGGCCGGCTTCACCCGAGTGTCCTTCGGCATGCAGTCCGCGGTGCCGCACGTGCTGAAGGTACTGGACCGTACCCACAGCCCCGAACGGGTGCCCCAGGCGGTGCAGTGGGCCCGCGACGCCGGCCTCGACGTCAGCCTGGACCTCATCTACGGCACACCGGGCGAATCGATGCAGGACTGGCGCACCTCGCTGGACACAGCGTTGTCCTACGGGCCGGACCACATCAGCGCCTACGCGCTGATCGTCGAGGAGGGCACCAAGCTCGCCGCCCAGATGCGCCGCGGCGAAGTCCCGGGAATCGACGACGACGATCACGCCGCCAAGTACGAGCTCGCAGACCAACTCATTTCCGCCGCCGGCCTGTCCTGGTACGAGGTCAGCAACTGGTTCAGGACGCCGGAGCACGCCTGCCGCCACAACCTGGCTTACTGGCGCGGGGACGACTGGTGGGGCATCGGCCCCGGTTCGCATTCGCACATGGGCGGGGTCCGGTGGTGGAACGTGAAGCACCCCACGGCCTACGCCAACCGGCTTGCCACAGGGGAGTCCCCGGCGGCGGGGCGCGAAACCCTCGACGCCGGCACGCGCGAAATGGAGCGCATCATGCTGGAGGCCCGGCTGGGGAGCGGGCTGGAAGTTGACGCGCTCGACGCCGTCGGCCGGCACGCCGTCGCCGGCCTGATCGCCGACGGGCTGGTGGAGCCGGCAGCCGCCTTCAAGGGACGCCTTGTCCTGACCCTGAAGGGCCGTCTCCTGGCCGATGCCGTGGTGCGCCGGCTGCTGCCCGAATAGGGGCAGGCTGCCACCTGTTCAGCCGTTCCTGCCGGGAATATCATGTGCGTGGACGCCCGGCAATCCGCTCTGGCTGGCCGGTTCCGCCCGCTGTGTGAAGACCAATGCTGGGAGGGATCATGTCTTCGATTTCAGCGCAGTCCCCGTTCGGCGTTCCCTGGCGGAGCGCACTTCTTTTCCTCGCAGTGGTGGCAGGATTCCTGCTGCTTTCCCTGATGACCTTCGACCCGAAGGTGGGAACGGCCGCCTGGGTCATAAGGATCGCAGGCACGGTTGTCTGGGTCGCTTTTGCCGCGTACCTGGGTTACCGGGACATCGTCCAGAAGCAGGGCAACGGACCGCAGGACATCGACCATGTCCCCTTCGACCGGTGGTCATGGGTCCATGCCTCGGCCGGGGCCATGCTCGGGTTCTGGTCGGTGCCCCTGGTCCTGGTTGCGGCCATCACCATCGGCTGGGAATTCTTCGAAAAGTACGTGCCCGGCTTCGGCGAGAAGGAGACTCTGGCGAACCGCGTGGTCGACGTGCTCGGCGCCTGGCTCGGCTGGGTGCTGCTCGCGCTGCTCATTGCCACGCTGGAGAATGATCCGGTGCCATTTGTGTTGCCGTCCGCGGACGCGTGGATCCGGAACCTCTAGGCCAGCCGGCTACTTGATCCAGCGCAGGTTGAAGCGGTACCTGTGCGGCTGGCCGTGGTTGACCCGGATGCCCGCTGAAACCGCGAAGCAGGTCAGCCCAACCCAGATGGCCGTGGCCAGCACCGCAAACAGGTTGCCCACGGCCGGCAGGATCACGAGGATGTTGGCGATCACGGCCGCGATGGTGGGCGGCAAAGTGAAGTTGAGTGCTTCCTTGGACTCCTGGGCGGTGAACGGTCCGCGGTCCCGGAAGATCAGGTAGATCAGCAGCGCCGGGACGCAGCCGAGGATCCCGCCGAAGTGGGCCAGGGTTGCCCACTGGCGGTCTTCGCCCGCGGTCAGGGGCAGAGCGTTGGCGGGGACGCCGTGGTACTGGGGCTGGCCCTTCGGAGCGTCCATCCCGTCGGGAGCGTTCTCTGCCACTGTGTCTTCCTTAAGGCGCTTGGGTCCGGTGGTGTTGCTGTCCCAGAATACTGGGTCGGGAGTGCATGCGGAGACCAGGTGCGCGGCATGGCGCCTTGCCGGTCCCCGGGGAGATACGGGCTCAGGGGGCAGTCAGGAAGTCGATGACCTCTTCCACGCGGCCCAGGAGGGAAGCTTCGAGGTCTGCGTAGCTGCGCACCGCGCCCAGGAGTTTCTGCCAGCCAAGGCCGACGTCTTCGGCTGTGGCATGCGGCCAAGCGAAGGCCTTCAGGATGCCCGTCTTCCAGTCGGATCCGCGGGGGATTTCCGGCCAATGATCGATACCGAGGGTCCTGGGCCGGATGGCCTGCCACACGTCCACATAGGGGTGCCCGACGATGAGGACGTTCCCTGCCGCACCCGGCAGGGCCATCGCCTCGGCGGCGATGCGGGATTCCTTGGAATCCGGCACCAGGTGGTCAACCAGGATGCCGAGCTTGCGCCCAGGGCCGGGGGAGAAGCCGGCGACGGCGGCCCTCAGGTCGTCGATGCCGTGCAGGGGCTCGACGACGATGCCCTCCACGCGGAGGTCGTCACCCCAGACTTTCTCGACGAGTTCGGCGTCGTGCTTGCCTTCCACCCAGATGCGGCTGGCCTTGGCCACTTGGGCGCGCTGTCCGGCCACCTTGACGGAACCGGACGCGGTGCGGCCCGCAGGGGCGGCGCCGGGCGCCGCACGCGATACCGGAGGAAGGAGCTTGACCGGCTGTCCGTCCAGCAGGAAGCCGAACCCGAGCCGGAAGGACTTGGTCCTGCCGTGCCGGTCTTCAAGGGCGACAATGTGCATGCCTCCGGACTTTTCGATGCGGACCACCGCGCCCACCCAGCCGGACTGCACGTCCTCGAGGACCATTCCGTGCTCGGCCGGAACCTCGGGAAGCGCCCGTTTGGCGGGAGCGGAAAGCGCTCCGGGGCCCCAGTTGTCGTAGGACACAGTGTCACACCACTTCGCTGTCGGGGATTGTTCCGGCTGCCGGAAGGCGCCGGCCGCGGGCGAAGCTTGTTCGCCGCGAGCGGTACCAATGCTAACAACGGTCCGGCACATACTAGACTTGTTAGCACTTGGGCATGTTGAGTGCTAAGACTTGCGGGATCCGCCAAGGCGGCGGCCGCGGGACAGATGTAAGAGAATCCAGGGGCGGGAAGGTCCGAGGGAGGCAGGCATGAGCGAGCCACGCAAGCTGGAAGTGCTGCGTGCCATCGTCGAAGACTACGTGCACTCGCGCGAACCCGTCGGCTCGAAGGCGTTGGTGGAACGGCACCATCTGGGCGTTTCCAGTGCCACCATCCGCAATGACATGGCCCTCCTCGAAGAAGAAGGCCTTATCGCGGCGCCGCACACCAGCGCCGGGCGCATTCCCACGGACAAGGGCTACCGGCTCTTCGTGGACCGCATTTCGGCGGTGAAGCCGCTTTCCGCGGCGGAGCGCCGGGCCATCCACTCGCTTCTGGAGGAATCCGGCGACGTCGAGGACATCCTGGAGCGCACGGTCCGGTTGCTTTCGCAGCTGACCAACCAGGTCGCCGTCGTCCAGTACCCGCATTCCAACCGGGCCAAACTGCGGCACATTGAGTTCGTGCTCCTGGCACCGCGGCAGGTGCTCGTGGTGCTGATCGCAGACAGCGGCAAGGTCGAACAAAGGGTCGTCGACGCCGGAATGGACGTGAGCGACGAAGACCTCACCCTGCTGCGCGGACGGTTCCTCGCCAGTATCGCCGGGGCGCCGCTGGCGCACCTGCCGCAGCTGCTGGCTCCCGTGGTCGCGCTCTGCCCGCCGTCACTGCAGGGTACGGCCGCCGTGCTGGCCCGCGGCCTGGACAAGCTGGCGGAAAGCAGCCGTGACGAACGGATGATGATGGCTGGCACCGCCAACCTCGCCCGGTCCAACGTCGACTTCCCGTTGAGCATCGGCCCGGTCCTGGAAGCATTGGAAGAGCAGGTGGTCATGCTCCGCCTGCTCTCCGAAATGGCCGAGGATCCGCGCGGCGTCACAGTCAGCATCGGCCGTGAAAACCCGTACGACGGATTGTCCGAAGCCTCCGTGGTCGCCACCGGGTACGGGCCGGGGTCCGCCGCGAAGATCGGGATCCTCGGGCCCACCCGTATGGACTATCCCAGCAGCATGGCCGCCGTCCGAGCGGTGGCACGTTACCTTTCGAGGATCCTCGGCAGCTGAGGCCAGCCGGATCCGTCGCAGCAAGAACAGCAGGACAACAAGGAAGAGATACAGATTTTGAGCAGCCACTACGACGTCCTGGGCGTCTCGCCGGAAGCTACCGGCGAGGAGATCAAGAAGGCTTACCGCAAGCTCGCGCGGAAACTGCACCCCGACGTCAACCCGGGGGAGGACGTCGCCGAGCAGTTCAAGGCCGTCACCCACGCCTATGAGGTCCTCTCCGACCCCCAGAAGCGCCGCGTCTATGACGCCACAGGCAACGAGAACGGTACGGACAACGGCTTCGGCGGCGGCTACGCAGGCCAGGGCTTCGCCTTCCAGGACATCTTCGACACCTTCTTCGGCGGTGGTGGCGGAATGCAGGGCCCGGCTTCACGCACCCGCCGCGGACAGGATGCGCTGATCAGCGTCCGTGTGGACCTCAAGGACGCCGTCTTCGGAGTGAACAAGAAGCTCGAGGTGGACACCGCCGTCGTCTGCCCCAGCTGCGACGGCTCCTGCTGCCAGCCGGGCACCCACCCGGAACGCTGCGACATCTGTGGCGGCAGCGGCCAGGTCCAGCGCGCAGTCCGCTCCATCCTCGGCCAGGTCATGACCGCCGCCCCCTGCGGTTCCTGCGAGGGTTTCGGCACCGTCATCAAGGACCCCTGCAACGAGTGCAACGGCCAGGGCCGCATCCGCAGCCGCCGTTCGCTGACCATCAAGGTGCCTGCCGGCGTCGGCACGGGCACCCGGATACAGCTTTCCGGCCAGGGTGAAGCCGGTCCCGCCGGCGGTCCGTCCGGCGACCTGTACGTCGAGATCCGCGTCAACGGCGATGCCACCTTCACCCGCGAGGGCGATGACCTGCACGCGACCCTCAGCGTGCCCATGACCGCGGCCGCGCTCGGCACCGAGCTCACGTTCGACACCTTCGACGGGCCGCAGGAAGTCGACGTCAAGTCCGGCACCCAGTCCGGCGAGGTCATCACCCTCCGGGGCCTCGGCGTCACCCACCTGCGGGGTTACGGCCGCGGCGACCTGAAGGTGCACCTGCACGTCGAGACTCCCGGCAAGCTCGACGCCGCCCAGGAGGACCTGCTGCGCCAGCTCGCCAAGCTGCGCGGCGAACAGTTCACCGAAGGCAAGCTGGTTGCCAGCGGCGGCATGTTCGCGAAGCTGCGGGACAAGCTCGGTAACCTGTAGCCCCGGTAACCTTTAGCAATGAGCAACCCCGTCTTCTTCGTCCCGGCCGGTGCTCTTGAGGGTTTGGTGCCCGGCGGCACCTTCGTCCTCGACGGCGCCGAAGCCCGCCACGCCGTCACGGTCAAGCGCCTCGAAACCGGGGAAGCCGTGGACATCGCCGACGGCGCCGGCACCCGGCTGGTGGGCCGGGTCCTCGAAGCGGGCCAGGGGACTTTGACGGTCGAGGCCGTGGAGCTCCGCGAAGAGGCCAGGCCTGCCGTCCGCCTCGTGCTTGTGCAGGCCCTGGCCAAGGGCGACCGGGACGAACTGGCCATCGAAACGGCCACGGAACTCGGCGTCGACGCGGTCATCCCGTGGCAGTCGGAACGGTCGATCGTGCGCTGGAAAGGCGAACGGGCGGCCAAGGCCCACGCCAAATGGCAGTCCGTGGTGGGGGCAGCCGCGAAGCAGGCCCGGCGGGCCTGGATCCCTGAGGTGCGTCCCGCCGTCGACGGTGCCGGGCTGGCCAAAGCGGTGGCCGCGGCCGATCTCGCCGTCATCCTGCACGAGGACGCCAAGCGTCCCCTGCGCGCGGCCCTCGGGGACTGGCTGGAAGGCCTGCCCGACGGCGGCGCGGACGGGGTGCGCGAGGTGCTGCTTCTGGTGGGGCCGGAAGGCGGGATCACCCCGCGCGAAGTCACCCGGCTGGCCGACGAAGGCGCCGTGACCGCGCTTCTGGGCAAGCACGTGCTGCGTTCGTCAACCGCCGGACCTGCTGCGATCGTGCTGGCCAGCGACGTCCTCGGACGCTGGCGTTGAAAGGGATCAGCCGACGTTGAAGGAACGGGTGTCGGTGGACTCGGGGTCGCCGGCCTGGGCCGGCAACGTGACCCTCAGCTCATAGCGGCCCGTGCCGAGGCTGACGGTGAAAGTGAATGTTCCGCCCTGTCCCGGCACCGCTGAAGCGGTCGTTTGACCATCAAGGTAGAGAGCCTTTTCGCCGTTGGCAGCCTCACGGAAAAGCTGCCATTTCAGCTTGGCTCCCTCGACGGTGGCCCGGCCGTTGAACTTCACCGGGCCGCTGGCCAGAGTGAGGTCTTCCTGCGGGTCGATGATCCAGACCGGCGCCACCTTGGATGCGTCCCGGACCATGGGCGCACCCAGCTTGACCTGCCCGAAGGCCATGAAGTCCTTGTGGCCGTCCACCAGGATGACCACCTGGATCTGCTGTCCGGAGTCGATCAGCCCCGAACTGGCAGCGGCTGCCGTGGCCGTGTACACGAGCTGCTGTACGGCGAGCTGTGCCATGCCAGCGTCGAGGTTTGAATTGAAGGCGTCACGGGAAACGTCCACCGTGACGACGTTCTTGCCTGAAATCGAGGTCGCGAGGCTGCTTGGTTCCTGCCACGGGGTGAAGAAGTCGTGGTCGAGGGGCTTCGCGGTCATCATGGTGCGCAGGGCCGTGGTGATGGGGTTTTCGGTGCCGGGGTTGTCGCGGAATTCGCGGTGCAGTGCGACCCCGTCGCCGTTGCGGCCGATCCAGTAGACGGGCACTTTGTTTGAGGCCTGGGTCGTCTCCAGCGGCGCGTTGCTCGATGGGGCGTTCTGGACCTGTTGCTGCCGCAGCGTCTCCGGAGCCCCGGCCTGCTGCACGGTCCCGTTATCGGCGATGCAGCCACTCAGGAGGAGGGCACCGGCCAGCGCGGAAGCGAACAAGACGGAATGGTTCCGCTTGCCTTCCCTGCGGGTGCTCGCTGCTGTATTGATGCCCGATTCCTGCTGTTGTGTCCTGCCGGTACGGCAGGACGGTGTGCTGCCCGCTGAAACGGGCAGTTGGACGGTTTGTCCCTATTCAGCTTGGCACAGCACGGCGGCCCGCGAACGTGCTTCCGGGCTCCGGGGCCGAACTGAAACGCTATTGATACGCGGCCGATACTGAGTTGATACCAAAGCGGACGGTGCACGGCAGGCCGGAACTGCTGCCACCGGGGCGGGAGGCTGCTGGCGTAGGATTGGAATCATTCCGGGAAGCGGTTGTCCTGCCGGCAGGCGCGGTACCCGGGAAGATCGACACGGATACATCCACAGCGGAGGAGTACAGGCCACACGGCCAACACCATGACTGATTTGAACGGGCGGCCACGGGCTGGCAGCGCCGAGACGGTTCCGGCCGAATTTCCGCATTCTGTTCCGGGCGTCCGGACAGAGGTGGTCGTTTTCGACAATGCGGATCAGATGGTTCAGTCGCTGGGCAGTCATGACGAGGCGCTGCGTTACATCGAGGAGCAGTTTCCCGGCATCGACTTCCACGTCCGCGGCAATGAACTCTCCTTCAGCGGCCCGCCCGCCGATGTTCCACGGATCATGCGCCTCCTCGAAGAAGTCCGGGGCCTGGTGGCAAAGGGAACGGTGGTCAACCCCGACGCCCTGAAGCAGCTTGTTTCGCTCCTGCGCAGCCAGACAGTCCAAAGCCCGGTGGACGTGCTGACCCACAACATCCTTTCCAGCCGCGGCCGTACCATCAGGCCGAAGACGCTCAACCAGAAGAACTACGTCGACGCCATTGACGACAACACGGTCATTTTCGGCATCGGACCCGCGGGCACCGGCAAGACCTACCTTGCCATGGCCAAGGCCGTGCAGGCGCTCCAGATGAAGGAAGTCACCCGCATCATCCTCACCCGCCCCGCCGTGGAGGCAGGCGAGAGGCTTGGCTTCCTGCCCGGGACCCTGAACGACAAGATCGACCCCTACCTGCGGCCGCTCTACGACGCCCTGCACGACATGATCGATCCGGAGTCGATTCCCCGCCTCATGGCCGCCGGGACAATCGAAGTGGCACCGCTGGCCTACATGCGCGGCCGGACCCTCAACGACGCGTTCATCATCCTCGACGAGGCCCAGAACACCACGCCCGAACAGATGAAGATGTTCCTGACCCGCCTGGGCTTCGGCTCAAAGATGGTGGTCACCGGCGACGTCACGCAGGTGGACCTTCCCTTCGCGGCGAGCTCCGGGCTGCGCGTGGTCCGCGAGATCCTCGACGGCATCGAAGACGTGAACTTTACGATCCTGGACGCCGGCGACGTGGTCCGCCACCGCCTCGTGGCCGATATCGTCTCCGCCTACGGCGTCTGGGACGAGAAGCACCGGCAGCCGGCAGGGACAACAGACAGCCAGAAGAAGCGGGGAACCCAGCAATGAGCATCGAAGTCAACAACGAGTCCGGCGTGCAGGTCGACGAGGCCCAGCTGGTCACTTTGTCGCGGTTCATCTTCGAACGGCTGTACATCCACCCTCAAGCCGAACTGTCCATCCTGCTGGTGGACGAGCCCGCCATGGAAAAGCTGCACATCGAGCTCATGGACGAACCTGGCGCCACGGATGTCCTCTCGGTGCCCATGGACGAGCTGACCCCGGGCACTCCGGACAAGCCCACCCCGCAGGGCATGCTGGGCGACATCGCGATCTGCCCCCAGGTGGCGGAAGTCCAGGCCCGCAACGCCGGGCACAGCACACAGGAGGAAATGCTGCTGCTGGCGACCCATGGCATCCTGCACCTCCTGGGCTACGACCACGCCGAGCCCGAGGAGAAGGAAGAGATGTTCTCGCTCCAGCGTGAACTGCTGTCCTCCTTCCTCGGCAAGGACGCCCCCATGGAGACCATGCAGTGACCTCGCTCATCCTGGTCGGGATGGCACTCGTCTTCCTCAGCTTCGTCGCCCTGCTGACTGCTGCCGAAGCCGCCTTCAACTTCCTTCCCCGCCATGAGGCAGAACTTGCCGTCAGCAACGGCAAGGGCGCTGCGTTGGGTCACATCCTGGCCAAGCCGGTGGCCCACATGCGGGCCCTGCGTTTCTGGCGCGTCTGGTTCGAAATGGCCGCCGCGGTGGCGGTCGCCGTCGTGCTGCACAGCCTGCTGGACAACGTCTGGCTCGCCGGTCTCGCGGCCACCGGCATCATGGCCGTCATCGGTTTCGTGCTGGTGGGTGTCTCGCCGCGGCAGCTGGGACGGGCACACTCCGGCGGGGTTGCCAGGTTCACGGCGCCCCTGATCCGCTTCCTGTGCTGGATCCTCGGCCCGGTGCCCGGCTGGCTTGTCTTGATCGGCAGCGCTGTGGCGCCGGGAGCTCCGGGCGGCGATGAATTCTTCTTCAGCGAAGAGGAGTTCCGCGAACTCGTGGACCGTGCCACGGAGTCGGACGTGATCGAGGACGATGAAGCCGAACTCATCCAGTCGGTCTTCGATCTCGGAGACACCTTGGTACGTGCCGTGATGGTGCCCCGGACGGACATCGTCAGCATTGAATCCGGCTCCGGGCTCGAAGATGCCATGGCGCTCTTCCTCCGCTCGGGCTACTCGCGGATCCCTGTGATCGCCGGGGACGCGGACCAGATCCGCGGCATCCTCTACCTCAAGGACGTGGCTGCCGCGCTGCATCGTCCCGACTTCCATGCTGGAGCCCACGACGTCGACTCGCTCGCCCGCGAGACACGTTTCGTCCCGGAGTCCAAGCCGGTCGACGAGCTGCTGAAGGAACTGCAGCAGGAGTCCACCCACGTGGCTGTGGTGATCGACGAATACGGCGGCACGGCCGGGCTGGTGACCCTTGAAGACCTCATCGAGGAGATCGTCGGGGAGATCGTCGACGAATACGATTCCAGCGTCGAGGACGCCACCGCCCTTGGTGACGGAAGCTACCGGGTCAGTTCGAGGATGGGGATCGACGACCTCGGGGAACTGTTCGACATCGACCTCGACGACGACGAAGTGGACACCGTGGGCGGGCTGCTGGCCAAGGCGCTCGGCCGGGTTCCCATTGTCGGCAGCACGGTCCAAGTGGCAGGGATTTCGCTGCGGGCAGATAGGCTGGAGGGCCGGCGCAACCGGGTCAGCCACATCATTGCGGCCGCCGTGCCGAAGGAAGACACTGACCTTGACGGACTTCTCGACGAGGCCGACACAAAGCAACAGGGAGTACCACGTGAGCAAGCACAGTAAGACCTTTGACAGCACCCAGGACTTCAGCGGCTTCCACGCAGGTTTCTCGGTCCTGGTGGGACGGCCGAACGCCGGCAAGTCCACGCTGACCAACGCCCTGGTGGGCCAGAAGGTGGCCATCACTTCGGCCAAGCCGCAGACCACGCGCCACACGATCCGCGGCATTGTGCACCGGGAAGACGCCCAGCTCATCCTGGTGGACACCCCCGGCCTGCACCGGCCGCGGACGCTTCTTGGAAAGCGCCTCAATGAGCTCGTCGCCGACACCCTGGCAGAAGTCGATGCAATCGGGTTCTGCCTCCCGGCCAATGAGAAGATCGGTCCGGGCGACAAGTTCATCGCCACGCAGCTCGCCGGCGTCGGCCGCAAGCCCGTGATTGCGATCGTCACCAAGACGGACCTCGTGGACAAGCAGGCCCTCACCGAACAGTTGCTTGCGGTGGCGGCCCTCGGCAAGGAAGCGCTTGGCGGCGAAGGCTGGGCGGATATCGTGCCGGTGTCGGCCGCGGACGGCTTCCAGGTCAATACCGTTGCCGACGTCCTCATCAGCCACATGCCGGTCTCACCGCCCCTGTACCCCGACGGCGAACTCACGGACGAGCCCGAGGCAGTCATGGTGGCGGAACTGATCCGGGAAGCAGCCCTCGAAGGGGTGCGCGACGAACTTCCGCATTCCCTCGCCGTCGTGGTTGAAGAAATCGTTCCACGTGAGGGCCGCACGGAAGACAACCCTCTGCTGGACGTCCGGGTGAACCTGTTCGTCGAGCGTCCGTCGCAGAAGGCCATCATCATTGGCAAGGGCGGAAGCCGCCTCCGTGAAGTGGGAACCAACGCCCGCAAGGGAATCGAAGCCTTGCTCGGCACCAGGATTTACCTCGACCTGCATGTCAAAGTCGCAAAGGATTGGCAGCGGGACCCCAAGCAGCTGGTGAAGCTGGGCTTCTAGCCGCTGGGGAAGTTCACAGATTCGGGCCCTAAAATGGCCGGAATCCATGTTCCGAGGAAAGGTTGACCGAGTAGTGCGACGTCGTGATGCGCGCGTGCAGGATAGCAGCGGGACCGGCAAGGCTGCGGCTGCACGCCATGGAGACGCGCCCGGCACCCCCCGCCACATGCGGTTCCGCAAGCACCCGCTCTGGCTCAAGATCAGCGCAGGGGTGGTGAGCGTCCTCCTCCTGGCGGGCGTGGCGTTCGCGGCATATTGGTTCATCCGCCTGCAGCTGAACATCACCAAGGCCCCGCTCAACGCAGGGGCGCAAAGGACCGAAGGAAACGCCAACGACGCCAAGGACCGCCTGCAGATCCTCATTCTTGGCTCGGACACCCGGGACGGCAAGAACTCCAAGTACGGCAGCGTCAACGACTCCACCGGTTACGGTCATTCGGACGTCATGATGCTGCTGGACATTTCGGCAGACAACCGGCGCGTCAGCGTCATCAGCTTCCCGCGCGACCTCTTGGTGGATGTCCCCGAATGCACCGACCAGACGACCAAGAAGTCCTACCCGGCGCGTTCCGGCGAAATGATCAACGCGGCCATGGCTGAAGCCGGCATCGGTTGCGCTGTGGACACCGTGAACAAGCTGACCGGCCTTGAGGTCGACCATTTCATGATGGCGGACTTCAACGCCGTCAAGGAATTGTCCAACACCGTGGGGGGAGTGTCCGTTTGCGTCAGCGACGCCGTCTTCGACCCCGACTCCGGGCTGCGGCTGCCCAAGGGCACCTCCCAGGTGAAGGGTGAGCAGGCACTGTCCTTCCTGCGCACGCGCCATGCCTTCGGCGACGGCAGCGACCTCGGCCGCATCCAGGCGCAACAGGGTTTCCTTTCCTCCCTCGCGCGCAAGGTCAAGGACGACGGGACCCTTGGAAATCCCCAAAAGCTCCTCTCCATAGCCGATGTCATCACCCAGAACCTCACCGTCGACGAGGGACTGGCTAATGTGCAGTCCCTACTGACCATTTCCTCAAGGCTTAAGGACATCGACCTTTCGAAGGTGGCGTTCGTCGCTGTGCCCAACCGGCCGGCCGCCGTCGACCCCAACCGCCTCGAACTCATGCAACCCCAGGCCTCCCAGCTTTTCGCTGCCATGCGCGCGAACCTCGACCTCACCAAGCCGGGTTCGTCCTCCACGCCCACGGCCTCGCCGTCGGCGAGCCCGACGACGGGGGCCAACCCCGCGGCAACCACCGCACCCCGTGCGACGGCAAGCAAGGCTCCGGCGGCGCCGCCCTACGACAAGGCCCTGCAGCCGGTGACGGTCGCCGACGGTTCCGGTGTTCCGGAACACGCCCAGGAGCTGGTGACGGCGCTTGTCAAGGCCGGCTTCACCCAGGGATCGCAATTCGCTGCCGATCCGACGGCCAAGACCGCCGTCTACTATTCCGCCGGCTTTGAGGATGTGGCCGCCGACGTCGCCAAGCTCTTCGGCATCCCGGCCGCCAAGGTGGAAGCATCGACGGCCGTCAACGGGGTGCAGCTCTATGCCGGATCGGATTTCACCTCCGGCCTCAAGTTCGGCACGGCGTCCGTACCGGCCAACGTCGTGAACCAGACGGCCGGCGACGTCAAGTGCCAGACGGCGAACCCCGCTCTCGTGGTCCGCTGACCGACCGCTCCAGGCGGTAACGGCTCCGGGAGGATTAGCAGCACCAACGGCGAAGGGCCGGACCTCATGGTCCGGCCCTTCTCGTGTGCCGCTGCCGGTGACGGTTACCAGATGCTGACGCGTTCCTCGGGTGCGAGCCACATGCGGTCGCCTTCCTTCAAACCGAACGCCTCGTGGAACTCGGACAAGTTGCTGGCGATGGCGTTCGTCCGGAACTCATTGGGGGAGTGGGGATCGGTGGCCACGCGGCGGATGGCTTCTTCCGGCCGGATCACCTGGCGCCAGCCCGCTGCCCAGGACATGAAGAAGCGTTGCCGGCCGGTGAGTCCGTCAAGCACGGGGGGTTCCGTGCCGTCCAGGCTCAGCAGGTAGGCCTTGTACGCGATGCCGAGGCCACCCAGGTCGCCGATGTTCTCGCCGAGGGTGAGCTTGCCGTTGACATTGTGGCCGGGTGCTTCTTCCGGTGCGAGGGCATCGAACTGGGCCACAAGCTTCGCAGTCAGCTTCTCGAAGGCCTCACGGTCCTCGGCACTCCACCAGTTCCGCAGCGCCCCGCTGCCGTCGAACTGGGATCCCTGGTCGTCGAAGCCGTGGCCGATTTCGTGGCCGATGACGGCGCCGATCCCTCCGTAGTTCACCGCATCGTCGGCCTCAGCCGTGAAGAACGGCGGCTGCAGGATCGCGGCCGGGAAGACGATCTCGTTGAGCAGCGGGTGGTAATAGGCGTTCACCGTCTGCGGGGTCATGAGCCACTTGTCCAGGTCGACAGGCTTGCCGACCTCGTCAAGGTGGCGGTCGACGTCGGCGTTGTGCCCGCGTTCGACGTTCCCCAGCAGGTCCGCGGGGTCGATCTCGACGGCCGAGTAGTCAATCCACTTGTCCGGGAAACCGATCTTCGGCCGGAATGCATCGAGCTTCTTCAATGCTTCGGCCTTGGTTTCCTCGCTCATCCAGCCCAAGCCCGTGATGCTCTGGCGGTAGGCCTCGGTCAGGCGGGACACCAGCGTCTGCATCCTGGCCTTGTAGTCTTCGGGGAAGTGCCGTTCCACATAGATCTGGCCAACCGCTTCGCCCAGTGCGGCCTCGACGACGGCGACGCCCCGCTTCCAGCGTTCCTTGTTCTGCGGGGTGCCGCTCAGGGTGGTGCCGTAGAAGGCAAAGTTGGCGTCGACGAACGCCGGCGAAAGGTACGGCGCCGCGGCGTTGATGACCCGAAGGGCCAGCCACTCGCGCCAAGCGGTGAGGGGCTCGGAGTCCAGGAGTCCGGCGGCGCCGTCGAAGAAGTCCGGGGTGCTCAGGACCAGTTCCCCGTACTTGCTGCCTTCGATGCCCGCGGAATCGAACCAGGAGGCAAGCAGGGGGAAGAGTTCGGCCGCCTCGTCGATGGTCTTCAGGTTGTAGGTCTTCTGCGGATCACGCAGGGTCACCTTGTCCCAGTGGTGGGACGCCAGCGCCGTCTCCAGTGCCACGACGCGCCCGGAGGCTGCGCCGGCGTCGGGAATTCCGGCCAGCCCGAACACCGTGGCGACGTAACCCCTGTAAGCCTCGACGATCGGTTCGAACTTTTCATCGCGGTAGTAGGACTCATCGGGCAGGCCGAGCCCACCCTGCCCCGCGTAGAGCAGCACACGGTCCGGGTTGCCGGCGTCCGGCGCAGGATAAATGGAGAACAATCCGGATACATCCGAGCGGAAAAGCCGGCCGGTCAGCGCCACCAGGGCTGCGACGTCGGGGACTGCGAAGACCTCGGCCAGGCGTTCGCGGATGGGGTCGAAACCCTTGGCTTCCGCGGCGGCTTCATCCATGAAGCTGTTGTAGAGGTCGCCGATCTTGCGCTCGATCCCCGTGGCGCTGTCGCCCTTTGCCGCGGCTTCCTCGATGATCGCCTTGACAGCCAGTTCCGCGCTGTCCCGCAGGGAAGTGAAAGTTCCTTCCAGGGGCCTGTCGTCCGGAATGCTCGTGGTGTTCAGCCAGGCCCCGTTGACGTGCCGGTAGAGGTCGTCCTGGGGGCGCACACTTTGGTCGATGTTGGACAGGGTGATCCCGGACTGTGGCACGAAAGCTCCTTCGATGACGCGCCGCCGGCAGGGCACCGTTGCCGCGTCTGCATAGTGGACGTTGCTTCAGGTATTGCACTGACATCATACGCACCGTGTTACTGTGAAATGGTGCGTGCAGGAATGCTTCTCCTTAGCTGCCGCGGCGGGGCCTCAAAAGCGACTAATCGCTAGGCCAATCCTCGCTGCGGAGTTTGCTATGCCCGGCCAATCTTCCATCGAGTTACAAAGAAAAGGCCCTTAGTCATGCGCAACGCACAAAAGCCCTCCGGTATGCCGATCCACCGCTACCTGCCCTTCCAGGACCAGATCAACGTTGAACTGCCGGACCGCACCTGGCCGGACAAGGTCATCACCAAAGCCCCGCGCTGGTGCGCGGTGGACCTGCGCGACGGCAACCAGGCACTCATCGACCCCATGAGCCCGGCCCGCAAGCTGAAGATGTTCCAGCTGCTGGTCAAGATGGGCTACAAAGAGATCGAGGTCGGCTTCCCCTCGGCATCCCAGACCGACTTCGACTTCGTCCGCCAGCTCATCGAAGGCGGACACATCCCGGACGACGTCACCATCCAGGTGCTGACCCAGGCCCGTGAACACCTGATCGAGCGGACCTACGAATCGCTGGTCGGCGCCAAGCAGGCGATCGTGCACCTCTACAACTCCACGTCCGTGCTGCAGCGCCGGGTGGTCTTCAACCAGGACGAAGACGGCATCCTGGACATCGCCCTGCAGGGTGCGCGCCTGTGCAAGAAGTATGAGGAAACCCTCACCGACACGCACATCACCTACGAGTACTCACCGGAGTCCTTCACCGGCACCGAGCTCGAATACGCGGCCCGGGTCTGCAACGCGATCGCCGATATCTTCGAGGCGTCCGCCGACAAGCAGGTCATCATCAACCTGCCTGCGACGGTGGAAATGGCCACTCCGAACGTTTACGCCGACTCCATCGAGTGGATGCACCGCAACCTGCACCCCCGCGAGGGCATCATCATCTCGCTGCACCCGCACAACGACCGGGGCACCGGCGTCGCCGCCGCCGAACTCGGCTACCTGGCCGGCGCCGACCGCATCGAAGGCTGCCTGTTCGGCAACGGCGAGCGCACCGGCAACGTGGACCTGGTCACCCTGGGCCTGAACATGTTCGTCCAGGGCATCGACCCCATGATCGATTTCTCGGACATCGATGAAGTCCGCCGCACCGTGGAGTACTGCAACCAGCTGCCCGTGCCCGAGCGTTCGCCCTACGGCGGAGACCTCGTCTTCACGGCGTTCTCCGGTTCGCACCAGGATGCCATCAAGAAGGGCTTCGAGGCTCTGGAGAAGGACGCCGCAGCGGCCGGCAAGGCCGTGGACGACTTCACCTGGCAGGTCCCGTACCTGCCGATCGATCCTAAGGACCTGGGCCGCAGCTACGAAGCCGTGATCCGCGTGAACTCGCAGTCCGGCAAGGGCGGCGTGGCCTACCTGCTCAAGAGCGAACACAGCCTGGACCTGCCGCGCCGGGCCCAGATCGAATTCTCCGGGGTCATCCAGCACCGCACGGACACCATGGGCGGCGAAGTCAGCGGCGCACAGCTGTGGGCCATGTTCCAGGACGAGTACCTGCCTTCCACCATTGAAGAGGGCCAGTGGGGGCGCTACTCCCTGGGCGCCGGACGCACGGAAACGGATGAGTCCGGCGAACTGACCCTGCACGCCGCCCTTCGGATCGACGGCAAGGAAGTCCAGCGCACCGGCACCGGCAACGGCCCCATTGCGGCGCTGCTGAGCATCCTGCGGGAAGACGGCGTGGACGTGCGGGTCCTCGACTACAGCGAGCACGCCCTGTCCGAAGGCGGCAGCGCAAGCGCCGCAGCCTACGTCGAATGCGCCGTCGGCGAGCGGGTCCTGTGGGGTGTCGGCATCGATCCCAACACCAGCACCGCCGCCCTGAAGGCCGTCATCTCCGCCGTCAACCGGGCGGTCCGCTCGGTCCGCGCCTAGCAACGGACCGCGAGGGAGCCGGGGGGGGGGCGGGGGGGCCCCCACCCCCCCCCCCCCCCGGCTCCGCCGGACGCCATTGCGCCCGGCCTGGTGCGAAGATTAACTGTGGCCAACCCATCCTTTGCAGCCCGGTCCTACCGGGACGACGCCGTGGTGCTCCGCACCCACAAACTGGGCGAAGCCGACCGCATCATCATTCTCCTGACCAAGCACCATGGCCAGGTCAGGGCGGTGGCCAAGGGCGTCCGCCGGACAAGCAGCCGCTTCGGTGCCAGGCTCGAACCCTTCATGGTGGCCGACCTGCAGCTGGTCTCCGGCCGCTCCCTGGACGTCGTCACCCAGGCGGTGGCCAAGGGCGCCTATGGAACGGCCATCGCTTCCGACTACACGAGCTACACGGCCGCGGCGGCCATGGTGGAAACCGCGGAAAAACTCAGCGATGCCGACGCAGACTCCGGCACCGCGCAGTACAACCTCCTGGTCGGTGCCCTCGCGTCGCTGAGCCGTTCCGCCCATCCGCCGGAACTGATCCTCGATTCCTATCTGCTGCGTGCCCTTGCGACAGGCGGCTGGGCGCCGAGTTTCACCGACTGTGCCCGCTGCGGTGCCGCAGGGCCGCACACCGCCTTCGCCGCACCCCTGGGTGGCATGGTCTGCGGCGACTGCAGGCCGCCCGGGTCTCCGGCTCCGGCCCCGGAGACCGTAGCTTTGCTGGGTGCCTTGCTGACCGGTGACTGGTCGACGGCGGACTCCTCAGACAGTGTCCACCGGCGCGAGGCAGCGGGCCTGGTGGCCAGCTACCTGCAGTGGCATCTTGAACGGTCGTTGAAATCCCTCAAACACGTGGAGCGTAGCTGACAGTGGCATTGGCAAAGAAGAATTCACCGTCCCGCCGGAACAAGCCGGTGACGGCGCCGTATCCGCACCCGTCCGGTGCGGTGCCCCCCGCCATCCCCGCCGAACTTGTGCCGCGGCACGTTGCCATTGTGATGGACGGCAACGGGCGTTGGGCCAACCAGCGCGGTCTGCCCCGGATCGAGGGCCACAAGGCCGGCGAACCCGCTCTGCTGGACGTCATGGCAGGCGCGATCGAGCTGGGCATCGAATACGTCAGCGTCTACGCATTCTCCACCGAGAACTGGCGCCGTTCACCGGAGGAAGTCCGCTTCCTGATGGGATTTAACAAGGATGTGCTGCGCCGCCAGCGCAACCAGTTGGACGAGTGGGGAGTGCGGATCCGCTGGGCCGGGCGCAGGCCCCGGCTCTGGGGCTCGGTGATCAAGGAGCTCGAAGAGGCTGAGGAATACACCCGGAACAACAGCACCTGCACGTTGACCATGTGTGTTAATTACGGCGGCCGGGCTGAGATCGCGGACGCCGTCGCGGCGATCGCCCGGGACGTCGCGGACGGTAAGCTGAGGGCGTCGTCGGTGTCCGAGAAGACCATCCAGAAATACCTGGATGAGCCGGACCTGCCCGACGTGGACCTGTTTCTTCGCAGTTCCGGGGAACAGCGCCTTTCCAACTTCCTCCTCTGGCAGTCCGCCTACGCCGAGTTCGTCTTCATGGACACGCTCTGGCCGGACGTCGACCGGCGTACCCTGTGGGACGCCGTCGAGATTTTCGCAAAGCGTGACCGCCGGTACGGCGGCGCGGTGGACGCCGCAACGCACGCCTGAAGCGGAGTTAACCCACGTGTGCTGAACCGTCAGCCGGGGTAGGACTCCAGCCAGATCGCGACGTCGCGGTACGCCTGCTGGCGGACGATCCGGCGGGACAGGAAAACGTCGTGCAGCGCACCCGGGTACCGGAAGACCGCCGTCCGGCGGCCCAGGCCCAGGGCCCGGCGCGCGGTTTCCTCGACGTCGATCACGGTGTCCACCCGCATCAGTTCGGCGGTCCATTCTCCCTGGATCCGGGTGCGGCCGGACAGCATCACCAGGACAGGCGCGTCGATGTCGAGCTTGCGTTCGACGGCGGCGTGCCCGGCCAGGACCGCTTTGCTCCATCCGGCGCGGATCGGGAAAGAAGCGCGCGGGCGCCATTGCGGATCGAGGGTCCATTCGCCGTGGGCCAGGCTGCTGACGCTTTCCCAGTAGGCGGGCATTTCCGGGAACCGGAACGCGCGCTTCGGGTCGGTCCGGGCGAAGGGTTCCACGAGGTGCATCGCAATGCTGCGGATGAGGCTGCTTCCTTGGAGCTCGAGCCATGGCGAGTTGAGGACCAGGGTGGCGAGCCGCCCGGGGTGCCGGTCCGCCCACAGTGTGGCGATGAGGCCGCCCAGAGAGTGGGCGAGCAGGTGCACAGTGGGCGGCGCCGTGCTTCCGGTGCGCTTGGCAACGTCCACGTCGATGGCGGCAAGGGCGGCGTCGAGGTCTTCGTCGTAGACGGCCAGGTCCGTGGTGTAGCCGGGCGTCTGCCATCTGCGCAGGCTGCGCCCGAACTTCCGTAGGTCCACCGCGTAGAAATGGAATCCTGATGCGGCGAGGCTTTCGGCCAGTTCGTCCTGGAGGAAATAGTCCGCCCAGCCGTGCAAATACAGCACCACGCGCGGGGCCTTGTCGTGGCGGGGCGCTTCCTGGCGGATCGCGTGGCGGGTGAGTTCGGCGAAGGCGTCCCGTAGCCGGCGCGGACGCGCGGTCTCGGGCGGCGGCACCGTGTACCTCACGAGGGTGGCGCAGACCGGGCCTTCTTCGTCCGGGGAAAGTTCCAGCTCCAGCGCTTCGAAGTGGGGGCCGAGGAAGTCGGCCCGCCATGCACCCCGGGCGCCGTTGGCGCTCACTCGCGGCCGCCGTCGTCGGGGCCGGAATCCGGGGCGGGCGGCGCCCCGCCGTTCAAGATGAAGCCGCGGATCCACCGGGCCAGCCGGGAATAGGCGTCATCCCGCACGGCGGCTTCCGAGAGGAAGACGTCATGCAGGCCTCCGTCCACCCGTTCCAGGGTGACGCTCCGGCCCAGTGTCATGGCCCTCAGCGCCATGATGTTCACGTCCAGGACGGCGTCCGAATGCCGCATGGATTCCCTCCAGATCATTCCGTTGGCGCTGGCCCCTGAAATCAGGACCAGGATGGGGATGTCGATGGCGAGGCCGCGGGCCACGCGGGTATGGCCGCTGAGCACGGCGCTCAACCAGCCTGCCCGCAGCGGGAACGCGAGGGGCGGGCGGTATTTTTCGTCCAAGGACCATTCGCCTTCGGCGGTGCTGCTGATGCTGCGGTAGTAGAAGCCGCGCTCGGGCAGCCGAAGGACCGTCAAGGGGCGGATACGGGCCATGGGCTTGACCAGGAGCTGCGCGGCTTTGCGGACCAGCGAACTCCCGTGCATCTCCAGCCATGGGCTGTTGAGGACCAGGTACTGCACTATCCCGGGGTGGCTGCTGACCCAGAGCGCCGCCACCAGCCCGCCTGTCGAATGGCCCATCAAGGTCAGGGGCACCGGGTCTCCGTCCCCGACCTCGCCGGATCGGATCATGCCGATCGCCGCGCCGATTTCGGCATCGTAGTCCTCCAGGTGGGCCACATAGCCGCCCGTGGTGTCTTCGCGCAGGTTCCGGCCGTGGTTGTGCATGTCGAGCGCATAGAAGCGGAATCCCTGCTGCGTCCAGAACTCGGCCAATGCCACGTTGAAGAAGTAATCGCTCCACCCGTGCAGGAACAGCACCGCACCGTGGGCCGGCGCCCCGGCATCCTGCGCGGCTCCGGGCACATGCCGCACAAGCGTTGCCCGCCGGGACACGCCGTCCAGGCCGCAGGCCTCAAAGCCGCAGCTTTCGAAGTCGGTGCCAAGGATGTCGGTCTGCCACTCCACGGGACCAGCTTAGACAAAGGCTGCCGCTTCGAGCCCGGCAGCCCGCCCGGAAAACAGGCAACCGCCCAGGAACGTTCCTTCAAGTGCCCGGTATCCGTGGATTCCGCCTCCGCCGAATCCCGCGGCTTCGCCGGCCGCGAAGAGACCTGGCAGGGGAGCGCCCGATCCGTCGAGGACCCGCGACTGCAGGTCTGTCTGGAGTCCGCCGAGGCTCTTGCGTGTGAGGACCGACAAACGGACCGCCACCAGCGGCCCGTGCGCCGGATCTTCGAGACGGTGGGGCGGGGCAACGCGCATCAACCGGTCACTGGCGAACCGCCTTGCGGCGCGGACAGCGGCCAGCTGGAGGTCCTTGCCCAGCCCGGTGGAGAGCTGTTGATCCCGTTGCCTGATGAGGGATTCCAGGCCGGCGGGGTCAATCAGGGTGGTGCCGGTCAGGGAATTCATCCGTTCCGCGAGTTCCCGCGGTGCGGGTGCCTGCAAGAAGTCGACGCCCCGGTCCAGGAAGGTGCTCAACGGCGTCGGCGCATTCTTCCGGAGCCTGGCGGCCAGGAGCCGCAGGTCCCGGTTGCTGAGGTCCGGGTTCTGTTCGGAGCCTGACAGCGCGAACTCCTTCAATGCGATTGTCCGGTTGCAGACGAACCATGAGTGGCCGTGCCCTGAGCCGACGATGTGCCGGAGCGCACCCTGCGAATCGAAGCCGGGGAAAAGCGGTGGCGGCAGTTGCCTGCCTGTGGCGTCGAGCCATAGCGACGACGGCCCGGGCAGGATGCGGATGCCGTGCCGTGGCCATAGGGGGGAGTGGTTATGGACACCTTCGGGGTAATGCCACATGCGGTCGCCGTTGATGAGGGCCGCTCCCGCGTCTTCCGCCGCGGCAAGGAATTCCCCGTCCACCGAGGCCGGCACGCCGCTGAGCAGCTGCTCCGGGGCTGCTCCGCCCGGCCAGAGCCTCCTGACCAAGGGGTGGTTGCCGCCGATTCCGCCGCTGGCCACGATCACCGCCCCGGCGGTGGCCTCGAAGCTTCCGACGGCGGTCCTGGACGAAGCGACGCCGCGCCCGGCAGCGGAGTCCTCCAGAACGTCGCCGAGCACCCCGCTGACCCGGCCTGCCGCCGTCGTCAGTGCGCTTGCCCGGTGCCGGAAGTGCAGGCTGATCCGACCGCTGGCGACGCCTTCGGCGACCTTGGCCAGGAAGGGTTCCAGCAGGCCGGGACCCGTGCCCCACACGACATGGAAGCGTGGCACGGAGTTCCCGTGCCCGGCGGGGCCGTGGCCTCCGCGCTCCGCCCATTGCACCAGGGGGAAGAGTTTCACTCCGAGCGCATGCAGCCAGCGCCGCTTCTCTCCGGCGGCGAAATGGACGTATGCCTCCGCCCAGCGGCGGGCCCACAGATCCTCGGGCCGGTCGAACCCGGCCGAGGCCAGCCAGTCGTCCAGGGCCAGTTCCGCGGAATCCCGTACGCCGAGGCGCCGTTGCTCGGGGCTGTCGACAAGGAACAGGCCGCCGAACGACCAGTGGGCCTGGCCGCCCAGCGATGCTGGAGGCTCCTGGTCGATGACGGAGACCTGGCGCCCCGCGGCGTACGCCGTCGAGGCGGCCACCAGGCCG
This sequence comes from Curtobacterium sp. LFS079, assembly GCF_047977865.1. Lineage (NCBI taxonomy): Bacteria > Bacillati > Actinomycetota > Actinomycetes > Micrococcales > Microbacteriaceae > Curtobacterium > Curtobacterium sp. LFS079. The sequence goes on from NZ_JBFPFO010000008.1 coordinate 177,702, forward strand.
GAAAGTCCGGCCCCGATCACCAGGACATCGCTCTCGATCACGCTGTGGCCAGGGGTGCGGTTTCCCGTATTCGCCGACATGGCAACATGCTACTCCCGGGTAATGATGCCGGTTTGGTGAGTGGCGCCGAAGACGGAAAACTAGGGGGTATGCGCGTCTACCCCACATTCTTCAAGCTGGCCTTCTCCTGGATGGATGCCGAAAAGGCCCACAAGATCGGTTTCCGGGCAATCCGGCTGGCCCATTCCTGCGGAGCCGGACGGATCCTGGGCAGGGTGACCGCCCCGCACGCTTCCCTCCGGACCGAGGCCCTCGGCCTGAGCTTCCCGTCGCCGTTCGGGCTTGCTGCGGGGTTCGACAAGGAAGGCCACGGCATCGAGGCCCTGAGCGAATTGGGCTTCGGGCATGTCGAGGTGGGAACGATCACGGGCCAGGCCCAGCCGGGCAACGAAAAGCCCCGGCTCTTCAGGCTCGTCGAGGACCGTGCCGTCATCAACAGGATGGGCTTCAACAACGACGGCGCCTCCGCTGTGGCTCCCCGCCTCAAGTCCGCACGGGCAAGCCTGCAGAAGGCGCACCCGGGAGTCCGGCCGGTCATTGGCGTCAACATCGGCAAGACCAAGGTCGTGGAGCTTGAGGACGCCGTTGAGGACTACCTCGTCAGCGCGCGGAGCCTTGCCCCCGCGGCGGATTACCTCGTGGTGAACGTGAGTTCCCCGAACACCCCGGGGCTCCGGCTGCTGCAGAACGTGGAAACCCTGCGCCCGCTGTTGGCGGCTGTGGGCGAAACTGCAGACCAAGCAGCTGGGCGCCATGTTCCGCTGCTGGTCAAGATCGCCCCGGATCTCAGCGATGAAGACGTCGACGACGTCGCGCGCCTGGCGCTCGACCTCGGCCTCGACGGCGTCATCGCCACCAATACCACCATCGGCCGCGATGGCCTGGCAACGGACGCGGCCAAGGTGGAAGCGTGCGGCGCAGGCGGACTCTCCGGCGCACCGCTGAAGCAGCGCTCACTGGACGTGCTCAAACGGCTGAAGTCCGCCGTCGGAGACCAGCTGGTGCTGATCTCCGTGGGCGGCGTGGAAACGGCCGCCGACGTCCAGGAACGGCTGGACGCCGGAGCAACCCTCGTGCAGGGTTACACGGCGTTCCTCTATGAAGGACCCTTCTGGGCCTCCCGGATCAACAAGGGCCTGGCGAAACACCGCCGCTGACCACCTGGCCGCCGCCGGCGGCGGCCGCAAATGCAGAAGGACCCCGGAACATTGTTCCGGGGTCCTTCTGCGTGCGGTCTCCTATGAAGGGTAATCGCCGCGGCTGACCAGCGGCTTCGGGAGGCGCAGCTTGCGGAACTGCAATGAGCGCATGCTTCCGTACCAGACGGTGCCGCGTTCGACGTCGCCGAACTTCTGCGCCAGCGCCTTGCGCAGCTTGCGGGAAAGAAGGAAGACGTCCACGAATACCGCGAGGAACATCACCCAGAAGCCGATCAGGACATAGGTCAGGGCGTCGCTGGACTGCGGGATCACAAAGGAAACCACCACGAAGGCGAGGGCACCGAACATGAGGTATTCGCCCAGGTTGAACCGGGCATCCACGAAGTCGCGGGTAAACCGCTTCTGCGGGCCCTTGTCACGCAGCGGCAGGTATTTCTCGTCGCCGGTGTCCAGTGCCCGGCGCATCTTCTGGCGCTCGTCCTGGATGGCAACCCTTTCGGCTTCCTTGGAGGCCTTCCGGTCGCTGGGAACCAAGGGCCGCTTGCGCGCCGCTTCCTGGTCCTTGCGCTTGGGTGTGGGCGCACCCTTGCCCGGGCCCTTTGCCGCGGCGTCGGCGGCAAGCTGGTCTATTGAGTCCTGAGCGCTGGGCTCTTCCTTTTTACGTCCAAACACCAATACAGAATACCCGTCGCGGAGTGACCCGGGCGACAATGCGCGCCATGCAACCCGGGGAAAGTGCTGGTTCCGGCGGCTCGTACTCGGCGGTAGTGTTTTCGCCATGACTTCCACCCACGCGGAGACCCCGCAAAACCAGACCGGGACCCCCGGCGCAGTTGATACGGCGGCCCTGAAGGCCGCCGTCGACGCGTCCTTCGACCTGACCTTGGCGCGGCTCAAAACGCTCGTCGCCGTTCCCGGGATCGCCTGGAGCAGTTTCGACCCCGCGGAACTTGACCGCAGCGCGGAGGCCGTCGCCGGCCTGGTCCGTGAAACAGGTTTCAGCGACGTGCAGGTCCTGCGGTGCAACAAGGAGGACGGCAGCGCAGGCGGACCCGCCGTCGTCGCCCGCCGCCCGGCCGCCCCCGGCAAGGCGACCATCCTGCTCTACGCGCACCACGACGTCCAGCCGCCGGGGGAGCGGGCCCTGTGGGACTCGGAACCCTTCATTGCCGAGGAACGTGACGGCCGACTGTACGGCCGCGGCGCAGCGGACGACAAAGCGGGCATCATGGCCCACCTAGCCGCATTCTCGGCGGTCAGCGAGGTCCTGGGAGACCGGTTCGGCTTGGGAGTCACGCTCTTCTTCGAGGGCGAGGAGGAGGCGGGATCACCGACCTTCCGCACCTTCCTGGAGACCCACCGGGAACTCCTCCGGGCCGATGTGATCGTTGTGGCGGACTCCAGCAACTGGAAGGTGGGCGTGCCGGCCCTCACCACCAGCCTGCGCGGCCTTGTGGACGGCACCTTCGAAGTCCGCGTGCTGGAGCACGCAGTGCACTCGGGCATGTTCGGGGGACCGGTGCTGGACGCGCCGACCGTCCTTGCCCGGTTGATCGCCACCCTGCACGACGACGCCGGAAATGTGGCCGTGCCCGGGCTGCTCGCCAAGGACGAGGTTGCGGTGGACCTTGACGAGGCCCAGTTCCGTGCCGATGCCTCCGTGCTCGACGGCGTCCGGCTGGCGGGGAGCGGGAGCATCGCTTCCCGGCTCTGGACCAAGCCGGCCCTGTCGATCATCGGCATCGACGCGCCCGCCGTCGACGTCGCGTCCAACACGCTGCTTCCTGCGGCGCGGGCGAAATTCAGCCTGCGCCTGGCGCCTGGGCAGGACCCGGAGGCCGCCATGGCGGCCATCGAGAAACACCTCGTGGACAATGCTCCATTCGGCGCCCGGGTGACGTTCACCCCCGGTGAGCGCGGCAACGCGTTTGCCACGGACACTGCCTCCCCGTCCGCCCGGATTGCCATGTGGGCGCTGGGGGAGGCCTGGGGTGTCCCCGCCGTGGAGATGGGCATCGGCGGATCCATTCCCTTCATCGCGGACCTGACCGAGGTGTACCCCGAGGTCCAGATCCTTGTCACGGGCGTGGAGGATCCGGATTCGCGTGCGCACAGCGCCAACGAGTCGCTGCACATCGAGGATTTCCGGCGCGCAGTCCTGGCCGAGGCACTGATGCTTGCGCGGCTGGATGCTTCCGGACTGGCTTAGCTCCGGGAACAAGTGAAGCCGCCCGCTGGTTACGGTTGCAGTTATAGCTATGCGTCCGTGCGACGTAGCATTGAGCTGTAACCCGAATGCAAGTGGGTAAGGGCATGCACCGCGGAGGCGATGCATGCCGCAAGCGTCATAGTTAGGTAGGCCAATGAGCACCGCAACAAACGAAAACACCACCGCCACCAGCGCGGAACTGCCTGTGCACGGCGTGAATCTCACCGATGTCGCCGCCGGCAAGGTCCGGAGCCTCCTTGAGCAGGAAGGCCGCACCGACCTGCGCTTGCGTGTGGCTGTTCAGCCGGGCGGCTGCTCGGGCCTGATCTACCAGCTTTACTTCGACGAGCGCCTGCTCGACGGCGACGCCGTCCGCGATTACGAGGGCGTCGAGGTCGTCGTTGACAAGATGAGCGTGCCCTACCTGGACGGCGCAAGCATCGACTTCGAAGACACCATTTCGAAGCAGGGCTTCACGATCGACAACCCCAACGCGGGTGGCTCCTGCGCCTGCGGAGATTCGTTCCACTAAGCAGGAAAACCGCCGGCCGCGCGGCAGTGCGCCGGACACCTTCATGGTTGTTCCGACGCACTGCCGCGGCGTGTCAGCGAAAACCCGTGCATAGCGGTAAGCTCTACATCGGGTAGTAAAACTTCGTGTGCCCGGCGTGCCTTTGGCCTGCCGGGCTGCAGCAACAAGAGGAAGGGCCGTCTGTGAGTTCGCAGAACCGAACCGGCAGCCGACGCACAAAGATCACTACGATCACTGGCTTGGCACTAGCCGGCGCGTTGGTTTTGACCGGATGTTCGTCAGAGGTTGAGAAGGGTTGGCTCCCTACTGAGCGGGGCACCACCAACCACACCGACCGCATCATGGACCTCTGGGTCAACTCATGGATCGCGGCCCTCGCGGTCGGCATCATCACCTGGGGCCTTCTGGTCTGGTGCATCATCGCCTACCGCCGCCGCAAGGGGACCGTCGGATTCCCGCGCCAGCTCAGCTACAACCTCCCGCTGGAGGTCTTCTATCTGGCGATCCCGCTTTTCATGGTCCTGGTGTTCTTCTACTTCACCGACCGTGACCAGCAGGCCATCGATGACCGCTCCAAGCCGGCCGACGTCGTCGTTGACGTCCGTGGCAAGCAGTGGGCCTGGGACTTCAACTACAAGAAGGGCTCCGTGGTCAGCGAAGACCTGCACGAAGCCGGCCTCCAGGCGCACCTGACGGGCAACACCATCGACAAGGACAAGCTGCCCACCCTGTACCTGCCGGTCGGCAAGTCGGTCGATCTGCAGCTGAACTCCCGCGATGTCATCCACTCTTTCTGGGTCCCCGCCTTCCTGCAGAAGCGCGACATGATCCCGGGCAAGACCAACTACATCAGGTTGACCCCCACCAAGGAGGGCACCTACGACGGCAAGTGCGCCGAACTCTGCGGTGAATACCACTCCGAGATGCTGTTCCGCGTGAAGGTCGTTTCCGAAGCTGAGTTCCAGGCACACATGGACCAGCTTCGCCAGAGCGGCAACACGGGTCTCCTCGATTCGAAGTACGACCGCAACCCGAACCTGAACGAGAAGAATTAAGGGAAGCGACGTGGCTACTTACACTCAATCCGCCGGGGTCCTTGACGCTCCGGTCGTGCCGAAATCCAAGGGACGCATCGTCGTCAACTGGATCACCTCCACCGACCACAAGACCATCGGGTACATGTACCTGATCGCCTCCTTCGTGTTCTTCTGCCTCGGCGGCGTCATGGCTCTGCTCATCCGCGCCGAGCTTTTCGAACCGGGCATGCAGATCCTGCAGACGAAGGAACAGTACAACCAGCTTTTCACCATGCACGGCACGGTGATGCTCCTGATGTTCGCTACGCCGCTCTTCGCAGGCTTCGCGAACGTCATCATGCCGCTCCAGATCGGCGCACCTGACGTCGCCTTCCCGCGACTGAATGCCCTGGCCTTCTGGTTCTTCCTCTTCGGTTCCACCATCGCCGTCTCCGGTTTCATCACCCCGCAGGGTGCTGCCTCCTTCGGCTGGTTCGCCTACGCCCCGCTCTCGAACACTACGTTCACCCCCGGCGTCGGCGGTGACCTTTGGGTCTTTGGCCTTGCGCTGTCGGGCTTCGGCACCATCCTCGGCGCGGTCAACTTCATTACCACGATCATCTGCATGCGTGCCCCGGGCATGACCATGTGGCGTATGCCGATCTTCACGTGGAACACCCTCGTCACGGCAATCCTGGTCCTGATGGCGTTCCCGCCGCTGGCAGCAGCGCTGTTCGCCCTGGGTGCTGACCGCCGCTTCGGTGCGCACATCTTCGATCCCGAAAACGGCGGCGCCGTTCTCTGGCAGCACCTGTTCTGGTTCTTCGGCCACCCTGAGGTGTACATCATCGCCCTGCCGTTCTTCGGCATCGTCTCGGAGATCTTCCCGGTCTTCAGCCGCAAGCCGATCTTCGGCTACAAGGGCCTGGTCTACGCGACCATCGCGATCGCGGCCCTGTCCGTGACCGTCTGGGCACACCACATGTATGTCACCGGCTCGGTCCTGCTGCCGTTCTTCGCCTTCATGACCATGCTGATCGCAGTCCCCACCGGCGTGAAGTTCTTCAACTGGATCGGTACCCTCTGGCAGGGCTCCATCACCTTCGAAACCCCCATGCTCTGGAGCATCGGCTTCTTGGTGACCTTCCTCTTCGGTGGCCTGACCGGCATCATCCTGTCCTCCCCGCCGCTGGACTTCCACGTGTCCGACTCCTACTTCGTGGTCGCGCACTTCCACTACGTGGTGTTCGGCACCGTGGTGTTCGCGATGTTCGCGGGCTTCTACTTCTGGTGGCCGAAGTGGACCGGCAAGATGCTCAACGAGCGCCTCGGCAAGATCCACTTCTGGCTCCTCTTCCTCGGCTTCCACGGCACCTTCCTGATCCAGCACTGGCTCGGCGTCGAGGGCATGCCCCGCCGCTACGCCGACTACCTGGTGGAGGACAACTTCACCTGGATGAACCAGTTCTCCACGATCTCCTCGTTCGTCCTGGGCGCCTCCCTGCTGCCGTTCTTCTGGAATGTCTACATCACCTGGCGCAGCAACAAGAAGGTCGAAGTGGACGATCCCTGGGGCTTCGGCGCTTCGCTGGAGTGGGCAACCTCCTGCCCGCCGCCGCGCCACAACTTCACCTCCCTCCCGCGCATCCGCTCGGAGCGCCCGGCGCTTGACCTGCACCACCCTGAGTTGTCCCAGGCGCACACTGTCCAGGCCCCGGAGCCCGCAGCAGGGGTGCTCGGCAACGCTGATCAGAAGGACGTCCGAAAGTGAAAATCGAATCGTGGCTCTTCGGGGCCGGAGTCTTCTTCTTCGTCCCGGTATCGCTTGCGTACGGCTTCCTGACGCACTGGTCCGAGTGGGTCGGCATTCTGGGCATCCTCCTGGTCGGCGGCCTCGCCGGCATGATCGGTGCATACCTCGGCTTCACCGGCAGGCGCGTCGGCCTGCGTCCTGAGGACCGCCCCGACGCTGAGATCCACGAGGGTGCCGGCGAGCAGGGCCACTTCAGCCCGTGGAGCTGGTGGCCGCTGGTCCTCGGCCTCGCCTGCGCCGGTGGCTTCCTGGGCATCGCGGTAGGTTTCTGGATCACCTTCGTTGCCGCCGGCCTGGCCCTCGTAGCCCTGGTCGGCTGGGTCTTCGAGTACAGCCGCGGCGACCACGCCCACTGACACCCGGCATAACAGCGACGGGGGGGGGCCCCCCCGCGGGGGAGGGGACCCGGGGGGGGCCGGGGGGGTCGGGTGTGTGTGTTCAATGGCAGCGGCCCCCGGGCCGGGGGGTGTGGGCGGG